>NZ_CP009961.1:600000-1200000 GCF_000993805.1 Thermofilum uzonense
AAACCAAAAGCTCTCATAGTGCACTCCACCGTGGCTCCCGGAACCACTAGGAGGCTGCACGGCGAGACAGGGCTACCAGTAGCGTTCTCGCCTGTGAGGGGGAAGCACCCCAAGATAAAGGAGCACCTCTACTTCTGGCCGAAGTGGGTTTCAGCCCTCCCGAAGGGGTTCGCGGACGTGGCTCGCTCCCACCTCGAGGCGATGGGGCTCAAGGTCAGAGTCTCCGAGGAGGAGCCTGAGGCACTGGAGCTGGCCAAGATATGGGAGACCGTGTACAGGGCTGTGATGATAGCCGCTTGGCAGGAGATAGACCGTATCGCTAGAAGGTATGGGGTTGGTCTAAAGACGATAGCGGAGTTTACCGCTGAGGTCCACAGTGTCCTCCACGATAGGCCTGTGTACTACCCCGACTTTATAGGGGGGCACTGCCTAATACCTAACACCAAGATAATATACAAGGAGGTCCCCTCGAAGCTTTTCGAATTCGTCCTGGAGTCCAACGAGAAGAGGAGGATAGAGCTACAGGATCCCCGCGTGAAGAAGGAGGTCGAGCAGCTCCGCGAGCTCTTCCTACAGCTCACGAAGAGAGACTACTACGCGTAGACAACCCCAGATATCTTTAAATTTCTTTCACGGTTTTCTTCTCACATGAATCTCCTGGAGGCGGTAACGGCGGCTATTGAAGAGTTTAACAAGCTTCACGGCTCTGAGGCGACGGCAAGACTAGTTAGAATAGAGGGCGAGAGGTTCACGGTGGAGTTCAGGGGGAGCTTCTGCGTCACTTGCGGCTTCTACGACTATTTCGAGGACCTGGTATATATCTTGGCGGAGAAGGGGTTCAGGGCAGGCATTGTGAGCGTCGAGGAGGTCGAGGACGGAGGCATAGTAGAGTATAGGCTATTGAAGCCAGGCGAGTCGTGGAGATTCGTGCCCGAGAAGCAGATTCTAATCCTCGAGTAATGCATAAGCGGATAACCAAGTTTTTATTTATCCTCCATTAACACTGTAGCGTGAGCTGCGATGAGCTCCTAGAATCTTTGAAGGGGGCTCTTGCAGAGCTAGACGAGTCGAGAGTGGACTCCCTCACCACAAAAGCTCTCGAGCAAGGCTGCAGTCCACACGAGGTCGTAGAGAGGGGGTTGAGGCCGGGGATGCAGGAGGTAGGGTTCAGGTTCGAGAGGGGCGAGTACTTCTTGCCCGAGCTGATGATATCAGCCGAGATATTCAACGCCGTCATGCAGCGGTATATTCTCCCTGTTCTAACGAAGGAGCAGAGTGGCGAGTACAAGGGGCGGGTCGTGATTGGGACGGTGAGGGGCGATATACATGACATCGGAAAGAACCTTGTAGCCGTGATGCTCCGTATAGACGGCTTCGAGGTTATAGACCTTGGAGTGGACGTGTCTCCGGAGCGTTTCGTCGAGGCTGTGAGAGAGTACAGGCCGGATATAGTCGGCATGAGCGCTCTCCTGACCACAACCATGCTTGAGATGAGGAACGTGATTGAGGCCCTGCGCGCGGCCGGGCTTCGGGACTCAGTGAAGGTTATCGTTGGGGGAGCACCTGTAACCCTAGAGTTCGCACGTGAGATCGGGGCGGACGCTTACGCTAGGGATGCCGTGGAAGCCGTCACCGTGTGTAGGGAGCTCGTGAAGGGTAAAAGGAAAGTGTAGATCAAATATATTTTACCACGCATGGTAATCTTGGATTCTATGTTGACGCCCCTTGAGGTGGAGGCTAGAGCCAAGCAGGGCGAGTATGTTGAGCAGAAGAAGTTCGACCTGGAACGCGTGTCTCGAAGAGTGGCCGAGCTCGAGAAAGAGTACAGCATAACCTATGACCCTGCCTGCCCTGTGGCTACGGATCCAGGTTTAGGCAAGGCGGTATTCGAGGCAGGCTTCACGCTTGCCGCGGACACAGGCCTCTACATCGTTGAGGAGAGCAGGGTTGCCAAGTTCACTGTCGAGGAGCTTCGAGAGGCGTTGACGAGCGCGCCGTGCGAACTCTTGTTGGGGAGGGGCTTGGACACTAGGGTTTTAAAGTCTAGGCTGCCGGGCGACACTCTTAGGCCATTCGTCTTCGGGGGACTTGCCGGCACACCGGTGCCAGAGGAGTACTTTTATCCCTCGGCACTCTCGTATGCTGTCGAGCCCCTCGTCGACGCTTTAGATCATGGGAGCATACAGGAGGTCTCAGGGGTACGTGTGAGGGCGGGTGCGCCTAGCGAGGCTGTCGCGGGTGTTAGGGAGCTTTTGTCTCTCAGGAGGGCTTTAAGGGATGCGGGAAGACCTGGGATGCATCTCCTGGCGGCTGAGAGCAGTGTTTCAAGCACTGCGAGCCTCGCCGCGATAGCATCGGGTCTACTAGTTACGGGTGATGCTCACCTGTTGCCCGTGCTCAACGAGCTGAAGGCCGATTACGCCCAGCTCACTAAGGCCGAGGTTGGACTGGAGAACGGGATCATAGGAGCCGCGCTAGTGGATCCTATAGTCGGTGGATTCGCGAGGGGGCCTGCTGGCTCAGCTATTGTAGCCGTGGCGGAGACCCTTCTCGCCCTGGCCGCTTACAGGGCTGGGTATGTTCTGATACACCCTACGCATATAGTTAAGAAGGCGACGTCTGCCCCTGAGTGTATGTGGGTTCAAAGCGCCGTAGGGCTGGCTAACGAGCACCTCAGGCTGCCCCTGGTAGGCGACATATGGCCTGCCTTCGGCCTGGGAACACATGAATACTTATACGAGATAGCCGCTAACACAATAGTCGCCTCTGCGTATGGGCTTCACCTGCTAGGCCCAGTACCCGCTAACGGCACGGCTCCTAACGGCGGCGGACTTGAGGCAAGGTTTATGGCTGAGGTTGGCCATGCTATTGCTGAGCAGGGGGTTAAGCCCGCGTCCGTGTGCGATCTTGTAAAGGAACTCCTTAAGAGGTACGAGGAGAGGCTTAAAAGCCCCGATCCAGGAAAACCGTTCTGGGAAGCCTATAACGTGAAAACTGGTAGGCCTGGACGAGAATGGCTTGAGATGGTCTACTCGGTCTCGCGTGAGCTCCGCGAGTACGGGGTCTCGCTACCAAGCCTGGGTTGATCGTAGGGCATCCTCGACGTTATAACTCAAAGACATAGACTAGACTTCTTTCCCTGTCCTAGGCCCAATGATGATTATGGAGGTTGGATTAGCATAAATCCCCCTAGGATTATATAGATATGCATTATTACCAGAATGTCTAATTATTTTTTAGATGAGTTGAATTGACTCCCCCTACGCTGACCAAGCCCGCGCTTATAAACCACCTCGCTATGTGTGGTTTCAAAGCATTCGGGAATAGGTACCTCACTGTTCAGGGGGCCACGACGCCAGGCGGAGTCACTGTAGACCTTGTAGCAATATCCGTAACCCAGCCTCCAGCCGTACACGCCACTATCGCGGCTACGACTTACAGCGAGGCCTTGGCCTCCATGGACAAGCTTGTAAAGATAATAAATGAGAAGGTAGCCAACGCTGTTTGGCTGGCGATCCCCTTCGAAGTCTCAGAGGCTCTGGGAGGGTTCAAGAGGATCGAGAAGGCCGGGATAGGCTTGATTGTTGTCAAGGCTCAGTCATCATTTGGGCTTGGAAGCGCTGAGGTACTGGTCGAGGTACTCCCCAAGGTCGAGGCCAGGAAGCAGCCCTGGCCGGATCTCCAGTCTAAGCTTAAAGAGAAGGGCAAGCCCGAGCTAGCCCTCGAGCTCGAGAAGACTCTCGGCAAAAAGCCCAGTTTTTAAGGACTTAGGATAGAGCTGACGGGGAAGACGTACAGGACGAGATAGAGCCAGACCGCGTGGCTTATTCCTGAGGCTAGGACCCCGTTCCTCTCACAGATAAGACCCATTACGAGTCCCACTGGAATCGCTGCTAGAACGAGTAAGGGCATTCCCGAGACTACATGGACTAGAGAATACGGGGCAACGGAAACCCACCATGGAAGACCTAGGAGCCCCTCCGTAAAGTAGCGTTGAACGAAGCCCCTCCAGTACGCCTCCTCCGCTAAGCCTATGACGGGGACGCCTATCAGCTGGACCACGCTGGGACCAGCTACGGAGTACACCGCCATAACCTGATCCCACATACCCGTAGCCTTGGCGAAGACTCCCCCCGCAAGGAATATAGCATAGAGTACCAGGGCTCCGAGAGCCGAGCTTAAAGGCCAAAGCTTACCCTTCAAGTGCAGGCTAGCCCTCCCGGTCAGGGTTACCAGGACTGCTAGAGATAGTGATACAAAGACCATCGCCTCGATGAGGCGTGCTCGTAGAAGTTGGAAGGGTAGGAGAAAGAGTAGCCAGGGGGGCACAAGCAGCACAAAGTCTATGAGTTTTTCTCTTCTAGCGTCCATACACGATGAATAGTTGAAGGGGTGAATTATTCTTTGCCATGCGTGCCGGACTCGAGGCGTGCAAGCTCGGCCTCAACTCTCTCTAGCCTAGCCTCTATGTCGAGCAACGCTACGAGAAGCATGGCGCCGAGAAGGTATGGCGTGGAGAGAGACTCTATCAGGTGGGATCTACCTATCCACCTGGATTCAAGCCTCTCGAGGGCCAGCCTCTCCTCCGCGCTCAGCAGCTGCCACAGGTCGCGTCTTATCCTGTGAACCTCCTCCCTGAGCCTAGGAGTAAAGCTGTAGTTTACACGACCCATTAGAACCACCCCTCCACCGCGCGGATATTGCTTTCGAAGAACTCCGAGCGCTCCCGCCTCCAGGGGCTCTTTACCAGGCTTGCCTCGATATAGCCTCCCCTAAGCCCCTTAAGCCTGATCACAGTAGAAGAGAAGTGGAGAAGGTAAGCGGGCCCTTCCGGCAAGCCTCTCCTCGACTGTGACTCGTCAACAAAGACCACGAGTGGTAGACCCCTCATCATGACCTCCCGGGCCCTCGAGAGGGCGGATAGAAGCAGGGGGTACTCGGCATGCTTGAAGAGACGGGACACCCTGTAGAGGGCTACGACGCCGGGCCTCACGTGGTCCAGTACCCTCTTATAGTCTAGGCTGACAGCCTGCCTCTTATTGTAGAGTGTCGCCAGGTAGACGAGCTTGAGCCCCGCCTCGGGATCCATATTCTCGGAGAGCATATACTCGGCGAGCGTATACGTGTCTATTACCTGTGACTCATGGTAGTCTACAAAGGAGACTATCAGCGAGCGCTCCCCGCTAGAGGCCCATGCAGACACGAGCCTGTAGAGGGCCTTCTCGAGAAGCTCTACTTGCCCGTAGACTAGGGTGGCTGTCCCGGGCCTGATCTCCTCTATGAGGTACTCTCTGCCCTTTCGCGGGAGCTCGGATGCCCTGATGAATGTGTCCACATAGGGGGAATTGTCAGGTGAGTTGATAAAGAGTAGTGTCTGTGTGTCGGAGGGGGTGTTTTAGAAAAATATATGTTTTTCGTACAGAGTATGGTTGCCTTATTCGCCGTAATCGGAGTAGGCGTATCCGGGGGGATGCGTGGGGGGTGTTCTCGTCTTTATATAATACCCGACTAGTTCTGTGACAATCTCTTCGGGGGTTTTTCCTAGGGATTTGGCAATGCTGGAAAGTTCCAAGTACTGTTCTTCCGGTATACTTACAATATATTGTCTTTTGCCCATCATTGACTTGACTTTGTATAAATGCATTATTTGAATCTTTCTATTTCTGTGATAAATATTTTTCAAGTAAAGTAGGGTTCTAGCATTGAAATAGCGACTCGCGGGGGGCTATCCATAAGTCATTGTTAGAGCAGTGGCGGCTTTGCAAAAAATATAACAAGTTTTCGTGTAATTTCAGAGAGACGTTTTATGAGTACCGCTATACTAGTCGAGGGGCTTGTCAAGAGCTACAACAGGGTACCTGTACTTAGGGGGGTGAGCTTCTCGGTTAGGCCCGGCGAGGTCTACGGTCTTCTAGGTCCAAACGGCGCTGGAAAGACTACAACCCTAAAGTCTCTAGTGGGGCTGGTTAGGCCTGATGATGGTAGGATAGAGCTATGCGGATATAACGTCGCTACGCATAGGCTACAGGCGTTGTCTTGTACAGGCTATGTCCCAGAGCTAACCGTGGGGTTCGACTACCTCAGTGTGAGGGAGTTTTTGGAGTTCGTCTCCTCTCTCAGAGGGCTCAGGTGGGCTGAGATCGAGGACTATGTTGAGAGACTCGTAAACCTCTTCGAACTTGAGAGATACATGGACGAGTTTATGGGGAAGCTTTCCCGCGGGACGGTACAGAAGGCGTTAGTCATTAGCGCTTTGATGAGTAGGCCCAAAGTCCTCGTGATGGACGAGCCGACGTCAGGGATGGATCCCGAGAGTCAGAGGGTATTCCGAGAGGAGGTTTCCAGGCTTGCGCGTGAGGGTGCAGCGGTTGTACTTTCAAGCCACCTGCTCTACAACGTAGAGAGGCTATGTACACGCGTGGGAATACTTCACAAGGGCGTTATAATAACAGAGGGGAGCATTGACGAGATACGAAGAAAAGCAGCCACGGGCGAGAACTCGACACTCGAGGACGTCTTCCTCTTACTCACAAGGGGTGAGGGGTACTGAGGCTAGGAGTATCACTGCAAATAGCCTTTTACATGGCCAAGAACGGTTTGAACCCTCTCTTGAAGAGAAGCGCCGGGCGGGCTGTCCTGGCATTACTGTTCGCTCTCTTCGTCTTTCTCATAGCGGTTCCCCCATTCATTATTCGCGGAGTGGCACCCTACCCTAGCTTGTTAACAAACGCTGGGCTCACCCGTAACTCTATAAAGGACGCCACTGGTGCCACTTTGACAGTCACTATCATTCTGACACTTATACGGGGGAGGAGGGAAATAGCCGCCTCCGAGGAGGCTGAACACGAGCTGCTTCTGGCTTTACCGGTTACCATGGCTGAATATCTTGTAGGTAAGACTCTCTACTTCTCTTTTCAGACCCTCTTCTATACGATTCCACTGGTTTTCTTTGCCACCCCGCTGCTATACACTTACGTGGAGCCCAGCCCAACCCGTCCCCTTATTTTCATGCTCTCGCTTCCCTTGATAGCTCTTTACTCGGAGACGCTTGTAATGCTGGCTACGCTTGCCCGGATCGCCTTGTCGAGGACGAGGCTTCCCGAAGTTACGGGATACGCGTATCTCGCCTTATCCGGGATACACTCTCTGATGCTGTCAAGGCTCTCTCCATTGCTAACATTGCCTGGGGCACCTATCGCGGGACCTATGATAGACGTTTTCTCTAGGCGTGTGGACACGTATACTTTAGTGGTTGAGTTCCTCCTCCTTTTGGCGTCATCTATCGCTATGGTCGCTTTGCTCGCAGTGCTTTCGAGGGTGACGCACCCCGAGAACATCAGGCCTCTCTACGAGATGCTCAGAGAAATGGGTTTATGGAAGAGAAAAACAGTTAGGCTAAGCGATGCAAGTATTGATGGAGCTGTAAGGAAGGTTATCCTGGGTCTAAGCATTACAAGCAGCAGACATCTTTTCCTTGTGGGAACTGGACTCGCTTTTTCTTCTCTTCTAGCCGTAGTGCTCCGGGAGTTGAACATAAGTGTGGATGCGCTTACGTTGTCTTCGTTTGGTGCAGTGTTCCTGGCAAGCGAGGCGACAATTTCGACTGCTTTCACCGTGCAACGGGACCTGTCGAACCTTTGGCTATACAGGCTCTATCCGGCTAGCCTAAAGCCTCTTACCCGCTCGCTCATGACGAAGACAGCGGTGTATTATGTGGAGGGCCTTCTGTTCCTGGCGTTATTTCGAGCCGTTTATGACTCAAGGCCTGCCTGGCTACTCCTGCCAATCACAGCCTTGCCTCTTATGATTCTCGCAACACTTCTCATTCTCTCAACGCTGGTGAGAATAGCCTCTCGTAGAAGGCTTGTACGCTACTCTTCACGCGGCTTCTACATGGTTGAGGACCTCACGGCTACAGCTATAATGGGCCTCTCGGGCTTAACCGCTATTATCGTGCTCGCCCTGCACGAACTATTCGTCGAATACTCGACCGGTTTTCTCAACGCATTCATGCTAGCCACTGGGTCTGCCTTGATCTCTGTCTTACTATGGAAGATATCGGAGGACATTTTATATGAGCAGATATGGTATAGCGACGTCCAGTAGACAGAGCTAGATTTAAATTTCTAAACCATATAAAGATGTAGAGCCCGGTGGTGTAGCGGTCAAGCATGGCGGGCTTTGGACCCGCAGATCCCGGGTTCGAATCCCGGCCGGGCTACTATTGCTTCTCCCCACGGATAATTAATAAATACTGCATAAAGCACAGTATACCTGAGTTTTGATGAATGTAAAATCGCTCACATCTAGGGAGCCTATAGTGGTTGAGATCGGGACACCTCTACGCGTAGCTGCTCAGATAATGGTTAAGGAGAAGATCGGCTTTCTACCGATAGTTTCACCCAGCGACCACCGTAGGGTTTTGGGCGTAATCTCCGAGAGAGACTTCGTAAGGGCGTTTGCCCAACACAGGGGTCTGGACGACTTAAACGTAGAGGATGTGGGAACAATGGAGGGACTAGTGAAGATTAGGGAAGACGAGGAAGTCTCTAAGGCGGCGCAGCTCATGCTTGAACATAACGTGCGCCACCTAATCGTCGTAGACAAAAATGACAAGCTGGTTGGCGTAGTGTCGCTTAGAGACATAGTCAAAATAGAGGAGATCCTAGAACACAGGTCGAAATCCTAGCTTTCTAAATTCCCGTGCACAGGCTAACACGTGTGATGGTCTAGAATCCTCCGTCCTGGAAACCCTTTCGGAAAAAAAGAGAACGCAACTGGCTAGACAGCTAGGGTCAAGAATTTAAACCCGCTTAGAGCGATATCCTTATGAAAAGGATCTTCCTAGTACTGACTACTCTAGTGTTCACGGCAGGCTTTATAGGTGGGTGTTTACTGCCGTTCTATTCCCATGATACGGCCGAACACCTTGTTAACCTGATCGGAGGAGCTATCAGGGAGCGTCTTGGAGTCGTGTTGAGGCCAAGCATTCAACTAAGCCTCGCTATCTTCCTTAATAATCTGAAGGTAGTCTTGCTGACATTGGCGTTCGGGTTCACCATAATAGGTCCCCTCCTCGTGGCCGCGGGTAATGGAGCTATACTTGGACTTGTGGCCTCGTATTCTGTACTCAAGGGCTACTCGCCACTCGTCGTTGCCGCATCTATACTGCCCCACGGAGTGCTGGAGCTTGGAGCTGTTTTATACGTTATAGGGTTCTCCATCGAGCTAGGCTGGAATTTCTGGCGCTCGGCCTTGAAGGGGTCACTTGGAGAATATAAGGGGCTTCTGCGTGCCGCGCCGAGGAGGCTTGCTCTCGCAGTTCTCGCAATCTTCGTGGCAGCCCTGATTGAGGGCCTTGTAACTCCCGTGGTAGTAGCATGGGTTCGAGGCTTTTAGATACTAATACTTCAGCAGGCTCTTAGCCCGCGAGGACTTGTGGCTATTCTAGAGAGAGTTGTCAGGGATTACCGTGTAGGTGTTAATGTAAAGCTTAATTACAGCTATCACTTCATTCTTTTCGTATTGGAAAAGTGATCCTGGGTGGGCTACGATAAGGTTCATGAGCGCGTACTCCTCCTAAGGAGGTTCCTGCCGCAGCTTGAACAGCCTACAGGCTGGGAGATGCGGGCAAAAGTGTATAAGGGAGTTCTCGGCATGGACTATGACTGGCCGAAGAGCCTTGAAGAGCTTGCCTCACGCCTGACGGATGAACAGCTTACACAGGTGTTGTCTCTCTCCCCTTACCTTGCTTATTACACTTTTAGGGGAAGATTCTATACGGTGAAGGGTGGGGTTCTCAGCCTTCAAGGCTCATGGGAAGAGGTTAAGTCGTCCATATGGGAGGCCTTCAGGCTCAACGGTCTAAGGGTCTATGCGTTGCTAAAAGCCCTGCTAGAGCTGGGCGAGGCCCCGTATGCAGCCGTGGCTGCCCGTGCAAGCGAGCTGTATGGATCCAGGTTTAACGCTGCACAGGTGCTTGCAGAGCTGAGGGATCGCTGGGAGCTGGTTTGGGAGTCCGGCGGACCACGTGAGAAAGCGTGGGTTATACCGGAGGAGATTAGGCCCGTAGTCGAGGAGTTTGTAAGGTCCGTTGAGTACAAGCCTGTCCCCAGGCTAAGCACGAGACAGGCAGAGGACGAGTTTGTCAGGGTTCTAGAGATGGAGGAGGAGTACAACTCTCACGTTAAGAAACTATTGGATCAAAGGCTGGATGATGTACTGGAATTCGGGGAGAGATTCGGGGTCTCAGAGCTCAAAGATTATCTCGTCGACCTTTTCGGGAAGGAGATCTTCTTCGATGAGCTCCTCACCCTCACCCAACAATACGCCCTGACGGACACGCCGGTCGTTACAGGGGACGGGCACAGGTCCATGGCTACGGGGTTTAACCTGGCTCTTTTCGGCGAGCCGGGTACCGGCAAGACATTCGCTACGAAAGACTTCATTCTCGGGAATGAGTCCCTCGGCGTCCCAGCCCACGGGCTCCCCGGGCTCAACAGGTATTGTGGCGGGATGACTCCCGCAATGTTCATAGCTATAGGTGAGGCCTACTCGGGTCGGAGGTTCAACTTCATCGTGACGGAGTTCAACGACTGGTTCAGGTATAAGGGCATGGTTGAGCCCTTGAAGCTAGCCATGGAGGGCGGCGTGATAGCCTACGAGACAAAGGCTTACAGGGTCGGGCCCTACAGGTTCACGTCATACTTCAGTGTGAACTACAATACGAGGGTATTCGAAAAGGGCTATGAGGTGACGGTCAGCGACCCGAACTTCAACGCGATCGAGGATCGCATGCTCTGCAGGCTCCACCGCTTAACAAAGGAGAAGTACCGGGAGCTAGCAGAGAGCCAGAAGAGGCTTATGCTCGGGATCACCACGAGAAAGATGGCCTCGAAGGCTCCGCTTATAAGGGATCATCTAACTCTTGTTCACGCCATACAGACACGACATCCTTTACTAAACGACTTCAAGCCGAAGCCTGTCTTACTGACAGAGGCTGAACTGAGCATAATCGAGAAGGCAAGGGACCTGATATTTGAGCATATAAAGGCTTCAGGAGCGCTACCCTTTTCAATGCGGCTCGAGCGCAGAGCTGTACAGCTAGCCTCGGCCCTAAGTCTGGCATCGTTTTTCCGCAGCGGGGACGAGGTGTTGCGTATAGACGGAGAGGCTATGAGGCTTGCCGTAAGGTTCTACGTCGAGGAGGCCTGGATTAGGATGCGGGAAAGCTTCCCGTTAAAAGAGGTTCTACAGAAGTTAGGGATTGATCAAAAGGAATAAGATCAAATAACACGTTCATAGTAACGGTGACGCTATGCCATTCACGCCTTATCATCTAGGCCCCGGCCTCGCTCTAGGACTGCCTCTGAGGAGGTGGCTGCACCTCCCCACATTTCTACTGGCAAGCATAGCTGTAGATATTGAGCCCCTCCTCGTATTTATCTTTGGGCTGGATTATCCTCTCCACGGCTACCTTCACACCTTCCTGGCTGCCTTCCTTTACGGCCTTCTCCTGGGTCATATCATGCTTTTACTCGAGAAAAGCTTCGCACCACTCTACAAGCTGCTGCTCCTGGAGGCTGGTGAACAGACTAGTGCGCGTGCGTTTTACGCGGCTGGCGTTATCGGAACGGAGCTCCACGTACTGCTTGATGCACCGCTATACTCCGATATAAAACCCTTCTTTCCGCTGACTATTAATCCTCTCTATAATCCCACGCTAACCCCACTAATCTATGAGTTGTGTGTAGCTGCTTGGCTGCTTGGAATACTATTCTACGGCATAATTGTCGTAGCGACTATTCTCAGAAAGCTTAGAAAAGATTAAGGAGAACTTGGAAGAGAAGAGACGAGCCTGTTAACCTCGATTAGAACCTTGTCCATGTTCCAGTAGTGCCAGGACCCCCATCTTCCCACCGTCTTGACACCAACACCCTCCAAATACTCTAGCACCGTTCTACGGGCCTCGGCGTGGCCAAGCGTATACACTGGGTAGCCGTATTCGTGGAGCCAGCTCTTGGCAAAGACCAGCTCGGCTCCAGACTCGCTGAGCACCCCTATCTCTTTTAGTCCGTCCACGACAGCCTCCTCGACGGCTTCAGGGTTTACGCTGGCCCTGGGCTCGAGGGTTACCTCGGCGATCAACGCGGAAGCCCCTTTAGGGGCGTTTTTCGGGCTGTAGTTGGATATCCAAGCATACCTGTGGAAGACCAGGTCCCTGGACGGTACATACACCCAGTGCTCGTTCGGGGCGGGTTTCTTCATTGCAACCCCCACGACAAGTACCTTGTTGTAATCTAGCCTGTTGCAAGCGCGCCTTACGTCGCTGGGCGCGTTCAGTGCCAGGACAAGCTCCCTCAAGGGGATGGTTGAGAAGACGTGCCCAGCCTCTACGGTTCCGTTAATCCTCCAGTGCTCCCTCCTCTCAAGGGACTCTACTTTTACTCCCTTTAACACCTGAACCCCCAGCCTGGAGGCGCGTTGATAAACAGCCTCGTAGAGGCTCTGTATCCCGCCCTCTCGGGGGTAGTAGAAGGTGGCTTGCTCCCTGTAGCCTGTTGTCGGCACGCCTGCGCCGCTGCGTACGACGTCCCTCCAGTCGGGCCATGGTAGCCTGCCGGGGGTGTAGAGCCAGTCTGAGTCTATCTCTTCTGCCCTCCTCTTCCATATCTTCTCGTTGTAGGGTATAAGATATTCCTCGGCTATTGGTTCCCCGAAGAACCCGTAGGCCCATTCTCGCAGGTTTTTAGGCTTTGGAGGCGAGCTATTATTCTTTAGGAGCTTCTCCACGAAGCCTACGAGTAGCTCTGCCCTGATGTCAGGCGGCAGAGCAAAGAGCCCGTTCTCGAAGGGATAGGGTACCTTGACGCCACGGTAGAGTATGAAGCTCTTCCTCTCGTGGCTCACAGTGTTCCCATCGAGAAACCCTAGGAGCTGGTTTAGTGCATCACTGTCCCGGGAGAATATAATGTGGCTGCCACCAATGTCGAACGTGTAGCCGTCAATCGTCTCGGTGCGCAGCAGACCGCCGGGATGCCTTGAGGCGTCGAGGCATACGACGCTGGCTTTCGGGTAGCGCTCTTTAAGCATCAGGGATAGGAGTATCCCTGTCCAACCGCAGCCTAGGACCGCTATGTCCGACTTCAGGATTGTCATGCTATCCTCTCGTAAGGTTCCAGAGGTATATTAAGGATGCTATAATCAGCATTCCCGTCGTCCAAACCATTAATAGGAGGAACCTCTGGCCGATATCTATCTCCAGGTTGTAGCGGAAAGCCCACCTGTAGATGTCCGCGGCGATTGAGACGGGCATGTACCCGATGGCCTCGGCTAACGGCTTTGGGAAGCGCATAGCCAGGACTTGCCTGGGGTAGAAAACGTTAGAGAAAAAGAAGAAGATGTAATAGGTGAGCGCCCTGAAGGTAGCCTGGAGGTTGAAGTCCTTTGTTGAGGATGATATTGCTATGGCGAGTCCGGACATCGACGCGGAGAGAGCTGTTGATGTTACGGCAATTAAAAGCCATCCATAGAGGTCTGGGACTCCTACCAGCAAGGCGGCCAGGAGGATGAAGCTTGACTGGTAGATTAGACCTCTAAGGGTTCCTCCAAGTATTCTCCCCGTTATGAGGACCCAACGCGTGAATGGGAGGCCTAAAAGGTAATGGGTGTACTCGCGCCTTATCTCTATTCCCACCTCACGCCCAATTGAGAAAGCGGATGCAAATGCCGCTATGGCTATGACTCCAGTCGTGAAGAACTTGAAGTAGTCTGGGATCAGCTGGGTGTTGACCATGTTGGTGAAGACGAGCGCATAGATTAGTATGTCTGCGAGGTTCATGCCGATCTGCCCTGCAAGCCAGAACTTGTACTTCCAGAACCTTGTGAGATCCCTGTAGACTATCAGGGCTATGCTCCTAAACTCTCCCGATTTGCTCACTTCCAGCCACCCCCCTCCACAGCCTTCTCTACTACGAGGACAGCGAGTGTGGAAAGCCCGACAGCCAGGCCGAACACATAGGCTGCCATCAGGTCTGGGTTTGCTACGGCTATTGCCTTGAACTCCTCAAAGAAGAATATTGTCCTCAGAAGATCCGACATATGCGACAAGGGGTTTACCAGTGCCGCATAATAGTATGGTGCTATCTTTGAAAGCACAAGAGCCGGGTAGAAGACCGTGCTCAGACGTACGAGGATTGCGTCGAGGAGGCCGAAAGCTATGTCTGTAGAATCACTGGACTTCAAGCTTAAGACTACCGTCAGGACAAACCCGACCACTCCTATCGAGAAGGCTAGTGCGCTGATCATAGAGACTGTTAGGGCTACGGGATCATAGGAGCCTAGCAGGTAGACTATGAAGGCAAACATGGGCAGGGTGAACAGAAAGGAGGCTACCCCTCCGCCAATAGACCTGCCGAGGGCTAGCACCCTTCTCGGGAAGGGCAGTGAGAGAAGATACTCTATAGTACCCTCCTCGAACTCCTCTGCTATGTCGTATGCCTTAGACACGCTGATCGAGAAGAGCATGGAGGTGTATATGCCGAAGAGGTAGAAGTGGTAGTAGTCAAGGTTCGTGCCCGCTATCGCTCTAAACCTCACCATCGCTGACAGGGCTAGCCCGAATAGGGAGACCTGTAGGGCAAACCATGATACACGCATGACGACGAAAAGAGTTCTACTTTTCATCCTGTTGAGATCCCAGATGACTAGAAGCCATAACCCTCTCAGGTCTTCTCGTAGGGCGGGCATGTGCATGTTTATCCCTCCTTGAGCATGGATCCTGTAAAGTAGAAGAACACGTCGTCCAGGGTTGGCTCCTGAATCATCACCTTCTTTACCTTGATATTTAGGCTCGTAAAGTTGTTGATTATCTCGACAGCCTTCTCCTCTCCCTTGTTGAGGTATATTCGAACCCTGTGGTCGCTGAACTGGTACTTACCTATCTCTGAGAGTGAGTCTAGCAGTCTCTTTACCTTTTCCTCGTCGCCCTCAAACTGGATCTCAACTATATCTCCCCCGGGTATCTGATCCTTTAACTCTTCTACTCTTCCAAGGGCCCTGAGCCTGCCCTTGAAGATGATCCCTATTCTCTCACATATCCTTTCCGCCTCGAACATGTCGTTCGTGGCTACTATTACGGTCGTGCCTTCCTCCCTTAAGCCGCGTATTATATCCCAGAGCGCGTGCTTCGTGATAACGTCTACCTGGGCCGTGGGCTCGTCAAATATGGCTACCTTCGGCCTCTGTATAAGCACCTTTGCTATCTCGATCTTCTTCCTAGTGCCCCCACTCAACTGGTAGAACATCTTCTTCCTGTGTTCCCAAAGGTTCAGTTGTTCCATCACCTCCTTTACAACCTGCTTTGCCTCGCTCCTAGAGTAGCCCACCACCCTCGCGTGCCACTCCAAGAGCTCGTAAGGGGTGTCTATCCACAGTGCCTTCGGCTCCTGGAAAGCTATACCCACGTAGCGCCTGACGATGTCTCCTTCTCGGGAGACGGAGTGCCCGTAAACGTAGATGTCTCCGCGGGTAGGCTTATAGACCGTGGAGAGAGTCAGCAAAGTGGTGGATTTTCCCGAGCCATTAGGGCCGAGAAGGCCAAAGATCTCGCCCTCGTAAATGTCCAGGTTTAAACTGTCTACGGCTATGGTCGAACCAAAAACCTTGGTAAAGTTTTTGAATTCTATAGCTTTCGTCACCATACGGGAGACCTGTCTGTAGACAATATTCCGATCAAATATATTTGTTTTTAAATAAGCGACGCGATGAACGGGAAAAGGTTAATACAGTCCAAAGATTTCAAGTACTGTGGTTTCAAATGGCTGATGCCAGATCCCCTGTATACGAGGAAGCACTACTGCAAGAGCTGGCATACGCTATAGCCCACATTGCACACGCAGAACAGCACCTACTCGAGATAGATTCTCAGATAGCGGAGCCCAGCCTTTCAACCTACATAGACAGGCTTAGGATGGGGCGTAAAACGCTAGGAGAGGTGCTCTTCGGGCTCGTAGGCGTGATGAAGGGCGGAGAAGGGGCTGAGTCGAGAACAGCGGCAGAGAGCTTCTGGTGCACGGTCAAGCATCTCTCCATGGCCGTGGTACACTGCGATGAGTGCGCAGAGAAAGTCATACGCAGGCTCTCTGAGAAGCTGAGCACGGGAGACGCGGTTTCGGCTAAAAGCCTACTCGAAGACCTGTCCAAGATTTACAGCGTTAGACGCGACGCGTTTAAAATGCTCATAGATATCCTTAAGGGAGGAGACCTTAAAGACTTACAAGTAGAGTCTGCTAGGTGCCGAGAAGATCTCTGTGTTGAGTGAGGGTGGTTCACACGGGCCAGGAAGAAGAGTTACCTGAGAAGCCATTGTTGGAGCATGTCTACGACCTGTTAGAGACCATAAGGAGAATACTCATACTTCACGTGGCTTTTATCCTGCTGCTACTTTTAGCGCCAGCGCCGAATGAGCTTCCAAGGTCATACTATCCCATATTGTTTTACGCGATGAACATAACGAAGACTTATATGCTCGACTTCCAGAACAACTTGTTCGCATACCCCTTCGCCAAGCTTTTCGGCGTCACAGGCTCCAGCGTTGTTCTCATAGCACACGGTTGGTTTGACAGCCTCACAGCATCCCTTTACCTTGCAGCGCTAATAACTATAGCTTTCCTAGCACCCGTGACGGTCTACTATCTTTACAAGTTCATCGAGCCGGGACTTTACTCCCATGAGAAGAGAATAGTTAAAAAGTACATCTATATTTCGCTCGGCCTTTTCCTCTCCGGCGTCATATATGGCTTCTTCGTAGTCATGCCTATAGTCTTCGCGACAGCTGTCTGGATAGCAACTCTCGGAGGGGCCAGCCTCTTCTTCTCAATCGAGGAGTTCTATAACGACATATTTATAGGGAGCCTGGCAACAGGCGTCTTCTTCATGTTCCCCCTAGCCCTCCTGACACTCCACAAGATAGGCATCGTGAACTACGAGACACTGAACAAGAACTGGAGAATAATAGTCTTCGCAGGCTACACCTTCCTGGCGCTTATAACCCCTGACCCGACACCCTTCAGCGACCTGGCCCTAGGAATCCCATTCGTAGGCCTCTACTTCCTCTCTATGTGGCTCATAAAGAGAGCCGAAGAGAAGGAAAAACATTAAATCGGCAAATCAAACTCTAGAATAAAAGTGTACTTATACTTGAAGATAAAAAAATAATAGTTTTTGAGAATTTTGATAATGAATAACAATGAAAAATTCCATTTCGAGCTCCGCTTTTCTAAGACATATAATATTGCTCGTATTTATTCTCGTTCTCCCTGGAGCATTGTTCTCTTCTGTTGTCAAAGCCTATATCTTCCCTGTTTCCTCAAAAGCTTCTGTGATAATTGCACCTGGAGGGTATTGCGCAGTAGAAAGACAACTTCTTGGTGGCTAATATTGCAGAAGATTTTTCTTTTAATACTGATCCTTGGTTTACTAGCGCTGATAACTGAGGGTCAACCTACAGGAGTATCTGAGGGGGCCATGCTACAGTACGGTCTTGTAGTCCATAATTCAAGCGATTTTACAAGTGGTAGAACACCCCTAGTACAACTCGCCCGCGAGAGATACGAGGCTGTCGGTCTACCCTTGGGCAGGATCGTGTTTGATATAAGCATGTATAAGGTGGGGGTAGTCCCTGGACAGGAGAATATCACCTCTCATTTGACGGAAAGTTGGGAGGTCCCAATAGAGTTTTGTAGTACTGACAAGGTCGAGGTCGTTGTGCGCGTCTTGTCGTCCACGACGAGAAGTTACTTGATCAACTATACTGTCGTTTTCTACAACTTCACCGCCGTGATAAGGGAAAATAATTCTAAGGGGTTTATAGAGTTCCTGGGTGAGCCCGACGGTAAGAGGAACGAATACCTGGTGTGGACGAAAAAGGTGTTCTCAACCTCTAGGATCCTGTTAGTAGACGGCTCGACGGGGGACACTGTAGACCCTATAGGCCGGCTCTCTCTCGGAGACTGGATCTTCTGGCTCACACCCTACGACCTGAGTATAGGCAAGTCCTTCATCCTGGCCGGGATCAATTATGGTGTGCCGGCTTATGGCCCTAATGTTACGGGCTTCGTAGGCTATCTTCTCTTATTCAACGCCTCTATTCCTGGGCCTAGGGACTATAACGTGAGCGGGGTCAGGATTGAGCGCGCAAGGACTGCTATAGCTTTCAGTTACCCTGTTTTAGACGTATATGTGAAAGAGTTGAGAGCAGGTAAGGTTAGCGATGAGGCAAGGAGGGTCTTGCAGAGGTTCGGCTGTGTTGTAAAGGAGTACCTCAACTCGACTGTAGAGACGAACTGTACTCTCTTCTATGATCTGGTTTCTAAGCTTAAAAGTCATAAGGCGTGGAGGGTGGATCTGGTGCGTGTTCAGACGGATCCAAACATGATTAGATTTGTGCCTGTGATAGGCTACGACAACGTGAAACTGATGCTATTTCCTATAGACTCCTTCCTTTTCGTATACGACTTAAAGGCAGGTATCCTGTTGGAGGCCTCACATGACTCTTCTCTGCTCCCGGTGATGGGCTATGCTCCTTCTTACCTCTCTTCCTACCTGGCTGTAAATGGATATATTCCGGTCTTCCGATCCCTTTCGGGAGTCTTAGACTCAAGGCTGACAGACACGAATGTTCCTTTGAAAGCAACAAGCCTTGGCTCTACTGGGAGTATCGGGTCTGACGCCGCCTATCTCTTTACGTTAACTCATACAGCTCTTATCCTGCTCTACTATTTTTCTGTTAAGGCGAGGAGGTGATTGGAATGAGGGGTGCCTTGCTTCTCGCGTTTGTGCTTTTACCCCTGATTATTCCACTCATATTCCTTAACAGGGTGTACAACCCATCGGTCGAGGAGACTACTCTTAGATCGGGCGGGATATACTCAACCCATCTCGTATCCACAACGGAGGTTGATACACGGAGTTTCCTGCTCCTAAACGTCAATGATACTGTGTTGTTGCATGTCGAGCCCAGGGGATGCAACATAACGGGCTACAACCTAACCTTTGTGCACTTGTCTACTGGTGAACGATATGGCGTTGAAGTGGAGGGAGGACATGCCAGGTGCTGTCCGCTGTTCACGGCCCCCAAAGAAGGAGTTTACCTGCTCTATACCAGGTTGCGCGTCATGGGTAAGGGTGAGTGCATGATAATTACAGAGGGGCGGGTAGCGTCAGGGGATAGGAGTGGGTACGGCAAGCTGTATGGGTTTGAAGCGGTTATCGGGTTGATGGTTTTTTCCGCAGGTGGTTACCTTGCGGTTAGGGAGCTTAGGACGATGGCTTAAGAGTTTGGGATGGTATCTCTCTTTCAGCGAGGCTTACCTGAGCTCGATACTTATGCTGCTAGTGTACTTGTATGTGATCGACAGGTTTAAGCTCGCCTGGGAGGTCGCCCCGTCTTACAGTGTGGCGGACGCGATGCTCCTCGTGTTTAAGTATTCTGCGAGCCGGGTTGAACCTGTTCTTGTATCTCTGCACGCGGTCACCCTTGTTTCTATATTGTTTTGTTATGCCAGAGAGGAGGGCTATGACTACGCGGGCTTCCTCATTGGTCTTACAACTTCCCGGATATATTCCTTGAAGCTAGCCTCCTACCTAGTCCTCGCCTCGGGGCCGGTCGTGCTCGCGAAGACAATATATGCTTTGTCTCGTGACGCTGGGCTAGTTCTAGGGAATCTTGGCCTCTTCCTCCTCGTACTGGGTAAAATATAGGTGAACCTTCTCATCTTCCAGCTATACTTGTTCTTGTTCTACTCAGCTCTCGCCTACGCTGTGCCGCGCTCTGTCTATTATCTCCTGCTAGCATCTGTGGAGCTGTACGCTCTTGAAACTCCGATGGGCGGTCCTCTACAAGTATACCCGTTGTACCATAAACTAGTGGTTTCCGCAGGTGATGCTCTAACAGTAGCTCTCGGCTACCCCAGTATCTTCATCACAGCAGTTGCGGCGGGCGTCCTGGCAGGATATGCCTACGTAGTGAGGGGGGAGGTCAAGTGGAGGTAGTGGAGGCTGTTGGCCTGGGAAAGAGGTTCGGGCTGGATTGGGGTTTGAGAAACGTTACTCTTAGCTTGAGTGAGGGTCTCCACGTCCTCATGGGACCTAATGGCTCGGGCAAGACCACGTTCCTCAAGCTTGTAGTAGGACTACTCAGGCCTACGACGGGTTACGTTAAGGTCTTCGGACTTGATCCGCGTAAGGATTTTAGTCTGCTCTCAAAGAAGGTTTCCTTCATGTTTGAGGGCCTGCCTCTCCCCTGGTGGATGTCGGGTGAAGAATTCGCGGAACTAGTATTCAGTACTCGTGAGTCGTCACCAATGGCTGCAGAACTCGCTTCATCGCTGGCTGTGAAGGCATACTGGCGCAAACTCCCCCTGGCATACTCTAGCGGGATGAAGAAAAGGCTTCAACTCACCATAGCGTTAGGCTGCGAGGCGGAACTCTACGTGCTGGACGAGCCCTTCACGCTACTAGACAGTGCATCCCTAAGCAAAGTGCTAAGTGCTGTCCGGGAGCTAAGCTTAAAAGGAAAAACGCTGCTGGTGGCAACACACTTTTTGCCGGAGGGCTTCATGGATATGGCTTCCAGCATCATCAAATTTCACAACGGGATGATTGTAGAGTTTCAAAGACTGGAGGCCACCTAGTAGCCTCCTATACCAGCCAAAGCATAGGAAACATTTTAGGATACCCGTCTCTGAATCTCATTATATTTTTTTAAAAAATGTAGGCGCTGCGAATCTTCCTTGTCCTGGAATTCATTTCAAGATGAGGGCGAGGAAGACGACCGCCATATATATACTGGCCATTTTAAACGCCTTATAGGACCAAGTTTTATAGTCTCCCGTGGTTAAACCCCTCACTATGTAGAAAAGCGAGACCAGAAGGGGGAGGATTGAGAGAAGAAATCCAATTAATCCTATTAGGCCTACAGCCCACAACGCGTAGGTTAGAATACCCACGATGACCCCCATGGTTAGTGCGCCAACTAACCCGGTTTTCTCCCCCTTCACTACGGGTAGCATGGGCACGTTCGCCTTTCTATAATCTTCAGCATAGTATGTTGCCAGACTCCATATGTGTAGATTGCTCCAAAACCCTGCAAGCAATAGAAGCAAAACTCCCTCTATACCTGGACTGCCGGTTACTGCCGTCCAGCCACCTAGTGCCGGCATGCCTCCCGCAAAGCCGCAGATTAGAGTACTCCAAGGAGTTTTCCTTTTCAGGAATAGCGTGTATAGAGGTACGAAGAGGATGAAGCCGAGTAGTCCCGCTATGAAAACCCACTCATTCACTAGTGCTCCTATAACTAGTCCAGCTACTAGGAGAGAGAGACTTAACAAAGCGCCCTCTAGCCTGCCGAGCTTACCTGAGGGAATAGGCCTCCAACTGGTTCTGGGCATCAGGGAGTCGATGTCCGCATCAAGGACCATGTTAAGACCGGTGGAACCGAACACGGTGAAGGTTAAGGAAAGGATGGTCAAGAAAAGATAGTATAGATTCGGTTTTAAACCACTAGCAGCTAGGAAAGCAAGGATACCGATCCAAACGGCGAGGAGACTTTGTTTAAGCTTGAAGAAGCCGAATAAAATATCCTTGATTGTTGCTTTCACGTAGTTAATTTTTCTAGTAAAGTTATTATTAACCTTACAGTTTATCATTGAATATATCCTAAACCATCTAATAATGTGCGCTTAGAAGCCATATAAGCTTCCCGATAGAAGGTGAAGCAGATAAGAATATATCCCTTGCGACACAATTTAAGTGACCCTAATGTCATTTGTAAAACCTGGTAGGAATTTTACTTACCCGGAATACGAGCCCCAATGGCCCCCTAACCCGCCTCTCGACTTTCTACACGTGACGGCCGAGGTCAGGCTTAACCTGGCTCAAAGGAGTCTGAATGGTAAGGCCATAAACATATTCAAGGCACTCACAGACATTGATAAATTGTCCCTGCACGCCAGGGACATGTCTATTATCAGCGTGAAGGTCAACGGTTCTGAGGCTAAGTATTCTTACGACGGGGAGAACCTCGAAGTTTATTTGCCGCGCCCGGCAAGCAAGGGTGAGAAGATAGAGGTCGAGGTAGAATACAGGGCTATACAGCCCAAGGCAGGGGTTTGGTTCATACCAGTTGATAGGGACGAGCCTGCAAGGTTCGTATACACTCAGGGGGAGCCGGAGGACACCAGGTACTGGCTTCCGACGTACGACTACCCTAACAGGAAGGCCACAGTAGAACTCTCGATTATTGCTCCCAGGGGTCTCGCTGTCGTGGCCAACGGAGTCTTGATGGGGAGTGAAGTCATCGGGGATGACGCTAAATGGACTTTCAGGCTCGACTCGAAAATTCCCGCCTACCTTATAGCCTTCGCGGTCGGGGACTTCGCGGTCAAGGAGGAGAAGCTTGGCAACATACTCTTACAGTACATAGTGCCGAGAGGAAGAGAGGGAGATATGGAGAGGAGCTTCAGGTATACTAAAGACATGATAAGGTTCTTCGAGGAGTATACCGGTGTCAAGTACCCGTACCCGAAGTATAGTCAGGTCTGTGTCGACGAGTTTGTCGCGGGAGGCATGGAAAACGCCTCAATAACCATACTTACGAGTGCGACCCTACACGACGAGCTGGCACATGTGGATTTCAGGAGTGAGCCGCTTGTGAGCCACGAGTTGGCGCATCAGTGGTTTGGGGACCTGGTGACGTGCCGTGACTGGTCGCACATCTGGCTTAACGAGAGCTTTGCAACCCTCATGGAGGCGCTATGGAGGAGAAAAGAGCTCGGCGAGGACGAGTTTGTCTACGACCTGGTGAGTATGCTTGACTCCTACCTGGGCGAGTATGAGAGGTATTCGCGTCCGATCGTGACAAGGGTATATAAGTATGCGGACGAGGTCTTCGACGCGCACAGCTACCCTAAGGGTGCCCTGGTTCTGTGGACTCTAGCGAATATTATAGGCGAGGATAACTTTAGGAGGGGGATAAAGGCCTACCTGGAGGCGAGGCGTGAGTCCACTGCTGACACGGATGACCTCAGGAAGGCTCTCGAGAATACAGCTGGAGTCAGCCTAGACTCCTTCTTCGAACAGTTTGTGTATAATGCGGGACACCCGTCCCTCACGGTTTCGTGGAGGTGGGAGGAGAAGGAAAAGGTATTGGAGCTAAAGGTTGTACAGGGTCAGGGCGAGGATTCCCTTCCAAAGTATACATTACCATTAGAGGTAGTGTTTAAGGGTGAAGGATGGGAGACGCGTAGAAAATTCGAGATTCGCGAAAAGACACATGTTTTCTACGTGAAGCTTGACTCCAAGCCTGACTGTGTATGCATAGACCCAGATTTCAAGGTTTTCAAGGCTCTATCGCTTGACGTGGGCCCGGACGAGCTTTTACGAGTGGTGAAGGGCTGTGGGAAGCTTTACCCAAGAGTGATTGCAATGCGAGAGCTTGGGAAGAAGGGGAGCGCACGGCATGTCGAGGAAATCAAGCAGATACTCGTGAACGAGGACGAGTTCTGGGGTCTGCGTGTGGAGGCTGCAGGCGCTCTCAGGAGGATTGGGGGTTTCGCAGCCAGGAAGGCTTTGCTGGACTCCCTTAACGTGGTTAAGAATCCCAGGGTTAAGCGTGCAGTCATAAGGGGCTTATCCGCTTTCAGGGATGAAGAGGTAGCTAGAAAACTCTCAGAAATCTTGTCGACTACAACCGAGAGCTACTACGTGAGGGCAGAGGCCGCTATATCGCTCGCGAGGACTGGTTATAAGGGTGCCTTGGATGAGCTCAAGAAAGCCCTGGAATACCCCTCACATAACCACGTTATTGCCGCGAGCGCTCTTGAGGGCATGGGTATAATGGGAGACCCTGAGGCTCTCGATGTAATACTGAGCTATGCCTCGCCCGGGAAACCGTTACAGCTCAGGACAGCGGCTATCAGGGCCTTAGGATACTTCACGCCAAACCAGAAGATAATCGACGCTATGGAGCAGGCTTCACGAAGCCAGCACCCCCACATACGGCTGGCCGT
This sequence comes from Thermofilum uzonense, assembly GCF_000993805.1. Lineage (NCBI taxonomy): Archaea > Thermoproteati > Thermoproteota > Thermoprotei > Thermofilales > Thermofilaceae > Infirmifilum > Infirmifilum uzonense. The sequence goes on from NZ_CP009961.1 coordinate 624,069, forward strand.
CACAGTTGCAGCCACAAGGTCGTTGAGCCCGAAGTACCTCTCCATCCTTGAACAATTGAAGAACGATGTCTCCGGGAGGGTTGCCAGGTCGGCAAGAGACGCTGCTGAAGCAATCAAGAAGAGCATGGAGAGGGGAGAGGAGTACAGGAAGCTCCGGGAGGAGTTGGACAAGCTACAGGAAGAGGAGAGGAGACTCTCGGAGAGAGTTGAAAAACTCGAGATGCGTGGAGCCTAGCTTTAGAGATTTTCGCCTATCTTTCTAAGCTATGCCTTTTTTGACACGTCTGGATTGAATACTACATGCATTCATGCCTTGAGGGTAAACGTTAGCCATATTACCGCTTTAATGTGAAAGATAATGTGTCCGTAAGCCTCACTCTGAACGAGATTGAGCGTCGCTTATTCGACCTTTTAGCCTCTACTTTTCTGGACTTCCAGGATTACCCTGAATGGTTTCATGAAGGCGTCAGGGTCCAGTTGCCGTTTTACAAGTCGCTTGACAAGTATGCTGGGCTGGTATTTGAGAACAGTGTTAATCTACCTGGTAGAGGGGGGAAGTGGCTGCTACGTTTAGACATGACTGGTAACGGGGAGCTTTATGTGGACGGATCCTTGTACCAGGCTATAGACGAGTACCACAAACTCGTGGTTATAGACCCGGGAGAGCATACGTTGAGGGTTACCGCTACTCCAAGAAGACTGTTTGGCGAGAATCCCTGGAGCCTTGGCTTTCTCGGGGCGTGTGCCGCGAACGTGATGTGGGAGGAATTCAATACCGTGCTAGCGGTAATGGACCTCTTGAGCCTCGCTAAGCAACAAGAAACTGTACGTGAAGCCTTGACCAGGGCAGCCGCGAGGATAAGCGTTACGCCCTCACTGCTCCAAGTCTACGCTCTCGCCAGGACGCTCTACGGTGTCTCCCCCCACGAGAGCAGCCCAGAGTATAGAGGCCTGAGGTGGGACTACGGCTACGTGGCATCAGTGTACGGGCCAGGGGTTTACAAGAAGATTCTTGAGGACACGCCCAGGCCTGATCCCTCCCGGGTGCAGAAAACCGTAGGAGACGTCCTAGAGGAGTTGAGAGACTTGCTTTCAGACACGGCTAGGACTGGCCGAGTATATCTTTTCGGACACGCTCATATCGACACGGCTTGGCTCTGGCCTTACAGTGAGACCAGGTTGAAGGTGAGGAGAACTTTCAGCACTGTTGTAAGGCTTGCAGAAATGGGCTACAGGTTTACTTTTGTCCAGAGCGGGGCTCAGAACTATGAGTGGCTTGAGTCTATTGATCCACTGCTTTTTAACAAGATAAAGAGGCTTGTCCAGCAGGGTCTGTGGCTCCCAGCCGGCGGGATGTGGGTTGAATCGGATACGCAGCTTCTACAGGGAGAGTCTCTAGCAAGACAGTTCCTCTACGGTCAGAGATACTTTCTGGAGAAGTTTGGTAGAACGTGTAGGATCGGCTGGCTACCCGACAGCTTCGGGTTCTCAGCACAGCTCCCGCAAATCTTGAGGAAGTCAGGTGTAGATGTATTCGTGACGCATAAAGTCATGTGGAACGATACTAACGAGTTTCCCTACCACGCGTTCGTGTGGAGAGGTCTAGACGGATCTGAGGTTGCTACTCATATTCTAGTGCAGACGTATAACGGTGTCTTGAGGGTTGAGGAGCTTCAAGCCTTGTGGGACAAATACAAGCAGAAAGACGTTTTTCCTGTCGCGGTTCACGCTTACGGCTTCGGCGACGGCGGGGGAGGACCTACATTCACCATGCTTGAAAGGCTTAAACTACTCGAGAAGCTCAAGCTCGTCCCGGAGCTGGTCGTTGCGCCCAAAGAGGAGGAGTACATCTCAACCCTCACAAAATCTATGGGTAAGCTTCCCGTATGGGAGGGGGAAATCTACAACGAGTTTCACCGCGGAGTCTATACGACCAACCTACGCGTCAAGCAACTTGTAGCTAGGGCCGAAAACGAGGTGATGTGGAGTGATTATCTCTCAGCGTTAGCCTACCTTAGGGGCAAGAGGCTCCCGGGAAGTACACAGGCATACTGGAAGACCATACTGCGAAACCAGTTCCACGACGTTTTACCGGGCTCATCGTGTCGTGAAGCCTATGAGGAAGCCTATGGGGAGCTCGAGGATGCGTTGCAGGGGCTCAGTGATCTCTCCTCAAGTCTCGTCGAGTTGCTTGCCTCGGAAATACAGGCTCCCGCGGGAAGCATAGTGGTCTTCAACAGGCTTCCCTGGGAAGCCGCATACGTGGTAGAATTGCCCAGCTGTAAATACGAGTCGCCAAACCTTCTAGCGTGCCAGGAACTCGGAGGCACGGCTATTGCCGTTGTAAGAATCCCCTCGCTAGGGTACACCAGTTTGAGCCCTTCTCTAAAGCCCAGTGTTAGAGGAGAGGCTAGAGCCAGCCATAAGGATGGTAAAGTGATTCTTGAAAATGAGTATCTTGAAGTGGTTATAGGGCGTGAGGGGTTAGTCGAGTCAGTGATGCGGAAAGGAGATGAGTTTGGCTTTGTTAAACGGACTGAACTTTTAGTACACGTGGATAAGCCGGGGGTGTTCGACGCGTGGGACATCGAGAAGTCAGCGCTCCGACTGCCGCCTGATAGGCTCGAGCTGGTAGAGGGGCCAAAAATAATTATGAGTGGCCCTGCTGTTGCCTCGGCGACCTCCATCTTCAAGTACAATGGTTCCACTGTCAGGATAACGGTGAGCCTCTATTCGGGCCTGGAAATTGCTGAGTTAAAGTTTGTCTTCGACTGGGTTGAAAGGTCACGTCTCCTCAAACTATGGATTGAGGCCGGCGTGGAGACTGATACGGCTGTGTGCCACGTGCCCTTCGGAGCCGTAAAGAGGCCGACAAGGGCTGTAGAGAGGAGGACGGAGGCCATGTTCGAGGTTCCGGCACTGAACTGGGTCGACCTCAGCGACGGGTCAAGGGGCCTAGCTATTCTATCTGTTGATCGCCATGGCTACAGTTTTGACGGGAGCAGGGTTGGGGTCAGCCTGCTTAAAGCTGCCTCGATGCCGAACCCATGGTCAGACATGGGCATGCTTGAGACTAGAGTGTATCTTTACCCACACAAGTCTAACTACCATGAGGGAAGCGTCTACAGGAGAGCCTACGAGATCCTGGCCGGAGCAAAGAAAACTGTGAAAAATTCGGGAGACGGTAGCCTACCACCAAATGGTAGTCTGTTGACGGTGAAGGATCTGTTACTTGAAACATTGAAGGTCTCCGAGGCTGGCGACGGAGTAATATTAAGGCTGTATGATTTATCCGGGAAGGGTTCAAAGGGCTCTGTGATCTTCCCTGTCGTTGGAGACGTATATGAGACGGACATTGTTGAGCTACATAATAAGTTATTACGCGATAGGGTGTGTGAGTTTTTCATGGAGCTGAGGCCCTTCGAGATCAAGACGGTGAAGTTTGTACCTAGGCACGATTGAAGAGATGCAATGCCATTTTTAGATGGAATATTTGAAAACGATGCCTAATGCCCATAAGCAATTAATAAAAATAAGTTGCAAATTATACAAACAGGATGTCCTCTCAAGTTATAGCTTTCGCCGTATGGGGCAACCCGGCTTATTGGAGACTGGCAAACTATAAAAGCAACAGCGAGAGCGTGAAAAGCTTCTCGACGCTTGAAATCCTTTTCCAGGTGGAAAAACCCAAGAAAGTGATCCTTATCGTTTCTGATACACTGGCCCTTGAAGCCTCCGATAAGATCACTAGTTACGACGACGTTGTCGAAAAAGCAAGGAGTTATGCGGAGAGATATGTTTGCTTACATCTTGATGAGTTTGAGATTAAAGTCTTGCCAGGAGTGATTAGGAAGAATAAAGGTAATGCAGTATACGTTTTCAAGGCAGACATGGACGATTTTAGAAGTCTTGCACTATACGAGATATACATGCAATCGATAAGAGAAGACCGTCCATTGGAGCTGACACTCGACATCAGCCACGGTATTAATTATATGCCGACCCTCACGTATGATTCCTTCAGAGAGGCTGCCGCACTTTATTCCGTATCGAGAATACAGAGAACAAAGATAAGGGTATACCAAGCGGATCCCTACCCTATACTCCAAAAAGAAGCGGACGAAAAACGAATGAGAGACAAATCCAACCCGTGTACTCCAAAATCACAAGACGCCCATCCTCCAGATGTAGTATACAACCTTTTACTCGAGGAGAATGTTTATCCCTGGGAGGTCACACGCTATATAGGCTTTCAAAAGCAAAAGGTAAAGCAAACCCTTAACGACGTAAGAAACTTTCCCGAGCATGAGTCAATAAAATCCCTTATCGAAGAGCTCTCCCTTCCACTCATTGGAGCATACAGGCTAGGAGCCATTGTCCAGCTTGCACTCCTCGCAAAGCCCGCTCTTGCAGCTGAGGGGGCTTCGGCTTCGGCCTCAGGGGGTTCTATAAACCCTGGTCAAAGCGACTCCTGTGCTCCCAAGGCCAACTGGAGTTTAAAGGATATCGAAGTCTTCCTAAAGAGATCCATAGAGGAGTGGCGTAAAGGTAGAGAGCCTTTCGAAGATGGCAATGAGATCATTGTCGAGAGCAAGAATAAGTTTGCTCCAGGATTCCGTGCACTACTCCAGACCCACGCAATCCTGTCAGGCATAAAAAGCCTGATTAGTACGTCGGAACTCGAGATGGTGACCCTCACAGAGCTTAAAAACCTGAAGAAACTATACCAGGGCTCGAAGGTTGTGACACATTTGCTTGACAGAGAGATTGAGAAGCTTGATTTTCTTAAGGGAAAGATACTGGAGGCCTGGACGCCTTATTACAAATACCGGAAGGGAGTTCAGAGCCCTGTGAAGAAATGCGACCCCATTTTCAAGCGAGACTTCATTGCTCACGCAGGATTCCACGATGAGGTTATAGAGGTACGTAAGTTTAACAGCGAAATTCAGATTCGAGTAAAAGGAGGCTATTGGTGTTGCATAAAGAATATCCTTAAGGAGGCCGTCACAACATAGCCTCTGCAATATAATAGAATTAGTCTATATCCAGGCGACAACCCTCTAAGGCTCAGCTTGTATTTCTCACGACCACCTTAAACTCCTCTGGCCTGAGAGAGGCCTCGAAAGCTTTTACCGCATTATCTAATCCATCAAAGATCTTTGTAATGGCTGGCTTGACAACCCCCTTGCTTAAAAGCTCTATGGCTCTCCGAAACTCTCTAAAGGTACCACATCTCGTGCCAATTATTCTAAGCTCCTTTACTACGGCAAGGGTCATGCCTACCTTGAACTGTGAGCCAGGAGTCGACTTAAGGTGTATCACGCCTCTTGGACGCGTGAGGCTTATAGCCTTGTCTAAGGCCTCGGGGCTTCCACTGGCCTCGACTACTACGTCGAACCCTAAACCCTCGGGTGTCTTCTCCCGTATATAGCTGAAAACCTCGTCATCCACGAGAACTCTGAAGCCCTGCTCGGCGAAATAATGTGCTTTAGAGCTCCCGCTTCTAGCAACTACTACCGGCTCGAGGCCAAGCCATCGAAGAACGTGTACTGTTAAAAGAGCGATGTTACCCGTCCCAATTACGGCGACGTTATCCGTCGGTTTAGGCGGGGCTTGCGTGAAAGCGTTTAGTACTGCTGCAAGTGGTTCAACCTCGGTCGCGGTAACCGGGTCTAAGAGCCCGTCGATCCGGTGCAATGCCTCTAGTGGGGCTACGAAGTATTCAGCGAAACCCCCGTCGAAGTCTATGCCTAGCGTCTTCTTATATGGACAATGAGTGTATAGCCCACGCCTACAGTATTCACACTTTCCACAGGAGAAGTTTATCTCGCTCACAACCCGGAAGCCTTTGAGAGGCCCGTCGCTTACCACCCTTCCCGCTACCTCATGTCCAGGTATTAAGGGCTTCTTGAAAAGGGGGTATGTCCCCTTGTAAAATGCCTTGTCAGTGCCGCAAATACCCACGGCTTCAGTCTTTACGAGGGCCCAGCCGCTTGGGAGCTCGGGCTCCTTTACGTCTTCTAATCGTAGGTCGCCGGGACCATATAGTATGAGGGCCTTCAAGGCTTATCAAATGTATTTAGCTCTTGGTGTAAAAAAGTTTAGGTGGTTTGGAGCTTGAACCATCACAGCTTTAGGATCCAGCTTTTTGTAGGGGTTCGCCCTTCCTTATTACTTCAATCACGTCCTCCGGGGTGACCTCCTCTTTTCTAACGTCAAGAATTTTCCTACCGTGGTCTAGGACGACTATCCTGTCCGAGACCTCGTAGACGTGGTATATGTTGTGGGAGATTATTATTACACTTACACCCTGGTTCTTGACTTCTAGGACGTGATCCAACACCTTTCTTGTCTCACGTACAGAGAGAGCAGCGGTAGGCTCGTCCAATATGAGGAGCTTCGCCTTAAAGTGCATAGCCCTCCCTATGGCTACTGACTGCCTCTCCCCTCCACTAAGCTTGGCTACACGCTCGGACGGGGATCTCAGCCTTCTCAAGCCTATACTCTTTATAATCTCCCATGACTGCTCGTCCATGGCACGTCTATCGAGGAAAGCTATAGGTCCTATTCTTTTCACAGGCTCCCTCCCAAGGAATATGTTCCTGCTTATGCTCAAGAGGTCTATAAGGGCGAGGTGCTGGTATACTATCTCGATCCCCGCAGCTCTAGCCTCGCCGGGATCCCTGAAGATGGTCGGCTTGCCCTCCCAGTATATCTCGCCCTCATCTGGATGATATACTCCGACGATGGTCTTGACGAGTGTGCTCTTACCAGCGCCGTTGTCCCCTACGAGCCCCACTACTTCCGCACGGTTAACATGGAAGTCCACGCCTCTAAGTGCCTCCACCCTGCCAAACCTCTTCACGATGCCTCTCATCTCGAGGAGCTTATCCATGGGAGATCACCCTGAAGTAACGAACTTTCTCACGACGTACGTGTTGATGATTGTTGCTATTATCAGGATCACACCTATGAATGCGCTGTACCAGTAGGCCGGGGCCCCTGCAAGCACAAGGCCAACTCTTGTCAAGGCTACGAGTAGGGCTCCCAGAAATGTGCCGAAGATACTCCCGTACCCACCTGTGAGCAGGCAGCCTCCTAGCACAGCGCTGGTTATGGCCTCTAGCTCCAATCCTTGACCTAGGGTTGGGTCTACTATCTTGAACCTTGAGAGAGCCATGAGCCCGGCTAGACCGGCGAGTAGCGAGGAGATCCCGAAGTTTACGAGCTTGACCCGCCAGACTTTTACGCCTAGCTCGCGGGCCGTAGCGGGGCTAGCGCCTACAGCATAGGTCCAGTTCCCGTAAGGGGTGTAGTCGAGTATTATTAGAAAGATCAGAGTAAGTGCGAGTAGCCAGGCGGCGCTGGTTCTCAGCCCTTCGACGCCTACGGCGCCGTTCAATACATCTGTGAGCCAGTGCGACCCCTCCAGCCTAACTGGGAAGCCTCCCGTGATGGCTAGGAGTATTCCTCGCAGAAACATCATCATGCCCAGGGATGTTATAAAGCTGGGTATCCCTGTCCTAACAGTTATATAGCCTGTCAGCACGCCTATCCCGAAGGCAACGCTGAGCATTATCACGCTTGCGAGAAGCATGTCCATGCCAGCGTCGACCATAAGGACGACAAACATCGGGACGAGGGCGTAGACTGATCCTACCGAGAGGTTGAACTCGCCTGTTATCATGAGGAACGCGACTCCTATCGAGGTGACTCCAAGCTCGCCTGCGAGAGTAAGTATGCTGTAAAGGGTTGAGGGTGTTGGGAACTTGTCGGGGGATATGACGAGGAAAGCCAGTGCTATTATCGAGAAGCTTGCAATTACGCCGAGTTCCGGATGCTGTGATATTAGTAGTAGGAGAGACTTTCTACTGGAAGCTGTCTGTGTAGCCAATTATTATCACCTGAGAAAAAATCTAAATTTTGTTTTATTTTTAGGCACCACCAGTTGTAGCTATCTGCTTCCTGACAGTGTCTAGCTTTGTCTTGTCTATAACCGTTGGGCCGGTGGGAACGTGTGCTGGCGGGATTATCCCGTACTTGACGTAGAGGTACATGAAGACTACCGGTAGGAAGCCCTGTGCGAAAGGCTGTTGGCTTACCGCGGCTTCAAGCTCTCCGTTCTCGATGGCTTTGAGAATGACGTCGTCGATATCGATTGTAAGGAGGTGGACCTTTCCGACGAGGTTCATCTCCTTTAGGACTTGGAGCGCGGGGTGTGCCCCCAGTGGGCCTAGCGTGAAGATGACGTCTGTGTCAGGGTACTTTGTGAGGTAGTTTTTGAACGCCTCTGCCGCCTTGGTGGGGTCAGTAGTGATGTCGAGCTTCTCGACAGGTGTACCGGGGTACGCCTGGGTTATAGCGTCAGTTATGCCTTTCGCCCTGGTCTCGAGGCCCACGTGACCCACCTCGTGTATGCCTATAACGACGCGCTTGGGCTTGTATCCCTTGTCGATCAAGTACTTCGCTAGATAATAGCCAGCGTCATACTCGTTCTGCCCAACGTAGCTGAGGTAGGGTATCCTCTGGTTTGCAGGCCTCGGGTCAGGGACGTTTACCGCTATTATAGGTATCCCTTGACTTATAGCCCGCCTAGCCGGCTCGTCTAACGCCTTGTAGTCCGTTATGGTTAGGATTATGCCCTGGGGTTTAGCGGCTATAGCGCTGTTCAAGAGGTCGACGAGTGCTTGTATGCTAAACTTCTCGGGACCACTATACACCACCTTGACGTTCAGCATCTGTCCAGCTAGCTGGGAGCCCTTGATCACGGGTGCCCACCATGGATCAGCTGGCCCGCCATGCGAGACATAGTAGAATGTGTACTCGGGGGCTCCAGGTTTTCCAGCGCCAGCCTTGTACTGTTCCAACTCTGTTTCAAGTGCAGCGTATTTGGAATAAGGTACCATTGTCATAGAGGCTACTGCATAACCTAGAACTGCTCCAATTATGATGCCTATAATTATGTAAACTGCGAGCGCTGTGCCTTTACTCTTTTGTTGTTGGCTCATACGATCATATTTAGCATTATCACTATATATAAGTTGATTCCGTTATATTTATTATGTTAAGGTTTTAGCTATTACTGGAATTATATAAAACGAATATACATTTTCTAAGGAAAAGTGCTCGGCTCTATAGATTCAAGGATTTTAAGACTAACAACTATAAGCCTAGCTCCTCCAGGAGAAGCCTCAGCGCGTGCTGGTAGAGGCTGCTACCCCGCATCCGGCTTATCAGTGATGCGTACATGCTCTTGACGAGAAGCCTCACTGCCTCTGCTTCATTAAACCCCCTCGATTCAATATAGAATATGTGTTCAGGGTCTAAGGGACCCATAGCTACTGAGTGAGCAGCATAGCTGGGCTCATCCGACTCTATCTCCAGCACGGGGGCAGCGTAAACCCTGGATGTGGGGGAAAGAGGAATTAGCCTCGAACGCACTTCGAGCCTTGATTCCATGGCTCCGCGACGCGCCCGCGCAAATCCCTTATGAGCTATGAAGCCCTCGTTTGCGAAGCCCAGCCCTCTTATGGATATCTCTGTTCTGGGAGCCCTTGTTTCAGCGCTTGTCTCAAGCGTGATGCGTGAAAATTTACCGGCTGCGAGTAGAGCCACGGTCTCAGCTTCGGAAGCCTCTCCTTCGAGGAGCTGGTTCATCTCCATATGAGTCATTCTACCTCGTGAGCCAATCAAGAATGTCTCAAGCCTTGAATCCTTGTCAAGTCTTGTTCGCTGGAATATTGCGCTTGGAGCCCTGTAGGAGTCGCGTATAATGTAGTTTAGCCTGAGAGTTGAGGCCGTATCGACTTCCACGTCTATCGAGAGCGTGTTAAGCCCTTCGGCATCAGCTGGTGAAAGTAGCAAGACGTTAAGGGTTGAGTTTCCCGTAGCCCTTACAGATAGGTGAGCTGCGAGGACTCCTTCACGGGGCTTGGGGACAAGTATCGTGTATGACGTATCGCGGAGAAAAACGTTTACCTGAGAGTTAAGCGTGTTTAGATGGAAGGCTAGCACACGTTTAGAGCTTGCTTCGGGTAGCTCGGGTTTATCTTTTAAGGGCGTGGGCTTGAGTATAAGGTCAGGCTTAAGGTTGAGTAGTCTAAGCGCGTCGTCGTCCCAGCCGAGCTGAACAGGAGGAGCGGGATTCTCTAAGTATGGTTCAAAGGCGTTCCAGTCAGTATAGTAACGGACCGCCGGGGAGTCTGCCACGGGCTGGTAGGGGATTGCTTTGAGTTCCTTCAGGCTCAACCGTAGCCACCTAGCTCCTCGAACTCGAGCTCTAATACCCTCCTGAATACTACCTGGTATTCGAATGGAAGGTTTTTGAGTATGTCCCCGACGTATCCGATGACAAGGAGACGCCTAGCCTCGTCCTCTGTAAGGCCTCTCGACTGAGCATAGAAGAGCGCATCCTCGCTTAGCCTACCAGTAGTAGCCTCGTGGACTACAAGAGCATCATCCTCCTCGATCTCGTTTTTCGGGTATGTGTAGGCCTTTGACTCTGTGTCGAGTAGGAGGCTGTCACACTTCACGGCTGCTTTAGAGTTTCGTGCACCTCTAGCCATCTTTACTAGACCCCGGTATACTGCCACTCCGCCCTGTGCGCTAATACTCTTACTTACAACCTCGCTGCTCGTCTCGGGGGCTAGATGATAAGCTTTGGCCCCACTGTCTTTCCATGTTTTACCCTTAGCGAGGGTTATGTTATAAATGCTTGCCCTCGAGCCCCGGCCCTTGAGTATCACGGAGGGGTAGACATAACTAACCTTGCTTCCCAGGCTGCCCTCAGCCCACTCTACAACAGCTCCTTCCTCTAGGATCGCTCTCTTATTGTTGAAATTGATGAGGTTCTTGCTCCAGTTCTGCACAGTGGTAAACTTCACGTGCGAGTTTCTATGCGCGTAAATCTCAACCATGCCGTCGTGAAAGCTGTACTTTTTGAACAACGGGGCTGCGCAGCCTTCGATGAAGTGGATGAAGCTTCCTTCATCTGCCACTATAAGCGTGTGCTCGAACTGTGCCTCTAGCTCGCTGGCTACAAAGAAGAATGCCTCTATGGGCGCCTCGACTCGCACACCAGGGGGCACATAGAGGAAAACACCACCGCTCCAGACCGCGCCATGTAGCGCCGCGAACTTGTGGTCGCTGGGCGGGAAGACCCTCATAAAGTATTTTTTCACTAGATCCGGGTATTTTATGACCGCCTCGCTCATATCCATGAGGATGACGCCTTTCTCTTCCAGGAACTTCTTAAAGGACAAGTAGATGTTTTCGCTCTCAAACTGGGCTGCTAGCCCCGAGAGGACCCTCGCCTCAATCTCGGGTAGTCCAAGCTTCTCGTAAACCCTCCTTATCTCGTATGGGAGCTGGTCCCAGCTTGAAACACGTTCCACGTCGGGCTGAATGTAATGGGTAAGCTCCTCGAGATCCAGCTCCTCAACCCCAACGAGCCAGTTCGGGGTGGGCAGCTTTTCGAAGAGCTCCAGGCTACGCAGCCTCAACCTGAGCATCCACTCTGGCTCTCGCTTGGACCTTGAGAGCTCTTCGATTGTGCTCCTTGAGATCCTTCCTTTGAGCTGGATGCGGGGCTTATAAGTTATCGAGCTTATATCGTATTGGGGTAGTGCTAACTCCTCTATGGGAACTGGGATGCTCATTCCGCTATCACCGGGAATCCCTCAGACTCTATCTTTCTTACCACTTCTATCCCACCCTCAAGGGCTATACGCCCAGAGACCAACACAAGTACCTTATCAGGGCTTATGTACTCAAGTGTTTTCGGGTTATGGCTAACTAATAGGACGGCTTTTCCACGAGAGGCTAGGTCTCGGACAAGCCTAGAGAGCATCCTTAAACCCTCAATGTCTAGGCCAGAGTCTGGTTCATCAAGCATCACCACGCTAGGGTCGAGCATGAAGGCTTGCGCTAGTTCTAGGCGTTTCTTCTCGCCACCCGAAAAACCTTCGTTTACGTTGCGATCCGAGTATTCTTTAGGCAATCCGACTGCTTGAAGCGAAGCATAGACTGCTCCTATATCCGAAGGACGCCCCAACTTTGAGGCTGCCTCGGTGAGGAAGCTTAATATGTTTACACCTGGAAGCTCAGGTGGGTTCTGAAATGCTAGGAAAATTCCTTTCCTTGCTCTCTCGTGTGGTTTTAGGCTGCTGATATCCTCCCCGTTTAAGAGTATTTTGCCCTGTGTCACTGTGTATCTTGGGTGACCCATAATACTGAGTAATAGTGAGCTCTTGCCGCTCCCGTTGGGACCTACAATTACAGTGATCTTCCCCCCGCCTACGTGAAAGCTTACACCTCTGATTACCTCCCTTCCTTCAACCTTCACATAAAGATTACTTACCTCAAGCTCCACCATACATATGCCACCGTCATAATACGCGAAGCCTGTATAAAAACTTGTTACTTCTCCTCAACCTTGAACTCCCTGTTCACAAATATCTTGTGTTCCTCGAGAGTTTCGAGGATATTTCTCCTTACTACTCCTGGGAGAGCCTCCAATGGGAAGACACCGTGCAAATTGCGACCCTTCAAGCTCTGAAGCAGGGCTATCACTACGAGCGCCGTGGGATAGGTTATATAAGTGGCACCGGGAAGAAGGTTGTTCACCCTCCTCTGGCTTGGAAAGAACACACTCCTACTGGAGAGCCCCTTCTCACCAGATATCTCGCCGATAGCAACAACTCCTACCGCGAAGAAGGCGTCCTCCAACTCTCCCTCCTCGATTGCTGATAGATAGCTTCGAGGAGATGAGGGCTCCTTGAGGATCTGGTACAGCAGGCTCCTGAGTGACACCCTCTTTCCCCTTACAATAAGGGTTTTCTCCTCGAGGACTCCAAGCCTGTAAAGTGCCCGGAGAATTTCTATATCGCTCCCCCCAGCATAGTAGTCAAAGTCCTGCGTACGGAGGTAAACGGGAATTGTGTAGCTCTCATCGTTAGACACAGGGTAACAACGAACTGAGCCTTCGGGGGCTGGAAAGTTGCACTCGATGGACTCCGAGAAGGGCTCTATGAAGGCGTATCTCCTGTTCCTATACACGAGAACAGGGGTTGCGACGTTGAGCATTTCTTCTCGAGACCACGATATCAAGAAGGACGGACCTTTCTGATCCTCGAGGGACATCACTTTTATCGAGAACACCTTGTCTAGGTCCTCGTATGCCTCGCGAGCAAGGAGGTTTGTGAGGCCTGGAGACGCGCCAGCGTTGATTATTGCAAGGTTGTGTTCTCTCCTGAAAGCCGCGGAGAGTGCAAGTTGTTCTGCAGTCCTGCGTCTGCCCCCGTAGCACGCTAAGTCCATGTAGGGTACCCCTGCCTTCAAGCTGGCCTGCATGACGATGGGATTGAGGAGTTTTTCCCTCTCATTTATCCTTACAAAGGTTGGCAGCGTGTTTACAACGAAGTCATAGCCTGATAGCTTAGAGGAAAGCATCTCGCTGTTAATCGCATCAGCTTCTTCAACAGGTATATCGTGGGAGTCTTCGAAGTCTAGGAACATTCTCGCCCTCTCAAGATTCCTGTCGAAACAGGTTACCTCATCTGCAACCCGGTGTTTGAGTGCTAGCCTTGCGACCACGGAGCCGACAGCTCCGCAACCAAGGATAGCTAACCTGATACGTGTTCACCGCTTATAAGACTCCGACCTACTTAAATTGTTAAAGCAGGTTGCTAGACTAGCTCCGAGAGTGGCGTCGCATGACTAACAGAGAGCGGGATTACCCTGAAGGCTTCCGCGTATTTTCTCCCTGAAGCCTGGCCATAAGCTGCAGCGAGGGTCTTCACCTGCTCTTCGAGAATTGGCCATATGGGCTCGAACTGGCTCTTATGCTTCGAGAGAGCCTGGAGTTTTCTTTCAAGTGTAGCCGTGATGTCGTGAAAGTAGTTTGGTTTCGCGGTGTAGTAGTATAATATTGCGGCGACGATGTGAGGCTTATGTTCGGGCACGACGTGTGGGAGGGATGAGAACATTACTGCATCAGAGGCTAGTAGGCCGGCTATCCTGTGGTCGGGATGTATCTCATACATCAGCCACGGGTCGGGTGCCAGGACGATGTCAGGGTGCTCCATTCTTACAACGCTTATTATCCTGTTCCGCGCATCGAGCGTATAGGGGAGCTCTGTGTCCTTGTAATCAAGTGGGATTATTTTTGAGACGCCGAGCACCCCGGCCGCCTCCTCTTGTTCATGCTTCCGTACCTCTGCCAGCACCCGTGGATTCAGACCGGGATCGGATGTACCCATCGAGCCGTCCGTCAGAGTGAGGTATACGACTTCTACGCCCTTCGAGGTCAAGTCCGCTATTGTGCCTCCAGCTCCGAGCTCACAGTCGTCGGGGTGGGGCTGAATACACAGTATTTTTTCTACGTTTTCAAAAGGTGATGAGAGCTCGGGATAGAGGTGTCTGGCTAGATTGCGCAAACCCTCGTTTAGTCCTGATTCTCGAACGAGGCGCCTTGCGATGTCTTCAGTCTCGAGAGAAAATTCCGTGTGTTTTTCCATGTAAGTTGCATAACTCTTTACTCTAAAAAAGTTACCCTTGCTTGCTCTTGATAACGTAGAGTAGGAGTGATAGACACGCAGCTTGCGTTGCCAGGACATATGCGGCTGCAGCGTATATGGGTAGGTTAAGGTCTATTATTAGCCCGTAGATGATTCCTGCTCCGAGTGCTCCCAGGCCGACCGCTGTGCTAAAGACGCCGTATGCTGTGGCGCGCACCGATGGTTCTGTTAAATCTCCTACGGCCGCCCTGTACACAGATTCTTGCGAGCCTAACACGACACCGTAGATCACGGCAGAAGCCACGATGAACAGGAAGCTCTTCTGGAGTGAGAGGAAGGGAATGATTATGGAGAGCGTGAAGGGGAATAGGAGGACCCAGAGCTTGTAGCTGTCATAGAGCAGGCCAAAAGCTACGGCGAAAAAGGCGTCTACAAGCTGTATCGTGGCGTATAATACTGGTGGGAGCCATGCACCCATTGCTTGGACTTCTGGTGTCTCAGCCGCCAGGTAAAGTATGAGGGATGCTGGAAACAAGCCTAAAGCGTTAATGCCTACGGCGGTAATGTAGGCCAGGGTTCTCCTGTTTAATACTTTTCTGTTAGCGTCCTTAGTTGCGAAGCTGGATGTCATCTCGGCCGGTAGCTTAGTCTTTGCACGCACGGTTGCGAGTGTGAGCATTAGTAGGACGTATGGGATTATAGAGTATAGGAAAGCGTCGCGGTAACTCCTTGTAACCGCTAAAAGTAAAGCGAATAGGAGGGGGCCCGAGGTGGCGCCTATCTGATCCATTAGTTCGTGGAGGCCGAAGCCTTTGCCGCTCCCGATGCTCTTGGAGGCGAACGAGATGATTGTATCACGGGATGGCGTCCTGACCCCCTTCCCGAATCGTTCAAGAACTACGAGGACTGCAGCTAAGGTCCATCCTAGGCCTAGGATCTCGCTTAGGGGAATCAAGGGTATAGCGATTATGAGGCCGTAGCCGAGGAATACTAGGATCCAATAGCTCTTAGTCTTGTCTGCCAGATAGCCCCCGACCAGCCTTGAGAAATACGAGATAAGCTCCCCTAAACCCATGACTGTGCCTACAACGGCTGCAGAGGCCCCCAGAAACTTCATGTACTCGGGTATTGTCCCCCTGGAGCCCTCGTAGACTATGTCTCCGAGGAGGCTTACAAGCCCGAAGGACAGAATAACCCTATATGCTTTACTCCTCTCATCCGCCATTAAGGTCAGAAGTTTTTACGAGAATAAAATGTATAAGCCTTGCGTTTAGCTCCTAGACTTGTCGCGTGGAGGGAGTTTGGGGGCCTCATTCTAGGTGGGCCTCTTTTCTTCCGGGGGAGGGTTCCAGTTCCGGGTTAAAATGGCAATCTGTTTTAGAACCCTCTTCGTGTAGATTTTCCGGTCTAAAAGAGCGTTTAGAATCGAGACTAATTCGTCATAAGTCTTCTTATCAACTGGGAAGGGAACCCCGTCTTTACCTCCAACAGCGTAGGCGAACTTGAAGGGATCAACGGGATGAGTCAGGGGGTCTCGCCACGAGGGAGGAGTCTCGTAGACGAGCTCCGCTACGAGGGCCAAAGCCCTTATAGTAGATGGGCCAACACCTCTAACCGCTAGTAAATCCGAATAACTGTCTACTCCTGCCTGCCTGGCAGCCTCGAGCCCTAGTCTCTCAGCCCTAGGGAATCCTAGTTTAGCGTAGCGTTTAAGAGTGTTCCTGAGGGTAACAGGCTCGTACGGTCTATATAGCAAGATTGGCTGGTACCCCCTGAGGATAGCCTCAGCTTGCCTCAAATAGCTTTCAATCCTTGAAGGCGGCTCTTGTACTAGGTCGACAGCAAGCCTCCTGAAACCTGATGCTTCTAATGCTACCGTGTTCAAGACAAATTCCTCTTTGACGCCCGCTACACCGGAGTATGGCTCGGAGACAGGGTCTGTTACCTTCCCAGAGTACCAGTGCATCCGCCTAGCTACTCTTTCAGAAGGCTTCATTGCTTGTTGAACAACAGCCCAGGACCCGTCTTCGACCAGGAAAAACGCATGATGATAAAGCTGGTATCCTGCCTGAACCGCGGCACTGTCGACCTTGGCTACTAGGTAAGAGGTGCGAGTATATTTCTCGGGGTCTAACCCGAAGTGGACGGCTATCTTCTCGAGTTCTTGAGGAGTTTCTCGGCTCTTTTCACCTTTCCCTCCGGCAACCTTTACGCCTAGGTCAGCTTCGTCGAGAACGCTTTTTAGGATCGCGGTTGTAACAGTCGTGGACCCCGAGGAGTCCCAGTCCATGCCTATCAAGTTGTTGATAGCCTGAAAATATACCGGGTCGGATATCCTCTCAAGGAGCCCTTTTGGCCCGTACTCGTCTATTATTAGTTCGACTACTATGCGGGCCAGTTTATGCATCCTGGAAAGGAGCCAGGGAGGAACCTTCCCCGTGTGAAGTGGGAGTTCTGCGATTCCTGTCCTCATTCCTAAACTAAAACTCACGATCCTAGTTAAAAAGGATTAGTTTAGTAGGCTGAAAGTAAGAGATGTTTAGTCGCCTCCTCGGGTATCGCTCGTAGCTATGTTAAACATATTTTAATAAAGCAGGACACGTATCATAGCTTATGCGGTCGTTTTGGGACTCTTTCATCATGCTGTTTATTGTCCTCGACTCAATTGGGAACATTCCCATATTCTACTCCCTCACCTCCAACATGGAAGAGAGTAGTAGGAAAAAGGTATTTGCGGAATCCATAATTGTGGCCTCCGCGCTGCTAATCTTCTTCGCCCTCTTCGGATACTCTTTCTTCCAATACTACAACGTGACGTTTATGGACTTCAAGATAGCAGGGGGGCTTTTATTACTCTTAATTTCTCTCGAGGGGCTGATCGGCCGTGTAGAGGCTGAGACACTTAGGAGCGAGGACGTGGCGATAGTCCCTATGGCTACTCCACTACTAGCCGGGCCGGGTAGCATATATGTAGTCATGTACCTTAGCACGGTGTACGGTGTGCTTCCCACGCTGCTTTCAATTGCATTAAACACTATCATTGCATACTTTATACTCGTCGGCAGCAACCACATCATCCAGAAGATTGGGAAGAACACCATCCTCGTTCTTGCAAGAATATTCTCGCTGCTATTAGCTGTTCTAGCAGTCTCAATGATAAGGTCAGGCCTCGAGGACGCTCTCCGCCAAGTCCTTAAGGGGAGCTGAATACATGCCCTTTGAACTAAGCGAGGAATACCTGTCTTTCCTAGCATCCTTCCCGACAGCTGAAAGCATAGCTCAACTTTCAAGGGGCTCGGGGCTCCCACCACATATTGCACGGAGAGCCTACAGGGAGCTAAGCTCGATACTCCAAATGCGTTTTCTCATAGACTTTCCAAAGCTCAGGATCCTCCCCGTAGCTCTGCTTATAGATGGTCATTGCCCCTCCTGGCTGGGCGCCACCCTCATTGCCAGCCTGGAGGGTCCCGTCCGAAACACTCTTTGCGTTGGATTTGCGTCCCTAAAAAGGGCGCTCGAGCTACAAGACGAACACCTTATAAAGGGTTTAGAGCTCAACTACTGGGATTTTACCTCCTATCCCTCCTCGTCTCCAAGAGAGCCAAGGGAAGAGGACTACGCCCTTCCTACACCTCCCAAGGGGTTCTACACAAGACCGGACGCCGTTGACCTGGCGGTCCTCTCCTTTAAGCTGGACTCACCCTTTGAAAAGATAACTGAATGTTATAAAAAGGCGTTAAGGTTAGACGAAACTCTCCGCGAATTGAGTAGCTCCACCCTCGCATATCATTTCAGAAAACACTTAAAACCCTTCTGGAAGGGAAATAGGGCTTACCTGGTTCAACCCATCGTTGAGAATCCCGTCCAAGTCTACATTATCGAGGGGTGGCGTAGCCCCGTTGTGGCTAGGACCGTGACCACGCTTCTCGGCTACTGGTTTTCAATCGTAGACGAGAAGAAGGCCTTGATAGTTAGCCAATTCACTACACGGGAGAAAGTTGCTTTCTACAGGTTTTTAAGATCCATGGGCGTAAGAGTTGTGTTTGGGGAGCTAATCATGGTCCCGGAGGAGACCAAGTATCTTAGACCCCTTCTCTGGAGGAACGTTAAGCATGCAAGATGGGCTTCTTCTTTTGAATCTGTTGAAAGCGAGAAGCCTGTATTTCCTTAAGTGTTTACCTCGTCAAGCGTCGATAAACGGCTTGTTTAAGGCGCTAGGCTTCCAGTTTATACCTGCGTCTTTCTGTGCAGGATGAGGTATAGGAGGATAGTCTGAGTCAAGTATATCAGGGATGTGAAGAAGAGAGGATAGTCCAAGTTGATGCTCATGAGCCATCCGCCTATAGCCGCTCCTACACCTCCAGCAAGCTGCCATCCAAGCATGTTAAGCATCGTATACCTGGAGCGCTCCTCCTCTCCTATGATCCTCATAGTGAGCGACCACATGAGGGGGTTCGCCGCGTTCATTAAAACGCTCCTAAGGGTAAACACTGTAGCCGCTACGAGATAATCCGGGGAAAATGCAGTCGCTATTATGAAAGGTATAGAGGCAGACTGTAGCAAGACTACAGCCCTGAGCGTCCCTAGCTTCTCGGATACGAGTGGTGCCAGTGACGTTGAAGGTATCATCAGAAGAGTCTCTGCCATCATCCTCGTCCCGAGCTCCCCTGCCTCCACCAGGAACTTAGACATAAAGTAGTAGTTAATCATCCAGATTGAAGCCCCTGCACCCAGCGCCGTAAGTGCGGAGAGTGACGTTAAGAGAAGCGTTTCCCTTGAGAAGCCAAGCTTAAACCCTCTTGGGGCACCATATGGGTCGCGAACAAGTAATAGGAAGGTAAAACCAGATACCGATACTGCTCCCCCCAAGGCCATGAGCATCCTGTAAGCCACGGCTATCTCACCGAGAGAAATGTTGGCCAATTGGGGAAGCCATGTGAGAGCCATGCCGAGCAGAGAGCCTACGAGTCCTATAATCTGTGATGCGGATGCCACTAGATCCAGCTTCTCGCGAGGAGTGACATCAGCCAGTAGCGGGTTAAGCGTGACCGCCGTCATGGCATTTCCTACTCCCAAGAGGGCGAAACCAACGTAAAGCACAACGCGTTCCGCCGGGAGGAGTATCAAGATGAATCCTGGTATGGAGAAGATTAGAGAGCCTATGGCTATCTTTTTCCTTCCATACCTGTCGGAGGTGTACGCTGCAGGAACGAGGGAGAGAGAAGTCGCTACAGATGATATGAATTGGAGGAGGCCAACCTCGCGGGGGTCGAAGCCTATGTGCTTTAAGTAGGGTTGTATTAGAACGTTTATTATACCGTTCCCGATCGAGCTGAGCAACACTAAGGCCAGTAAGGCTAGGATGCTCTTCTCCAAGGTCTTCAGCTTGTCTAACATTTCTAGATCCAAATATGTTCATTGTATATGACATATAAATTTTATCTTTCATATCATCGCAAACCATAAGACTCAAGGGAAATAATAGTACAATATGCGACTCGGTGACATATTTCTCATACTACTTTACCGCCTGGTCCCCAGCCGGTACTACTCCTGGGCATCGGGGAAAATAAAGCCCGCGAGAACACTGGTTGACGTTGGCGGGGCTAGAGGCAGGCTCTCAGAACACCTTAAGGATAAATTCGAGATCCAACTGATATTAGATGTCCTCCCACAACACTTCCCTAAGAAAAAGACAATCCCCAGCCTTGAATACGTAGCCGCAAGCGCCTGCTTCCTACCGGTTCGAGCTGATTCAGTTGACGCAGTGGTTTTCCACGACTCTCTACACCACCTGGATAGTCCAAGCGAGGGTTTGAGGGAAGCGCTAAGAGTCTTGAAAGAGGGAGGCAACCTCTATGTCTTTGACTTTGACAGGGAGAGCCCGGTAGGCAGATTAGTGAGAGCATTCGAAAGGATGCTTGGCTTTCCGGCTAGGCTCCTTACTGTAAGCGAGCTGACAAGCCTACTAGGAGAACATGGTAAAATAGAGGCGCTGAGCTCCACGTACGGGGTATTCTATGCAGTATTTATGAAAGAGCACCTAACAAACGCTTAAACTCTTCCTCTGATGCTTTCGCTTTGCACTCAGGGCAAAGCCAAATAGACTCGAGTACAGAGCGTGGAGCACCAGACCGAGCCAACTTCTCTTCTAAACGCTTTATCATCCTCTCTGGGCCAAGCTCTTTGCCGCAGGATCTGCACCGTGCAATCGGACTCTGGGCGGCGATAAAACTTTCCTTGCTGGTGAGAAGACGGGGGTTCGTAGCCCTTGCAAGCCTTAAAGCAGCTTCGGGACATACTCTCACGCAGGTGTTACAGCCGATACAGGAAGAGTGGTTAAACGATAGACTGTACTGGTCACCGCGGGTGAGGATTAGAGCGTGTGTAGGGCAAGAGTTCGCGCAGGCCCCGCACAAGGTACACTTGTCCTTGTCTACGTCAACGCGGAAGAGGGGTAGTCTTTCCAAGTCTGCCCACGTGTCTTCTTCGCGTGCGAGTGGTTCTAAGAGAGCGCCCAGAGTGGAGGCGTCAACGATTGTTTGAGCTACTGGTTTAATGATGGAGTCTAGCTCCCTCATCATCGCTATGTAATCTTCTGCAGCCTTGCGTCTGGGGCAGTCTGATCTTATATCGTCGGGACAATAGTAGTCTATGGTTAATCCGAGTTGCCTGGCGTAGAGGAACTCGTGGACGCGAAGCGATGCAATGCATTGGAGCTCAACTGGAAGAGAACCTTCATGCCGCTCACTGTAAAACCGTGTCCTCGCAAGTGGGCACGTTATCGTTATCCTTGTAGCCCCTATCTGGGCAAGCGCTCGGAACAGCCTCTTGACGGCCTCCGGGGCATAAACAGGGGTGAATAACTGGCCTGTGGGGCAAGCTGAGGTGCACAGACCGCACTCCAGGCATGACCGCTCTGAGACCTTAGGAGGCTTGCCACTGATCGCGTCGAAGGGGCAGGAGGAGAGGCAGAGTCGACAGTCACGAAGCGAGGAGCACTCCTGCAGCTTTACGTCGGGTAGAGCCGTGTATACAAAGAATACTCCCAGCCCTGATTTGAGCAGGTCACGCCTCGATACGGTTTTCCCCGTGTCTGAGACGACGACTGGTATGAATTCTGATAGAGCATCGAAATAGGCCTTATAGGCTTCGATTACGTCTTCGAGGCTTAGACCATTTGCATAAAGGTCTCTTTCAGAGTTTATGAATACTATCCTGTGCCAACGTGAGCCAGCCCTGCGCACAGCCTGTATTATTGTGTGCCAGGAAGAAGGATACCCTTTCCCGACAACTATAACGCCGTCAAAGGTGTCCGCTAGCCTCGACAGGTCTTCAGGGGACGGAGGTTCCCCGACGCTGAGAACCTTTACCTCAACCATTTCTCAAACCGTATTTTTTAAAGGAAGCCATCTATAAAGGATTTATGCCGTAACCACGGACCTTTTCCCGTAGATTTTTCTAGACGCCTATTAGGTGTGTATAACGGAAGAAGCTGTCAGCGGCGAGCGTTACTATCGCGTCATCACAACCGTCGAGAACTTTAAGTATCGCAGCTATGTTGGCACCGGTTGAGAGACCAGCTAGAATTCCCTCTTCACGAACCAGTTTCAGCATATTCTCTAGGGCTTCGCTGAAGCCGACCTCTACAACCTCATCCACCAGCCCTCTATATCTCATGAAGATTTCAGGAACCCCTGAGACCGCGAGGCCCTCTATCTCTTCACCTCTACCGGGATGACCCAATACTGGAGACCCGCGAGGTACAACAGCGATTGCCTTAAGGCCTCTCCTGCACTTTGTTTTAAGGTACTTTGAGATACCTGCCATGCTTCCACCGGTTCCAACACCCATAACGAAGCAGCCTATTCTGTCGCCTAGCTCGCGATATATCTCAGGGCCCGTGGTTTCGAAGTGCGCTGTAACGTTTGCCTCATTAGCGTACTGTGCGAGGAAAACTCCGCCCCTCTCGCGGGCAATCCTCTCGGCAACATTGAACATATGGTCGGGGTGGCTGCGTGGAACCTTAGGTGCGAAGTGGACTTCCGCGCCTAGGGCCTTTATCATGGACACCTTTGAAGGCGATGTGTCCTCCTCTACGACTATTATCGCCTTGTAGCCTAAGAGCCTAGAGGCCCACGCTACGCTGATCGCGGTGTTTCCGCTCGAGGCCTCTACGATTGTTCCTCCAGGCTTTAGAAAGCCTCGTTCCACGGCATCCTTTATCATGTATACGGCTATCCTGTCCTTATGGCTCCCGGTTGGATTCATGTATTCAAGTTTAACGTAAACCTGGCGCTCACGCAAAACCGGTATGTTTCTCAGCCTCACCATTGGAGTATTTCCTATCAAGTCGAGGATTTCTCTCACACTCGAATATCTCCAGGTGAATATAAAACATTTGGGGTGAACTTTTCCCGTCTCGAGCCTGCCCCTTAGAAGTAAAGCTTTTTATAAGGAAAATATATTCAGGAAAACGTTGGATCGGATGACGACGCCTTCAGCGGGCTGAACATCGTGATGAGGTCTCGGGGTTGTCTCATCGGCCTATCGTTTTAAGATACACTTCTATCCTGCAGGCTTGGTCTCCTCTAGATATGCAGGCGGTTTCCCGGGCCTCGACTCTGCTTTTGTCGACTTGCCATACTGTCCCAGCGATGCCGGCCACTATGCCCCTGAGTATAGAGGACTCGTAGCCCGGCACGCCCGACGCGGATTTACACTCGAGGCTGTCATGGACGACGATAATGGCCTTAGAGTCCGTGAATTCCTCCCAGTATACACGCCCGTATCCAAGGTGTCGTAAAACCTCGGATGCTAAGATCAAGAGGTCTTTGCCCTCGAGTCCCAGAGCCCTCAGCCTAGAGGCGATCTCTTGTCCATAGGAGAAAGCCGAATGGTATAAGGCTAAGCCAAGGGAGCGGCCAAGGAGTCTCCACCCCTCTCTGAGAAAGCCTTCGAGGAACCCTTTCTCTAGAACTAGTACTCTGCCTGTGTGGGGTAGTGCCGGGAATCCCCAGCTCTCGACCGCAAGGCCAATCCACTTGCTGCTGGAGAAACTGGTTGCTTTTACTGCCTCGTTTTTTGAGAGACAATCTGTGAAGGATTTCAGAGTTTCTGGGGACTGTACTGTTAGAGCGATGAGGACGGTTGTGAGGAATTCTCCTCGCGTCGTCCAAAGGTCTAGAAGAGTTAATCCTTTGTCTTCACTACAGCTTGCCGCATGTTTGAGGAAATCACATAAAGGCTTCTGCTTATCCAGTACGGCTAGGACTAGCGAGATGTTCTTACCCGGTTCAACTATAAGTCCCGAGACACCAGTAAAGGGCTCCGACATAGAAATCATGTATCTTAGCCACGTACTATTATATTTTTAACACATTGCCCGGATAAAGGCTAGTACTCCTATAAGGCAAAAATGCGTTAGGTAAAAAAATACACTTTTTTAAAGTCCTATAGTGGAGAAGACCCCGGCTTGAACTACAAGGGCTCTGAGAATAAGTGCCCCGAGGAGCGCGCAAAGCGCAGCTGCTAAGCCTAAACGCCTATCCTCTCTTCTCAGTAGCTGGAGGCCGAGGGCGAGTGGAACGATGATTCCAACGATAACTACGCCGAGCCAGAAATAGATTGCTAGCTCTCCACTGACGAGCGCTTGGGCACTTTCACGTGCAGCTTCAGGACCAGCGTACAACGGGGTGGCAACAAGTGCGAAAACCGCTACTAACTCGGCCACGTCTAGGCTTAGTCCAGCCCTAGTTAATAGGTGAGCTATCTCCTCACCCCTCGTCATGATCTTTAGAACCGCTATAGCGCATATTGACGCGCTGATTATCCATAGCAACGGGATTAAGCCTGTATTCCAGAAAGGCACGCCAGAAGCGCTTGATATTAGGAAACCGCTATAGATTGTTACTAGGAAACCTATAATGGCTAGGAGGGTTAGGTACCAGGGTCGATCAGTTATTCTTGAAAAGCCCTCGGCGACTGTATGTCTTAGAACGAGGGCAAACGTCATTAGAAGTAACAGTGAGAGAAGTGTTATTCCGATAGTCATCCAGGATTGCGCAAGCTTGGCTATAAAGACGCCTTGAGACAGCGAAGAAATAATAGCGAAGGGCACGTTTAAAGGTCTTGAGAGGTCTGCGACAACGAAGAATAGCCCGAGCACGACAGATGCGAAGATGACGAACGAGAGCTCCCTAAGCTTCTCCTCCACCTTGCTGAACTTCATTAAGGCATAGGCTACGCTTCCCATCCCGGCGATGCCCGCTAGCCAGAGGAAGGGACCTATTAGCCAGGGGGACCAAATCTCCTGGAATGTCATCTTCCCACCACCACGAAGAACTTAGGCTTGGTACCTTTATACTCAAGCAGGCGAACCACACGCGACTTCGCCAGCCTTTTGTTGATTTCACTGCTCGGGTCGTCTAGGTCTCCGAAAGCCCTAGCTCCCGCTGGGCACACGGTGACGCACACGGGCATTAGACCATGGGCGAGGCGATCCTGGCATTCCTCTCCCATGCATTTGGCAGGGAGACCCGTTGAGGGGTGGAGCCATCGTGCGCCGTAAGGGCATGCCGTCATGCAGTACTTGCAACCTATGCAAAGGTTCGGGTTTATCTTGACGAGTCCATCCTTGTCAACATAGCTCGCTCCGGTTGGACACACGTGTACGCAGGGAGCATCCTCACAGTGCTGGCACTGTAGGAGCAAGATGTAGGGCTTAAGATTAAGGTCAAATGTTATCCTCCTTATGTTTGTCTGGGCTCCGCCCCAGGTGGGGTTCGGGGCGTCCGTAGAGGCGTAATTAGCTGCATTGCAGGCGGCGATGCATGCCCCGCAGCTTATGCATCTGCTTTGATCCCAGAGGTGTGCAAGCCTCATGCTCCCACCCTTCTAACTCTTACTGTAGAGTTTAGACCTGTGGAGCCGTTGAGGGGCTCGAGCCAGCTCAGCGTGAACATGTTCGGGTTTATGCCTTCTCTTAGCACCTGGTATTGGCCGCTGATGAGTTTCGAAAACCTGCCACCGACCCTGTTGTATACGAAAAGTACACCCTCTCGAACCCTGTTCGTCACTTTCACCCTTGCACGCGCCTTGAAGCCGTTGTCGAGACCTTCAAGCTCTACAATGTCGCCATCCTTTATGCCGAGACGCCCGGCGTCTTTGGGGTTCATCCAAACCCTCCTATCGACTAGGCTTGAGACAGACCACGTCCATGCCGCGTGTGCAGATACATACTGGTCTCTCCCGTTAACGAGGTAGAACTCGTCTGGCTTGGATGGTAGCGTATACTTGGGGGTCTTCCATTTTGGAAGAGGATCATCACCGTAGTCGAGAGCCTTTAAACTGTAAATCTCAATCAAACCGCTCTTTGTTGATAGCGTCCCAGGACCAGGCTTGGGAACCCATAACTTAAATATGTAGAAGCCTTTATTGTTTAGAGCTTTTTCGATATCGCCAGAGGGAACATTCCATGCCTTGGAGAGACTTTCAAGTATCTTCTTCTTAACGTAGTCCTCGAACTCCTCAAACCTATGATAATCTGCGTACTCCTCTGTATAGCCTATAGCCTTGGCTCTCTCTGGAACAGTTCTCCTGACAATCTCCATCATGGCCCAGAAACCGTTCCTAGCGTCAACGCCTTGTGGCGGGTCTAGCGCTTTATGGGAGAGTTGTATGGCTGCGTGAGGGGTCCACTTTACCTCGGCCAACTCTTCCCTCTCTAGGAAGATGTTATCGGGTAGAACGTAATCCGCCCAATCTACACTGTCGTTGGGAACAACATCTATAACAACAACGAGGTCAAGTGCCTTTAGGGCCTTCTTTAGCTTCTCAGTGTTGACGTCCCTGGTGAAAGGCTCTGTGCCGACGATGAATAATGCCTTTACAGGGTAGGGTTTACCCTCGAGGATAGCGTCTAGCACGGCGTCAAACACGTGGGGTACGGCAGGATACTTCTGTGTGTCGATTCGTTTAGCCGTTATTGGTGGTAAGGTACCACCAGTGATCGTGGTGACCTTGTCTGTAGCAGCAGTAGCAGAGGCGGGGAACTTGCTTCCTAGCTTCACGTAGAGACCTCCTGGTGTCTCGACGCTTCCCACCAGAGCGTTGAGGGTTAAAGCTGCGCGGAAAGCGTCTGAGTCATTTGCATTCTTAGAGGACCACCATCCGTCCTCTATAACTCCTTTAGCATTTGCGAACTCTCTCGCAATCCTCTTTATAGTCTCAGCTGGCACTCCGCAGATTTTCTCCGCGTCCTCGGGCTTGTAAAGGGCAGCCCTATCCTTGAGGAGGAGGAACGCTGTCTTCACCCTTATACCCGAGGCATCACCCTCCCATTCAAGCGCGGGATTTTTCGCTTTCCTATAGCTCACGAAATCCTTGGCGTCAATATCGTAGACCAGATAATCCGTGCCCTCACGCCCAAGATCCTTCTCCGTTAGCGGTGTCCCGTCAGGCTTAATCAAAAATGTCGCGTTCGTGTACTTCTTAATAAAGGACTCGTCGTATAGCTTCTCGGAAAGGATGACGTTAATCATGGCTAGAAGGAAGGCGGCGTCCGTACCGGGTATTATTGGAACCCATTCACCATCAGCCATCGCGGCATTACCCATCCTAGGGTCGACATAGACTAGTTTTACGCCAGCCTCTCGAGCCTTGTTTAGCCTTTGAACCATGCCCATGGCAGCGTTTAGAACTCTCCCCACAAAGATTACGTATCGGGCCCTCTCGTAGTCTGGGTCGACCGTGGGAGGCCCACCCGCCCCTAGAACCAAGGTTCTAGCATACGTGCTAGCGTTGTGGCAGCAAGAGGCGTGCTGTACATGGTTGGGCGTACCAAGAGTGAAAGCTATCAACGGCATATGCCAGGCATAGAAGTCGTGGTATGTGAAGACTACAGATTCAGGCCCATATTTTGATATTATCTCCTTGAGCTTTGAGGATATCTCGTTTAGGGCTGTTTCCCAGTCTATCTCTTGAAGCTTCCCCTCCCCTCTCTCACCCATTCTTTTCAGGGGCTTCTTAAGACGAAGTGGGTGGTTCCAGAGTTGCAGGGCAGCCGCGGAGCGTGCGCATAGTCCCGGCTGAGGATGCTCCAGGTTGGGCTCAACGTACATCTTGCCGTTGCGGTTGACGAGATACACACCGCAACCAGCCCCGCACATATTACACATTATTGGAATCTTGCCTTCAGTCCTACTCGAAGCCTGTTTCTCGCTTGGTTTCCATGGTATTTTTATGAGGGACGCTGCGCCCAGCGTAGTGGCCAGAGCTATGAAGCTCCGTCTTGATATTTTCATAACATTATATATATAGATTTGTTAATTTAAATCTTGCTTATATCAGAATTCTAATATATCATTCTAAGCTGTAAAGCGAACTTCCCTCGAAGGCGTTCTACTCAGAGAACTAAACAAAGTATATCCTCACATATTCATCTCCTTATAGAGGTTGTGTTTAAGCGCGTTGGGCACGATGCTTTCTTTTACGCCTGACCATTACGACTCCAAGTACGAGTACTAGAATCATGAGGAGGGGTGTTATGTAGTCTAGTATGGGCGTGGGCTGGATTGAGACTGTGGGATTTGTAGTTGAGGTATAGTTCTGTGCGGGTTTCGTCTGTGTGTTCGACTGAGTACTATTCGTGATGCGAGAAGGTACCAATATGCTCAGAGCGTATATGGACCACGTGGAGCTGTTTCCGATCTTCTCGGCGCTGGCAAGGAATACTTTATCACTTGAGGTTGCGGCGCTCCCGAATGAGGGCACAACGGGATTCTTCGACAGCTCTATGCTTAAGATAATGGTAAGATCAGAGGCATTCAAGACTAATGCCTTCGTTGTGTCTTTGCCGATGAGTATAACGAGTACGCCGCTTAGTTCCGCTACCCTGAAACCACCTAGCGTGGACTTTGAAACGATTATACCTTGGGGGTCAAGGCTTATGGTTCCGTTCGGCCCCGTGACGTATATTAAGCCTTCCCTTGACGCAGTTATTGAATACGAGATGCCCTGAACCTGTGGTCTAAGCGTTAGGATTGAGGTGAGGTTTGGTGCTAAGGCTTGGATCCTCCAGATAAAGCCTGTTGGCGTGTAGGCTGTACCCGTCAACCATACCGCGTCGTTTACTATTGTAGAGGCGAAAGTGTAGGTGTTAGGGGCTAGCGCCTCATAAGCACCTATGAGAGAGAAGCTCTCTATACTCCTTTTCTCTACGCGTACAGAAGCCTTGTTATAGTCGACGCCGGTAACGTAGAGAAAACCGTCTGAGACGACTATGGAGGATGCAAAACCTTTAACACTCTTAACTATCCGCGGCTGCGCGAGGTTTTCGTTGAGCGTGGCTATGAGCCATTCCTCGCTCTCGGTCTTGCCTGCCACGTAAAGCGTCCCCCTTGAGAAGGCGCAGGAGTAGAGTGCTCCAGGGCCAAGGGTCGTATTGATGACTAGGGCTCCATCGTTAAGCCTTCTCGCCTCGATCCTAGTGACTTGCTGGGATCCTTTCTCCTCGAACCCGACAATGTATAGGTAGTTTTGCCCTATGCATGTCGAGTATGCAACGCCTCTAACAGAGTAGGTCTTCCAAGCCAGCCTAACAGTGGGCTCTGCTAGAGAGAAAACGGATACTGTTATTATTACTAGCAGTGTAAGGGTTAGCTTCCTTGCAAACACAACAAGACTTAGAGGTTCTCTTATTTAAACTGCTCTAAAAGGTCGCGGCAAAATTCCTCTTCGAGTAGACACCTATCAACTCTGCTTCTCAAAACAATTATCTCTATTTAAGGGGGAATCGTGGAGAGTTATTTTCCTTAAGACTATTTGAGTTAAAGAGTATTCGACCCTAATTGATCTGGGGTGTTAAAAAGATGAAGGAATCTAGGGTGAGAAAAAACTATTTTTTCGGTTTGCGTAGGCGTGTGAAAGCTAGAACTGCCACGACTAGGACTATTAGAATCAAAGCTAAGGCAATGTATAGCGTGTTATCAGCTTGAGGTGGAGCTGCGGGTTGCGCCTGTTGGGGTTGCTGGGGCTGAGCGGCCTGAGGGGGATAAAGGTGCTCCCAGAAAAATTTGATCTACTTGATCGGGAAAAGGCGGCAGGTCTTCCTGGGCACTGCGTCGAGTGTTTTCCCAAGCCGTTCAAGTCAGAATTTAAATGAGTGTAAGGCGTCTTGCATCTAATGCCTTTAAGGGTAGACGAGGATAGAGTGCTTTATTCTATCCTTAAGGCTAGGAGCCTGCGGGAACTGGGGAGGCTTTCAGGGGTCTCGCATTCAACCGCTAAGAGAATTATAGAGGGGTTTACGAGGAAGGGGGGTCTGCTTCCGGTTTTCGATGACGAGTACTTCGGGCTTGCAAGGGTGGTTTACGTGTCTCAGGCTAAGCGCTTACCGAGCTACCTTCCCTATGGGTCAATGCTTGTTGAGAGACTCGAATCGCATCGTGGAGGATACGTGGTGGTTGTAGGTTATATTCCTAGGGATCTTGTGTCAAAGTACCTTGAGGATTTAAAGGGTAAGCTTGGAGAGGGAGAGGTTTATTACGGAAGGGAAGTGGCATATTGGGTTCCCGTTGAGGCTCTAAGGCATCTGCTTCCAAGCCGTTTGATACAGCTCCCGGAATTGGTTGAGGAGATTCTTCCAAGGTTTGAAAAGCCAAAGCCCCTCAGGATGCCGGATCAGATAGACTTGGAGCTGTTAACTGGGAAGCTAATCTACGGTCCTTTCGTAAGGGCTTGGGAGATAATGAAGAGGCTTGAGTCCATGCTTGGTCACCCGATACCATCCTATCAGACTATAAGTTACCACTACAGGCTCCACCTCGCTCCCGGCTGGCTATACACTACGTTCTATGAAGTTAAGGACGCCTCGAAGGCTCCAAGGGTAACCCTCATGTTTAAGGGTCGTGAGGCTTCTAAGGTGGCTAAAGCACTCGCACTTCTTCCCGTGAGTGGAACATCGTATATAGATGGGAGAAGAGCTATCTATATGGGACAGCTTGATCCCGCATACCTGCCCGAGATCTATAGTTTGTTTCACGCCTACCGTGTCGAGTTATTAGAAGGCCTCTTTTTTGTAAAGGAGCATTTTAAGCTTGAACAACCCCTTCTCTGGCGCTTCCTCAATGAGAATAACAGCGGGTGGGTTTGGGTTGAGGAGCGGGTTAGAATCCCCTCTCACGGCTAGCCCCACACAGAGGCTATTGCTGTAGCTATGGCGACAAGGGTCGCGCCGAGAAGAGTACTCTTCTCAATTCTTTCACCAAGGATGGGTGCCGCTAACAGAACAGCAAGCACTGGGGCTGAGGAGGAGATGACCGAAGGGCCCACCGGATCGGAGAGTTTTATAGCTGAGAAAAGTGCTAGTGGACCGAAGCCTATTCCAAGAGTGCCCCCCAGCAACAGCCACTTCACGTTGATCCTTCTAATACCGTCAAGGTTTCTCATTACCAGTGGAGAGGTTGTGCTTAGCAGGATGCCCGTCCTTATAAGGTTCAGCTCTATAGGCGTTGCATATCTAAGCGCTATAGATGCCAGCGATATGCCGAGGCCCCAGCTCAGGCTCGCCATTAGCCCCGAGAATAGACCCGAGAAGGAGAAGCCGTTATTCATGCTATATGCTAGTTTAATCCCTAAAGCCATGAGTACTGCTGCGGCCAGGACGATAATCGAGGGTTTTCTACCTGTGAAGAGGAAGTTGAAAACAGCCACGAATAATGGGAATGTGTAAGCCACGGGGTAGACAAGGCCTACAGGTGCGCTCGAAAGCCCTTTAATGAAGAAGGAGTCCCCAGCAAAGAAGGCGAAGAAAGATGAAGCCAGTGCAACGATATAAAACTCGGGGGGCTTTTTAAGGCTGCCTCCCATGATAAGGAACGCTAAGAGCATGACTAGGAATGCTGGTCCCGACCTGAGACCGCTTGCAATTAAAGGATGCAGGCTCGTGCCGGCCACTGCCTTCCTATATAGGACACCCGCCACTGCGAAGAAGAGTGCAGCCGTCAACGCTAAGATACTCCAGAGCACGGAGAGCCTAATATCACCTGAGAATTTAATGTTTTCTGAACCGACACCCCTTTAAGCCAACCAGTCGTAAGCTTTGTGTGTGCAGCCTTAAGAATCTCGAGGCACAGATAGTCAGGTTTAGGGATGAAAGAGAATGGAAAATTTATCATACGCCAAAGAACCTGGCAATCTCGCTCATTATAGAGCTTGGCGAACTACTCGAGCATTTTCAGTGGAAGACCGACGAAGAGATACTGTCCGCTGTTAGAGATGAGGCTAAGAGGAAGGAGATTGCCTATGAGATTGCAGATGTAGCGATATACCTTATATTGCTCTCGCATGAACTTGGCGTAGACTTAGAAAAAGCCATTGTCGAGAAACTACAGGTCAACGGGGAGAAATACCCGGTGGAGAAAGTAAAGGGCGAGCTGTTCAAGGAATTCTCAAGGGTTTAAGACAACACTGTACCTATGCATGCTCGCTTGTCCAAGAAAGGAAAAAGCAAAAGGCAATTGTTCAACCCTCCAGGAGCAGCCCCTTTCTCCTCAATAGCTTTGCAAATGCCACGATGCGGGACCTGCTCTTGGATCGGACCATGAGATAATCACCGGTAGGGATAACCTCTAGATCCTTTGGGATCAGCTCAAGAGCATCTTTCCTCGCTAGTATGACGTAGTAGCCTTCAGGGTCTCGCCGTCCAGGAAAGGAGGCTCCATGTCTACTCAAGGCTCTCGTAACTGAACCTGCCCAGGGATAATAAACCTTCTCTTATTTGCGTGATCCGTCCCGTGTTAGGCTTTAAATAGAGCTTTTATGAGGTAATTCCCGTGGCTAGGGCGCGGTTTGTAGTCCACGAGCACGCGGCTCGTAGGGCCGGCCTCCACTATGATCTTCGAATCGAGATGGACGGTGTCCTCAAGGATTGGGCTTTTAGAAAACCGCCTCCAATAGAGCCGGGTGTTAAGAGGTACGGGGTTCAACAGGAGGACCATGATCTCTCATGGCTTGATTTCGAGGGGGAGATCAAGGAGGGCTATGGCGCGGGGACGATGAAGATCTGGGACAAGGGGGAATACGAGCTCCTCGAAATGGATAAAGAAAAAATGGTGTTAAGGCTCTACGGCTCGAAGCTGCGTGGAAGATACATACTTCTAAGATTCAAAGATGGATGGCTTTTCTTTAAGACGGGAGTCTAGGTTTTCCCGAAAAGTAGAGATGGGTAGATGTTTCTCTTATTTTTGGCAGCCTTTCGGCTATCCCACTCATAGAGTATTTTCACAGCTTCGTTGGCTACCTGGACAGCCTCCTTTACGCCTGCCTCCAACCCGAACTCGTCTGTTACACGGTTTGCGAGAACCGCTAGTACGGCTCCGGCCCTGGCACCATATATACTGGCCAAAGTGAAAATCGAGGCTGCCTCCATCTCAAAGCTCAAAACCCCTGCCTCTTGTAGATCGCTCATGATCTCCTTGGACCAGCTTGGCATGTACCCCTTGAAGCCCGGCCTAGCCTGACCCGTATAGAACGTGTCTGTCGAAGCCACGATGCCGACATGGTAGCGAAAGCCTAGCTGCTCTGCGGCCTCCACTAGGGCCAAGACCACCTCGTAGTGTGCCAATGCAGGATACTCAATCCTAACGTACTCCTCGCTCGCCCCGTCGAGTCTCACGGCCCCCGTTGCTATTATGAGATCACCGACCCTGATTTCTCTCTGAAGTGCCCCCGTGGTGCCTACACGTATAAACGTGTTAGCGCCCACGCGTAGTAGCTCTTCAAGAGCTATAGAGGCCGCAGGGCCCCCGATACCTGTCGACGTTGAGGAGATCGGGGCACCCTTGTAGACCCCGGTATGCGTTACATATTCTCTGTGCCTAGCAATCTCCCTTTTATCATCCCAAAAGCTGGAAATCAATGGAACTCTGTCGGGGTCACCTGGAAGCAGAACATAAGGCGCTACGTCTCCTGGCTTGCACCTTATATGATACTGTAAGCCCTCCCCGAGTTCAGGGGAAGATGCGGAAACCTTGCTCATAGCAAGATAATGTGGGAGAAGACGACATAAAAAAATTTCTTGGCTTTACCCGACATCAACGAGTGTTCTGCACCTATAGTCTCCTTATCTTAACAAACTTTAAAAACAGTAGTGTATCGCTTGATCCATCTTAATCCGAGTCATTTAGATCCGAAAAATACTAATCCTCTATGGTTGCCTTTTCGAAAGACCTAACGCCTAGGAAGAGTAAGACGGCTGTTAGTACGAGAAGCAGCGCCACATCCTCCATCGGGTTGAACGCCGACACTCCTGTAAGCCAGTACCTCATCCCGTCGACGGCATATGTTGCAGGGTTTAAGTAGGCTATTATCCTCATCCAGTCAGGCATCGTTGATAGGGGGAAGAAGATCCCACTCATGAAGAGGAGCGGTTGCGTGATGAGGTTTACTATCATCTGGAAGCCCTCCATGCTTGAAAGCCTCACTGACAAGGCTATACCTAGAGAGGCGAAGCCAAGGGATAGCACTATCCCATATAGTACAACAGGGACTACCCCCTCAATCCTGAGGCCAGGCGCTATCAGGTAGACGAGTGCTAGGATAATCATGGCTTGAAGGTTTATGACAAGCGCATCTCCGAGCGCTCTGCCGATTATAATCTGTGCTCTGGGGGCAGGAGCCACTAGAGTCTCCTTGAGAAAGCCGAACTGTTTATCCCATATTACCGAGACGCCGCTCATGAAAGAGCCCACGATTATGGTCATCGCGACCATGCCTGAAGCAAGGAATGATAGGTAGCTTAACCCCCCGAACATTACAGACGCGCCGGGAAAGCTGAATGCCCGGCTCATCCCTAGCCCGAAGAAGACGAGCCAGAGAATCGGCTGCACTATTGTCATGACAAGCCTTGAGCGAGCGTTTACAAACCTCTTGATCTGCCTGTATACCATAGGGATTATCCCGTTCATGTGTCACCACCTCCTATGAGGAGGCCTAAAGCCGCCTTCCTCGAGGGAGTCCCGCAGCTCGCGGCCTGTCAGGTAGATAAACACCTCGTTTAGCGTGGGGCGCCTATAAGACACCTCTATTATTTTTAGCCCCTTACTTGAAGCGGCCTCGAATATCCTTGGCATTGCTGTGGCTGCGTTCTTGACGACTAGCTGCAGGGTGTCCCTTGAGACCTGTTTACAGCTCTCCACGTAGTCGGACTCGATGCACGGGGGAGAAGTTGTGTTTCCGTCAAGCTTCACGTAGACGATCTCGTTTCCAAGCAATGACTTTAGCTGTTCAGGTGTGCCTTGAGCCTTTATCTGCCCGTGATCCATTATAGCTATACGCTCGCAGAGCTGGTCAGCCTCGTCCATGTAGTGCGTTGTAAGGAATATGGTCATTCCGTGTTCCTTCTTAATCGCCATTATATAGTCCCATATCTTGACGCGTGTCTGGGGATCCAAGCCTATGGTGGGCTCATCCAGGAATAATATATCGGGCTCGTGGAGTAGTGAACGGGCAATTTCAAGCCTTCTCCGCATGCCCCCTGAGAAGTACCTTACAAGTTTGTTAGCGTAGGGTTTAAGGTCTACAAAGTCCAGTAGCTGATATATCTTCCTCTTGAGCTCCTCTCCCGAGAGACCATATAGTCTGCCGTGAATATACATGTTGTCGTAGGCTGTCAGTTGATTGTCTATGCTGGGATCCTGGAAGACTATCCCTATCCTCTTCCTGACCTCTCCTGGGGACGTGACCACATCATAGCCGGCAACGAAGACCTTTCCGCTAGTGGGTCTTAGGAGCGTTGTAAGAATGTGGATAGTCGTGGTTTTACCGGCGCCGTTAGGGCCTAGCAGACCGTATATCTCTCCTTGTTTCACCTGGAAGCTTACCTGGTCTACAGCAGTTATATCCTTGAACTTCTTCACGAGATTTTCAACCACTATAGCTTCAGACATTTGCATCACCCTTAAGTATGCCTAAAACCCTATACTCAAAATCAAGAACAACCCTCCGCAACTCCTCGAGCTGACTCTCGTTCAGCCTATCAATATTCTCGACTAGCTCGCCTATAACCCGGAATATGCGAGAGCATCCCATCTCGTTGAACTTCTTGAAGGATTTGGCCAGCCTGAGCGACTCTTGTACCTGGGGCTGGTGAGCCTCTAAAAACTCCAGGCCTCTTCGGCTTAACTTATATACCTTGATCCTCCTGCCATCTTTATCAACTTCTTCAGACTCGATCAAGCCGTGACGCTCGAGGTGCCTGAGTAGAGGAAAGAAAGCCCCGCTGCTCGGCTTGAAGCCTGTTAAATCCTCAATTTTCCTCATGAGTGCGTATGCATACGAGGGGCTCTCTTTGAGCGAGTACAGTATAAGTAGCTTGAGAGCACCGCCATACCTGCCCTTTATTCCGAACTTCCTCATATATGTCTGTAGACAGTCTATAGACACAACTTTATAAATGTTTTGTCGACGGTAGAGTCACGTATATGACACATCCATATATTTATAATGAGAGCAGTCTAATAATCACCTGGATGATGGGGGTCTGGAGCACTGAAAATCGATGATGAATTCTCCTTAACACCTGACCCTATTACTTTTATAAGTATTGACCGCACATAGCCGACAAGGTCTTAAGCCTGCTTCCTCCTCTTAAAGATCTCAAGCTCTATCTCGTAAGCCTCCCTTGGGAGTGGCGTAGGCTCGCCAAGGAGGCTCGCGAGTATGTAAGTTCTCGCAGCCCTCTCCAGGTAAACAAGTGAGTCTATGGCTTCCTCTAGGTTCTTACCCACCGCGAGAGCGCCATGATTCGAGAGTATCACAGCGTTTCTCTCGCCTAGTGCTTCTACAACGTTCCTTGCAAGCTCATCCGTGCCTGTAACAGCGTAGCGTGCTACTAGAATCTCACCACCAAGGTAGATCACGGTCTCCTCTAAAATCGGCGGGAGGTTCCTCCTAAGCACTGCGAGAATCGATGCGTTTGGCGAGTGAGCATGTACAACAGCGTTAACGTCTGGTCTAGCCTTGTAGACTGCGAGGTGTGTTACAGCCTCTACGGAAGGCCTCCCTTGTCCATCCAGGACGTTGAGGTTCCAATCAACAACGAGGACGTCTTCGGGCCTCATCTTCGACTTTTTGGCCCCGCTAGGAGAAATCAGGAAGACCCCTCTTTTATCAACCCTCATGCTTATGTTTCCACTGTAACCATAGTTTAGGTCCCTCTCTTCGAGAAACCTGAAAGCTTCTACAATCTGCTTCCTCTCCGACTCGTAAAGCATTTGCAACACCGTTGTTTCCTACCCGCAAGGAGGTTTTATTGATTGCGACTATAAGGAGGTAAGGATTCTCATGTTCACTCTAGGAAAAGATTGTTGATCATGCGAGAAGACTTGTCAGTGAAATGACAAGATATTTATAAAGCTTTGTCAGTTTACTGACCGACGAAGGAGCCGGTATGCCGGCAGAACCCCTGGTGGGAGTGGGAAAACAGGGACAGGACTTGAAAAATCTTCGACTTGAAGACGGGAATGTTATACTTGTACAGGTTGCAATAAAAGATCAAGACCCTTAGCGGTAAGTGGGGATCATACGAGTCGAAGAATGGAAATTTATTTATTATCAAAAAAGAATATGAATTTGTGAGCCAAGAAGAAAAATTCAGCTACTTTAAAGTGTTCCTCCTTGGCTTCGGCTTCTTTGGCATAAGCGTCATTTGGTCGATCTACAACTCTTACCTACCGATCTTTCTGAAAGAGCTGGGTCTAGCCTCCTGGATAGTAGGCTTCATAATGACGATTGACAACATATTCGCGGTGATTCTTCTACCCTACCTGGGAGTTCTCAGCGATGTGACCAGGACGAGGATAGGCAGAAGGAAACCCTATATACTCCTCGGTGCACCCCCGGCAGCGTTGACCTTTGCGCTTATACCCTTCTTTAAAGGAGAACTCATACCGCTTATGATAGTAGTAGTCACCATGAACCTCTCGATGGCCCTTTTCAGGTCACCTGTGATAGCGTTCATGCCCGACATTACTCCCAGCGAGAAGAGAAGTCAAGCCAACGGCATCATAAACTTTATGGGTGGTATAGGGTCGCTACTAGCGTATTTCGCTGGCTCCATCCTGTACAAGGTGAACCCCTCATACCCTTTTATCGCCTCCGGCGTTGTACTTCTGTTATCAAGCCTCCTCGTAATACTACTCGTAGATGAACCCGAGGAGTTTAAGACCCGGGAGAAAGGCGGGCCAGGCTTCGCAGAGCTCCTCAAAAAGACGTTCAGGCAGAGCATGCGAGAGCTCTACGAGAACCTCAGGATGGCTGTAACTGATCCTGACAGAAGCCTGCTCTTCATGCTATCCTCCATCTTTCTCTGGTTCATAGGCTTCAACGCGATCGAAACATTCTTTACTAGCTACGCGAAGTGGTACATCGGTATAGACGAAGCTACAGGCTCGTTCATACTCGGCTTCGTAGCACTGGGCTTCTTGATTTTCGCATTACCGGCAGGGTTTATTGGGGCGCGTCTAGGCAGAAAGAAGACCATGACGCTAGGCCTGGCTTTGCTAATACTGCTACTCTTTGGAGTACACCTGGCGGCCACCTCCTCTAGAGGAGCGTCCACGGAGTTAATAATAGAGGGGCTATTCTTCCTCGGTGGCTTCGCGTGGGCTTTGATAAACGTTAACAGCCTGCCCACTGTGGTAGATATGACTACTCGGGAAAAGCTAGGGGCGTATACGGGGCTTTACTACTTCGCCTCTCAGAGCGCGTCCATCCTGGCACCGCCCCTCGCAGGGCTCCTCATAGATATATCAGGCTACGTGAGCCTCATGCCGTATTCAATAGCGTTCCTGGCCTTCTCCGCCGTCACCTTGCAATTTGTCAGAAAGGGCGAGGCAAGGAAAGGGTTCTAGAAAGGCCATCTGTTTTTCCACTCAAAGCATAACTTATATAGAAAATGGAACTATATCTATAGACGGTGCTATAGAGAGTGCGTTTAGCAGACCTCCTCTCATATGTGCCTAGACATAAACGGGAGGCAGTCCTAGCCACGACTTCAGCCCTCCTTGCAGCCTTAACCGGGACCTATGGCCCCCTCGTAGCAAAACGAGCAGTGGATCTAGCAGTCTCTTTAAGATGGGAGGCTCTCCCACCACTCCTAGCCCTGTTCGTAGCCCTAACAGTTTCTCAGGGCTTCTTCAGCTATGTACAGGGTGTAAACGCGCGTAGGCTCTCGGAGGGGATAGCCTATGATCTGCGAGTCGAGCTCTACAAGAAGCTCCACGAGCTCTCGATATCCTTCATACACAAGCATGGCGCTGGTGGGCTCGTCGCACGCGTCACGGGAGACGTGGAGCAGGTAAAGAGTTTCTTCGAGGTGCTCACGATGTTCCTCGGGGGCCTCGTCCTTGTAGTCTTCTCAGTAGTAGCGATGCTGACATTGAACGTTAAACTGACACTGTTCACGCTGTCCGTCTTGATCGTGCTCCCTCTTCTTTCGAGATCACTATCTCCAAGGATACGCCACCAGTTTGACATCTCGAGACAAGAATACGCTAGGATGTCAACCATACTCCAAGAGACCATAGTGTCCATTATACCCATCAAGGCCGTCAACGCTGCCGAGTACATGCTTAGGCGCTTCAACGCGCACAACGAGAGGTACACTGAGGCACTTATAAAGGCCGGCTGGCTACGTGCGATACTCTGGCCGAGCCTTAACCTCCTGAACAACGTGGCCCTCGTAATAATCCTTCTGTACGGTGGTCTCGAGTTAGCCGCGGGGAGACTCACAGTGGGCGATGTGACAGCCTTCACGATGTACGCGGGTATGGTCTCATGGCCCCTTACTAATCTCGGCTTCTTGATAGTCAACATGGAGAGAGCCCGCGTAGCGCTCGCAAGGGTTCAGGACGTTCTAGGCATGAAGCCTGACGTAGAGGATAAACCTGATGCTGTTGAGTTGAGGGTTATCCATGGGAGGGTCGAGTTCAAAGACGTCTGGTTTGCATACGATGGTGAAAGGTATGTTTTGAGAGGCTTAAGCTTCGAGGTCAAGCCTGGTGAGATAGTAGCCATAACAGGCCCTCCGGGAAGCGGTAAAAGCACCCTTGCATCGCTGCTGATAAGGCTTATGGACCCCCAGAAGGGCCAGATACTCATTGACGGACAGGACATAAGAAACGTTAGACTCGAGTCGCTGAGAAGAAACGTAACTATAGTGCACCAGGACATTTATCTATTCCCGGACACCATCAGGAACAATATCGCCTTCGCCAGACCTGAGGCCACGGACGATGAGGTAATGCATGCAGCCAAGCTCGCGAACATCCATGAATTCATCTCTAGTCTCCCCGAGGGCTACAACACACTTGTGGGCGAAAGGGGGGTCACCCTCAGCGGTGGACAAAGACAGCGTGTAGCACTTGCAAGGGCTCTTCTGGCTAAGCCGAAGGTTATAGTTCTCGACGACACGACTTCGGAGGTAGACGCTGAGACTGAGAAGGCGATTTATGACGCTTTAACGAGGAACCTTAAGGGGCACACGATTATCGTCATAACCCAGCGTCCAAGCACGATGGCGTTGGCCGACAGGGTCCTTGTTCTGGATGAGGGCCGTATCGTCGCCGAGTTAAAGGCAAGAGCTGAGGTGGGCCAGGTATGGCATGGTGGCATGACTTAGGCAGGCTTGACGAGCAGGAGGCCAAGATACCCTTAAGGGAGGTTGCGTCGAGGGTTCTCCCCCTACTCAAGCCGTATACAAAGTATTTTGCAATAATAGTATTGGCAGCAGTAGTCAGGCTGGGGGCTAACCTGCTATTCCCTCTACTAACCGGGAGAATAATAGACTCTGCCTTGTCCAAGAACTTTAACGGGATACTCGTATTTTCGGCCGCTTATCTTGCCGCAGCCCTAGTCTTCTGGGCCTCGGGCGTGGAAAGGGTTTACGCCACAGCTATAGCCGGGCAGAGATTCGTCCGGGACCTGCGCGAGAGGCTTATGCGGTCAATCCTCGGCTCGAAGGTTGTAAAGCTCAGGGGTGAACTTACAGGAAAGATAGTCTCCAGGGTAATGAACGACGTCGACGTCATCTCCGACATGTTCACCCAGGGGCTCGTAGAGTTCATCGTAGACCTCCTGACAATGATAGGGGCATTCTTCATAATGTTCACACTCAGCACCGAGCTCTCCCTAGTCATCCTACCCCTAGTTGTCTCAGTGTTCCTTGTGAGCTTCTACTTCGCCCGCAGGGCTAGAGCTGCGTTCACGAGGGCTAGGAGGATGATAGCAGAGGTCTCTGCGCGTGTGGAGCAGGACGCCTCGGGGGCAGCCGTCGTCAAGACGTTCATCCACAGGAGAGGCTCGCGAGAATCGGAGTTTGAGCAGGTGAGCAGGGCCTACATGGAGTCGAACGTCGAGGCCACCCGAGTCGTATCAGCAGTCAACCCCACGCTTTCAGCGATAAGGGTTGCTGGAGTCGCACTAATACTCTACTATGGAGGCATGCTCATCGCATCCGGCAGGCTCACTCCTGGAATCCTTGTAGCCTTCTTCGGCTACCTCAACATGTTCTTCATGCCCCTCCAGCTACTAGCGATGTACATAAACTCCTTCCAGTCCGTGCTTGTCTCCACAGAGAGGGTTACAAGCCTGCTAAACATGGAGCAGGAGGTGAGCGGTAGCCTGGTAAAACCAGTCGAGGGACATGTAGAGGTGAAAGAGGTAACTTTCTCGTACGAGGAAGGGCTACCAGTCTTGAAGGGGGTGAGCATCGAGGCGCATCCAGGCGAGATGGTCGCCGTCGTAGGTCCCACTGGCAGCGGCAAGACGACCCTGGCCAAGCTCCTACTCCGCTTCTACGAGCCCGAGTCAGGCTCGATACTCCTGGACGGGACGCCTGTCGAGGAGTACGACCTTAAGTATCTCAGGAGCGTGGTAGCCTATGTGCCCCAGGAGCCCTCAGCCATATCCGGCAAGGTTATAGACAACATCACTGCTAGCAGAAAAGCCCCACGCGCGGAGGTCGAGGAGCTTATCGGGAGACTGGGTGTGAAAAGCATAATAGAAAGCATTCCAGGCGGGCTTGACGGCGAGATAGTCGAGGAGGGCAAGAACCTCTCAAAAGGGCAGAGACAACTCTTATCCCTACTAAGGGCGATAGTATCGAAGCCCAGAGTCCTCGTCCTAGACGAGGCTACGAGCAACCTAGACGTAGTCACAGAGCTGAACATACTCCAGGAGCTCCAGAGGATGATACGCGAGGAAAAAGCCACCCTCATAGTCATAGCCCACAGGCTAGCGGCGATACGCAACGCTGACAGGATATACGTCCTGAGAGACGGCAAGGTAGTCGAACAGGGGAGGCACGAGGAACTCCTCCGCCTGAGGGGCACGTACTACAGGCTATGGATAGCCCAGGTATCAGACCTCGCCGAGACCCTTGTAAAGGTAGTGCAAACAGCAACAAAGACTAGAAAATAAGAGGATCACAGATCCTCTATTTTTTTGGTTCATTGGACTCTCACGCCAGGGTCTAGACGTAACCTGGCTACGTAGCCCCGCTACGTTAGTTTTACATAGCCTCCGATAGCCTTCCTGAGCGTGACTGGAAAAATAATAGGAGCAGTTTTGGCGGCGGCAGCCATCCTAATAGCCTTCACACTACACGAGGTAGGGATTCTCAAACTACCTTTACCCACGCAGGCGAATCAAGCCAATACGACAACCCCCTCTGACGATCAAGAAATAGTTATAAAAATCAGCAAGGGGAGGGGAAACACCACCTTCCAGCTGGGCACACTGATCTTCGACAAACCCATGAAGGTGAGGTTTAAACCAGTGATAGTCAAGGCCGATGGAAAAGCTGTTTTCAGCCTTAGCGGTATAGTCGAGCTGCAGGGACCTAGACACTACAGCATCCCAATGCCCTGCTTCTACCAGATGGGCGATGCCCAGTGCGTCAGAATAATGATGATTATACCTGGATACGACGGCCCTATACTCATCCAGCCTGGCGACTACCAGGCAAAGCTCAGCATTGGCTGGGAGTCCACGGGAGAAGCCACGGTGACACTAAAGCTCGTAGTCGTGCCTGAGGAAGAACCAGAGCCGGTTCCAGAAACCCCTTGAGATAAGAGTTATTATAGTAAAAGTTCACGAAAAAATGATTTTTCCGGGCTCAAGCCTTTATTGCTCCAGCAAGATAGCCTCTCACCAGGTATTTCCCGAGGAGGAAGTATACCAGAACTACCGGAAAGGCGTAGAGGAAGGTCCCGGCCATCTGAGTATTCCACTCGGCAGCCGTTGTGCCAAGAAGGTTGGCGAGCACGACGCTTGCAGGCTGGTTTACGCCCTGGGTTAGTATTAGGCCGAAGAGAAAGTCGTTCCATATACTGGTGAACTGGAAGACAGCTGTAACAACAAAGGCCGGCCACGATACCGGGAGAACAACTCTCGTGTAAATCGTCGTCTCGTCGGCGCCGTCGACGCGTGCCGCGTCTATGAGGCTCTGGGGCAGCTCGCTCAGGAAGCTCGTAAAGAAGAGGGTGCAGATGGGTATCCCGTAGGCCGTGTGGACGAGGGTTAGCCCAAGGAGCGAGTTGTAGAGTCCGAGTCGGCTGGTAACGATTAGCAGGGGTATAGCGACTGCATGGTAGGGGATGAATATGCCGAAGCTTAGGAGCAGGATGAGGATGTCAGAGTACCTTATTTTAGCCAGGAAGTACCCGTTAAGGCTCCCGATAACGGTTGAAAAGATAGTGGCTAGCACCGTGAATACAAGGCTGTTGAAAAGCCCCTGCTTCATTAAATCAAAAGCCCTGAAGAAGGGGTACAGAGTCGGCCTGGTTGGAGGAGCAACCGGGAGAGTAAGCCTCGCCTCAGTGTCGTCCTTGAGCGACGTCATTAGGACGGCCCAGAAAGGCAGTAGCCACAAGGCT
Organism: Thermofilum uzonense; assembly: GCF_000993805.1. Lineage (NCBI taxonomy): Archaea > Thermoproteati > Thermoproteota > Thermoprotei > Thermofilales > Thermofilaceae > Infirmifilum > Infirmifilum uzonense. Next base: position 667,522 of record NZ_CP009961.1, read on the forward strand.
ACAAACAAGGCCAGAATAGCTGCGGCTAATAGCTCGGCTCGCCTCACGACTCTCACCTCTTCCTAAGCGAAAAAGCCAGATAAGGAGCGACCACTGCTACTACCACTAATAGTAGGATGGTTGCCAGAGCCGCGCCATAAGGAAAGTCCGTCTCGAAAAACGCGCGCCGGTACATCAGTAATGCTAGCACGTAGGTTGACACTCCTGGCCCCCCGTTCGTGAGGACAAATATGAAGTCGAAGGCTTTCAAGGCAAAGACCATGAGCACTACGAATGAGGAGAGAAACCATGGCTTAAGCTGTGGGAGAATGATCGAGCCGTAGACTTGAAGGCTAGAAGCCCCGTCAACCATCGCCGCTTCAAGCTGGGATACCGGTATCGACTTTATACCCGCTAAGAATATCAGAGCCGTGTAGCCTGAGAACTGCCAGACGAGCGCTAGTATCACGCTGTATAGAGCTAGACCGGGGTCGCCTAGCCAGTTTACGCGCAGCCCAAGGAGTGTTGACAGGATAGAGTTGAGGACGCCAAAAGAGTAGTTGAACATCCATGCCCACATCGCCGCTGTTACGACGAATGAGAGGGAGAACGGCATCAGGAAAACCGTCCTGAAGAATCCCTCGAGCCTTGATGACACAGTGTTCATCAGTACGGCTAGCATGAGGCCTATACCCATTGTGCCGGGAATAAAGAGAATTATTAGCAGGGCATTGTTCTTCAGAGAAGTGTAAAAGACTGGGTCATTGACAGCCTTGTAGTACTGCTCGAGCCCCGCGAACTGATAGGTTATAGAGAGGCCCCGGCTCTCTGTAAAGGACAGGAGAACGTTCCAACCGATTAGAGCATAAACGAAGAAGAATGCTAGGGATATGAACAAGAGGAAAAGTAGCGTAATCAACGTCTTCCCACTAAAAGACATCATGCTCACCATTATTTTTAGAGAAAAAATTATTTAATGATTGACTTTAACCCGTCAAGTGCCACGTCTTCGTATAGTCTGACTTAGCCGCATTGATAGCGTCTATGATGGCCTTGCACGCAGCCGCCACATCCCTGTCAGCGGCGAACTTTGAGGCAATATCGTTGAAGGCACTGGCAAACTTCTCCGGAGCCCCGCTACCATGGACAATGCTAGGCACCATGTACTTCGCAGTCTTGAAGTCCTGTATGGCAGCTCTCTGGTAGGGCCCATACTTTGTTACGTCTGCGTCCAGTCGAGCTGAAATAGAGCCCTTAATCGGGTTGAAGGCGTCCTGTCCCTCCCTCGAGCCGACGACCCTTAACCACTTTATAGAGTTTTCAGGGTGCTTCGCTCCCTTAGGCTTCTCGAAACAGTCAACCACGAGCACATAGATGCCCTTCGTCCCCGGAGAAGGCATCGCCCCGTAGTCGACCCCGAACTGCTTCCCAGCCACATAGAACTCGCCGTTAGCCCAGTCCCCCATTATCGTGAAGGCGGCCTCGCCCCTGATAACCTTGGCTACAGCTTGATCCCAGGTCAGGGACGCGTAGTCAGGGTTGACGTAGTTCATATACTTCTTCATGATGTTAAACGCGTTGACCAGCCTCGGGTCGTTAGGGTCGTTCAGCTTCCCGTTCACAAGATCCTGGTAAAAGTCGACGCCCTGGCTCACAAATATCTGCTCAATAACGTGTGCTATCTCCCACTTGCCAATACCCCCCATCGCTATAGGATACTGTATTCCCGCGGCTCGCAGCTTCTCGCACGCGGCGAAGAAGCCGTCCCACGTCTCCAGCGTCGACGGGTCAATACCGTACTGATCCAGTATCTTCTTATTGTACCAGAGAACGTTAGCCCTGTGAATGTTCACGGGCACAGCATAGTAGTGCCCGCCCCAGCTCACCATGTCCCTGACAACGGGCGGGAAGACGCTCTCCCATCCCTCCTGCCTCCACAGGTCGTCTATCGGTTCAAGAAAACCTGCGTCAACGTAAGGCTTCATCTCGTAGCCCGCGTGCACCTGGAAGGCGTCCGGAGCCTCCCCCGCCGCAACCATGGACTTCATCACAGACTTGAAGACATAGCCCGCGCCACCCGCCACGGGGCTCTGAATAACCCCCACGTCAGGGTACTTCTTCTGGAACACCGCTACGAGAGCGTCGATGGCTGCCTTCTCACCGCCAGACGTCCACCAATGGTATATCTCGAGTAGATTCGCCTGAGGCTTCGGTGCCTGGCCGAATATGTAGTATGCTGCAACGCCGACAATAACCGCGGTAACAACCACAGCAAGAGCGAGCAAGATGCTAGTCGGTAAACCCTTTTTCTGCTTTCCCTCCGCCACAAATATTGCATCATAAAACCGTCATATATATTTTTTCCTAGTTAAGTAATTATAGTAATATAGTAATATAGTCAATGAAAAACTCTATCAAAACGAATGTAAACCCTTTCATCTAAACTTTACAAAAACAACCCTCACCCCAAACGACGCATCAACAACGAATAAAGGAAAGCATGCTCCCCCTTTGGCAGCTAAATCTCGGCTGGAAAATGCCTGCTAAAGATTCCATAATAACTTTTTCTAGGTGAAAATGAAATAAAAAGCCAGTCTTTGTTAAAAGAGATAAAAATCTAAAATAATTTATGGTAGTACTACGAGCTTGGGGTATTCTTTCCCAGCAGCAGTATGAATCTTTATCTCGACCGAGACGCCGTGGGTCAACGTGCCCCCAGCCCAGCCAGTGCGATCATTAAAACTGATTATGATAGTGGCCTGTGCGCCTGGAGGAAGGGGCTTAGCTTCGCCGGGGTTCCATTGGGTATTGTTATAAGTAACGGCTATCGGAGGATTAGTAAAGGGTACTCCGTTTATGAATACGTTGTCTGGGGAGGCTGGGGCGGTACCTGTGTTTTTCACTGTAATTGTAATAGTGAACTGACCATTATTGAAATTGGGTACAGCGCTCACTACTTGTACCTGCTCGAAGCCTGTGAAGAGGCCTACGATGCCTGTCATCCAGAAGGCTACTGCTATGGCTACTGCGATTGTCACGGCTACTATTATTACTGTCGCTATTACTGGGGAAATGCCTTTTCTTGTGGTCATACAAATGTATTAAGGATGGGTTGCTTAAATATTTTTCCTATGCTGTATTTTGGAACTTTAAAAATGTAAGGTTGGGGTTTCAATTTATAATTTTGAAATTTAGGGACGTGGGGCTAGTCTAGGTAGTGGTTTTCGCGGTACCATTCTATTGTCTCCTTGAGTCCTTGTTTCAGGTTGTAGCGTGGCTTGTAGCCTAGCTCTTTTCTGGCTTTCTCGACGCTGTAGGCCCTGTTCGTGGTGACGGAGTCTGCGAGTGCTGTGCGGTGCATTAGGTTGCCTTGGCGTGTTACGCGGTCGTAGATCTCGAGTGGGGCTATTAGTATCTTTGCGAGTCCTGGGGGTAGGGTGATGCTGGGCGGCCCCATGCCTGTTAGCTCGTGGAGGATCTGGTAGACCTGGTTGTAGGTGTACCACTTGTCCTCGCTGATGACGTATGTCTGGTTTACCGCGTTTTCTTTTTCGAGGGCGAGGATGAAGCCTTGGACGACATCCTTCACGTGTGCGAACTGTACCAGGTTTTCTCCTGATCCTATCTTGACCTTGCTGGCTAGGCCTCCCTTCGCATAGCTCGTGATGAACCAGTATGAGACGTCGTCGACGTTTCTCGGACCATAGATGCCGGAGGGCCTTATAATCGTATATTTCAGGCCTTTCTCTGAGAGTTTTCTCACGACTTGCTCTGCCCTGGCCTTGGACTTGCCGTATTCGAACTGGGGTCTAAGGGGGGTGTTCTCGTCTCCCGGCGGGTTTAAGACTGGACCAATGGCCTCGGTGCTGCTGCAGTATATGAATCGATAGACCCCGCTTTCAATAGCGGCTGTGGCGAGCCACTCCGTCCCCCTCACGTTTACCAGCTCGTATAGCTCCTTTTTTCCGAAGAAGGTGTAGTAGGCTGCAAGGTGGATTACGGAGTCGACCCCCTTGACCGCTCCGGGGAGTGTCCAGGGTTTCGTTATGTCTCCCTTGTAGAGCTCGACTCCAAGGGCTTCTAGGAGCCTGGTGTCGCTGGTGGGGCGTACAAGTGCTCTAACAGTGTAGCCCTTGCTTACAAGCTCTTCCACGAGGTGACCGCCTAGGAAACCCGAGGCCCCCGTGACTAGGATCTTCATCGTCACCTCACCCTTAAGTAGACAGTATATGTGAAGGCCTGGGGAAGATAAAGACCGTCATAGGGTTCAAGGGGTGTTCTGAGGTAGCTCTCGCCGAGGGGGACAACCCTGTAGACTCCTAGTCTGTGAAGGTTTTTCTCTATCTCGGCGATCTTGTCGGGGGTTAAGGCTATCGCGATTGTCTGAACCTTGTCCACGCCTTGGTATGCAGGGTTCTTTGGCAGTGTCTCGATTAAAGCTAGGGCCTCCTTAGTATTCTGGACGGCGACAATCTCTATGAACCTTCTTCTATAGTGAAGGGGGAGCAGGGCATCTTTTGGAAGCTTTGCGAGAGCGCTGTCGTTCTCCGACACAACTATTGTCCAGGGGTTTCTAGGGTCGGTGCTGGCTAATACCTTCGCGCCCGCCAGCTCAAGGCTTCTGATAAGGACGAAGAGGGCGTAGGGAAGAGTCTCGCTCTGCAAGTAGTACTCCTGTCCTATTTTCTCGAGTGCTGACGCAAGCATCTCGGCGAACTGGATTGCCTCGTGTCGAGGCCCTATTAGGGCTGCCTGGGTCGGCGAGTTGCAGAGTTGTTGCTCGTAGAGTATCATTTCTAGGGCTAGTCTCTCTGCAGTCTGTTGGTCCACGTGCTCCGAGTCTATTATCGCGAAGCCCGTCATGGGCCCATTAACTATAAACCTAGGCCTGTAGGGGTTGACCGCTAACATGTGCGCTACAAGCGTTCTGCCCGGCTCCCCACCCCAGTAGTTAACGACGCCCAGGGGGGCTTTTTCGAGGAGTGTCTTGAGGTTGCGGCTCTCGTGGGCGTAGTATCCCACCATTAGGGCTCTCCTGAGTGGGTCGTCGTTTGGTAGGTTTTGGAGTGGCGAGTAGACTTCTTGTACTGCTTTTATGTTTGTTATGGAGGGCCGGAGTATCGTGAAGTTTCCCGTGACGATAGAAAGAGTTGTTGGGATGAGTGGAGGGATTATCGAGTTCCCTGAGCCTATTATTAAAACGGGCCCCGCGGGCATTGTCCTAACACGCTCGCCTGGCGCCAGCTCTACTAGTCTCTCCAGGCTTTCAGCCCCTCCTGTGAGGGACACGTCTAGGATCCTCACCAGGTTCTCTTGGTTAAGTACCTCGGCCACGAAGTCGAACTCGAGGTCTATGAGTTTTAGCGGGTATCCTGTCGCCCTTGCTAGCTCCTCCTTGAGCCGGGATAGCTTTCCGCTTTCAAGCTTTTCAAGCCATTCTTCTCCCAGCATGCTTATAGCCTTTAATCTCTGTTTTAGCGGTGTGTTTGCTAGTTCTTGCTGTGTCGAGGGCGCCGCCTTCAGCAGTGGTATTAGCCAGTCGGCTTTTACCTCGTGTAGGACTAAGTCCTCATGCTTTACATGCTCTATGCCTTTGGAGTCTATGCCGGGGTAGAATACGGGGACTTCGATGCTCATTGGATCTCCCCGCCCCTTATCATGAGCTCCTCGAGGGTCCCACCGCATGCTCTCTGTAGGCTCCAACCCTCTTCCTCTGTTAGCCTCCTGACATAGATGAATTCGCGTCCATAATACCTGTCTGAGGGGACCTGCCTCACAATGTCGCCCGGTATGAAGACTTCAAGCCAGGATACGGCGAGTGGGTCGTATATCGCTAGTAGCCCGTCCTTGTTGTATTGCTCCATGGGCTTGTATGTTTTGGGGTCTAGAAGGAAGACCTCCTGTAGGGGATGCGGTATCTTGTGCATGACTCCGTAGTTGTCTAGGAGCGCGGTGAGGGTTTCAGTCATGCCTAGCACGTCCATGAATGGGACGGGGACTTCTCCTCCAGTATCCTTATCCTCAGCCTTGAAGACTCTCCTTGCCTCTTCGACAATTACATAGTACTCTGGGACTTGAAGCCCCTTTGAGCCTCCCCCGGTTACTATGACGCCTCCTCTACCCAGGTCAATTGGAGGCGCGCCAAGGGCTAGCTTGTAAAGAGCCTTCTTTAGCAGTCCTAGGCCTGCAAACTGCTGCGATACAAGATGGACACCAGCTGGAGCTGAAAAGAAGAGCTTTGGCTCTTCCCTGCTCTTGATAAACTCGGCTATCCTCTTCGTGTTGGGGACGAGTCTCTTCCATAAAGGGGTGTCGCCGCTCTCGGGAACCAAGTCCATCCCGTATAGAAGCCTTATCTTCTTGTATTGAAGTGCGAGATCAACGAAGGCGACGAAGTTCAAGTGGTTCTTAAGCTCCTCAGCCGCTAGGAAAAGGGCGAGCCCCTCCCCTTGCTTAAGCTCGCCGCCGTAGACGTACTCGAATAGGTTAGCGTTGGCCACAGTCATTAACAAGAGCTCGAGAGGGCTACGGTATATTCTGACAGGTTTTTTACCGCTTGTCCCGCTTGATCTAAATGTGAAGCCTCCCTCATCGCGGCTGGGTATGAGGAATCTCTTTATCCCATCCCCCCTTAACAGATCCGAGGGCACGGCAAGCTTAGCGAGGTCTTCCAGCTCTGCTGCATCGGGATCAATTCCGAGATTGGCTAAGAGCTTCTCATAGAACTCACTATTTCTCGCAAAGAATTTCAGAGAGCTTCTCAGTAGGTCTCTCCTAAGGTTTGAAAGGTAGCTGGGTGATTTTTCGAAAAGGCTCTTGTCCCTTGCAAGCTCTACTAGTCTCGTAACGTGTGGGTCGTTGAGAAAACGGCTTTCCCGGGCCTTTCCCTCTAACCATTCGTAGCTTGGTAGACTAGACATACATGGGTTTCTTCGTTAATTGACAAAATAAACTTTGTCTAATGCTTGAAAAGGAGAACAGAAGTAATTGATAAACCCGTTAGAGTCCCGCCTTTGCTAGAAGATGGCTGAGAGTCATTCCTACGATGAATGCGGGTGTTACTCGAAGCCACTCCTGTATGGTGAGGGGGTGTGTCTGGAATATCGGTTGTAGGGCTGGATGATATATCAGCGCGAGGAGGATGAGGAGCTGGGAGGCAAGGCTTAGAAGTATCCACTTGTCGCGTATTAGAGATGAGTCGATGAGGGGGCCTCTCTTTTTACGCGAGGCTATAAGGTTGCCCATCTGCGCGAACACTATCGTAGCGAAGGTCATTGTGACCCCTGCAATATAAACGTCCGAGGAATAATCGAGTGGAGTGCCGGGATGCCAGCCTGCACTAGTCCAGAGGGATATACAATTGTAGAGGGCGAGCATGGATGCAGTGAAGCCTAATAGGAAGGACCTTATTATCGCCTTCCTGTCAAACAACCTTTCGCTTTTGCTTAGGGGTGGCTCTTCCATGACCCCTGGCTCGGGTGGCTCCCTGCTGAGCCCGATGGACGGTATGACGTCTATAACGAGGTCTATCGCTAGGACCTGTGTGACTGTGAGGGGAAGCGGTATTCCTCCTAGAATAAAGGCGAGAAATGGAAATAGCTCGGCCCAGTTGTGCGCAAAGACGTATGTTACGAACTTCTTGATGTTTTCGAATATAGCCCTCCCGAGTTCTATACCTTTCACTATAGACGCGAAGCTGTCGTCGAGTAGAACGACGTCTGCTACTTCTCTAGCAACGTCTGTGCCTGTTACGCCCATGGCGACGCCGATGTCAGCCTCTTTTAAGGAGGGGGCATCGTTGACGCCATCGCCGACCATGGCTACTACTTCACCGTTACGCTTTAAGACGCGTAGGACCCTGAGCTTTTGTTCAGGGGTGACTCTTGAGAAAATTACTTCCTCTCTTCTAAGTATCTCGGCAAGCTCCTCATCGCTCATCTTCTCAAGCTCTGCCCCCTTTATGATCCTTGCGTTTTCCCCTACGATTCCTACGCTCCTAGCTATTGCCTTAGCCGTGGGTCCGTAGTCGCCCGTCAGTATTATAATCTTGATCCCACCCTTCTTCGCCTTCGCTACGAACTCTGGGACTTCTGGCCTGGGAGGGTCTATTATGCCTATCAAACCGAGGAACACTAACCCTGAGTCGGTCTCAGTGTCTTCACCGTAGGCTACACCGATTACTCTTAGCCCAGCTTCCCCCATCTCTCTTATCTTCTCCTCGACCCGCTTCCTTAAATCCGGAGAGAAGTCTTTAATCTCGCCGTCAACCATGATCTTATTCGAGGAGCTTATCACTCCCCTGGGAGCCCCCTTTAAGAAGAGGACTCTACTCCCGTTCCTCTCGAATATAACGTATATGGTCTTTTTTGAGGGGTCTAGAGAGGAGCGCTTGACCAGCTCGTACTGCCTCAGGAGAGCCTCCCTGTCGAGACCATACTTGAGAGCCGCTATTAGCAAAGCCGCATCGGTAGGATCACCGATAACCCTCCATATTCCCTTGCCACCCTCGGGAGGTTGGAGTTGAGAGTTTGATGAGAGCACAGCAGCGGTTAAGAGTTTTTCTAGGACTGGATCCCTCTGAATACTCGGGGACCGATTTAAGATGAACTCGCCCTTAGGCTCGTAGCCGGAGCCCGTGACCTGGTATTCTCGGTCGTAGACCCAGACACGTGCGACCATCATCTCCCCTTTCGTTATAGTCCCAGTTTTGTCTGTTCCAATCACAGTCACGCTTCCTAGTGTCTGGACAGAGGACAGCCGCTTGACTAGGACGTTGCGCCTAGCCATGTCAACAACCGCAAGGGCTAGGGCCATGGAGACCGTTATCTGGAGGCCTTCAGGGACCAAGGCCGTCATCACACCTATCATAAAGAGCATGCTGTCGTAGAGGGTTTGGTGCAGGAAGACGAAGCTTACTACGAAGAAGATGAAGCCGACCAGCATCGCGATGGAAAATGTGGTTCTCGCGAGCGAGGCTATCTCTTTCTCGAGAGGGCTTTCCTCTTCCTTAACCTCTTGAGTAAGCCTGACAACGTCTCCAAAAGCTGTGCGCTGCCCAGTAGCGAACACGAGCGCCTTCCCGTACCCACGTACAACCGTGGTGCCGGCAAGTATCACGTTAGGCATTTCAAGGTACGAGGAATACTCCTCTTCCAGGTCATCCACAGTCTTCTGGATTGGGACAGACTCGCCTGTAAGGGGAATATTGCTAACCCAGAGGTCGTGCGCCTCTATGAGGACGGCGTCCGCGGGAACCTTGTCGCCTTCCTCTACAATTATGATGTCTCCTGGTACGACTTCGCTTACTGGTATTATAGCTGTCTTGCCTTCGCGTACCACCTTGGCGTATGATGGCATCCATGCTTTAAGCTTCTCGACGGCTTTCTCGGCACGCCACTCTTGCAGCGTGTTAAGGGTAGCGTTAAGAATTGTCAGGACAAGTATTGCTATTCCTAGGTTATTGGACCCTATTGCGAAGGATAGAGTACTCGCTATGAGTAGTAGTAAAGAGAGAGGATCTACTAGGTGCTTTAGAAACTTCTTAAGGTTTCTAAAACGTTCTTTCCTTATCGAGAAGACGTTAAACCCATATTTAGAGAGTCTACGCTTGGCTTCCTCCCAGGTAAGTCCTTCGGGGGATGTGCCTAAAGTAGTGTAGAGCTGCTCTGGGAGCAATGGCCTCATATCTTGCCACCATCACCGGATCACTTGCTCCACGTTATTGACCTGGCTTAATTACCTTTGCTCTAAAGCGTGCATTGTTTGGTTGAACTTGATAAATAAATAAAGGTCAATACCGCAACATCTTTAAAAAATATTGAGAATTATGACCTCCTCCTCGGATGGGTCTATGGCTAGTCGAAATTCTCACTAAGCCAAGCATTTGAATGGGAGAGATATAAGTGGTAATATCCTATCTTAAACCGTCAGCGTAACCCGTACCCAAAATCATTTTTTCACGTGTACTATTTAATTCTCGCCCTTAATAGCCTGAAAGCAGAATCATCACCTTCTACCTTGAAACCGTAAGGGATGATCTTCGCCGCGGTTAAAACCCACTTCTAGGGGACTCGCGTACATCATCGGTTGTAATGGTCGATGAAGAGCCCCACAGGTATTCAACTAGTCTTAAATAGAGCCCTCTGAATCCCTCAGACAAGCGATCCGTCCTAAACCCGGGCTCTTGTTTAGTATCAGCTGAACGTGGTCGGTTTTAGAGGTCTAGGCGTTTTGTTTGTCTTATAAGGTCTAGGTAGTGGTAGAGTGGGGGAAATGACCGCTACTCCAACGGTTATCGTTAAGAACATCGACCTTCGTGTTTTGGCGCCAAGCCTTATCGGCGGTACATTGTGGCTGAGCCTCGATGCTTCTAGGCTTCTAGTCTCGTCTATTGATGCTGGGCTGAGGGTCATGGGTGTTGCTGAGCAGCGGTTGATAGTATTGAGGGTGCTCTGCAGCCTCTAAGTCTGGGCCTCGACAGCCTGCCCCTAGCCTCAATACTCGAGTCTTTGAAGAGTATTGCTCGGCGAGTAGATCTAGAACTCGGTGACTCAGGGCTCTCAATGACAGTTTATTATTGGCGTGAAAAATTCATACGTCTCAGGCTGCCTGCTGATAGGGGTATCCCGCCAAGCGTTAAGCCCCGCTTTGAGGCATCCATACCTTGCCTTGAAATTTTAAAGGAAACATTAAAGCTTGTAAGGCTCAGGGGAAGCGGGACGCTACAGGTCAAGGTAAAGGCGATACGCACGTCTTTTTAAAGGATCTATCTCGGGGCTTCCGAGTATTTAATTTCTCAGGTATCATTCCCATGAAGATGCACGTGGGCAGGGAAGTACTAGGCCTCGAGACCGAGTAAGGAAAAAGACGCATATTAGCTTGTATTGCTGGGAGTCTACCCCTAGCAAACTGTGAATGGTTAAATCCTAAACTCATAGGGGATAGAATAAAGAATAGACTTTTTGGTGGGACTACAGGCGTAGTACTGATCTATAAGGAATAATCAGTTAATATGGGAGAATCTTTAAAAAATATTTTTTCCAGGAGTCCTTTGAGCTTCTCTCCTAGTTCCTCGTATTTTTTGCGCCCGAGCTCGGATAGATAGACTTTGACTTCGAGGCCCTTGTGTTTACCGGGCTCCCTCCAGAGCTCAATGTAGCCATTCTCGGCCAGGCGGCGGAGGTGCGTGTCCAGGTCGCCCCAATTTATTCCGAGGCTTTTTCTTAGTTCCCCCATCGTCATACCGCCTATTGTGTATAGCAGAGTTACTATCATGAAGCGTTTCGGGTTCATAAGGATCGGGTCTAGCTCCTGCAATAATTCAGCTAGATTAGCCTTCATAGTATCACTGGGCAAAAAAGATTTTCCTGGACGCCATAAGAGCTATTAGCGCTGAAACAGTATAGCTGAGCAGCATCAAGCCTAGCGATAGGAACCAGCCCGCCAGGTAATTATTGAGCGTGACGTAAACGATGAGAGGCGAGGTAACTATGAGAATTATGGACGAGACTAAAAGGGGTCTAGAAAGTATCTCTCCCCTCTTCCATGCGTCTCTCTCGTAAAGCAAGTGTAGACCTAGTAGTGAGACTGCTATCGATGGGTACCAGGCTATGCTAAACCAAATCCATCTCGGGGAGACGGGCAGTGTATAAAATACTGTGAAGGAGGCCCCGAATAGGGCTGCTTCCTTCAATGAGAACCTCTTTCTTGATTCAAGTTGAGGAATGCTTCTCAGCGCAGCAATTAAGCCCCCTACAAGTGGTATAAGTGAGGCCACGGCGGCGCCATTCCAGTAGAAGGCACTCGTGTTCCCTAAAGCAAACGCTAGAGAAACAACTAGTAGCCAGTATGCGGTCATAAAACTGCCAATAAAGAGGAATTGGTAAGCCGAGGCGACTGAGACAAAATACTTTCTGAGCTTTGAGGCTAGTTGGAAAATGTCAGAGGCCTCTTTAACAAAGTTTTCAGCCATTGTTACACCCAATATATGAAATCAAACTGCTGTAATTTATAACCAGTTTAAACTCTTAAATTAAGAGAACGTGAATTGGACTGAATATACTGATAGAATGTAAAACAGTTTAAAAGATTTGGAGAGCTGAGCAAAATAACACGCTTTTATCCGCTATGCGATTATCTCGAATTTTTCAGACCTTCCTATGACAATTATTGACCCCAGCGAGACTAGGAAGGCGAGAGCCGCTAATTGGGTTATAGGTATGCCCTGGAAGCCGACCATGCTTGCAGCGGTGGAGACGAAGAAACTGTATGTCATGATGCCTCCCTTAGCGCATCTACCCGTTATGGGGTCGCACTGGAGAACCTCTGTCTCCACTGTGCCTGAGCCTGAGTTTATGAGGCCAAACTTGTCGTAGCTTAGAGTCGCATTGATTACCACCTTTACCGGGATCCCTTGGACTCTACCCGTCGTGGCGAGCCTTACGTCGACAGTCCTGCCTATATATTGGTTGTTGTAGACTAGGTTTGCGGCGTTAAGCCTGTTGAAAACTACTCTAACCTCGCTGGTCGATATAGGTGTGTAGTCGAGTTTCCCGTTGTTAAGCTGTACGATTACGCTCTCGTTCACGTAGCCGGCTTGGCACCCTGAAGGCGTCGTGCAAGAGGCAGCACTTATGTCTAGGATCTTGTTTACACCACCCGTGGTTGCTCCGACGAGGGCCGAGTATAGTGCCCCAGCAGCAGTTAGGCCTATGAGGAGGACTAGTATTGCCTTTGATAGTGTCCCCAGGCCTGGCTTCACGAAGAAGACGTTGAAGAAGAACCTTTTCATCGACGCGTAGACTCGAAGCATTCCTAGTCTCTCAAGGTCTAGGACGATCGGCAGTAACGCTATGCCTCCTATGAAGCCACCGGCGTGGGCGAAAACCGCTACCCCGAGGCTTGCTCCAAGGTAGCCTTGAACTATCTGTGTCGCGAACCAGAAGAGAATGTAGGCCGCGGCACGCGTAGTGAAGCAGAAAGGTATGAAGAAGTAGAAGAAGCACATGGTCAGCCTCGTGCCTGGGAACAGTAGGAGATAGGCCCCTAGAACGCCGCTTATAGCACCGCTTGCCCCCAGGGCGGGAATAAACGCGGAGGAAGCGCCTTCGACCGGTATGAAGGCTGTATGAAATATTGTGGCTAGAATGCCGCTTAGGAAGTATAATGCTAGGAAGCGTCTGGCCCCTGTCGCGACTTCAACTTGCTTACCGAACGTGTAGAGGTAGAGCATGTTGAAGAAGATGTGAGCTAGGTTTGCGTGCAAAAACATTGAGGTGAAGATGCGGTAGAAGGCTTCTGGCTTCATGATGAAGGCTGGGACAAACGCGAATGCCTGTACCCACACATCCTCCACGGCGAGGAAGCCGTTGTTAATCGACGTGAGAAGGTAAATCACGACGTTTGCGACTACAAGCCCGATTGTGGCGATGGGTCTAACGTGCTCGATTTCCTCGTAGTGTGGATAGGCTATACCCATGTGTCCCGATATAGAATCATGTAAGACATTATATAAATGATAGCCCTTCAAGCGATAAAGTATTTTCTTGCTTGAATCGCTGTAATCTATTCTACTAAAAAGGTAAAATCCTAGATATCTTCTCAATAGCCTTCAAGCCTGAACCTGTCAGGGGTACTAAGACACTATCACCTCTTGAAAGCTTACCTGTCTCGATCAGCCTTTTCAATGCAGGATACACTGTAGCACTTGTCGGCTCTACGAAGAGCCCCAGCTTGGCTAGGGATTTCACACCCACTACTATCTCATCGTTTCGTACCAGAAGTACATCGCCCCTTGAGAGCTTAATGCTCTCGACTATTTCTCGGAGTCTCGGAGGACTTTTTACAGCCACGCCGTCAGCTAGAACCTCATCCTCTCTAAACTCGGGAGGCCTACCATGGAAAGCCTCGTAGACGGGAGTATTTGAAGCGGCTTGAACCCCGTATAATCTCGGGAGAGAGTCTAGGAGCCCCTGGGCATAGAGCCTCTGGAATCCCCAGGCCAGGCCTAGTATAATGCCTCCGCTGCCGACAGGTGCTATTACAGCGTCGGGTGCACCGTACTCCTCAAAGAACTCATATGCTATCGTGGTGTTCGCCTCCGGGAAGAAGGGGCTCCACAAATGACTAGCGTAATAACCCTTACCTAGTTCCCTGAGAGCCCGCCTGGTAGCCTCTTCTCGTCCACCCTCAACCTCGACAAGCTCAGCACCATATGCCTTTATCTGCGTCTTCTTACCTATAGGCGCTCTGGCTGGAGTGTATACTCTACATTTGATGCCCGCCGCTGAGGCATACGCTGATAGAGATGCTCCCGCGTTCCCAGAGCTATCGATGACGATCTCCCGTACCCCCCAGGCTTTCAGATTGCTTATGGCTAGGCTTGAGCCTCTATCCTTGAAGGAGCCCGTGGGGTTCATGAACTCGAGTTTAAAGTGGACGTTCACCCCGTTGATTCGCGTTTTAACTACGGGTGTCCCGCCTTCACCTAGGCTAACGGGTTCAACGCCTTCAGGTAGGGGCAAGGATAACTTGTAACGCCACATCCCTTTAACTCCTTCGAGAGGTTTGAATGAAAAGTGTCCTTCGATGAGTAGGGGCGAGCCGCAAATGCAGGACCAGATTGGCTCGTTGAGAGGATATTCGCGTCCACAGGAGGGACATTTTAGGCGGAAGGACGCCACGATTTAAACGTGTTTCGAGGATATATCACCTTATCTCTTACCCTCTAATGAGAAGATATTATCCTAGCATGTCGAAAAGTTCGCATAAGCTCATGAGGTCTCTCCCAAGGTTTAAGACCTTCAGTGATGGGAATGCCTTGGAGACCCTCTCACATATCGCTGGGTTATCGTCGACGAAGACCGCTTCCTCAGGCTTCACATTGAGGACTCCGAGTATTTTACGGATCATCTTATCCTTGAATGGGTGGGGCTCTATGACAATGACTTTGAAGTAATCGCTTAAGCCGAAAGCCTCCAGAGCCGACATTCCTTTTTCGGGGTAGTTCCAGCTCGCGACGGCTAAAAGTACACCTTTTACCCTTGCATCCTCCAACAATTTTCTTGCGCATGGGTTCAACTTTATGACTTCACCGTTCGAATCAACAAGCTCCTCATCGGAAACACGTCTGTAAGGGGGGCTAGTCGTCGAGATATCGGGGTGGCTCCACAGCGTCCTGTCTAGGTCAAGTATAAGTAGCCTCACGTTTTGTTCCAGGGTTAGAGGGTATTTATTTGTTATAGGAAAAGGCTTCAGCTTTGTAATCCTCATCACATCTCAGTTCGTCTCTTCTTCATCCTTAAATCTAACAACTCTGTGGAAACCTATATTTCTTCCTACATGCCCGTGCCCCTCGCCCCGTAACACTGTAAGGGTTTAGCCAATACGACATAATTTCTGCCTGAGAAGAGCGCTACGCCTACTGGCCTGTATCCTCTCCTAGAATAGAACCTCAAGGCTCTGTTCTCGACATCAACGTCCAATAAAATCCAATCTTTACCCATTTTCTTACAGATTACTTCGACGCCTCTGAGTGATGAGGAGCCGTACCCTTTACCGGGAATTAAGGAGGCTAGGAAAACCAGGTGGCATGAATTCTCAAATCTCTTCAGCAATCCTCGATACCTTACACTCTCTCCAAGCCAGCCCATGACTTCTAGGAGAAGGCTTAGGGAAATGCTTCTCAGGAGGCTTGTAAGAGCTTCCCTGCTAATGCCTGAGGCTGTATTAGAATTGTCGTGGAGGATGGCAACGGATAATACGCGCCCGGCTTTAACGACACATATGGCTCGAAAGAGTCTAGAACGAGTTAACAATTCAATAGCGTAAAAGAACTCTAGGAGCTTTGCCTTGTCCCTGAATAACCTCTTAAATAGCGGATTGTTCTTAAACGCCCAGTAGAGAACACGGTGCGAGCCGGTGCAGGAGCTAGAGAGGCTTGCCACGCTATATTTTTTAAGGAAAACGCTATAAATACTTACGTGAGAGTTGCTCTACACCAGTTTTCCGTCAAAGCCGGTAAGGAAGAGAACTTGAAGAGGACGCTAAGCCTTATAGAGTCATTTGATGCCGACCTACATGTATTCCCTGAGTACCTCATGGGCGTTGGAGAAAGAGGAGTTACACGTGACTATGTCCATGCAAATGCCGAGCCACTTGATGGCCCTTTTAACTCCAGGATACTGGAGAAGAGCAGGGAGTTAGGTGTCGCAGTTGTATTCACTTCTTTTACCCGTGAGGAAGGCGGGACCTATAACGCTGCAATCTTAGCCGAGCAGGGGGTAATCAGATCTATTTACAGGAAAATTCACTTGTTCGATGCTTTTGGGTATCGGGAGTCCGAGGTATTCTCGCACGGGAGTTCACTTGCCCTTGCACAGGTTGGACAATTCACTATAGGGCTCGCTGTTTGCTTCGACCTCAGGTTCCCTGAACTCTTCAGGGCACTCGCGCTTAAAGGGGCAAATCTGATAGTTGTTCCTTCGGCTTGGTATAGGGGCGCCTATAAGGTTGAGCAGTGGTGGACCCTAACTGCTTCACGCGCCCATGAGAACACTCTCTTTCTGGTAGCCGTGAACCAGACTGGTGAGCTCTTCACGGGCCACAGTACAGTTGTGAGCCCCATGGGCCATAGGCTTCTCGATCTGGGAGAGGAGGAGAGAAGCATCATCGTAGATATAGATCCATCCGAGGTTGAGGAGGCCCGGAAAGGAGTCCCCGTGCTAAGGCTTCTGAGACGAGATCTTTACGTCGAGTGGTATAGTAATCTAACAGGGGGCTAGCCGAGAAAACGCTTCACGACGCCAGGCACCTCCCTGAGCGAGCCGACGACCGCTATCCTGAGTTTCTCGTCTATAACTATTTCTCTCCTCCCCCAGTCTACTAGGATGGCTGCAAGCCCAGCGTTGAGTGCTCCTGCGAGGTCTTCCTGGGGGCTGTCTCCGACGTGAACGCAACTACCCGTCTCAACCCTTAGGGCCTGGAGCATTTCCCTGAAAGGCTTAGCGTCGGGTTTAAGGGATTTAGCCTCGTCCGCGTATACCTGTACCTTAAAGTATTTGCCGAGACCTGCTTTATCGAGGAGTATCCTCGTCACATAGCCTGGCCAGAATATGACGTTGCTTGTAACGGCTAGCTGATAACCATTGCTGTCAAGCTCCTCAACGGTTTCGATAGCTCCATCAAGTAACAGTTGCTTAGGGTCGACCGTGTTTGCGGCCCTCGCGGTAGCCCAGTATAGTTCATACTTGGTGAGGCCGGGAAGTGACTCAAGGAATATGCTTGTTGAGCTCGAGATTACATCCTCCCCAATGATTGCGCCACGCCGCCGGGCATTCTTCACAGCTGTATAAGCCCTCTTGATGGATGAAAACGCCTCGTTCTCTTGCCTACCGCTGAGCTCGGAGAGGGCCTTTGCTATCTCTTTGTAGAAAACATCCACGTTCAGGAGGGTCGACCAGACATCGAAGCTTACTCCCTTCACGATGCTTCATCATAGCTGGGGGTAAATTAATATTGCATAGATACGTCTAGCCGGTGCGTAATGCGAGTACGTTAACCATATAACGGGAAAGCCCGAGTGAAAGACCATGAATCCAAGAGGAATTATCTTGTTTCTAGCTGGATTTTTCCTGGGTATTCTGGCATCGCTATTATTAGCACCATTCCTAAGCACACAACTCCAACAATCCGGTTCTAGGCTTTCTACTCCCATAGTATACCCGACGCGAAGCACCGTCACTCCGGAGACACCGCTCGCTTCTCCGGCGCTGACCGTCTCAAAGGCCTCGTCCACGCTCCCAACATCAGCCCTTATTGAGGGTCAGCGAAACATGAGCTATATTGTCTATATGAGCTTGAGTGTTCAGGACGTGAAGAGTACGGTGCAGAGTATCACTGTCATTGCGGCAAAACTGGGAGGATACGTATCTTCAACTGACTTCAGCGAGGAGTCGGGTCAAAGGGCTAGCGTTACGATCAAGGTGCCCGCGCAAATCTATAAAGAGGCCGTCAAAGAGATATCTTCATTAGGAAGACTTGATAAGCTTCAGGAGAACGCAATTGATGTAACCGACCAATGGGTAGACCTCAACGCAAGGCTTAGGAATCTAAAGGCTGAGGAGGACAGACTCCTCTAATTATTGGAGAGGGCGACCACCATCTCAGACATGATTCAGATAGAGGATAGACTTTCAAGTTTGAGGTATCAGATAGAGTTCTACGAGGCACAGCTGAAAAATCTTGAAAGATCTATTACATACGCTACGATCAATATTTCTATATCTCCAAGTCAGAAGCCCCTAGAATGGCCCAGCATCAACCCGACTGCTTGGATACGGGACGGGGTGTCCTTAGCCCTAAACGTTATCTCAATGATCATTATTGCATTGATAGGCCTAACGCCCATTATAGCCCTTGTCGGCGCATCCTGGATTGTCTACACCCGCCTCCTGCGGAGAAAAATACCCCAGCTCAAAGTGAAATCCGGGGAGTAAAATTCTCCTAATCCGAGAGCTCCTTCCTCCCTGCTACAATAAAATAGTCCTTGAAAATCCTCAGGTCAACGACCTTGTACAGTTGTGAAAATTCTTTTTTGAACTCGTCAATATGGCTTTCAAGAGAAAAACCCGGTTCAGGTCGTAATCTAGAAGAGGAAGTCCACTCTACGACAATTATATAGCCTCCCTCCCTTAAAACCCGTCTCGCCTCGGCCAACACGGATTTCACTTCTGGTATACTTTCAATGATGAAGGCGTATAAGATCAACTTCAGCGACGACTCCCTGATAGGAAGAGCTGAGAGATCCCCGTTCATGATGTCGACCGACAAGGACCCGGCTGGCTCGAAAAATGTCGTCTCGGGAAAAGCAGGCTGTATGTTCACGAGGCACCTCTCCGCGGTGGTGGATTCAAGTAGAGCTCTTGTAGCCTCCTTTAGCCCCGAACTCGAGAATACAACACATGAGGCGCCTGACCTTTCCACAATACTTGTGTATATATCACGGATCTGGTCCCTGAGTAGCTTAGTGGACACCACGTGCACCTGTTTGATGTCTTGAAGATTGAAAGAGAGATTATTTATAAGCTTTAATGAGGCCCTATTCAACTTTTTTATATCGTGTTATTACCAGATACCCCTATATCTAAAATTAATAGTTAAGAGAGACTTTTCCTATAAAGCTTCGGATTTCATAAAAACATATATCTGCCAGCCTCAATGACTATCAAATGGCTTATCCGGAGGTTTTACAAATAGAGCCCACCAACGTGTGTAACCTCTCTTGCATCATGTGTGTGAGGAGAACCTGGGGTCAACAAAGGTTTGGTCACATGGACCTTTCTCTGTATAAGAAAGTTATCGATGAATCCGTGGGGAAAGTGCGGAGAATTGCCCTTTACGGCTTTGGCGAGCCCCTAGCACACCCTCTCTTCCCAGACTTTGTGCGGTACGCTAGGACGCGGTTAGGCGACAACGTCTTCCTCCACTTTGTCACGAATGGAACGCTTTTTGACCCGGAGAGGGCTAGGAACATCTTCGAGGCGGGAGTTGATCAGGTGGCTTTCAGCATAGACGCCCCCGAGCTCGGAACGCTTTCAAGGATTCGGATAGGTTCACAACAGTACAGCGTTCTGGATAACCTCGAGTCAGCGGCTAGGCTCAAGGGCGAGTATGGATCTAAGCTAGGAATAGCTACGGTGCTTATGAAGAGCAACTATAGGCTTCTCCCAAGGCTAGTTGAGAAGGCTGTCCAGCTAGAGCTCGACTTCGTAGTGGTATCACACGTTGTGCCATATCACCCAATGCTAGTCGGCGAGGCTGTTTATACAACAGCTAGCCGTGAAGCCGTAGAGTTTTACAAGTCTACAGGAGGGAGGCTAGACGCGTTGGCCAAGGAAGCCATATATGATGCTATGCTTACCCACCACAAACTGGTCTCTTCTGGGAAGCAGCAGCTCTACATTCAGCTTGTCGAGAAGATATTCGAGAAGGGGTATAGTGTAAACGCGGATATAGCTAGAGATGCTGTGGCACGTGAGAGCATTTTGAGGGACGTTGAACTCTATTTAGAGGCTGCCAGGGAGATCGCTCGAAATGCAGGAATAGAGATCCGTCTGCCCAGCGTGTACGCTGATTCACTGCAACGGAGCTGCCCCTACATCGATGAAAAGGCCACAATGATCTTGCGGGACGGTAGTGTAACCCCGTGCATGGATCTAGCATACGAACACCCTGCCTACACTAACCTTCACTCTAAAATTATAAAGGCGGTACGCTTCGGCAACGTCGCTGAGGAAAGCCTAGAGGAAATATGGAACAAACCCGAATACGTCAAGTTTAGAAAAACCCGTGAGAACCTCTCGAAGGGTGTGCCTTGGTGCGGTGACTGCCCCTTCGCTACGAAGAGGTGCTGGTATACTGAGAGCAACCAGTATGATTGTTATGGGAACGACGTGGGCTGCAATGAATGTATCTATAGTGCAGGGCTAGCCCACTGCATCCTCTAAGGTACTACAAAACAAGTCTGTACAGTTATCACGCCGCTTACTTTTCGCAGGCGGGAGACAAGCTCCTTTATTCTTTTCCCCTCGCCCACAACTGTTGTTATTTCCACACATTTCTCCTCCGAAAGATGAATGTGTGTGGTCCCTCTAACAATATCATTGAAGTCGTGCTGGGCATCGGTAACCGCGTAAACCGTCTCCCCCTTCGAGTGATCATATATTAACACCAGGCTGCCAGCATAGAACCTGTTGTCCTCGAGCTCCTGTCCTCGCAGCAGCATGACGGCATCAGCCATAATCCTCGACCTGTTTGATATGCCCGTCTTAGACACGAGCTCCTCTAGGGCCCTATATGCGTCATCAGGGAGAGTAATCGAGACCCGTCTCAGAGGAAATCACCATTGAGTATATTTAGCTTTGGCCTTGAAATAATTTATTCTTTCTTGGGAACCTCGATTACAGCAACGTTTTTCAGCTTTGACGCCTCGCTAAAGTCGAGCAGCAGGAGATGTTTATCGTCACCCCCACCGCACCAGTATTCGCCAGTAGATACTTCTACATCAAGAAAAACAGGTATTTCTCTCAAATGGCCGATCGGAGGTACACCTCCAGGAGGGTAACCCGTATAGGCTAAAACCTCTTCGTCTCTTGCAAGCCTCAACTTCTTGTACCCTAGGATCTTCGCCAGTTTTGACTGGTCCACGCGTCGGTCAGACCTAAGGACAATCAATACAACATTGTTGTCTTCGGAAAGAAAAAGGACAGATTTCGCAATTTTATCCTTGGATATACCTAGACTCTTGGAGGCCATTTCAGAGGTAGCTGCAGCAGGAACCTCTACGATTTGGAATCTCAGCCCGTTACGCCTCAGGAACGCCTCGAGGTCGGCGGGGCCCAGCAGTTGTTATCACCTGGTAATTGTGATTGACTCGAGGTCCTCCAGGTAGCTTCGACCCGGTCCCTCTGTGAAGTGTCTCCGTGCTGGCTCTAGAATCCGTGCAAGCTCGTCGGCTACAGCGTGTTTCAGATCCAACGGGTGGACCTTTCTTTGCTTGTAACTTTCCTCAAGCTCGAGATAACTTGAGAATATCAGCCTCGCCCCCGTCTTTTTATTGACAACCTCAAGGGGCTCGCTTCTATCCCGGAATATTATATACCTTGCAATCTCCAGGACGGGGTTTAGCTCGGTCTCGCCCGCGGGACAAAAAGCCCCTAGAATCTTCTTCCTGACATCCTCCTCGCGGTCATGAATGAATATTGCTGTCTCGGGCTTTGACTTTGACATCTTGACATCCGCTATCGCATCCGAGAACTCGTCTTTATCACCCCTTCTTTTAGCCTCGACAAGGCGCTCCCAAGTCACCTGGTCTAGCGCCAGTCCAGGGAGGAGGTGGTGGTGTAGCGCTACCGGCTTGTAGCTGAAGGCTCTCTCCCCCACCTCTATGGCTATGACGTGGGCTTTTCTCTGATCCATGCCTCCGTGTGCAATGTTGACTCCCATCGAGAATATATCGGCCACCTGCATTGGGACGTACAGGAGTTGGGCGAAGCTCAACGACTCAGCCTCCCTCCTGCCTAGAATAGTTATAGACCTTCGTACGCGTGAAAGCGTGGTGTCCATTGAGACTTTGACGACATTCGTAAAGTATTCCAAGCCAAGCTTCTCGTACACCTCCGATCCCATAAGGAACTTCGTCTTCTCGGGGTCGCCGCCCGCTATCTTAATCGACACTTTGAGGGCCTCCTTAAAGTATCCTCCAGCCACGCGTCTTATCGTCGAGAGGTCTCCTCCAAGCTTCTTGTTTATCCAGCTGTGGTAGTCCGCTAGGAAGACGGTCGTCTCAATGCCCGCTTTCTGCAGGTCTACGACCTTCTGCATTGAGATGAGGCCTGTTCCAAGGTGGACGAGTCCTGAGACCTCAAAACCAATGTAGTGTTTAAGCCTGACCCCCTGCTCCACCATCTCTGTTAGGCGCTCAGGAGTGAGGAGCTCCTCAGCAGGCTCCCTCGTTGTGAGCCTTAGGATGTCTTGCACGTGCAAGGTTCGCACCTACGCGACACCAAATATTGATAGTGAACTTAAATTTTCCCGTTGAATATAAAGAAAAATGTTTCTGTTTCGCTGCCTGGTTTATACCTTTTTCATTGAGGTGGGGGAGGAGGAGGGAGAAGCTGTGCTGCAAGATCCCCTATTAACGGAAACTTGTAAAGCTCGCCTTGCAGGGACTTCACGATGCCAACGATCAAAACGACTAGCTCTAGCAGCCACCATAACATCGCAAAGAAGGGTAAGATTAAGTGGAGAACAGCTAAAGTCACGGAGGCTAGCGTGGACTGCATCGCGTGGAACCTCACGAAGTAGTTCTTGGTTTCAAGTAGTAAGAATATTATCCCGGTAATAAGTCCAAGAACATATGAAAGAGCAGCTTCAACCTTCGGGTCGATCCCTAGGCTTGTTTCACTCATAATTTATTAAAGGCTTTTAGAACTTATATTAATTTCTATAAAGATTCGGTGTTTGCCTTTAACTTATTCGATAACCTTACGGGCCGTTTCGAGCACTGGTAAGCTCCCTTTCCGAGAAAACCGGACGTTCATCTAACAACTGAAAACTATATTTAAATTAACGAGACCTTAAGAGGCTCGTGGCAAGTGAACCTATCAGTATTCGCGACGAGTTACTGTGTCAAGGGAGCCGCGTGAAGCTTTACAGGAGGCTTGTCGAATACGAGGGAAAACTCATCTCACGAGACGTTGTGGCTTTCGGCGAGGCGGCTGTAATCGTACCTGTAAAAAGTGAGAATCGACTTGTCTTTGTCAAGCAGTGGAGGGCCCCTTTAAGGAGGTGGATTATCGAGCTGCCAGCTGGGAGGGTGGAGCAGGGCGAGGAGCCGCTCATAGCTGCCAAGCGCGAGCTTGAGGAGGAGACGGGTTTCATCGCTGAGAAATGGGAGCTTCTCGGGAGCTTCAGTGTAGCTCCTGGTTATAGCGACGAGGTGTTAACCTTTTTCCTAGCGGAAAACCTTAGATATGTTGGCGAGCATCCCGAGATAGGGGAGCTCGTGGAGACGGTTGAGATGACTCCTGAAGAGTACATATCTCAAGCATCCAAGGGATTCGGAGATTTAAAAACAATGACAGGGGTCTTCCTTTACTTGAACATGAAAAAGGGGTACTTGAGGCTCTAGTCTATGAGTTGTAAAGTGTCACGGTTAAGGTGAATGTGCTAAATGGGGTTGAAGAAGGCCGGAATTGTATTTTACCTTGAACGCGTCTATAGCGTTGTTACAGGAGCACTATTCGTACTCTTGATTACAAGGAACTTGACCCCGAGCGAGTTTGGAGCTTGGAGTGTTGTCTCGTCCATCTTGTCGTATGCGAGTTTGGCGACTATTGTAAACTACTGGGTTACAAGATTCAGGGCTCGTGGAGATGGCACGGCTACGAGCAGCGGACTCGTTCTAGCAGTGTTCTTCTCGAGTTTATCAATTATTATCCTCTTATCTCTCTCGCATGGAATCACGAATGCATTCAAAATTCCGTATGAGATAGTGTTGCTCTCGGCTTTATACATCCCATTTTACTACATAAACTCTGCCCTATACTCTTCACTCTACGCTGTGAACCCCACCCTCTCAGCTATTACAGAGTTCGTCTTTGAAACAACCAAGCTCATCCTGGCAGTCGTCTTTGCAACAACACTTCACGTAACCCTCTACACAGCCATGCTGGCAGTGCTTGGGGGCCACGCTGGTCAGACACTAATCCTTCTCTTATTCACGAGGGAAGATCTAAAACATAAACCCAGCCTCGAAACAGCTAAAAGAATAATACTTTACTCGTGGGTAAATCTCATTGGAGTCCCTGCCTCTCTCATCGCATTAGCGGATATCCCCATACTATCGCACCTTGCCTCTAACAGGATAGTGGCGTACTATACCGTCGTGCTGACGTACACGAACATGATAAGCTACTCTTACGTTCTAAGTAGAGGGCTATACCCTAGCCTTCTCTCAAACACCGAAAACGCAAAGGCGAAGCTAGACGATACACTTAGACTCACCTTCCTAATGGGAGTCCCCGCGATGTTTGGGGCTATAGCCCTGGCTCCAAACCTCCTCTATATACTCAACCCAGATTACATGAAAGCATCCTCAGTCCTAAGGGTCGCCTCTCTGACGGCCCTACTGGGAGTATTCAACGCCATACTCAGCGACACCGTCCAGGGCTTGGAGTCCAGAGACACAGTCGCAGTACATCCCAGGATGTTAGCTGAGACAGCAATATTTAAGACTACCCTACTTGGAGTCGCTAAGGCAGCCATAGGTATCGCGGGTGTTTTTATAGCAGTCTTGTATTTCGGGGACAGTTTAACAACTGCTGTTTACGCCAGGATTGCCTGGCTTTTTGCTGAAATCCTCGTAACACTTGGCTTGTATACGATGACAAGGGGCTTACTCGATCTAAAAAGCCTTGCTTCAGGTCTCTCGAGGTACGTGGCGTCTTCAATCCCCATGGTTTTAGTGGCTTTGGTCATTGACCCGTGGAGGATAAGGGAGGCTCTACTCGCAGTTCTACTGGGTGGAGCCATTTACTTTGCAACGCTATATCTGATCGACTCATGGTTCCGGGGATTAATGCAGAGTATAGCTAGGAGTCTAAAGACGGTGAGCGTCACTGGCTGAGAGTTTTTCTGCTTGAAAAAATAGAGAAACCAATCATCTCATAAAATGGTTTTCATAAAAGGAACTTCTCGACTATCTCTATGAAGCCATCGCTGTAAGGTCTTGACGCCACGTAGTCTACGCTCTCCTTAACATAGTCCGGCGAGTGGGATGGACATGCTGAGAAGTCTGCCAGCTTGAACATCTCGATATCGACCTCGCTGTCACCTATGGCTATGATCTTCTTGGGCGACTCTGAGAGCAGCTCAAACAGCTTTCTAATTCCCTGGCCCTTGTTTATTCCTGGAGGATGCACGTGTAGAGCCACCCCGCTATACATGACCTCCAGATTCATAGGCTCGAAAACTCTCTTAGCTTCCCGTATCGCAACCTCGGGCACAATGTTTTCCCTAACTACGAAAGTGACGTCTACGAAGCGGAAAAGATTTTGCCAGCTGTTCCTCAAACAGCATGAGAGCTTTTCCTCGGCAACCCTTATTATCCTATCCTTGTCTACCCTGCCTAAAACCTCTAGCTCAGTTCTATATCCTACTACACCTCCATTCTCTGCGACAATCATCTCCGATGTGGGGAGATACCTGGCCAAACCATAGACTATAGGGTAGGCTGTAGCGCTTGCAAGCGCCACGACGTATCCTCTAGAGACCAACTTTTCCAGTACACCAACTACCCTGCTGCTTATCTTCCTCTCATGGTCTGTAAGAGTCCAGTCAACGTCAATGAAGATCCAAGAGGACATTTGTCTCGTACGACTAAATCAGGAAACAATAAAAATCTTTTACAGTTTTTAACCTTCGTCACTGAGGATGATACATATCAGGAGTATGTTAAGCCTCATATACGAGTTCATCAAAGCATACTATCCCAATAATGATTTAAAAGTCTGAGAAATTATCTAACTTTGAGGATTATTGTCGGGCTCAGCGCCAAACGAGAGTACGTTATCCGTCTACGATAATGTGGCTAATGTCTATGATAGGGGGAGAACCAAGTGGTATAAGGAGCTGTTAAAACTAGTAGCTTCCAGGGTTAATGAACCCGTACTCGACGCGGGTTGCGGAACAGGGTATATCGCTTGCAGTCTTGCTCAACTAGGGGCGACCCATGTGGTGTGTCTTGATATTAGCACTGGAATGCTGTTTAGCGGTAAAAGGCGGGCACAGCGACTGCGCCTAACCGCCTTTATAGAGTTCATACAGGGTTCTATCGAGAGACTTCCTTTCCGCGACAAAGTTTTCAGGACAACGCTAGCCACGGCTGTAATACACCACCTGGAGAAGAGAGAGGCCAGAGTTGATGCTCTGATTGAGTTGAAGAGAGTCTCAAGAGGGTTTGTTCTCGTAACCGTTTGGAGTGCCCTCAGCCCCTCCAACATTGCCAGGATCATCACCTCCTTATCCCGGGACGTGAAGGTTCGCTGGGGTGGAAAGGGTGAGAGATACTACCACTTATACACGCCCATGGAGTTTAGGGAAGATCTTCGCAGGGCTGGCTACAAGGGATTTAAACTCTACCTGTGGGACTATAAGCCTATACTATTTAAAAGGAATATCGTGGTCGAGTACTATGCCGGAGACTCCTAAAGGTCTAAGCCTCTTCAGCGGAGTAAAAAAGCCTACGAGACTGCTTTCAGGCGTAACTGTAGTAGCAGTGATGGCGAAGCCCTACCCTTGCCCCCACGGTCGATGCCTGTACTGCCCCGGTGGACCCGAGGCTGGGACGCCGCAAAGCTATGTTAAAACTTCTCCCGCGGTTGCCAGGGCTCTACATGTAGGCTACGACCCCTATGCCCAGGTGAGGCTGCGAATCAAACAGTACATTGCGATGGGCCACGAGCCGAGCAAAGTCGAGTTGATCGTGATGGGTGGGACGTTTCCGGCCATGCCGAGGGATTACCAGGAGTGGTTCGTGGCCCAGGCGCTTGAAGCTTTGAACAGGTTCCCAGGGGATCCTGAAGGGAGCCCTAGCCTAGATGAGGCGATGAAAAGGAATGAGACCGCCGGGATTAGATGCGTAGGTTTAACGTTAGAGACAAGGCCTGACTGGAGCATGGAGGAACACGTCGACTGGTTTTTACACCTGGGGGCTACGAGGATCGAGCTAGGCGTCCAGACAATCTATGACGACGTGCTTGCACGCGTAAACAGGGGTCACGGCGTCAAGGAGAGCATCAAAGCAACCAGAATCTTGAAGGATGCCGGCTATAAAGTCACATACCATATGATGCTGGGCCTCCCAGGATCCGACCCTGACAGGGACTTCGAGGCTTTTAAGGAGATCTATACAAGCGAGGAGTTCATGCCTGACTCCGTTAAGATTTATCCCACACTCGTAATCCCTGGAAGCGGGCTTTACAATCTCTGGAAGAGGGGGGAGTACAAGCCCTACGATATGGACACCCTAGTCGAGCTGATAGCCCGTATAAAGTCGATCACCCCGCCCTGGGTACGGATAATAAGGATTCAGCGTGATGTCCCTTTACAGGAGGTTGCTGATGGACCACCAGTCAACAACCTACGCGAGATCGTATGGGATTACATGCGCAATAAGGGGTTAAAGTGTCGATGCATAAGGTGCAGGGAGGTAGGCCGGTTTGCCCTCTGGACTGGGGTGAAGCCCAGTATAAGTGAAGCCAAACTCACCAGAAGGAGGTACGAGGCGAACGGTGGCTTCGAGGAATTTATTTCTTTTGAGAGCAGCGACCAGGAGGTCCTCTTCGGTTTCCTGAGGTTGAGGATACCGAGCGAGCAGGCTCATAGATGGGAGGTCGACTCGAATACAGCTTTTATAAGGGAACTCCACGTTTACGGTCCTGAGACACCTGTCGGGCGAGAGAGTGAGTGGTGGCAACACCTAGGGCTCGGGAGGAGATTGATAAGGGAGGCTGAAACCATAGCGCATGACTATTATGGTGCTAGAAAGATGCTCGTGATCTCAGCTGTAGGTACAAGAGAGTATTACAGGAAGCTCGGCTATGAGGTCTTGCCGGGCTCCTTCTACATGTACAAACCGTTAGAGTAGTGGATTCCCTACCAGTATAGATTAGAGAATTGGAAATACTATGCCTCTACGAGTTCTCATTTCCCAGTGAAGAAGAGTGATTCTACCTGTACGGCTTTGAACTCCTCCGCCGATCCCTCTTTGACGATCCTACCGCTGACGAGGACTGCAACCCTCTCAGCTATCTCGAGAGCCTTTGCAACGTTCTGCTCTACAAGTAGCACTGCCACACTCCTGGTCTCCTTTATCTCCTTGACTTTAGACATCAGAGTGGAAGCCGCCTTCGGCGAAAGGCCCGCGGTAGGCTCATCCAGTAGAAGTGCACTGGGCTTCGTCATCAAGGCCCTTGCGACAGCCAGCATTTGTCTTTCACCCCCGCTAAGGGTTTTGGCCTTTTGGTGTCTACGCCTCTTTATCTCTGGGAAAAGTTCAAGCACGTCCTCAATATCCGCCCTGACAGAGGGGTCCCTGCCCCTGATAAAGGATCCAACTAGAAGGTTTTCCTCGACTGTAAGGTTGGGGAACACGTTGTCGAGCTGAGGAGAGTAGCTCAATCCCCTCTTCACTATCTCTGAGGGCTTCATCCCGGTTATCTTAGTACCGTTAAAGTAAACTTCTCCACGGTGTATGGCGGCTAAGCCGAAGACGCTGTTGAGAAGTGTCGTCTTGCCCGCACCATTAGGACCCAGTATGGCAGCTATTTCCCCTTTCCCTAGCTCGAAGCTGACTCCCTGGATAACCTTCATCTTACCGTAGCCCGAGTACAAGTCCACTATTCTAAGCACTCCCACCACCTATGTATGCTTCTATGACCTTCTCGTTTGATATTATCTCTTCAGGCTTACCCTCTGCTAGGAGCTTCCCGTTGTGCATGACGTAGACGTACTCCACGTACTGCATCAATATCTCTATCCTGTGCTCCACAATAAAGAATGTGTAGCCATCTCCCTGCAAGCCCTTCACAAGCCTGAAGAGCTCGTGCGCTGCCCCCGCCTCGACTCCCGCTGCTGGTTCATCAAGCAAAAAGAGCCGGGCATCCGTCATTAAACCCCTCATGGTCTCAAGCAGCTTTATATGTGCTCCGCTGAGCTCAGATACCTTTACGTGGGCGTATTCGAGTAGGCCGAAGCGTTTCAGCAAGGATAGAGCCTTGCGTGCTAGCCTTCTCTCCTCTTCGCCCCATACTTCAGGGTTAAGGGCTTTAAGCGGGTTTTCACCTTTCTGTTGCAGGGGCGTTACGAGCAGGTTTTCCAGCACTGTGAGTGACTTGAAGAGACGTGGGATCTGGAAGGTTCTAACTATGCCCTTCGCGAAGACGTCGTTAGGGTTTAAGCCGTCTATCCTTTCCGATGATCCGTTGTTATTAAACCATACCTCTCCTGCGTCGGGAACGTAGAAACCTGTGACTACGTTGAAGAGAGTTGTCTTTCCGCTTCCGTTTGGTCCTATGAGGCCTACGACTGCTCCTTGAGGCACGCTTAGCGAGACCTTGTCTAGCGCGATTATTCCCCCGAATCTCTTGGAGACGCTCTGAACCTCCAATATACTGCCCATTGACCTCACCCCTTGTTGAAGCTAGCCTGTTCTTCCCATGCTGGGGTCTCTACACGTCCTTCAGGTAGTAAGCCTTGGGGCTTGTATAGGAGGACAGCTACTATTAGGAAGCCTACCATGAAGCCCCTCACATAGTCGGGCGATATGATCGTCACGCCCAGCTGCGGTGTTATGAAGGAGAGTGCCCTGTCGAAGAAGGTAAAGATGGCTGAGCCAAGGAGGGCGCCTCGAAGGTTCCCCATACCCCCAAGTATTATCATAGCCCAGACGTTGAAGGTAACTGCAGGCACGAACATGTCGGGGTTAACGGAAGTCATATAGTATGCTAGGAGGGAGCCAGCTATACCGGTGAAGCCTGAGCCGATGAAGAGGACGGTCGCCTTTAGTCGAGGCACGTCTTTTCCGAGGCATAGTGCTGCGACCTCGTCGTCTCGAACGGCTCTCAGAGTCCTACCGAGGGGGGAGTTTACGAGCCTGTGCATAGTGACGTATGTGAGAGTTAAAACGCCTAAAACTAGGAGTAGGAAGAGGAGCTCCCTGGTTCTAGCATCGGGAACCCATGCGAAGGGGTTGGGGATGCTCATAAGCCCTCTGCTCCCACCGGCTGGGTCATAGTGTTGTAGGAAAATCCTGAAGAGCTCCCCCGTGCTTAGGAGCGTAAAACCTACGAAGGCAGGGCCAACCCTCACTATTGGATAGCTTAACATGTATCCTGTTATACCTGCTATCATGAAAGCCAGCATGAAGGACAACAATAGTAGCGTCATGTTTAGTAGGGGGTTCTTGTTAGCTAATTCACCAAGATATATTATTCCCTTAATGTCATAGGGAGGCGTCTTTGAAACGTCAATACCGTTTAGAATTAAAAACAAATACACTGTTAGCATGGCGGTGGTATAGGCTCCTAAGCCATAGAAGAAGACCTTGCCGAAGTTCGTGACACCACTTGTTCCCGACTCGAAGTTTAGAGTAATGGCTAGTATAGAGTATATCCCGAATATTGTTAGCCAACTTATCATAAAGCCTATCGGGTCTATCATTTTTCTTTCACCTTTTTACTCCTGAACCTGTAGGGCAGCCCTCCAGCTGCTCCTAGAGGCGGGGAAACTATCAGGATGGTTAAGAGGGTTAGGAAGGTGAGGAAAGGTCTGAAGCTTGTAGGAACGTTGAAGAGGGAGTTAAGGTACGCTATCCCTATGTTCTCGATGAAGGCTATTGCTACGGCACCAATGCCTGTCCTCAGTAGAGAAACCAGTCCTCCGATGAAGCTTACCGTGAAGACCTGGAGTATCATTGCGTCGCCTGAGGTCGGGGTCACTGTTCCTGAGAAGCTTGTCCAGAGCGCGCCGCCAAGCCCTGCGATACCCCCACAGATAAACCATGTTAGTAAAACAATGCTGTCTCGGGGAATCCCCGAGATCTCGGATAGAAGTGGGTTATCTGAGACAGCTCTAACCGCTTTTCCTAATATTGTCTTTTCGAGGAAGAGGTACAGGCCGAGTAGTATTGCCGATGTGTAGAGTAAGCCGGCTGTGAAAGTGGATGAAAGGCTAACACCGTTAACTACTAGCTCCGGCACATCCTTGTATGTTATTCTACCGTAGGATATAAAATTCATACCTATCATCGCATGTGCTATGTCTGCAATCATGTAGAGAACGTAGTTATACATGATCCAAAGACCCATAGAAGCAATCATTATAAGGTTCATTGAAGCTCCACGCTTCTCGAGCGGCTTAAACACAAACACGTGGTTTGCCACAGCAATTATGCCAGCGACTAGGAAAGCCGATATAGTAGCTATAAAAAGGCTAGAGTTGCCTAGAATCCCGTTGAGAAATACAGCGGTGTAGATCCCGTAGGTGATGAAGTTGGCGTGTGCAAAGTTAATGACACGTGTCGTCCTGTAGCTGAGCGTTAAGGGGATGGAGAAGAGAAGATAGAAGAAAGTATATAAAAGAAAATTAATTACGGAGAAAGGATAACCGGGTAGCATTACCAAAAAACACCTTTTTATGGGTACGGTTTCTCGAGGAACACTATCGATCCACGCTCGTATACACCTACATCCTTGAACTCGTAGCCAGTCGCTCCTTTCACAATTGCCCATACACCGTAGTCTTGGTAGGCTTTATCTCCCGCATCATCGAAGATAGTCCACCCGCTAACCCCGTAGTAGTTTTTGGCTACTTCTACGAGTGCATTTCTGATAGCATTGCCGTCGTTGCTTCCAGCTCTAAGGATGGCCCATCCAGCGAGTTTCACAGCATCATAGAGGTTGTCGCAGAACACGCTCGCCTCAACACCATACTTGCTTTTCAGTCTCTGCTTGAAATCCTCGTAGAGTGGATTCGCTATGAAGAGTGGCCTCGTACCCAGCAGTTTTGTCTTGGCCGCAAAGGCGCCTACCGCGGGAGCGGTAAGCTCCGATGCACCGTGGGGGCCTTCTGAGATGAACCATCTAATGCTTGAGAGAACCTGCGACTCGGCTGCATGGGAGAGAATGTTACCTCCATCGGTGTCGAAGGATATGAGCACGACAGCGTCAGCTTTCTCGGATTGAACCTTGTTAGCGAGACTCGCAACTTCAGCGGCGTAGTCGGAGAGGTCAGACTGGTACGGCATGTCGAGAGCAGTGCCTCCCATTTCGCTGAAGTACCTCTTGAAAAAGTCAGCAAAAGCATTACCGTACTCGTCGTTCCTATGGAAGACTATAACCTTCCTCGCGCCTTCCTGGTATGCGAGGGTTGCGAGCACCTTAGCTTGACCAGCATCACTGCCAACTGTCCTGAAGATGAAGTCATTGGGAATGGCTAAGGTTGGCGCGGTCGATGAGGGTGAAATGATTACTATTTGGTTGCTGTCGGCGAAGCTTTTCACAGCCTTGACTTGTGAGCTGGCCGCAGGACCAATAACTACTTTTATTCCCTGTTGAGCGAAAGTCTGAACGTTCTGCAGGGCCTTCTCAGGAGAAGTGCCATCATCCAGTATTACAGGCTTGAACTCAACGTTGAATCCATATGCTTGAACCTCTTGATTCAAGTCATCAATCGCCATGTAGGCTACTTTCTCCCATATTTTACCTATGGAGGAGAGCGAGCCCGTAAGGGGAAGCGTAAAACCTATCTGGATTACTTTTTTAGGCTGTTGCGCCGAAGATCCCCCTGCGCCTCCCGATAATGCGCTGGAGGCAGCGAAGCCTATGGCAACACCCACAAGGAGAGCAATGACTGCCACAGCAATTATCTTTACGTTCACTACCGAAGTCTTCGTAGCCGATGACTCACCCATGTTTCCACCCCTGAGGGGTTTAGGCATCCTCGTAGAAATAATTTATATTTTTTTCTACTCTATTCCTAAAAAGTTTTTAATTTAAACTTTATGAAAAATTAGAAAGAGTAGCTCTCTTCGATCTATTTGTCCCAGTCCAATGGAGCAAACCTTTACAGAATGGGAATCTCGATGTACAAGAAATACCCTGGTTTTTACTTAAAGACCGACTCGTAATCACGTTTTCCCGGAGATAAAAGTTAAAAAACAGAAGAAAAATAAAGAAAAATATTCATGAGACTAAGAATTCACTAATCCATAAAGCTGGTACCTCCGCATCAAAACCTTCATTCTTCCTATAGGTTCCGATTTAAGCCTTTTTTCGTGGATATTAGAGTCAAAGGAATGATGGAAACCAGGAAGCTCACCGTAACCGCCGGTAAAACCTCTAATTCTGCAAGATAGAAGAGTTGTGTGTAAGTGGAGAGATATGGTATATATGCTATTATGCTCACTTTTTCCGGTT
Organism: Thermofilum uzonense; assembly: GCF_000993805.1. Classification (NCBI taxonomy): domain Archaea; kingdom Thermoproteati; phylum Thermoproteota; class Thermoprotei; order Thermofilales; family Thermofilaceae; genus Infirmifilum; species Infirmifilum uzonense. The sequence continues at coordinate 701,037 of NZ_CP009961.1, forward strand.
CCCTTCCTGAAAACATTGCATAGACGAGGAGGGAGAGCAGTGAAACAATGAACCAACCGGCATAATTACTTAAGGGGACTCCGAACCAGGGGCCTTGTTGACTCCAAGACCACAATCCAAGCTTAACCATGACAGGATCCACAGCAAGGTCGAGGTTAACCATAAGAAGGCTTGCAACAAGTATTCGTTTCCACCGTTCTTTTACAAGCGTTGCGGAGGCGAGATAACAGGTGTATAGGTATATCCCCCATGCCAATATTATGGGAATGGGAACTCCTAGCACCCGTGCTGCTCTGAAAGCATTATAGGTGTAGGATCCAAAGGGAGCCCCGAGCCTTAGACCTATATATTCGGCTATAAAGCCTATTAGAGAGCCAGAAATGAGGATCAGCGGGGCTTTAACCCACTCTCTGGCAACTAGTACGCAAGACAAGCAGACAAAGATCAGTAATACGAGATCACCCAGTGTTCTTGATCCAAACACCGTAAGGAAGAATGAGAAAATGTATCCGAGTGACAGCACAAGAGAGCCTATTTGAATATTCCTAAGCATCTCCTGTTGATTCCCTCCCATGAATTTAAACTTGTAGCCTATCCTTTAGTTATTCGGTGATTTTTATTTGTATGCATCTCCTTATAATCTATTTATGAATATTGAGTATCTTCATATAAAATATTCAGCATTTTCTTTAAATTTGACAACAGATACCTTCTATTCCGTATCTAGATAAGATTCACCTCATGTAAGACGGCTGCACCCTCTAGCGGCAGAAAAGTTACAATCATCGGTTCTGATCCAGCTGTTCTCGCTGCGGCTGGAGCTCTCATCTATAAGGGGTATAGGGTGGATGTCCTCGACAGGCTTCTCGAGGACTATGACGCCGCCCTTATAGCTACTTGAAACTGGAAAGGCAGAAGGCTAAAAATCCCCGGAGGAGATAAGGAGAACGCATACGCTGCACTGACCTGGATAACGCAGTTCGTGATGAATGGGCTAGGCTTCATGAAAGTTCCGACTCCGCTGCTCACTGGTAGAGTAAGTATAGTGGGAGTAGGCCTTACAGCCGTGGACATCGCTGAGCTCGCGGTAAGGGAGTACGGAGCCTCCGTCATCATGCCTAAAGGAGACCTATGAGCGTGGCCCCGCAAAGCACATGCTAAGATACTTGAAAAGCCTTGGTATAGAGTTCAACAAGGACGGAACCGTCAAGGTTGAAGGAAACTTTATGACAACTATTCTCGGCGGATTAGCGCTGGAGACGTAACACGCGGCCCCTCAAATATTGGCCTAGCCATGCGCGGCGGAAGACTAGCAGCTGGAAAAACCCATGAATACCTGATAAGGAAAAGGATTATTAGAGGAGGGGCTTTTCCTTGTTAAAAAGCTATTTTTCGAGCAGTGTTAGACTCGGGCCTTATACGCGGTTACTGCGTGCATGCCCAATTCCCGGGCGCGTGTCTCCGCCCTTGGATGGATGGCGAAACCGAAAAGTATCCCTATAATCTCTACGCCCATCTTTGCTGAGAGAGGGGCAACAACCTTCCGGTAAAAAGCGTTGACGTCGTCCTCATAGATCCTCGACTTTACCTCTCCCACCACCAGTACCTTCTTGTCCCCAAGCACTCCCCAAGCGTACAGATCGACCTCGACCTCCTCTCCTTCAAGCTCTATGATTTTCCTTTCCAAGCTTTCAACTTCTACACCAAGACGGCCGCGAAGCCAATAGGGTAGAAGATCCTTAGCTAAATCCTCCAAGGTGAAGCCTACAGTCTCTGATAACCTTCCAACCTGAATCCGTAGCGCATCCACAGCTGCAGCGAGCTTTTCGACTTGTCTTTGCGTTGCAGCCTGTGCCGCAGCAAGCTCATCAACCCTCTTAGCAAGCTCCTCTAGCCTTCTCTCCGTTGCAGCCTGAGCAGCCGCAAGCTGATCAACCCTCTTAGCGAGTTCCTCTAATCTTCTCTCGGTTGCAGCTTGTGCGGCAGCGAGCTGATCAACCCTCTTGGCGAGCTCCTCTAGCCTTCTCTCCGTTGCAGCCTGTGCCGCAGCAAGCTCATCAACCCTCTTAGCAAGCTCAGCGAGGCCTTTCTCAACAGTTCTTCTTAACTGGTCGAATTCCTCTCGTGTGACCTTAATGTCCTTTACCTTTTCCTCGACCACTCTGACAATAAATTCATAGAGCTCCGCGGTGATCACAATTTATCCTCTGAATCTACCAGTGTTGCCAGTTAAAAAAGTTATTTCAAATCGTACACGCATATATGAGATTTTTTACCCCTTTTAGAGTGCAACAGACTTGTTCCCCCACGTATTGCGACTTTCCCGGCGCATATTTAATCGAAATTCCTCGTAGGTAAGTTAAGCAGAGACATGTCTACTAGCACGCGTGTAAATATATTTTAAGCTAGTGCCTTGAAAGAAGCATAGGCTCAAACTAATTTTTCGTTTATACTTGATATATTGTAAAATTTCATTAATAGATTTCCAGAAAATGATAAAACAATTCAAAGTTAATGCTTGTTAGTTGTAAAAATCATCCAAGAAAATCATCTATTTTCCTCTCAACAGGCTGGGCTTGGAACTCGGGTATACATTCAATACCCCTCTCATCACATAAAGCTCGGATAACTTCCTGGACTCTCTCACGCCAAATTCTAGGCGCACCTGTGGCCAGCGGGTTTTCAACGAGCAAGGGTTTCATACTCTCGGCCAGCTCTGGTCTATGATGGTAGAAGTCGTAGAATAGCTTCGAGCCTGTTTCGAAGGCAAGGTCGATGACCTGCTCGAGAGAAGATCGAGTATCGTTTACCCCCCTGATTATCGGTCCTAGAAATACCCATGTATCAAGCCCCCTCGACGAGACTCTTTTAAGGGCTTCAGCCCGAGCAAGTGGAGAAGGCGAATTTGGCTCTATTAAAGATGCTATCTTGGGGTTTAGCGTGGTTATAGTGAAGCCCACGTTGACCTGTCCACGATAACGCTCTAAAATGTCGAGATCCCGGGTCACTAGGGGTGACTTTGTCTGAATACTTACCTTGAATCCGCTACGCAGGAGTAGCTCGACTCCAAGCCTTGTAAGCTTTTCGACGGACTCGATTGGCTGGTATGGATCTGTTATAGTGGAGACTCCTACCACCCCTTTTTTTAAACTGACGATCTCGTCTCTTAAAACATCTATTATGTTCTCCTTTATGTACACAATTCTACCCCAGTTCCTGGAGACTTCCTCGTAGCGGGTAAAAGCCCTAGCGTAGCAGTAGATACAGGCATGCGCACACCCAGCATAAGGATTAAAGGAGTAATCTAAATCCGGTAGCCCGGACTTAGATAAAGCGTGGGTAACGCGTATCCTCTTATAGGTGATGTTCAGGAGCTGCTCACCTCTAGCCTTGCCTGCTTTAAGAGATCCCTTAGAATTCGAGACTTCTCAAGCCATACTCTAACCGGGAGCCTTGTCGTCTTACCTAATCTCTCGATCACGTCACGAAGATTATCATATTTTTCCGGCTTGCCTCTGAAGAGGGCCCGGACGTTCTCGCGTACAAACCAGACTCCTATGGGTAGGAAGAAGCCCTCATAAATCTCCCTTATCAAAAGCACTGTAGCCTGCCTCCTCTCCCTTCTCAGGTACTCAGCACTGGCAAGCCTTGAGGCGTAGTAGCATCCTCCTAGAGAAGCGTACTCTGTACGCCCCTTAAAGCCCTCCCAGTCCGCCTCTACCTCCACGGCTGTGCCCGGATTCCAGGTGGTGTGCGGGAACCAGGCCTCTATCCACTCGAAGCTCCACGAATAGGGAGCTAGTATCCCGACAAACAGGTTATTAGAGTGCTTTCTCTCAAAGAATAGGAAGGAGTCGATTGTAGGGTATCCTTTGACTTCCCGAATAATTCTCCGCGATACCATGTCATCCACAGCTGTTATGGACCATCTCGTAGGCACAAGCCTCCTAAGAGGAGTCTTACCAAGGAGCCCCACAGAGAAAACCCTCTGTATCGTAGAGACGGGCAACCCGGACTCGTATAAGGACCAAACAGCTTCCTCTGAACGCACACCGTCATCTCCAAGGAACTTCTCTACGGGTCTAGGAATTTTAGGGTTATCCAGAACCCTGATTTTTTCGGCAACCCCTGAGGGTCCGAAGGGGGGTGCATGCGGGTCAAGCCTTAGGCCTCGTGGGGGCTTGACAAACCTGACCATGACGTCTAGAGGCTTAGAGGATGCGGAGAGGAGCGCTATTTCATTTACGAGGTCTGGACGCCTCACGTCGAAGTGGAGGTTACCCATGACTAGTCCAAACCGAAACTTGAGTATCTCGTCTAGGCTATAGTCCAGCCATCTCTCGGGTGAATCGTACACCGAGGGGTCGCCCTCCAGAGTTGCAACAGATGGAGCAACGCGGACCTTAGGGTAACCAACCCTCCCTACAAATACAGATGGAGGTGATGGTGCCTCCAGTTCGCTGCTAGTAGGTGGCCTTATCTGGCCTAGAGACTTCCAAATGGACATGAAGGGGCAGGTGGGAAGCCCGCAAAGGTTCTTGGCCCCCCTGCACTTTAAACACATGTTTGTTACGCGTGAAGACATCTGCTGCCTGTTGTTACATTATTGATGGATATATTGTTTCCGCAGAATAAGGTGAAAATGACCACTCGGAATATTTAATTATGAGAGCATTTTTACCTTCTTGTGTCGGGCAACAATACTAATTCTTTTACAAGACGATACACAGTTAGACCTGAGCATGCCGCAAGACACTTGGAAACCGAGGGCATAAGAGTGCTAGCAACCCCCGTAATGGTAGGCTTCATCGAGGAGACATGCAGGATCTTCTGGGATGAGCGGCTACCCCCTAACAAGACCACCGTGGGTGTTCGTGTAGACGTATCACACGTGAAGCCTGCCTTAGTGGGATCAGAGCTGGAGGTTAAGGCGAGTGTTCTCTACGCGGATGAGAAGCGTGTCAGATTCTGGGTTGAAGTCTGGAGCGGAAAACTGCTTATAGGATATGCCCTGCACGAGAGAGCGGTGATAGACAAGGAGGGCTTCGCCAATATGATAAAAACAATGATGAGTAGCAGTGCTGGCGGATGATACCAACCTGGCCACGGTATTTTGCGCTTTGGAGGAGAACCATATTAATCATTCATAAACTGCTAGTAGCCTTTCTCTGGATTAATAACGTTCAGCGGTTTTTCACCCCTAATAAATCGTGCCACGTTCTCAACCGCAAATCGTAAGCATGATTCCCTAGCCCTACGGGTCCATCCAGCCTTGTGAGTTGTAGCAATAACATTGGGCAACTTGTGTATGCCGAGCTTGGAGGGCCATCCTTCCTCAGGCGGGTAGCGCCACCACACGTCTATTCCGGCTCCCGATATCCAGCCCTCCGTGAGAGCCTTGTATAATGCTTCCTCATTCACGACATGGCCCCGGGCAACGTTTATTAGGAATGACGTCTTCTTCATAGCTCGCAGCTCCCTCTCGCCTATAAAGCCCACTGTCTCCTGTGTAAGTGGTAGAGCAACGACAACGAAGTCAGCCTGAGCTAGTATGCTAAGTGTTTCAGAGGGCCCCACGACCAGGTCGGTGTACGGGTCTTTGACAGGGGTCTTTTTCACAGCCAGAACCCTCATCCCGAAAGCCCTTCCCAGCTTTGCAACCTCGCGGCCAATCTCTCCATAGCCTATAATCGCGAGTGTAGAGCCCTCGATATCGTAGAGGAAGTTCTCTTCGGTGTGACTCCTCCAACCACCCTTCTTCATCTCCGCGTCCTGCTCAACAACCCTTTTAGCCAGAGCTAGGAGGAGGGCGAACGCGTGTTCCGCGACTGCACGGGCATTACAGCCCTTGCTTGATGCCACGATTACACCTTGCCGGGCGAACAATTCTAGATCAATACCGTCGGCTCCTGCTGCTGGAACCTGAATGAACCTTAGCTTCTCTGCTTTAAGGGCGACCTCTTTGGGAATCCTGAAGGCTATTGCAACCTCAGCCTTCTCAATGTCCTCGAAGACGTCTCCTTTAGGGAAAACAACATCCGCAAGATTACGGAGTCCACTTTCCACTATGCTCTTCTCCCATTCGCTCAACCTGAGTGCTACGTGCACCCTTACCTTCGACATTGGTTAGTTGCCTCGAAGGACTGTTAAGAGCTTTTCGATTCTTGAGTGTTCTCGTTAGAGGGGGGGTTAATACATAGAATATGTTGTGACATATGTCAACCATAAATAAGGAGATCGTGGAGGACTTCACTGAAATCTTAATGAACTCAAGGGAGATCCTTGAGAAGAAGATAGTGGTGCTTTGACATGTCAACAGTGTTTGGCCTCTTCGACAAGTACGTGGGGCCAGCTATGAGGCGCGCGTTAGCTGTGGAGCTTTACAATAGGGGTTTTAAAATAGGTGAAATAGCAGAGATCCTTGGAGTCTCCAGGAGCCTTGTATCGCGGTATCTAAACGGTAGCAGAGGGTCGAGAGCTGGAGATATTCCAGAAGATGTTTTTAATACGTCAAAAGCATTGCTGATGAAATTGAAGGCACGAGTATTGGGCCATACGATGTAGAGTACAGGTTGTGGCAAGAGACTCTGAAACTCGCCTCAGAGAAAAAGTTTTGTAGGCTTCACGCTAGGGTTAACAAGAGAATAAAGCCAGAGCTGTGCCAGGTATGCGTGAGGCTTTTCTTGCCTAGTGCGACAAAAGTATAATCATCAGAGAAGCCAAAAGTATGGTTGTCGCCAGCGCTATGAGAGGCCTTATACGGGAAAATTCATAGGCTATTTGAACCCTGTGGAACTCTTGTGCCCCCCTACGCGAGAACTCATCCTCCTTTATTATCCTGGGAAGCGAGGGCCTTTCCATCTGCTGAACATTGGGAAAGATACGCGTTACGACTTCCACGACGTCATCCCGTGTACCGTGCAGCTCTCCCTTAGAGACAAGCAGCGTATCTACTCCTAGAGAGGCTAGCCTCTGTGACAAGAAGTTTGCCACGAATGTCTTTACCTCTTTCTCGTGGCCCGGAAAGGCTGCGTAACCCTCGTCAAGCATAATCCTTGCGACCCAGGCAACCCTTACCACGAGCTTCGACTCTTCGTAGGTAAGAATGTACTCGCCATATCTTTTAAACCACTCCTCGAAGTCCTCCAGTTCCTTCTCAACCCTGGGCTTACGTAATATCACAGAGTAATCCTCCTGCATAAGGTTATCAGAGACTTGGAGTTTGATAAAGCTTTACGCTAGCAGTATTACAAGACAGAGTCTAGGAAGAGCATGAGGTAAAAGCCTGCTAGGAAGCCCAGCGTGATCTTTAGAGGGGGTTCCTCCTCACGGTATATCTCGGGTATCGCTTCCTTTAAAGTAACGTATATCATCGCGCCCCCCGCAAAGCTTAGCCCGACTGGTAGAAGCCAGCTTGCCGCTGTAAACATGAGAGTTCCCAAAAGCGCTGTTATTGTTTCGCTAACTCCACTTAAAACTCCAATTAAGAAGCCGTATCGCTTCCCCCTGGAGGCAGAAACTGGTAAGGCTACAGCCAAACCCTCAGGGATGTCTTGCAAGCCTATAGCAATCGCCGTAGCTAGACCCACAGGGATAGAGTAAGCGATCGACGTGCCGACAGCCAGCCCCTCGGGCAGGTTGTGTATTATCACGGCCAGAGCTATGAGCCAGGCCTTCTTTAGGATCTTTTTCCCAGCTGGAGGCCCCTCATAGCCTTTAACCAGGTGCTCGTGAGGGACCAGTCGGTCGGTTAGGTGGATCGCTATTACGCCAAGAGCAATTCCCAGTGCCACGGTTGGAAACCCGGAGAGACTTATCGCCGGCAATATTAGGCTGGTAAAGCTTGCGACCAGCATGACGCCAGCTGCAAAGGCAAGGGAGAGAGACATGTCTAGGTCTTTCCCGCGAAAGAAAAATACCCCTAGAGAGCCTAGACTTGTAGTGAAAGCCACGAACAGGCCGGCTAGCAGGCTTCCCATTATCAAGTTTCCTCCGATAATGCTCTCGAAAAGCGATACAAGCCAATCAACCACGCGTCCAAAACCCCCTTTTAAAGAAAAATGTTTCTATAAGACCCTTAACTGACCACTTCCTGTTTAAAGGGGTCTATATTAACCCTCCTCAGCACCATTACGGCAAGCGCCGTGAAGACAGCAGCTATAGGGCCCCAGACCACAAGACCTGTCGTGTACTCGTATCCATCGAATGGTGGGAGAGATGCCAGGTATCCTATGAAGAGATACGTTAGGGATTGAGAGATATTGATTGGTATACCCTCAAAACCCGTGAAAAGACCTGCCCTGTTCAAGCCCGTCTTAATCTCGTTCAAGTGGACGAGATCCGCCATAACCGCGTAAGGGAAGAGCTCATAGGCTGAAATCCCTATAGCGCCTAGGATGATGGCGAGCATTCCCATGGTTATCCTGATGGCCTCACTCGTTACGAGGGCTGGTAGGGGTGCCATGAGAAGCCCTGCCATTAAAATTATAGCTGCCCTCGTCAGAGCTTGGCCCTTACCCATCCTTCGGGCGAGGCGGGCCCAGAACGGAAACGCACCCATTACAAATACGACCATAACAATACCGAAAACCACTGAAGCTAGGTTTTGGCCTAGTCCAATCACGGCACTCACGTATTTAACTATGAGGGCTACGACCATTGTCTCTGCGGCCGACATCAGCATACGGACAGTTTCCCATCCTATATACTCCTTGAATCTAAAAATGTCAAGTATATCTCTAGTTATCTTGGGTGTTAGAGCTGTCTTCTGCTCAACCGGGATGAGGAATACGCTGGGCATATAGAGGGCTATCTCGAGCACTGCGAAAGCCGCCATGACCGGTAAGAGTAGACCCCCCTTGTAGAGTGTAGGGACAAGGAAGCTGAAAACTACACCCACAGTATTGCCCAGCATATTAGAAATGTTTTGCAGAGTTGTTATGGTTATTCTCTCGCCAGGCTCAGTTATCTCGGGCATCCAGGCCTGGAAGGGTGTAAGCAGGTAGCCGTAGAAGAAGTTGAAGGCCGCGTTCCAGAAGGCACCCCAATAGAAGAGCGCCGTCTTGTCGTCGATGGATATAAAGTAGAATGGAGTAAAGTATAGGAGGGCTGACAAGGCCAGCATCGGGGCTCCTGTGATGATGAAGGGCTTCCTTTTCCCGAGCCTCGTCCTGGTTATGTCGCTAAGGTAACCCATCACTATAGAGTTCACAAGGATTGCGATTTTACCGATGGCGTTGACTACACCGCTCAGTGCGGGGTCGAGCTTGAAAACATCCCAGTAGACGTAGAATCCCGCGAAACTGAAAGCACTTAAGAGGGTTGTGGAGCCTAGCCTGGCAATACCGTATGAAAACTTCTGGAGCTTTGTGAGCACATGAAGAATACTGAGGTATATTAATTTATACCTTTAGGTAAATAGGAGCTGTTAAAGCGGATATTATGTTCTCCATATGGTATGGGTCGTCGATGGCCTGGGCCTCCCTCACCAGCTCGGCCCTGACATAAGGCGAGGAGAGGTGGATCTGGAAAACCTTCTCGAATACATCACTGTCCAACACTCCGCTTGCGACGACTTCTCCGCCGCTTATTACCCTGTAGCTCTGGCCTCTCCCACCCTCAGCTCGTAGACGTAGCTTTACTTCCTTTGAATTAACAATCCCACCTAGAGGGTAGTGCTTCCCATCAGCGTAAGCCTCCAAAGTGATGCGGGGGCCTGAAGGAGACTCTGATACGAATACCCTCTGCTTCCTTAAACCGTCGAGGAGCCCCTCCTCGCTGAGCTTGTCCACGTAAACCCACGTGGTGGGAGTACCAGGTAGTAGAATACTCGTCTTACCCCTCATCTCGTGGGCATCGCTCCCACCGACCAAGCCTATCCTAAAACCATTATTCAGGAGCTGATCCCACTTGCGGAGCGAGACATAATTGTTAAACTCCCAGACTGAGTGGAAGACCTCTAAGCTGTCCGCGAAAGAGAGATTCCCGAACTCCCAATCGGGACCCAGGGGCTTAGGATGATTTATTGATAAGAAGGCGCCACGGCTCCTGAGATAGGCTACAACCTCCTTGAGTTCCTCATCCAATCGTATCCGGAACTCTGGAATCTCCGAGACCCCGTAAACGTTCATGTGACCTCTATATGTTGTAAGCTCTACACCCCTCAAGAAGAAGACTTTCCCCAAGAACCTGCTACGAAAGCCGAGCTCTGCTATATGGGAAACAACGTTGTGATCGGTCACGGAGACGAAGTCAAGGCCTAGCGAGCCCGCAACTTCTGCTATCTGGTCAAGCGTCGAGTCACCGTCACTGTGGACGGAGTGCATGTGTAGATCGCCTTTAACCCAGCCTCTAGGACTGTCTCCCTGTACTAATTCACTTGTTTCAGGAAGGCTTTGGCTTGAAGTTTTCAGGCAGCCCTCGTAGACCCTTACCTTGACCCTGTACCTTAAACCTTGGTCTGGGATCTTGTATAAGCCTAGTATGACTTTCCATTCTCCTGGAGGGATATCCCCGGGGAGATAGCTCGGCGTAGCCGCCTCTCTTGAAACGGTGAAAGACTTCTTATTGGACCCGCTCCACCCTCTTAGGTTCTTCATCCCTGTGATGAGGTCCACGGTGCCCGGCTGGAACAAGCCGATGTCCACCGTGGTCTCTCCAGGACCTTTTCCCTGATACTCGTACTCAACCTCTATCGTGCACGCTTTCTCAGGAACGGTGAAGAGGAGATAAAGGAAGCCGAGACGCTTCTCGGGACCAGCGTCACCGGTGAACTCATAGTCTGCCAAAATCCCGCTTTTTCCCGACATCACCTTTTACTACCCTAAAACCATATATTTACTATTACATTAGCCTTTTAAATCAAAGGTGGCTTTAGGTCTCGGTGCCCCTATGAAGCTGGTAACGCTACGTGTCTCGGGGATAGGATGCGCCAGCTGTGTTGCCCCAGTCAAAGAGCACTTCCTGAGGATTCCTAGCGTGCAGGCCGTACACGTGTTAGGGAGTAGGGTTTACCTCATTTTGGGCGATAACGATAACGTCCAGAGGCTGATACTGGATAGTGGTGCCGCCGAGTACTACAGCATCAAAATAGAGGGGATAGAGGAAGTCTCGAGCATCCAAGAGGGATTGGAAAGGATTAGGAGAAGCGATAGGCTCGTTTTATCACTGCCCGGAAGCTAAACGGTCAATCTCAGGGCTTTATCTAAATCTTCTAGAAACTGTTTTAAATCGTCAAGCGGTATCCTAGCACCTGCTGCAGCCGCGTGCCCGCCCCCGTGCCCACCATACTTGGGTGCAAGAATCCTGAGAGCCTTGTTCAAGTCTACCCTTTCATCGCGAGCCCTGAGACTCATGATTGCCCAGTTTCCTCTAACCTCAACGGCAACTCCAACCTTCTTCCCTCTTAACACCGCGGCATAAAAAGCTGTGACTCCGAGGCTGGCTCCCGGGTCGATAACGTAGGCGATGTTTTCAAGGCTCTGGACAATCTCGGGTAGCCTCTCACGAGCCTCTTCGAGTATGCGGGCTTGTTTTCGGGCAGCCTCAACCAGGAAGTCCAACTGGGATGGCAATTTGTTCAATGCAAGTTCTTCTACAACAAGCCTCTTCTTTTCGTGATCCCTCCTTATGGCTTCGAGGCCTAGCGTCAGAGTACCGGCCTCGAGGAAAAGGGATCTGATGTCCCAGTCCCTGATTTTCTCCTTGAAGAACGGGGTCGTTATGGCATAGTCGCCTATGGCCCCGTAGAGTGCAACCCTACTCATCTCGCTGGGAGGATTGAAGAACCTGTAAGCTAGCTCTGCCGTGCAGGGGCCCTCCTCATGGAAGACCTTGACGCCTGAGGCCCTTAGCAGGTCGAGTGCGCCTTCGGGCGGCGGATGATGGTCTATATAAATGGCTTCTTTAAATTCGTGGAGCCTTAAGGCTAGTTCTCTCCACAGTCTCTCGTCAAGGGATATGTCAAGTATTATGACGCTTTCAGCCTCCCCCCTGAACTCGTCCAGGTCACCCAGGATGCCTACGGGGTGCGTAAAAACAACTCGACCATGTACGACGGAGCGTGCAATAGCAGCCGAGGTGACGCCGTCAGTGTCTCCGTGAGCTAGTATGAGAAAATCCGACATTTCCCCTAGGCCGGCTTCACGAACCCCCACTTCTCGATAGCTCGCGCGAGCTCTCTATGGGTCTTCGCGTACTCTGCGAGGTCTGTGCCCTCAATCGCTGCCTCGACGGCTTGTCTAGCAGCTGCAGCGCCAGCTCTCGGTCCATCTGGGTGCCCGACGACGCCTCCCCCAACCTGTATGACTAGATCCAAACCCATACTCCTTATGACTTCTGGGAGCGTGCCGGGGTGTAGTCCTCCACTCGATACGGGGAAGGAGGGCTTGAACTCGTTTAGGGGCTGCTCAAGGTGGAAGACGTCGTCACTGTCGGGCGTGTAAACGGGATCTCTTAGAACCCTTGCATTCCTAACAACGTCCACCGTCTTCGCCTCCAGCTTCCCGACCTCGGGGGTTCCGACGTGTAGCTGGTCTATACCTATAATCCTGTAGAGCTTGGCGAGGGTGAACATGGAGATGCCGTGGTAGGGGTTCCTCGTGAAAGCTGCATGCATCGCCCTGTGGCCGTGGATAGCGAGGCCATACTCCTCTGCCAGGTCCCGGATATATGTGAGCGCCGACCACCCCGTTATAACCACGTCCACCATTATATACGGGTTCCCGTAGTCTGCTACCAGCTTCAGTCTCCGCTCCATCTCTCTGACGTCAGCCGTGATGTTTGCAAACCAAGCCTTCCTTTCACCCGTCTCCTTTTCAGCCCTGTCAATGGACTTCATGATAGCCTTGGCCCTCTCCTCAAACCTACAGAAGCTGGGGCTAGCGATGTTCTCGTCATCCTTGACGTAGTCCATACCCCCTATAAGCAGATCGTATGCAAGCTTCTCCACCTCGTCGGGCGAATACCCGACCTTGGGTTTAGGAACGGTTCCGATAATCGGCCTCTTGCTAATCCTCATGACTTCCCTTATCCCATTTATCCCCTTTGAGGGCCCCTTGAACCCCTTTAGGAAAACGGGCGGGAGATATATGTCCTCAACTCTTAGGCCCTTCACTCGCCTCATGCCGAAAATATTCCCGGCAACAGACGCTAGAAAGGCGGGCATGTTCGCCTCTTCAAAAAGCTCGACAGGGTAAGCTATCCTCACAAGGTATGAGCCATCCCCTAGATCCTTGTACTCATAGGCCTTACCCTTCAAACGGTCTAGTCTAGACTGGTCGTACCACTGGTAGAGAGTCGTCCAGGTCCCGACGCTGCTCTCTGCAGCCACACCGCCAGCTGCGTCGTCAACGGTAAAGCCCTCGCTCGGGGTTAGACGGAAAGTAACTATAACCTCGTTCTTTGGGTCTGGAGTGTACCCCCACTTCACGAATTCAGGATAAGGCTCAAATTCTTCCGGCATCTGATATCAAATATATCTTTACGGAAAGGGCGAATAAATACCCTTTGGTTATAGTTGAGGCAAAACACCTTGAAGCAAAGACCATATTTATCTGGATCAACATATCTAGCACATGACGCACGAGATCCAGGAAAAAATAATAGAGGTTTACAACAAGATCATTGAGAGCGTCGTAGGCGTGTCTACTCTACGCGTCATAGACCTCATATTTACCCAAGCCCCCATCACGGGTTTCGGGTCGGGAGTCGTAGTGGACTCCGACGGGCTCATAGCCACTAACTCACACGTAGTCGAGGGTTTTGAGAAAATAGTAGTTACCGACCCGCATGGCGATACCTTCCCAGCAGAGATAGTTGCGGAGGACCCTCAATGGGACATAGCTTTCCTGAAAGCCGAGGGAGGAGACTTTAAGCCGGCGAAGCTCGGCGACAGTGACAACGTGAAAATAGGCCAGATAGTCCTAGCCATTGGAAATCCATTCGGCCAGATACTCGGCGGACCCTCGCTAACCTTTGGCGTCATCAGCGGCCTCAAGAGAACTCTTCGGGTAGAAGGGAAGGTTTACGAGAATATGATTCAGACAGATGCCGCGATAAACCCCGGGAACAGCGGTGGCCCGCTTGTAAACCTCGATGAAGAGGTTATCGGGATAACGACAGCGATGATACCCTTTGCCCAAGGAATCGGCTTCGCGATTCCCGTCAACGAGGTCAAATGGGCCCTCGAGCAGGTGAGACAGTATGGTAGAATTGTGAGGCCCTGGATCGGCATATTCGGAATCGACGTCACACAAATGGTTGCCAGGCAGCTCAATCTCCCCGAACCTGGAGGAGTCTTGATAGTCCGAGTAGTACCCGGTGCTCCAGCACACCGTGCAGGAATAAGGGCCGGGGATCTGATAATCGAGGCCAACGGGAAGAAGCTCGAGGGTGTTGCTCATCTCGCCCGGGTTCTGCGAGAGATAGGCATAGGAGGAGTTGTAGAGCTTAAAATCCTACGACACGGCGTATACAGGATTATAAATGTCCGCGTGGAAGGAATTTCAACCCAATAATCCTGATTAAACTAGGAAAAACAAAAATCCTATCTCCTGTTTAGTTGGAGCCTCCACTTGTACGCTAGGATTTTTCAGCCCCTATAGTGTTTTGCCATTTCCTCGTTTCCAGGCATAGCGAGGATTGCATCCCACACCTCTTCGGCCTGCTTCTCGGACTTCGTTCTGGGATCCAGCATGAGCCAGTCTATGAGGATCTGCCTCCCGCCCTCAAGGAAGGCTGTCAGGGTCATTTCCATTCTTAGCATGCGCGGCCAGAGAACAGACTTGAGGATCTTCCCGGGAACCCTTAACCCTTGAGGCCTCCTAACTCCTTTCGCGGATACCTCTGCGGGGATCTCGACCGCGACATCGTTGGGTATGCCGTCAATCGCCCCATCGTTGGGGACATTGACCTGATAGGTCGCAGGCTCGTCGTTCGCTATAGAGCTTATGATTGGGATGAGGGACTCATCTGTCCTCGAGGCTGGGAAGAAGGGAGCTATAGGCATGCGTGGATCCTCGGCTAGCCTCTCAAGGTAGCTCGAGTACCACTCGTGGTGGGCAAGGTATAGCATCCAGCCTATCTCGCTGTCAGGGCCTCCCGTGGGACCGAACCAATACTGCTTGGTCTTTAGGTCCCAGTGATACGCCCATGTTCCACCTCTAACCGTGTCGCCGATTGGGAATAAGCCGTAACGCTTGTACATGTCGACTGCGGCTGGGCTCAAGTGTATGTCGAAGGGGTTGCGTTGGCTGAGCCTCCACTTCCTCCAGTATTCTTGGGCTTTTTTCTCGATCCACTCGTCCAGGAGTGGATAGAGGTTCCTCCCCTTGGAGGTAAACTTTGTCAACCATATGACGTGGTTGAAGCCTATCATCTCTGCCTCCACGTCCTCCGGTTTAAAGCCAAGTATGCCGGCTATCTCCTTATAGGCGAGGTGCCCGTGACACAGCCCAATGACGTTGACCTTCACCTCTCGTGATATCAGCGTAGTGAGCTCGAAGACGGGGTTAGCCAGTTGCAGGAGCCATGCTCCGGGGGCGTACTGTTCGACGTCCCTTGCTATGTCTAGTGCCAGCTTGAATTGGTAGTAGCCCCATATGGTGTGGTAGTCCGAGACCATGTTCCACTCCGTGCTGTTCACACCCCGGTAGTAGCCGTGCTTCTCGGAGATCTCCCGCATCGCCTCGTAGTATCCGTGCCCACCATACATGGCCGTGTTTACGACGAAGTCAGCGTCCTTGATTGCCTCCTTCCTGTTAGTAGTCAGATGGAACTTGTAGTCTACGCCAAGCTCTGAGGAGTATTTCCTTGCGAATGCGCCTACTCTCTTAAGACGGGTCTCGTCTATGTCCATAAGGTAGACTTCGCTCCCTAGGAGGGTGGGGGTATGGAGAAGATCGTGGACCACGGTTGAACTCCAAGCTATGCTTCCCGCGCCTATAACGGCGATCTTGACTTTTGTCACAACTTCATAAATTGTATTAAGAAATAACTTTTTCTTATTAAGAACTAGTCTTTAAGAGGCGTCTTTAAGAGGCGGAACGTTAACTCTACACCGTCTCATTATCAAGGCTGAACAGCCTCGACGCTCAGCACCTTGAGGGTTGCTTTTCTCAACAACAGGAGCGTTGTAAGTCTAATAGCGGGGAACAGCAGCAAAAATAAGATTATAGCAACGGGATTAGCATATGGGGGACGAACACGTATATTAACAAAGGAAAGACCCGATGATAAAACATCTAATATCGCAACGGCCTTGAAGAGACCCTCCTTCGTCAGCGAGCCCAGTTCTAAGAGGAACATTATCATCCCCACCCATCCGAGCAGCATCCCTAAACCCATCACGAGTAGCGTTGCTACTAGCCCGAGTATGATAATTACCAGCAATCCCTGGTATCCCTCTCGTGCACTAGGATGCTTCACAATCATCCCTGGCAAAGGCGTCGTCCCGTTGGAGGTTATAACAGCTAGGATGATTAGCGTAGCAGAGATCGCTCCAAAAATGAAGCCGGCATAGTAACCATACTTCAGAAGCTTTGAGGGAGTTGAAAGGGTGCTGCTCCACTTGGCCAGCCTACCCGCTGAGGGTATAAGGTAGAAGAGGATAGCGATAAGCCCTAGAACAAATCCGACGAGGGCTAAAACGCCCCCGATAACCGACAATACTAGATATCTTTGCAGAGAAGCCATAATCTCTTCGAGAATATGCTGGGAGGTCGCGTACGCGGTCAGGGAGTAAAGCAACATAGTATATGGAGCTAAAAAGATCGAAGATATCACTTCTAGAACATAAGATATGATGCTTATCTCAGAATATTTTTTGAGAAGATTCAATCCATACCTGTAGTCGTCGGCCTGGAGAACCTGCATAACTCAACCCCGATTCAATTTTGATATCAACTAATAAAACGCTGACGCCGAACACGCCTATAGGAAAACATATTTAGAAGCTTTAGAGGGTCACTCAGCGAGAAGCTTTACTATCCTATTCAGGTATTCCAGGCCCTTCAAGTACGTTTGCTTACCTACCTCCTCTAGGCAATACATGCTCTTACCCTCCTCGCTTGTCTTACGCCTGACTAGCCCTTCTCTCTCCATCCTGTATAGAACAGTGTAAAGGTAAACAGTGTTAACCTTTATGGAGAACTTTTCCTTAAGTCTCTTCTTTAATTCTGTAACACTCAATCCATCTTCGTGTAGCAGGATATTAGCCACATATATCCATAGAACCTCGTTTTCAAGCTTCCTCTTAAGCCTCTTGAAAGCCTTCAAAGACACTTCTGAAGCCACGATCAGAGAAAAGCCAAAAGCTTATTAATAACTCTTCTAGAAGGTTTTCTGTATAAAAAAATTCATACGTGATTCGTATGGGAAAGATAAGGGTGGGACTTGTAGGGATAGGGAACTGTGCCTCAGCCATAGTTCAAAGCGTTTTCCTCGCGAAGAAAAGGCCTTTAAGGGGTATCCTTTTCGAAGAGATAGGAGGCTACAGGGTACAGGACATTGACTTTGTTTTCGCTGCCGACGTGGATACAAGGAAGATAGGTAAAGATCTTGGCCAGGCAATATTCGAGGGCTCCAACCTCTTCCCCCGGTTGGTGGAAGATATAGAGACGGGAGTAAAGGTCACAGCGGGGCCTGTCCTTGATGGAGTTGCAGAGCACATGAGGCCTTTCTTCGCGCCGCACTCGCGAGACGTCTCAATGGACGAAATTGTTAAGGCCATGAGAGACGCTGGGGTCGAGGTCGTAGTGAATATGCTGCCGGTGGGCTCTGAGCTTGCTACACGCTTCTATGCCGAGGCTACGCTCAGAGCTGGCGCGGCCTTCATAAACGGCATCCCTGTCTTCATAGCAAGTGACCCTACGGGTGAATGGCAGGAGAAGTACAGGCGAGCCGGGCTACCTCTACTTGGAGACGACGTGAAAGGACAGTTTGGGGCCACGATTCTCCACTCAGCTCTCACAGCTTTGATGCGTGAGAGAGGCCTTCTCGTAGAGGAGACCTACCAGCTGAACATAGGGGGTAATACGGACTTCCTCAACATGAAGGAGGAAGAAAGGCTCCGGAGCAAGAGGGAGAGCAAGACTAGCGCTGTCGCATACACGCTTTTCAACGCAGAGGAGATTATCCGGTCACAGAGAATAAGGATTGGTCCAAGCGACTGGGTACCATTCCTAGGGAATACCAAGGTGGCCTACATATACATCAAGGCGACATCATTCCTCGGATTACCCGTGGAGCTCGACGTCAAGCTCAAGGTAGACGATAAGAGCATGTTTGCCGCTTCAATGGTAGACGCTATAAGGCTGGCGAAGCTGGCACTTGACAACGGACTATCCGGGCCCATACACGAGGCCAGTGCATACTACTTTAAACACCCGCCGAGACCTGTCTCGTCGCCTTACGAGGCTAAGAGAATGCTGGAAGAGTTTATAGCAAGGTACGGGGCAGCACAGGCCTAGATCCCACACTGATACAAGATACAACTATATACGTATAAAACAAGTGATCTTCGAGACAAAATGTTTGATGATGCACTGAGCGATGAGAGGTTTAAGAAAGTCATCGAGAAAGCCATAGGCTACTATAGGCACTCACACCACGATATCTCCCACGTTGAACGCGTCTATAATTTAGCCCTCAGGATAGCACGCGAGATCGGAGAGCCGGTCGACCTAGACGTTCTGAGAGCTGCTGTGATACTACACGACATAGCGAGGTCGATGGAGGACGAGGGTGTTATAGATGACCATGCAGCTAAAGGCGCTGAGCTCGCCAGAGAGATTCTCCGCGAGGCTGGCTTCGAGGAGGAGAAGATCGAGAAGGTTGCCTACAGCATCGCCTCCCACAGGTTCAGGAACGGTGTAAAGCCAGACCTAATCGAGGCCCAGATATTACAGGACGCTGACAGGCTCGACATGATAGGGGCTATAGGCATAGCCAGGGCCTTCGCGAGGGGCGGTTGGTCCAACACGCCCTTCTATGATCCAGCAAAGCCGCCGAAGAACAACTATGACGGCCGCTCTGAAACCGTTATAAACCACTTCTACGAGAAGCTTTTGAAGATAAAGGACACCCTGAACACCGAGCCCGCTAAGAAAATAGCAGAGGAGAGGCATAGGTTCATGCTCCTATTCCTTGAGAGATTCATGAAGGAGTGGCGTGGAGAACTATAAGGTGTTCTTGCGAGAAACTATTCGTTAAACAAGCAGCCCTGGATCTTGCTTTTAGTGCGTTCGGCTTTTAAATATCATTATAATACATTATTGTATGGTAGGCGTGCTTTCAGAGGAGGAGAAAAAGAAAATTCTAAGAACCTTGAGAGAGGATGAAGAGTTTAGGTACGCTGTAGCAGGCTTACTAGGGCTCGACACAATCCTTAACGAGCTAAGAATGCTTAGAGCGGACTTCCAGCGCCACCTCGAGCTTGAGGAGATGAGGTGGAGGGAAAATGACAAGAGGTGGGAAGAAAACAATAAGCGGTGGGAAGAAAATAATCGCAGGTGGGAAGAAAACAACAAAAGATGGGAGGAAAACAACAGGAGATGGGAGGAGGCTTATAAGAGGTTCGAAGCTATTGAGGCAGAGTTAAAAAAGCTGCGGGAAGACCACAACAAGCTTCGGGAGGACTTCAACAGGCAGTTCGAGCTTTTCAGCAAGAGGCTCGACTCATTCGAGAGGCGTCTCATAGCCATGGGGGCTAGGTGGGGAGTTGAAAGCGAGGAGACTTTCAGGGAGGCTATGAAGAATATAGTTGAGGAGATACTTGGCGCTGGCAAGGTGGAAAAGTGGAGAGTCCTCGATGAGGAGGGGGTAGTCCTCGGCTACAAGGCTGAAGTGGAGGTAGACGTGCTCATCAAGGATAAAGTGCACATCCTGATAGAGGTAAAGTCCAGCGCGTCAGAGAGCGACGTGTTTAAGCTATGGAGAATTGGAAAACTTTACGAGAAAAAGACCGGTGTAAAGCCTAGACTTGTCATGGTGACGCCTTTCCCAACGGATAAGGCTCTGGAGGCCGCGAAAAATCTCGGAGTAGAGATCTACACGAGAACATAGGCATAGACGCCCTCAAGCGAGGGACTCGTTCATTACGGTTTTCTCGTTTTAATCTATTTATCAATGTATTATTAGTGTACAATCCTAGGTGTGACCCAACGCCTCCCCAGTGAGGAGAAGGCCCCTTCAACAACCCTACAAGTCCGAAAAATCCACAATTTGTGCCGGCCAACCGGGATTCACTCACCAGCCATGTCTGCTTCAATGCAAGACATTTTTTATTCAGGTACCATACTCGATTACATGTGGCATGGAAGGCAATAACCATAATAGCAGTGGTACTCATAGCCTCCGCATTGTACTTGAACGACCTCGTCTCGTCGGCTGAGCGTATAAGCGTTGACGTGGAGAAAATAAGCGTCGTGAGCGTTGGGCTTCAAGCCGCCAACGTTAACCTCACACTGGCTTTCAACAACCCCTCAAACCACAAATACACTGCGGAAGTCGTCAATTATGACGTCTACATTGAGGGCGTGAAGGTCGGGAACGGCACCATTACAAACCTAGAAATACCGCCTGGAACCACACGTCAAAGCTCTACACTAACCCTGTACTACGCTAAGCTCGGGAAAGCCCTCATGAGCCTTTTAACCCAGGGCAAGATCGACATAACCGTTAACGGGACAGCAACAATTAAAGTCCTCTTCTTCCCCGTCCAGGTAAAGTTCTCCAAAACAAAGACCGTTAAGCCCTAGAGTCGCTACTGGGCTAAGGCAGTTGATCAACGTTTAAAAGTGGTTGGAGATAAAGCCCTTCATCGTAAGGGGCTTCCACGTGGCCGGAGCATCCTCTGAGAAAGTCTCAAGAGTACTCGAGGAGTTAACTTCACCATGCGTTTCGAAGATATACCCCTTACATTGCAGCAGCGACAACACTAGGAGCTATCTGTCCAGATTCCACTCTTAAGCCCATGGAGGCGGCGGAGATGGACTTGAGGTATCACTCGACGTGTAGTCGAGAAAGTGGCAGAGGCTTCGATTATCTTTGCTCACGTCCATGCCATTAAATCTTGGTTGGATAAAATTATAAGGTAGGTCCCACTAACAGCCTTTGTGGAAAGAGTTAGAATTGATGGTAAGGGGAGAGTCACAATCCCAAAGAGGCTGAGAGAAATACTTAACCTCAGGGAGGGCGAGGAAGTGCTCCTTGTGCCCGAGAAGGATGGACTCCTAATTAAGAGGGCCAGCGATCCCGAAGAAATCCTGGAGAGGCTTCTAGGAGACCTGACGTTTAGTAGGGAGCTGAGAAAAGTAGCGGAACAAGAGGCGCTAAGGGAAACTTCAATATGATCAAGGCGCTTCTCCGCCGGGTACAAAGTCGTCGCCGAGGGCCTCGAAGCCGTCAGAAAAGCCAGCCAGCAACTCCTCTAAGGACCCTTCTCTTTTCTGTATCACAATCAGTTTTTGATTAGGGGCGGTGTAGCGGGGAGACAAACCCCCCGGCTGTGGTGGCTTTTCAGCTTCACCATTGCTTGGCATCCAAGTATGCGAGAACCGCAAGGAGGAGCAGTTAGATGGCTGCGAAGGCAGAGGGTAGGCGTGCTTGGGAACGCCCTAGCCTTCCCTGACGTGTACCTGAGCCTTCGCTAGCCCCCCTTAAACAATACTAGGAGGATCCTCGCGCTTGTGGCTCCGAGACACAGCATGCAGTTTTGCGGAGGCTAAACAGTACATGTCTAGGAGGCTAGTATGAGCCTGGTTAGCGTCGAGGAGGAGCTGCTGGGGCTTGGAACCGTGTGAAGCAGGCTTGACCAGGCTCTCAGCCCGAATAGCAGTTTTAGGGGGCACGCGAGCTCTACCGTGTCTGCCGCTGGTACGTGGGTAGCGCTGGAAAGAAGGAGAATTAAAAAGTGGCTAACCACCAGTCGGACGGTGAACCTACTCAGCTTGATGGCAGGCGTGTTGAGCGGTGAGCAAGGCTCTCATTGTCGCTGTGCCGCTCAAACAAGAAGGTGCCGGTGTGTCACGATTTATTGCGTCCACCATAACCCAGTTTAGGCTGTCGTCTACACGACGGGGCTGGGAAGCAGCTAAGGAATGTATTCATCACTTAGCCCGCCTGGTAGAGATACCTAAGTTGTAGGGAATGGAGCGTAAGTCTTTATTTCTCCTTGGTGGCCATGCATGCTTCTGGAGTGTGACCCCTGGCTTCAGTACTGTTTAGGCCTCCGCCAGCTAAGTCTCGCCCCGATAGCCGTCTCGCTGCCACCCGTCCTCCTTTCAACAGCCGCTCTCATGGGCAAGCACCTCAGAGACATCTGCCACAATCCAGGCTAGGAGGGATCGACGCTTGAAGCAATCCTTGGAGAGAAAACGCCGTCAGCTACACTACACAGCCAGCACTAGCACTAACACTCGCGCCGCACCCCTACTCCCGCCCACACCTAAAATACTTCAAAACAAACCCGTACCGGATACCCTCTCAAGAGCAGCAATTCGCGTTGCCCTCTTCATCCTATTAGACGCGACCCCGATCCTCTGGAGGCAACCATAGATACTACCCAGAAGGATGCATCCCTTAGGGCTTGACCCGTGAGAGGCTTATCCACAAGAGATATAATGAGAGGGCTCCTTAACCATAACGACACCAGTATGCTGCTAGACGCGATCAGGATTTGGGCCGTGATAATGTACATCATCTACAGCCTCCCAGTCCTAGCCCTAGCCGCCCCCCATCCCGGATTCAACCCCCTTTGGGCGATATACGGTCTCCTCGGCGGCTCCATTATTGAGATCTTCTCCCACATGGTCAACGACTACTACGACTACGTCTACGGTGTAGACAGGCCCGGGGTCGGCACAGCCACCTACAGGAAGCACCCACTCGTCGAGGGTGTCTCGCTGAGAAGACACGCGGCCCAATGGTTAGCCCTCGCGGCTGGAGCC
Organism: Thermofilum uzonense; assembly: GCF_000993805.1. Lineage (NCBI taxonomy): Archaea > Thermoproteati > Thermoproteota > Thermoprotei > Thermofilales > Thermofilaceae > Infirmifilum > Infirmifilum uzonense. The sequence goes on from NZ_CP009961.1 coordinate 723,983, forward strand.
ATTACAATGTCGCTCGCAGCATCATTCCTCGGGAGACCCTACACGCCCCTCTTCGCCTCCCTTGGCGTCCTACTCGCCTACGCGTATACAGGCCCGCCCTTTAAGCTGAAGTACCGCGGATTGGGGCACCTCAACCTTCTCCTCGGCTGGTGGCTCACAAGCTCTCCAGGCGTCTACTACATGGCCTGCGGCGAGCTATCCCTCCAACCCCTCCTAGTCTCACTCCCGCCCATCCTCCTCACGATAGCGGTGCTCATGGCCAACAACATCCGGGACATAGACACCGACCGTGCGGCGGGCGTCAAGACGCTCGAGACGATAATCGGCAAGAAAGCCTCCCGAGCCCTGTTCCTCCTCTACATAGCCGCCGCCTACATCATCCAGTCAGCCCTATCCCTATCGCTCGGCCCCACCCTGCTCCTCCCCCTCCTCTCGGCCCCCATGCTTGCCGGCGCCCTAAAGGTACTCCGTGAGCCGCCACCCACAGACGCCGACCCCCTTGTAGCCAGGCACACAATCCTCTTCAGCCTGCTTAGCGCCGTAGGGGTTGCACTGAGATGACACGCCACGTGCTACCCTGGTACGTGCCCCCAACCCTCCTGGCGAAGCAGCTCCTCTCAGCGGCCACGGTGGCAAAGGCGACCGGCTGGAGACTCAACGCCCGCTGGATAAGGGACGCGAAGCCCCTAGTCGAGACGGCCAACGGCGCCACAGGGATAGGCTGCTTCGGCTACCCGCCACACCCAGTCTACGAGGTTACAACGATGTGCAACCTCAGGTGCGCGCACTGTCACGCCGCGGCCGGCAGGCGGAGCCCCGGCGAGCTCGACACCCCGCAGGCCATGAAGGTCATCGAAAGCTTAACCACAGTAAGGGAATTCAGAACCCTCGTGTTCACGGGCGGAGAACCATTACTCAGGAAAGACATCTGGGAGCTCACCCATTACGCGAGGCAGCTAGGCTTCGGGGTAGTCTACGCGACGAACGCCACCCTCATAGACGAGGAGACAGCCGCGAGGATGGCCAAGCTCGACGTCCTGGGAGCCGCGGTAAGCCTCGACTCCACCAGGCCCGAAATCCACGACAAGATCAGGGGCGTCCCGGGCGCCTGGAGGAAAGCCGTCAAGGGGATAATAAACCTCAAAAAACAAGGACTCTACGTCCAGATAAACATAACAGCCAACAAGCTCAACCTCGACGAAATCCCCCAACTACTCAAGCTCTCAGACAAGCTGGGAGCACACGTCGTATTCCTTTACACGTTCGTCTCCTCAGGCCGAGGCACCGAAAACAAGTGGCTCTCCCTGACGCCAAGACAATTCTACACCCTAGCATTAACAGCAGCTAAGACACAGGAAGAAGTCCAGAGCCTCATAATACCCGTAGCAATGCCCTGGTACTACGCACTCCTAGCCGACAAGGCGAAACTCAACCCACAAATAGCCAAGAAATGGGTCTCAGGCTGCATAGCCGCGCGAGGAATGTTCTACATAAAACCCAACGGTGACGTATGGCCATGCGCGTTCCTACCACTAAAAGCCGGCAACCTGCTGGAGAAGCCCGCGGCCGCCATATGGCACGGACAACTATTCAACCAGATCAAAAACCGCGAAAACCTGGAAGAACCATGCCGGTCCTGCCCATACCGAGACATATGCGGGGGCTGCAGAGCAAGAGCATACATATCCACAGGAAGACTAACGGCACCCGACCCATTGTGCCCGCTCGTATCAAACAGGTCAGTACAGGAACAAACGAGAGCAAAATAATTATAACGAAGCTATAAGGTAAGATATTCATCTTATATTAGAATATATCATTGTTATATTGTAGTATAACTATCTTCTAAATGAATAAAACTCCATTATAATCCTGAATTCCCAGCATATTGAGAGACATCGGGGGACTACTTTAAAGACTTCCATAAATCAATGAGGAGCTCGGGAGCCTCCGTATGAACCGGGATCACCTCTCTAGGTTTGACCAGCTTAAACAGCTTCACCAGCTCATGCGGGTAATAATGGCCTGAGACCCTTAACCTATACGTCTGGACGCCCAGCCTGCCAAGCCACCTGAGCGCCGCAGCCTCCTCTGTCGCTTCCTCCGACTCGTGCTCAGAAAGCATAAGCAGTGCAAAGCCGCCCTTCAGACTCAACTCGCTTGGAATGGCCCTCGCGAAGTCGACAAGATCGAGGAGATCAGCTATCACTACGAACTTTGAGAGATCCCGAATCTCATCAGGGCTTATGAGGTGAATCCTTGACACCTTATCGGCTAGGCTGAGAGGCCTGGAAACGTTATCCATGGGGATGCCTAGCCCGGGAGCCCATGCCTCTAAGACATCTAAAAGCTTTGATGAAGCTAGAATAGCGTGCCTCCCAAAAGCCTTTACCTCATCTAGGATGAACGCTAGGAGATCTAGTTCAAGCCTATGAAGAGCAATTAGAAGTGGAGCGTTTAGCGAAAACACTCTCCGCAATATGTTTATAAGCTCATCCTTGCCCAGTGGAGTTACAGGCTTACCTATATTCGTTCCTTCAATTATCAGTTTATCGACACGCATGTCGCTTTCCCGTTCAAAGAACTCGAAGAAGCCACGGCCTTCCTCTCCCACACGTGAGAAAGACTCAAAGCGAAAGTCCCCTGTGTACAGGACTGTCTCATCACTCCCGAGGTAAAGGTAGGATGAGGCCGGGTACGCGCTGTGGCTGATCGGGAGAGCAATAACATCGTTCACGTCATGTACAAGTGGCTCTGCCTCATGGACTTGTAGATCATATCTTGGAGGAATATAGGCTAACCAGTCCGGGGAGTCTCTATACCACTCTTCCAGCAATGTAAGCCCTAAGCGTGAGGGAACCCTGACCTCGAGGCCTGAGGGGAGGTCGCCCAGGAGGCCAAGGTGATCCAGATGGTAGTGTGTCACGTAGAGTGCATCAACATCCTCCAGTTCACCGTAGGGTGGAAGCACCCCAATCTCCCTAAACTCCATGGGGCCTGAAGGCCTCAGGCGTGCCCCGTAGAACTTTTTAAAGAGGGAGAAACGCAGGCCCTGGTCGAACAACAGCTTCTTGTCCCCGTCGCGTATCTTGACGCAATTCCCACCTATCTCCCTTTGACCCTGTAAAACCTCTACCTCAACCACTAGCTTCACCCGGGAGCAGAAGGTATTTTATAACGCCTTTCTGCTGTACACGCATCTTCGAGAGGGGATCCTGGATCGCCACTAGCTGGGGCCTCCCGCTTCCAATGTTTGTCACGATGTAAAGCCAGTACTTCTCTCTCTGCGACTCGGCCATCCTATACTCCTCCTCCGTCAGCTCCGCGAGAAGCGAGGGGCCCTTGTGACCCTTCACCTCTATGAACCGCTCCTCGCCAGTCCCCGGGTCCCTGCTGTAGATGTCGTAGTGCTCGTGCTGGCTCACGTCCACAGGCTCCCGCCCCCGGTTCCTCTCGTACTCCATCGCCACCCTCATCGCCTCCTGCTCGACCTGCCTGCGCTCCTCCATACTCATCTCCGCTTCAACGGCGAGAGCGCCGGGGCTAGTGAATCGTATCACACCGATAAGCCTAGGGTCACCCAGAGTATACTTATTGAAGGGATCAGTATCCTTACCCACCCTTAGCCCCCTTTTGACGAGGCTTTCCCGATACCTCCTGTAGTCGCTTAGAAGGGTCTCAAGGACGTCTCGAGCCGTTCTCCTTAATTTCACATCATCGCTATGTTCTGATGATTGGAATTCCTGGGCCTCCAAGACAAGTTCACGCAATGTCAAAGACAGGAGTTTTAACAGCTCAGCACCCCTGATCACAGACCCAGCATCATCAACAGCAACTGGTTCACTGTAAACAACCCTCCCCTCTACATCCTTAAACGATAACTCGTAAACCCGTATTTCGCGCTCCGCCTCCCCTTTTGCAACGAGAAAAACCGGCTTTTGCAGGGAGACTTCCCCCAGAGCCCTCATGAGAGCGGACAATGCCCTCCACGTCTCGGATAATGGGATTGGAGTCCCGCCAATCGATTTAACAGCATAATCGCCTCCATACTCGTGGACAAGGTCGGGTCTAAGTCGCGAGAGAGACCTTATAAGATCTCCTGCGGCTTCCTTCGCCTCTTGCACAGTGGCAAAGCCCGTGCCCTTATACATAAATTCTGCTATTAGATCCCTGTCTGGCCTCTCTAAGCCTCCAACCTTCTTGAGATCCTCTTGGAGCTGAACTATAGTATTGTAGATCTGCTCGACAAGCCTCTCTAAAGCCTTTTCACCACCCTTTAGGTACTCGCTCCTGAGACGATACTCGGTAACCCTTGAAACCCGTTGACCACGCCTAACCACTGGTGGGGGAAGCTGTGCGCGCTGCTCAAGATCTATCACAAGCGCCTCTTCCCCTACGGGGGGCTTGTCAAGCTTGCCTAAAGCTCTCCCCATCGCTATGAGCTTGCTGTACAAAACTTTCAAAACGTCCATGTCACTATCCACTGCAAGAAAAACAGTGTACACTTTCACCTCTCTCCTCTGACCTAGCCTCCACACTCTGCCGATTCTCTGCTCTAACTTAACGGGAGACCAGGGTGGCTCGTAGTTAATGAGGATGTTGGCTACCTGGAGGTTTAGGCCCTCAGAGGCGACATCCGTTGCAACCAAGACCCTCCCACCGGGCTTCTCAAGCCATTTTTTCACGTTTGATAGTCTGTCCTCCTTCCGAGCGTCGTCACCCGTAAGAAGCCCGACTTTCTCCTGTCCTAATCTTTTAGCTAAGATCCTTGAAACATGCATTGCGGTGTCACGGAACTCAGTGAACACTATAACCTTCTCTCCTGAACCCACGTGCTGCTCTACAAGGTCAATCACGGCACTAAGCCTACTGTCATTCTCTAGAATATTCTTCGCAAGGTTTACCAGCGATTTCATCTCTTTGACATCATTCTCGGAAAAGTATGCTGAACAAGACTCCGCGAAATCCTCCACTATCTTGTCGGGGTCAGTATCACTCTCAAGCTCCTCAAAACCCAGACCCAAGACTGCCCTAGCCAGTCTCAACTGCTTCATGTTAAGTTTTCCAGGCCGGAGGAAGTCGTGACGCCCCAAATTGATTAAGGCCGCCCTCTTCGCTAGGATCTTCTCCATAGTGCTAATCGCGGCATAAGGGCTAGATGAAGCCCTCTTGAATATCAAGGCGTTCAGTAGGCCCAAGGCCCTCTGATCGGTTCCTGTAAGCTTGTGATAGTCAAGTATCTTTGTCCTGAGGAACTTGATAAGCCTCGAGTGAAACTCGACCTCGTCCCCTGTGGCCTGCACAACGACAGCCACAACCTTACACGGGGGAAAAACCTCCCTCCCCTCATACACATTGTTGACGTCAATCTTCGTCCGCCTAAAGATCAATACGTTGCGGGCACTCGCATGGAACTCTGGTCTATCTAGGGCCTTAAAGTCTTTTACAAGGTAAGGATCTAGGAGACGGAGCCTATTCAAGTAGTCCCTCGGATCCCCTCTATGGGGCGTCGCAGATAGAAAAAGCATATTCCTCTTAACGTCTGACGATATACTGGATACAAACCTTAACCTAAGCGTCTCACGACCAGTAGAGGGTAAGCTGAGCCTATGCGCCTCGTCGACTATAACGAGATCCCAATTCACCCTCTGTACTTCATCCCGATACCTTGACCTCTTAACTAGGTCGAGGGATGCGACATAAACTCCTCTAGAGAAGCTCCCCTCATTAAGACCCCTGAAGTTAGACCTCTCGATCCTCCTAGGTATTAAATTAAACCTCTCAAGCTCTAGGATCCACTGCCTAACAAGCACTCTTGGAACAAGAACAAGAACCCTTTCAGCGTATCCGAGCTCCATGAGCCTTTCCATTGCCAGGATAGCAGTAATCGTCTTACCTAGACCTATCTCGTCGGCTACAAACACCCTCAGCGGCTGCCGGAATAAAACCCTGGCGAGAAACTCCGCCTGATGAAGATACGGCGTTACCGGAGGATTCGCCTTAACCAGTGCCGAGAAGAATACAGGGTTATAATGCGAGTAAACCCTGAAAACCTCCCTGACCAGATCTACAGCCATCCTAGTCCAACCCGTGCAGTACCTTGAACGCCCGAGCCGGCCTCCGAAGCGCTACCCTGCCCCTCTCGAAGGCCGCTAAGAACCTCGTGAACCAGAAGAACAGCTCGTACTCGTCCAGGCCCCTCACCACCTCCTCCAGCTCCCTCACCTTCGCCTCGCTCCTCAGCGTCTCGCGGACGGCCGCGTAGACCGCGAGCCTCTTGTAGGTACCCTCCCCCACCCTCAACGAGCGCTTCTTAGGCCGCACGAGCCCCCCAAGCCGCTCAGCCAGCAGCACCAGCTCGCTCCACGGGCACGCAGCGGCGAGCTCCGGCTTCCCGAGGTAGACGTTCGGGTAGAAGCGGCACACCTGCACAGTGTCGACACTATTGCGGCGCTTGACCCGCTTCTCCGCGTACACAATAAGCCTCTCCGCCTCGCTCATAGCGAACTCACACCCCTGTACTTCGATAACTTCCTCTCCGTCTCATCCGTGTACTCGACGGGCTTCCCCAGCTTGAGCAGCGCCCTGAGCTCGCTCGGCGCGAAGATTCCCGTGCTCCTCATCAGCTCCCTCACGAGCGCGGGGAAGACCGCCGGGTCGACGCGCCTCACGGTAAGCTCGACAGACAGATCGCCACGCTCCAGGCGGACATGCCCCTCCTCCAGCTCCAGGGGCCCGAACTCGCCGCTCCTCAGCAGATCCTCGAGCCCCTCGAGCTCCTTGGCGACGAGCCTCCTGATCAGGGGAACCCTTTCGGCCTTCACGAACACGGCGAGCGCGCCAAGAGCCGGGCGCTCGAGCTCCGGCGAGGTGGCGGTGACCTCAAAGCGATACTCTCCCTCCGCCTCGGGGGCCCTGAGCCTCCACGTGGCCTTGAAGGGCGGTACCCCGCTGCTCGGCTCCACGGAGCCCTCGCTAACACGCAGCGACACAGGCTGCTTGAGGGGCTCCACGGGCTCCACGAAGACCTCGACGGCCACCTCCTCGCCTGGAGCCGCCTCGACCGCGCTCCTCGCCACGGTGACCAAGACCCTGTCCCCGATCTCCTCCTCTATCCTTACCAACGGGGAAGTCAGGAGCACGTCCACAACCTTATCGGGGGGCAGCTGGTCCAGCGGCGTTTCGCGCCCCTTGACCAGCACGGCGTAGCTGACCCTCACCTTCCTACCCTGGCTCTCGGCCACGCCCGGCTTCAAGCTCTCCAGCAGTCTGGACGCGGCCAGCCTCCGGGGGAGGACGATGTCGGTCTCCAGCACGCTCTCGGGTACCTCGCCTGACGGGTATTCTGGGGCCTCCTCGCGCCTGTACACGCGGGCCCAGAAGAGCCTACCGTCCTTCTGGAGCCCGATCCTCAGCGTGCTGACTCCCTCCATCAGGGCTTGGAACACGAGCTCCCTCCTGACGAAGGGGAGCCTCGGGTTCGTGAAGAAGTAGCTGAGGATGTTCCCAACCGTCAGCTCCTTCTCGCCCTCGGACAGCGCAACCCCTGTGCTCTTCAGCAGGTGGTCGAGCTCGTCGAAGCTCAGCGCGTCGATTTTCGCCTTGCCCACGTCGGGGCTCGCCAAGGTGTCCTCGGCTACGACAGCGAGCGACGTGGCGCGGGGGCTGGCCCTGGCCTTGACCACTTCCTCGCCGCTCGGGAACGCCACCGTGTCGAAGGCTGAGATTATCTCGCTGTACAGCTGCTCCTCAAGCTTCTTGCTTAGCTCCCTGAGCTTCTTGCCCTGCAGCTCTCTAGAGTCTTTGTCCAGGTAAATTTCCTTCAGCTGCTTCTCCACGCTATTGCAGGCCACAAGCTTAGCGCAGAGCCCCAGCAGGTGCTCAACCCTCCTCTCGTCGCTCGGGTAGAGCACGGCGACCGTGTTCCTGTAGACCTTGACGCCGCCCTCCTTCCGCTCGAAGATTATCCTCCTCACCTCGTCGTCGCTTAGCCTCCTGGGGGAGATTACAAGGTAGTGTGCTGGCTCGTCGAGGGGCAGCGGCTCGTCCCTCACCTGCGCGTCGAAGAGGCGGGGCGCCCCCTCCCTCGGCGCACCAGGTGGGGGCTCGCGGGCGAGCTTTCTCAGGGCGTCGACCAGCCTCTCCCGGGCTGTGACAGGGCTCACGCGCTTGGCCTCGTCCTCGACAATCTCGATGACCGAGCGCATCGGGTTGTACCAATACCGCCCATCCCTCTCCTGCAGGTAGAGCAGCTCGCTCGCCGCGATGTTCAGCTGGTTCTGCACGTCCACGGGCTTACGCCCGGTGCCCCTGGCGAGGGACTCCTCGTAGACCATGAACGCCACGTCCTCCTTCGTCGGGAACACCCTCTCCGGGGTCAGCGCCGTCCCGTACACGTACGTCCTCAAGAAGATCGAGAGCGCGACCCTGTACAAGAGGCCCGTCGGATCCAGCTGCCTCGCCCTGCCGAGGAGGTCCTTGTCGACTACAGGGGCGAAGGAAGCGAAGGACTGGGTGAGCAGGAAGCCCCTGATCTTGTCGTCCGCCACGTCGATGTGCCACGGCATTACGAAGTCAGGGTCCTCGCCGCTCTGCAGGATCCTTCTCACGACGAGCCTGGAGATCCTTAGCGCGTCCCGCGTCCGCTGCAACTCGGGATTCCTCGTCACGATGTCGTAGAGTGTCTCCAGGTAGCTCGGGTGGAACGGCGCCGTGGCGTCGAGCTTGGACGCCGCGTCGACCGCGCTCCTCCCGAAGACGTCCTGCTCCCTGCTGTAGAGGTCCAAGTACCTGCTGCGGAGCTCCTGCACACTCCTCTCGTCAATGCTCTCAAAGATCCTCCTCTTCAAGACGTGCATGATCTCCTCGGGCCGCAGCGGGACGTCGTAGGCCGCCGTGACCCTGCCTATGCCCCTCCGGATCATCCCGACGGCCTCCCTGTACGCGTCCACGTACCTCTCCTCGCCCTCCCTCACCTCGAGTGGGAGCGTCACAACCAGCGCGGCCCTCGTCCCCTCTACCGCCTTGGCGAGGCTCTCGACGAAGGCGATGACGTTCTTCCCGTAGCCCCTCAGCCCCTCGTCTCCTGACTCGAGGAACCTGGTCGCGTACTTCGCGATCTCGTCGACCAGGATGACCGCGGGCTCCTCGCCCAGGAGCCTGTGCAGGGCCTCGGCGGTGGGGGCGTAGGCCTTCTCGTCCTCCTCCCTGAGCTGGGCGTAGCGGCCCAGCTGGTGCGCCAGCGAGCCCCAGATCGTCCTCACCTGGTAGGGGGCGAGGCTAAGCGGCTTCGAGGGGTTCGGGCACAGCTCGTCGGACTCCCCGTCCAGCACGACGACCCTTGGCCGGGCCTTGGCGTACAGCGCTCCCAGCTCGGGGTCCAGCCTCCCGAGCGCCTCGTGCCTCCTTGCCGCGTGTACGATCGCGAGCAGCAGGTGTGTCTTGCCGCCGCCGTACAGCGAGAACAGCGGGAAGATCCGGCGCGCCCCCCTCCCCAGCGCCGCCTCGGCTACTTCGCGCAGGATCCCCTTCATCGAGTCGGAGAGGTACGTTGCCGCGAAGAACTGCTCCGGATCCCTGTAGAGCTCGTGGCCCCGGCCCAGGTAAGCGTCAGCGAGCGAGGGCGCCAGCTGCGCGTCCAGCGCCTCGTCGAAGAGATCGCTCCGGGCCCTCGCGTACTCCTTAAGCCCCATGCAACCACCCCTCGAGCGTGCCAGTGCCCGTCTGGTAGGAGAGCACGCGGCCGCATAGCTCTTTCTCGGGGTCCGTCGGGGGGAGCAGCCTGTGGAGAACCTTGGCGAGCCTCACGGCCTCGCCGACGTGGTGGGCCCCCAGGGCCCTCAGCCGCTCGTAGCGCTTCTTAAACTCCTCGACGCCGTAGCTCACGGCGTAGTACTCGAGCATGTGCAGCGCGTCGACAGGGCTCCTCAGCGAGGGCTCCGCCGGGTCGAGGCCCCGCTTGCGGAAGAGCTCCACCAGGTCGTCCCTCCCGCCCCCCCTCGGCTCCAGCAGGAGGAAGTCCTCGCCGCCCCTCTCAACGATCGCCAACGCAGCAAGCCGCTTGTCGTCGACGCCCGTCCCGAGTCCGAGAATGTGCGCCGCGCTCCGATCCATCACCCTCCTCCCGGCCCTGGCGCTGCGCGGCAACAGGAGCTTCGCTAGCATATAGTACAGCGCCTCGCCGCTCCTCACCTCCTCCACCCCGCCCTCCTCGCCCGCGGCTCTGGCTAGGGCCCTGGCCAGGCCCCTCGCGGCCGCAGGGTAGGCCTTCTCGGCCACCAGCCTGCCGATGTCCTCTGCGCCTACCACCTTCTTCCTCGAGGTGAAGGGGGCCAGTGTGGCCGCAAGCGTGCCCACGAACAGGTCGACGCCCCACCAGCCAGCCTTGAGCAGCTCCTCGGCTCGCCGCTCCGCCGACGCGACGGCCTCCCTGTACACCTCGTCCGCGAGCGCCTCGCCGGCGCGGCCTGGCCTCCACACCACCACGATCGAGGTGTCGAGCGCCGCCTTGCCCCTGGCCGTCACGCGCTGCGCCGACTCCGTCGCCACCGGAAACGCTGCACTGACACGGAAGCCGGCGCGCCAGCCGGCGGAGATCAGCTCCTCCCAGGCCTCGGGGTTCGTGTGCGCGTAGTACGTCACCAGCAGCCCGTCGTCCGCGAGCAGCTCGCGCATCCTGGAGAACGAGCGGCGGAGCAGCTCGATGAAGTGCTCACGAGCCGCCTCCTTACTTGCTCTGCCGCCTTCGAAGAAGCTGAGCCTGCCCGGGCTCAGGCCAACCTCCCTCATCGCGAACTCCTCCCACTGCGTCCTCACCTCCCTATAGCCCCCGCCCACCTCCCTGAAGAACGCCTCGCCAAGGAAGCGGGGCGCGAGCCTCCCATCCACCACGTCGCACAGCGCCCTCTTCAGCCACACGTAGTAGAAGTCGCTCAGCTCAGAATAGGGTACATCATCACGGTAAGGCGGGTCGGTTACCACGATGTCGATCTTCTCGTCCTTAAGCCCGCTGAGTACAGCAGCGTCATCGAGCAAAACCCTAATCTTACCCGGACTGCGAGAAACGGCGGTAATAAGGTAAGCTAAGGCTCGTGTTTCTGACCTGACAGCATTAGCGAATGAAACGGGTGTCTTAAGAACACCTGACAGTCTCTTCTCAGCAAAGGGCTGTATTTCGCACCAATTCCATTGCATGGCAATTCCTCTATCAGCCAGAGAAGGTGATACATCTACACCCCAAGGATTGCTTGAGTGTAACCAGGTCATCATGGTATTGTACACTGTGTGCTTCAATACCGCCGTTGCTAGATACACTGTCACCGCTTCGGAGTACTCGAACGCTTCCTCCTTGCTCCAGCCCTCTGCCAGCTTCTCCTCCTCGACCCTCTTCCCAGCCTCCCTGACCAGCTTGACGAGCTTGACCAGGGTCAGGAGCTGGCGCGGGTTGAAGAGCTTGTAAAACTTGTCAAAACCCCAAAGAGTGATTCCAAAGGTACCTGCAGTGCCCATTTGGTATGGTGCAAATAGCTCCGTTGGTATATCTGGGTCTCCCCACATACTCCTCAGCTTCTCGAGCGCCCTCCACAACTTCTCTGTGTCCGCGGGCTTGCAGGGCTCGAAGCTCAGGTCGCCCCCCTCGACCCTGACCTTGACGAGGAGGATGGGCCTCGCGGGCGCCGCCCTGACCTCCTCGAGGCTCGCCCTGCCCTCCAGGTAGCGCTCGAGCAGGGTGTTCCACTGTTTGAGGGCCCACTTGACGTACCACTCGTAGTCCTGGCCCTTGGGCCTCTCGACGGTGTGCCTGCCGGCCGGTGTGATGAAGCGGATCTGGTTCCCGCAGTGGAGGCACGTCGCAACCTCGCGCTTCGCGTCGACGTTGGGCTTCCTGACCGTGTAGCGCCTCCCGCCGACCTCCACGTAGCCCTGCTTCGCGTTGACCTTTGCCTTCAGGGCCTTCGCCCCTAGCTCTCTGTTCAGGTCGACAACTTTGATCGAGTGGTCCCAGTCCATCCAGGCGAGCCTGGTGAAGAGGCCTTTCCTAGCACCCTCCTCTTCCCCCTCGGGCCCGGCCTCTTGCTCGGCGGCCTTGCGGACTCTGGCGAGCCACCAGTTGCCGACCAGGGGGGTGTACTTGCCGCAGTGGGGGCACTTTACCTCCCAGGTGCCGATGTAGACGGCGACGTCTGGCTCGTAAAGCTCCTTTATGTCAGGGTCTTCTTTGAGGTGCTCGGCAACCCGTTTGCCCCACTCTTCGACGTCCTTTACAAGCTTGTCGCCTAGTTTTTCCTCGACGGCCCATCTTGGGTACTCGAGGACCGCCTTAAGGAGCACATAGGCTGTGGGTAGGAGCTCGACGGCTACGACCTCGCCGAAGCCAAGCCTTAGTGCTTCTAGGGGGATTGAGCCGTAGCCCGCGAAGGGGTCTAGCACCCTCATCTTGGATATCTTGTCCTTTATCTCCTCGGGGAGTTGAGGGTTCTCGCGGTGTGGGACATTCCCGACATTCTTGTCTCTGAGATCCACCTTGACGCGTAGTATATACCTGGTGAAGGATTGCTCGTCGAAGTCAGCTGGGAGGGCTGCTGCGGCTAGAACGGCCCTGGCGCTTGCGAGGGGTTTGCGTGTCCACCAGAAGACCATTTCCCAGTGTGGGGGCCTGCCTCCTCCTTGCTTCTCCTTGGCGGAGGCCTCGTTTATAATACTGACGGGGAGCCTTGGCGACTCGATAAATCTTTCTGGCTTAGACATTGGTAATTTAAAGGTTTCGAGTCATTTATTTTTTATGTAAACTTAAGGGTTGATTAGACTCTTAAATTAAACAGTATAGGATTGCTGGGTATGCATGCCAGCGACAGTGGTCTTGCTCTTCGAGGAGGGGAGGGTTGCGCATCTATGTTGATCTATGCATGGCTTTGAAGAATAGAGCCGCGCGATTCAAACTAGGTTTCCCACTTATTGCAGCTCAAAGCGATATGATGTGTTAACCGCTTGTGAGCTACGATGAGGGAGCGGTAGCTTTAGTCTGGCTTAAGGGTTCGGGGGCATTTAAGCTGTCTATGTCTTTTGCTTGGAGGCTTCAAGTTCTATTTTCTCGTAGATTAGGTGGTAAGAGTACACGGTAAGCGTGAGCATGGCTGAACTCGCTATGAGTCATAGCTTCAAGTCGTCCGTAACTAGGGCTGGGTTGATCCTGGCAAATGTCAAGGTGGGCTTTGTGGTAGGCGATAGTAATTAACTCTAGGGACTTTTTAATTACCTCGCTGATGATGGTTTTCACAGTGGCTTTATGCCGGGCTAGTAGTTCGCTGGTGATTTTCTCCTCTTCTACTTGTTCGCTAATGAACAACTGTGGTCTCTAGTAATGTAATATTCTTGTAGATTTATCAATTATCATATCCATCTTTTAACTTAGCGAAAAAAAACTTATAATGACCTATAAATAAAAAATATTGCTATGGTATTCGTTAATTCTACGAAACCATCTAGGCTATTAAGGCATTGGTTACAGAATATCGATGAAACTGTCGACGAGGCTGAATTATGGGTTTCATCAGGTAAACCTGAACACTGGCAGTGGAGTCTCAAATATTCAGAGTATGTCGAGAATGGCTATACGTATTGGGGTACACGTCTTAATATCAGTAGTTTAAGGGATTTCTGCGGAGAGATAAAAAATGTTCATGCTGCTTCCCTAAATAAAATGCTTGAAGAACTAATGCATGGGAAAAAACCTCAAATTGTCCTATTTTATGTTAGCGAAACTGGTATAGTTGGGGCTGGACTTGTAACGAGTTTCGAGTTCGACTTTTCGAATCTATTTTGGCCGGAGGAAAAAAGTTCAGGAGATGTTGAGTTCCCATTCAGGTTTAAAATGAAGATTCTTTGGCTCTCCCCCTTTGATGAAAAAGGCGGTGATGAAGAACTCACAAGGCTTTTAAAAAACTACGTTAGGAGCAGTTTACAGCACGTGAAGGATGAAAAAGTTGTTAAGAAGGTAAAGAGACTTCTTAAAGAGAGGATCAAAGAGGTCTAACGATCATAGAATCTTATCGTTATACGTGATTATGCTGGAGAATTTATTAGGCTGAGGCTACGCGCTAAGTGATGCGCGACTCAAGCTCGCCTGGCTCACTATCTACGTCGTGCGAGCTCGCAGTATCTCCTCCCGTGCTTGATGGTATTCAGGTTGACGGCTGGTGCGCCACGTCGCCCCGCAGAATGTGTCAGTGGAGTAGCCACTTAGACCTTGACGCAACACAAGGGGTCTTCAAATCGCGGTCTTGTTTTTGTGAAGCGCGGCTCCCGCCGCTAGCTGCCAATGAGTTCCTTCTTGAGAGCGGCAGCGTCAGCCCTATTAGCCTTAAGCTCGAACCAGTTGATGGAGTCGAGGCCGGTGAAGTTCTGGGTGGTGTACACCACCAAGCTCTCGTCTATGATGATGCACTTGTCATGCCTTGGCTGATCTAGCTGGCGAACCTCGATTAACCCCTTGTAGCGGTCGCCCAGCATCTGAATAGTATCTGCGCGCGTGACGAGTCTCACTTTAACCCCTCTACGGGCCGCCTCCTCCAGGATCCTCGCCCCGTCATCATCAACGTACGGGGACAGCACTACAAGCTCCCTCTCGGCGAGGCTGAGAAGGGGCTCAAGCAGGGATCTCCCTCTTCCGTACAACTTCTCCTTTCCCGTTAGTACGCTCAGAAGCCACCTCGTCAAGTTCCTGGAAAGCAGGAGGTTCTGGATTAGCGGCTCGGTGCAGCCCCTGTCAAGCATCACGCACATTGTGCAACCATCAATGCACTGAACAAATCCCATGTCTTCGTATACTATGTTCTCCAGGAACCTCTCCAGGAGTTCCTGAACCTCATCCTGGCTAAGTCCTATTTCATTTGCGATCTTCTCGCTCTGAGATTCATCGTTTAGCTGCAGGTGATATGCAAAGGTGGGTAGATCCATTACAACGCCGTGCTGTATGAGCTGGGAATACCGCACCCTTATAGCCTTCGCCACCTTGCGTAGATCCTGCTTATCGGGGTACTTGGCTGATGCTGCTCCTCCCTTGAACGCATTCATCAGGTCTTTCTCGTGTCCATCTAGATGCCATAACGCCTTCTCGAGGAACTCTTGAACCAGCTTCTCCACGGAACCGAAACGAGCTTCCACGTGGCCTGGTAGGTCTATCGCGCCGTGGGGGCTGTTCTCGGCCACAAGAACCACTATGTAGTCATCCTGAACGCCGTACACGTAGATCAAGTCCTGCGACTCAATTTCGAGCTCGCTGGACACAAATGCATACAGAAGGTGAGCAAGGGTATGCGCGAAGACATTGGTGAGGTACTTTATTAGCTCTTTTTTCAACTTTTCATTTGATCGAAGCTCGTTATAGAACTTTTCAAATGTCTTAATTATTGACTCTGTTTTCATTTCTAAGAGGCTTAACTGGCGACGACCCCCATCTGTAAGCCTATAAAATGCGAATTTCGAGATGAGAAGCTTGTCCAAACCTATCTCCTTTATCTTGTCGCCCGTTACTGAAAGCCTCACGCTCGGCTTTGGCTTTACCTCCTCGCTTATCAGCTCTGACAAGGCCGCCTCGACAAGTCCGCGAGGTAGCTTAAAGCCCACGACGTTCGTCCTAGTAAGCTTCCTAATAATGGGCTTCTCGAACTCTACCTCGACCAGGGCTCCGTAGGCCACCGGGCTAGGCATGAACCACTGCGCGCTGGTGAAGCGCTCGACTATCGTTGCCTCTCGAACGCTAACCGGTATGAAAGGTGTCGCAGCGTCCTGGTGCTCCGATGAGCTCCTGGGCAGCCTAGGGAGGCTCCTTTCTGCCTTAACGTAAACTTTTGGGAAGAGCCTTCTGCTGTAGTGCCAGTTGGGACACCTATCCCCCTTACTGCGTAACGTTCTACCTATGTGGCAGTCATTCTCGAAGGGACAATTTCGGAAATCATAGGGATCTGTCGAAAGCGCTAGCCCAAGCTTACAGTACCAGACGTAGCCGAGGTCGTTAACCCTGTAAGCTTTGTCCCCTGCTTTGCTTTTTGTAATCAACTTTCTGTAATCTTCCTGGACGACATCAATACTCTTCTTCTCGAGCTCTCTGAACAGCCTTCCCGAACCATACTTAACGAATACCCTCTTGGTAGTCTTTCCAATGGGAACTCTTATCTCAATAAAGATATTATTATCATGGACCCTTCTCAGATTCACTGGCCTGATTTTCGTGAGTCTAAGCCATCCTCCCCCCTCCTGCACTTTACCATATAGGACTTTTTCTTCACTTATTATTCTATTCAGCTTATGATCACGGAAGGTTACATTCTTAGCCTTTATGAACCACACATTACTGCCAAATACTCCGTCTACCTCGACGTGTATGGGCTCAAAGGGTGGATACCTTGCAAGAAAGTCGTCAAGCGGGAGCCTCGATTCTCCTCCCTCCTCACTCCCTCTGGTGTAGCCTTCAATTTCGAAGTCTACTTCCTCGGCTGATGAGATGCCAGCTAGACTTCTCAAGCCAGTGAGCTTTGAAATCATGTCGTGAACCCATAACCCCTTTGCTCTGAGAATCTCACGAAGAATTCTTGCTATCTCGAGAGCTACAGAGTGCCCACCACCGCGGTACTGCCCAGCATCGGTCAGCTGATCAACCAATATTCGATTTACTTTTAGTAGATCACGGATGAGGCCCTCTAGGTTTTCTAGCTTATCGATCAAGCTGCGAAGAATCTTTTCTGTTTGTGTACTCTTTCGCCCTTCAAATGACTCAGAAATTTTTTCAATGCTTTTACGCACTTCTCTGCGAATGTTACTTACATATGCATAAAGCCTGTCTACTTCGTCCTCGATGTCTATCATAGACTTCTTAAAGTTGTTCAGAGAATCCCGGTTTTCTAGTAATGGAGCCACATCCAAGCCTGGGCAGTATTCTTCGATTAGGTGTCGAAACTTTTCTAGAAGCTTCTCGACCTCGCGTGAGAGACTGAGAAGCTTATCAAGAAGCCCCATCTTCTCAAGTTCTTCTCTGTACTCCTTAATGTCGTTTTCTAATTCCTCAGATAACTCCTTCACTTTATTCCATTGATAGTCTAGCTCTCTTAGCGAATTTTCAATAGATTCGAAGATGTCTACTTGGTCTGTCCCTAAGGATTCCTTGATGTGAGATATGATCTGAGATAATGTCTCGATAATTCTCCCTGTGCTAGCCATGTTTCTCACTCTCTATTTTTTTCGAGGCAGTTCAGTATCTTCTCGAGGAAGTCTATTAGCTCCTCTTCATTACCGATGGCTTTTTTACTGGCATAGGTGCTCTCACCCTCTAGAGCCAGCTTCGCCACACACTTCATAATCAATTCTCTCTCCTGGACGCGTGGGTTACTGGTGGTTACTCGTAGCTTGTACTTATCGCCTGCTACGCTTAGCGAAGCCAATGTTTCGCGATAATCCTTGCTGGAAAGGAGGAATGCCTCCGTTATGATTGGCCTGCCCAGGATGATCCCTGCGACCGTCCTTAGGGTCCTGTCGCTCCTGCCGCCTCTGCCGATTCTCTGGACGAGTGAGATGGGGTTTTCGAGGCCTGCGTTGAGGATAAACGCGACGCCCTCATAGTCGACTCCTATCTCAAGCGAGGATGTCGACAGAACGGTGAGCCCCTCTTGGCCCTTCAGTCTCCTTATCACTGAGGCCCTCTCCTGCTCGCCCAGCTCGCTGTAGATCTCCGCTAGACGCTTTTCGAGATGCTTTTGCAGATCTCCGCTTCCTGCTGCCTGCCTTAACTGATCTCTGGCTCCTGCGGGAGCATAGTGCCAATAGCAGAAGGGATTCGTTGGTTCCTCCACGCGTTGCGGGTCCAAGTGGTCCCTAGGCTCTCCCAGCGAGAGATTGTTAAGGTATCCGCTTTTAACCCGCCTCAGTTCCTTGATGTTGTTGACGAAGATCACGGACTGCAGGGTGGGCACGTCTGCAGCGTGCTTTCGCTGCTCATACGAGTGACTCAGGAAGGTCGTCAGCACGGCCCAAAGCTGGCAGTACGTGTTCCATGAGTACTGTGGCTTCATAGAGAAGAGACCTAGAATCACTAATCTTCTTCCTGAGATCGCGCTTGGATACTCTCCCAGAACTGTTTCGTAGGTGAGCACGCGCACTTTGCTGACAGGTACTCCGGTGAGTTTTGAGGCGAACTCCTCCGGCGACGGTATCGTCGCCGACGACACGATTATCCTGAGGCCTCGCCCTCCATCAGTTTGCTCCCTTATGAACCTCAGAAGATTAATCAGTGCCGCGAAGATTCCGCCTCTTATGCCGGTGTACTCGTGAGCCTCGTCTACCACAACAAGGCCTACGTCCCTTAGCGCATGCGCGTTGAGGTCGTTAGGATTGCCGTCGAGGGTCCTCACCTCGAGTGCCCAGGGGTTCGTTGCAATGATATCCGCGTCCTTTACCTCCTCGCGAACTGCCTTCACGAAGCTGAAGGGCCCGCAGTTATCGCACTTCACTTGCCCTTGCGACGTTAACTTGAGGGGGTCGCCGCACTTCGGGCACTTGATCCCACGAAAATTAATCTCTTCCTTTAAATTGGCCTTCCTAGGAGTATCGCCGTCACTTATACCAACCCTGAGCTGAAGGCCGAGGCTCACAGCCTTGTCGAGAAGGCTGATCACTCGAAAAGCCTGGTCTACGGTTAGCGCCTTCCTTGGGTAGATCAGCAGCACTTTGTCCTTGCTCTTTTCGATGTAGTGCTTTCTGAGTAACCAGGCTAGTGCAAAGAGAAGGAACACTTCCGTCTTGCCACTTCCCGTGGGAGCCGAGATAACGAAGACATCGTCTTTCTCACCTGAGGCTAGGAGCTCTCTGAGCGCATACACCTGGTAAGCATCTAGGCCTTGCACGTGCTCATGGAGAGCCCTGAAGAACATCTCTGTAAGGGAATCATCACCATTAAAGAAGCGCAGCGCTGCCTCGTA
Organism: Thermofilum uzonense; assembly: GCF_000993805.1. Taxonomy (NCBI): domain Archaea; kingdom Thermoproteati; phylum Thermoproteota; class Thermoprotei; order Thermofilales; family Thermofilaceae; genus Infirmifilum; species Infirmifilum uzonense. The sequence goes on from NZ_CP009961.1 coordinate 742,951, forward strand.
GAGGTCGCGGCTCAGCCCGTTAGAAAAGTCCCGCTTCGCGGATACTTGGATCTGCCTGTCGGTCTGGCTAGGCATCGGCGTGAAAACAAGCGCAAAACGCGTCGATAATAGGTAACGGCTAGCCCAAGGGGCGGTTCTAATCTCGGAACTCCTGACCAGAACGTCCATATGGAGGCTTCTATAACCTATTGTTTCTCTTCCATCGTAGGAGTTTAACTCTACCAGGAAGCCCCTTGCTAAGAGCTCGTTGAATATCGTTTGGGCTTTCCCTTGTTCGTAGCCATTCGCGAGCAAGAACTCTGTGACTTCGTCCTTTGTGAGAATGTATTCAACGTCGTTTATAGGGTACCATTGACCTGTATTGATAGGACGATCAACACCGGCAATCTTTGGAGCTTCAAGCCCCTCAATAATAGCGTGATATGCATTCACAAGCTCATCTGTAGCTATGAGAGCGTTTCTCATATTCAAAGCACGTCCATTTTTTATAATAGAAACTTCAATTTATGTTTTTTTGCAAAATCAATGTATTCAGAGTATAGTTTCCGCCATTTGTTTGAGTATAGACCCGCTTCAAGAATGACTTTTAGCTCGTGAATCCCACTCTTTTCGCTGAAGGGATTAGTAATTTCCCATAAATCCTGGAGTTGTAATTCAACAGTCTCTTTAACTTTAACCAATAAATTCTTTGCATCTAAGGGTATATTTTCGTGAACAAGTTTTGAGATGAAAGGAGGCGTTAAATAAAAAAGTTCATTGGATGTAGGTTCTTTGTAAAAAAACTTATCGTGTTCTACATGATCTGAAATAGTCGGCTTATTTATAGGCTCTACGGCATTCGAGCCTGTTAGTTTACGTTCAAAGCTATGAAATTTACTTCGAGCCTCTTGGAGCGCTTTTGAGTTGATAGAGATGAAAGGGTAGATTATTTTTTCCTTCATAATCTCCATTTTCACATCAGACTTCTTTGGCGAGTGGATTGGCGTTTTTATTTTAAATTCTAGTACTTTTCCCAGAATGCCTAGAATTTTAGAGTCAAAATTAAACGGAGCCTCCTCCAGAGCCAAGAAATAAGCATTGGGTTCTGAACCTGGGATCATATAAGGTGGAGAACGTTTAAAAAAGAAAATTCCTTTGAAATTCTTTACTGCCTTCGCCTGATACATATCTTTTGTTTCGTTATAAGTTAACGGGATCAGGATCCTAAAGGGTCCTATTCTATAAAAGAAAGATCCATCAAAACTGAACATGAAGCCGTTAGTCATTATTCCGTTAACATACTTATTAAATAACTCAATTCTTGTTTTTTGAACCTTTTCGTCAAGCTGAACAATAACAGATGCTGGAGATAAGTATACAAGAGAACTCTTATGAGAGTTATGCTCTTCATAAGCTATCAAGGATAGAGGGGAAGGAATTATGGCGGTTCTATGTCCCTCATCTAGTACGAGCGGTCTTATAAATCCCATGAGAAGACTTATGTAAATTTGCAGTTCGACCAGTTTAACATTTTCTATGTTACCATAAGTTATAAAGGTGCCTGTAAGTTCCTCTCCAATCTTTGACCTATCATCTTTCTTTCGCTCAAGCCTTTCTACACGAAATGATTCGTTAACGTTTAACCTTTGAACTCTACCGGAAAACCTTATAGCCCTTACTGAACCTATTTCTGATAAAAGAACTATATAGTAATCGTAATAAGTCGTATAAACATCATATCCTAACTTCCTAGTTATAATACTATCATGTTTGAGTGTTGGTACAAAACCTGGGAAAACTTGAACACAGTGATATGAAAACGGAGGATCACTCTCAATGATTCTGTCTAGATTCCGAGTGAGTTGTAAGCTCTCCGTAGATACTTTTATAATTTGGTTAAAGTAATCGGGTGAAAGCATCTACAATTTATTTTCAGAAAGTTATTATTATATATTTCTTTATGGAACACTCTGAAACGTTTTAAAGGGTCGATGCAAGAATCAGATAATATCACTGTGTTTAGAGCTTGAACCATTTTATGACTCTTTGTCGCGAAGTTATAAGTTAATTTTATCTTGTTGTTATTGGGGTTAAGGTTGTGCTTTTAGACTCGCTTCCTCCGAGGCTTATCAGTCTGGCCTTAGAGGCGTGTTTGCACGAGAAGGGTCGCCGTATACCCATACATGGTATTCATAAATGGTGGTCACGTAGATACTCTGCGGTATATAGGCTAATACTTGCCTCTTACGTGTTCGAGGATTCTTCTTATGTAGAGAGAGCACTAGTTAAGCCTGAGCTTATGAGGCCGTTTACCAGGGGGAAAGTGTTCTTTGAACCGTTAGCGGGTGGAGGGACTGGTCTAGCAGAGGCCGCTTTGGCCGGGTGGGATGTATATGGTTTTGATGTTAATCCTGTCGCGGCTTTGGCGGCGGGTACCAGTGTTGGAATCGTTAGTAGTGGTGTTCCAAGTGGGTTTAAGGATAAGGCTTTATGGCTCCTAGATGAATCTTTGAGAAGGGTTTCACAGTTATGGTTCTTCGAGGGAGGACTTGTCACGCATATATTTGTCTCCAGGAGTAGAATCCCGGTGTTACTCTCAAGGATGAGCAACACATACGTCACTATTTGTCCGAGGTGCTTTACCATAAATGAGAGTAAGGACGAGGTTGTTAAATGCGGGAGGTGCGGTCACACGTACAAGGTAAGCCATAAGCCTACGATAAAGCCTCGCCTCAGCCTCCCAGAGGAGATAACAGGCTGGAAGGCCTTCGCCGTTGAGGTTAGATGGATAAGCAACGGCAAATACACTCGAAAGTACATAAGCGTGCCTGAAAACCCCTCCCTTAAAAGATGGCTGGAGTCGACTAGAGAGCATGCCGAGAAATCTAACGAGGATGTCGTGGATGCTCTGAATGAAAAAATAGATGTTTTAGAGTCGAAACGCCTGGTAAAAGCCGGTATTAAGACCGCCAAGGAGCTTTTCTCTGGTAGACAGTTGGCTTCCTTCAGGATTTTTCTCGAGCTTTCCAGGGAAAAAATAAAGGATACCTTTGAAAAGAAGTTAGTCACAGCTGCCCTGAGCCAAGCCACCCAGAGTTCTAATCTCCTGGCTAGATGGTACCCGAAACTCGGCGAGATTGTACCCTCAGGAGGGATTAAGGCTCTCTGGGTCCCAGAATATACAGCGGTTGTGAATCCTCTAGCTCACATGCCGGGAAAACTGAGGACTCTAGCCAGAGGGACCATCGCGTCGGCGATCAATGCCCAGTTAAAGGCATGGAACTACGTGCAGGCTCACGGCGGTCCCAGCTATTCGAATTGGAGGGTCGAAGTAGGCGATGCACGTTCAATGATTCCCCCCGTGGGTGTAGATCTAGTGGTGGTGGATCCTCCCTATGGACGAATAAAGAGCTATGCAGCCCTAAGCCTCCCGCATTATTTCGCCTTGAAGCTCTATACAGCCCTGGAGGGCTCACAGCTCGCAAACAACGGGGACTTGAAGGAAGTAGAGGCATCAGAGGTGACTCCTTACAAGAAAAAGGAGTTTTTTGAGGGAATGTATCGTGTGATATGTAACTCCTCTAAAGCCTTGTCTCAGAATGGGCGCCTCGTCTTAATGTATAACTCCACAGAGCTAGATGAGTGGCGTGCGTTTTTCAAGATTTTCAAAGAGTGCAGCTTGTCACCAACAGCTGTGTATTGGGTTTTAGGAGAAACACCGAGTGGATTAACCGCGTCGAGTATTAAAGGAATGTTTTTAATAGTATTGAAAAAAGATCTGGGGGAATCAGCCACCGTTATTTTTGAGAATGCTGTGAAACATTCAATTAGGTTAGGCTTTAAAATAGATAAAGAGATTGAGAGGAAAGCTTTCGAAAGCCTAACAAACGGGCTCATCGAAGCATATCCAGACCTCGAACTTAATATAGTCTATTGAAATACAAGAGTGAGTGTTCTAGTGTGTCGAAAGTCCAAAGGGCTGTAAACGGCTCAGGCATTTTTATTGTCTTTATTAGAGTTAGCCTATTCTGACCTCTAGGGATTCCTGTCCATAAAGAAGATAGTCTCCCCTACAAGCATCTATCTAACGTCTTGGAAAATACGGGCGTGATTTCGTTGCGGAGTGCTTTCACAGAGAATTTTTCAGTTTTCTTCCTAGTGCCGTCCCCTCCTGGCTTTACACGGAGACACTGATGTGTTTAACGGGTGTCCCTGTCTTCTCTTATCAGCCTGGCTACCTCTTCGTCTGGGATCTTGTCGAGTAACTCTGAGAACTTCTCAAGCCTGGTGTCGATTTCCTCCAAGATCCTCCTCTTGACAGCCTCCTCCAAAGCCTTCCTGATGATTGGACCTGGTCTTATCCCATACCTTCTCATAGCCTCTACAACCTTTCTTGGTATCTTTGCGGAGACTGTTAGATGTCTGCTCATCTAACGGAATCGGCAAACCTAATGTAAAGTTCACCCATACGGATAGCTTAGGACTCTCCTTATGGAAGTAGCAGAGGATTTTTCGGGAGGCCTATACGCTCAGGTGTGACGCGTGAAGCTTGCTCGGTGGCCGCGAGACCACAGCACATTGTGAGCTTTCAGTCTGAGCTCTGGGAAGCTAGGGGAAAGGTTGGGGGGCTAGCTTTATTTTCTCTCGGCGAGGACGCGGTCTAGCGCTATGATTCCTGCTGGGTTGTCCTTGATCAACTTCACCTTGGCTAGTAGTTCGCTGGCGATTTTCTCCTCTTCTACTTGTTCGCTTACGAACCACTGGAGTAGGTTTTCGGCGGCCTTGTCGCCGGCTTGGCGGGCGTGGTCGACCATTCTCCATATGCTCTGCGTGTTTTCTTGCTCGGCTTTGAGGAAGTCTTCGACTGCCTCGAGTATGCTGCTCCACCTTGTCTTGGGCTTGGGTATGTCTTCGAGTTCTACCTCCCATCCCCTGTCTATGATGAACTGGTATAGCTTCATCGCGTGCTCTAGCTCCTCCCTCGCCTGTACCTTGAAGTAGTTGGCGAAGCCGTTTAGGGAGAGGGAGTCGAAGTAGGCGGCCATTGACAGGTAGAGGTACGCATTCCTAAGCTCCTGGTTCATCTGCCTGTTAAACTCGGATTTAATGTTGACCGTACTCATAGGTTAAAGAGTCAAACTCTGCTATAATAGCTTTACTCCTTAAGGACGCGCGTCATGCCAGACGTTACAATGCTGTATATGTTATTAAATACCCATGCTCTCTAACCTTAACCGGCTTAGGCCCGTGAAACCCCGATTACAATCGTCGCACCAGAATAGTGGCGGCCTTAAAAGCTTCCCACAGCTCGAGCAGAAGACGACGGGGTGTCCCGTAATGCCTGAGGACTGGGAAGGCAACGGGAACCCCTAGTGTATTGCCTCGTTGAATGCTTGTTCTGTTAGCTTGTTGATGGCGAAGGCCACGAACATGTTTTTGGGCCTTGGTTTAGGCTTCTCAAATTTTTCCTCGATTTTTATCGTGAGCCTGTAGGGCCAGAGGGCTCGGCCTTCCTGTTTTTCGCGCGGCCAGAGGGGGTCGTTGCTGATGAATTTTTGCTGTACTGTCCCGTAGCCGAGTATTCCCGTCTTGACGGCGTAGAAGACTACCTTGTCTCCTGGCTGTACTCGCTGCCAGAGGGGTTTTGCTTTCTCGCTTACTCCCCATACTCCTTTCTGGAGGGCTAGCTCCCAGTTTTCGATGGTTCCTACCAGGGCCCAGTAGCCCATATTTAAGATTTTTAAGTTGAGACATAAAAAATTTTTGAATGATGCCGCCTTGCTGCATTGCCTTAAAATTTTTTATGGTTTAATTTTTCATGGTTTTTCTGATATTTCATAATAGGTAACAATGAGACCTGCCATGGTTAGTAATCATAGGGCGGGACCTGCTTTCACCTAGCAGGATTACACGACTGGCACGTGGAACTGCTACGATAAGCCTGGCTTCAGGCGTCTATTCGTGGGGATCTGTTTTACAGGCTCAGGGTGGGAATCTTATTGTTGTATTTGTCCTGGAGAGGCCCCGCTGCTTGAGTTCCTCCAGCTTGTCTTTGAGTTTGTGGAGTGTGGGGCTCGAGTAGAGCACTATTCCCTCCTCTAGAGCGTCGACTATGAGGGGGTTTCCTTTTTCGAGCATTGATAGTGCCTCGTCGGGGGTGTAGGGGTGTAGCTCGACCGGAAGCTCGGTGTCGGCTACAGCTTCTAGTACTTCAGCCATCCGTCTTAGGTACGGCTGGTCGAACTCCGCTATTAAAAGGAAGTCGTAGTCGCTCCAAGGCCCCCAGTCCCCCCTAGCGCGTGACCCGAAGAGTATGACTGCATGTAGCTTGTACTTTGCCCGTAGTCTCTCCACGATGTTTTCAAGCTCCTCAGCGTCCTCTGACTTCATGTTCGGCCACCTTTAATATGTGTTCGGCTGCCCTTAAAGCTCTCGAGGATACTTCCTCGTCGTATGCTTCGTGGTGTGTCCCGGCTGGGTGAGCATTAGGGTATCTTGAAGGCACGTAATGGATGTCGAGTTCCCGTGCTAGCGCGAGTAGCTCCTCGCGTCTCTTTATCTTCCTTTTAAGGACCCCCATGTGTCCTAAGTCCACTTAAGAGGCTCTTCCTACATCCTGAGGGTTTTTAGAAACTCTTTTTCCGTGAAGTGCTCATCACGGAACCCCGCTCCAGCGTGCGGATACTTTGTCGGTATCTAGTACTTGTTGAGCCTAGAGGAAAGCTCAGGGAACGATTCTGGAATAATACCCTGAATCTCTTGTAGCTTCATTGCGAGGGATGGGGGTGCCCTGTCGTTGGGGCTCATATTTCCCATAGGAGGGCTTTAAGGGCCTTCTCGGCTCCTTGGTGGGATTTGAAGCGGGACCAGTGGTGGGATCCGTGTTCATGGTCTATCCTGGTGGATTCCAATGTTCTGAGGGCACTATCGATCTATCTCTTGGATTTTTCTTCATCCAGCGTTGGATTCCTGTGGAGAGATGTACACGCGGGCGTAAAAGACGTGCTATGGGCTGGCTATATAGTGGCTGGGGCCTTGTCCCCGAGGATTTCGTGGAGCCTTTGCCTTAGCCTGATGTACCACTCGGGAAGCTTTAGGTCGGCTATCCTTCTGCCCTCATCGTAGGGCTTGATGTCGAGAACCGGGGTGCCGTCGAAGAGGTCCAGGTTTTCGACGATTAGCCTGTTGCCCTGGACTGATTTCAGCTTTAGTATTGACAGGGCTAGGGGGTTTGGCCTGTGAGGGCTGTCTGTCGCGAAGACCCCCACTTCGGGCAGCTCCTCGAGCGGGATGCCGAATCTTATCAGCCTCCTGGGTCTGACGCGTAAGACTTTCCTCTGCTCGTCCTTGACGTCGTGGAGGTAGGATATCACGATGATGTGCGAGAAGCCTTCCAGGCCTGCTAGTCCCTCGGCGTACTCGGGTAGCAGCTCGATGTAGCCCTCTACGCCCGTCCAGGTGCTTTTGACTTCTTCCTGTGTGTGGGCGTGCCTAACGTAGCCTATGGGCTTGAGCTTTATCTCGGCTGACACATCTAGATCTATCGCCTTTCTAGTAATTATTAGTTTAGCTAGACAATTCTCTATAGAGACTCGGGGGCAGGCTGGCCACAAGAATCATAGAACTACAACTTGTTTATATGGGAGCCTCTACCTTTCCACCTAGCCTGCCTAAACGTAACACGACATCCGAGCGATCGGTTTGCCGTTTGCTAGAGTTTTGAAGCTGGAAGTGCTAGATGACCTGAGAATGCGGAGGCCCATTCAAAAACCCTTGATCAAAACCGGGTCATTCGAGCCTTGTGAGCCTCTCCTCGCTCGGTATAGTGAAGTATCCGGTTAGCCTTATGTCCCGGCTGGAGGAGCCCACCCTTACCTCATAGGTTCCCTTCTCGAGGAGCCAGCGGCTGCCGTCGAAGCTTGCTAGATGGGACAGCTTCACCGTTACCTCTACTAGCTCTGACTCGCCGGGGTTTAAGAGCCTGGTCTTCTTGAAGCCCTTAAGCTCCTGGAACGGCTTGTCGAGCCTGCCCTTGGGCGCCCTTACGTAGACCTGTGCTACTTCCTTCCCGGGAAGCTTCCCCGTGTTTGTGACTTGGAAGCGTATCCTCACCTCGCCCCGTGTGAGCGTGACGTCAAGGTCCTTGTACGCGAAGGTGGTATAGCTCAACCCGTGGCCGAAGGGGTATGCGGGCTCGACGCCGAAGGTGTCGTAGTACCTGTAGCCAACGTATATTCCCTCCTCGTATACTACTCTCTTCGGGTTGTCTGGTGGCTCCCCTGGGAAGGTCCAGGATGGCACGTGAGCGTAGTCTCTAGGAAAAGTTACTGGGAGTTTCCCTGATGGGTTTATCCGCCCCGTTAGAGCGTCCACTATGACCCTGCCAGCCTCCTGCCCCGGCTGCCATGCAAGCAGTATGGCGTCGGCTAGACCGCGCCAGCTCGCGACCTCTACGGGGTTACCGATGTTGAGGACCACGATGACCTTCTTGCCGGCACTCCTGAACGCATTGGAGACTTTCTCCAGCAGCCATCGCTCGTCGCTGCTTAGGTAGAACTCTTCCGGGGTTAGGTCGTAGCCTTCCCCTGAGACTCGTGAGAAGACTACGACTGCGGCGTCGCTCCTCGCGGCTGAGGCCTCTATGATACTCTCCGAGAGGAAGTTCTCGGAGAGCGTGGGCTTGTCGGGCTCGTCCTTGAAGCTTTGCTCGATATTCGGCATTTCATCCTTCAAGGCCTCCTCGTAAGTCTTTGCGACCTCCTCGTCTATCCTGAGCCCCCTCTCCCTAGCCGCGTTGAGGACGGTGGACACGTAGGGTGGATGAGTGTGCCCGCTGCCCTGGCCACCCTTAACCGTTGCCACGTGTCCCGTACCGAAGAACGCTATCCGGGCATCGGCTGGGAGCGGGAGGGCTTGGTTGTTTTCCAGGAGTACTAGGCCCTCGGCGGCGGCCTCGTATGCTATCCTAGCGTGCTCCTCTAGGTCTGGTTTCATCGAGGGCTTGTAGCCCTTGAAGGCTGGGGAGTCTGCGAGTACTCTTAGAACCCTTTCGAGGCTCCTATCAACCACCTCCATGCCTAGCTTACCCGATCTAACCGCCTCCAAGAGCTCCTTCACCTTATCCTCCCCGCCGGGCATTATCATGTCGTTCCCAGCCCGTAGCTGTCTCGAGACGTCTTCGCCCGCGCCCCAGTCCGTCATAACGAAGCCCTGGAATCCCCACTCCTCCCTGAGAACCCTCGTCAAAAGCCACTCGTTTTCAGAGCAGTGAACACCGTTTAGCTTGTTGTACGCGCTCATAACAGCCCAGGGCCTCCCCTCCTTTACGGCTATCTCGAAAGCCCTGAGGTATATCTCCCGCAGCGCACGCTCTGAGACAACAGTGTCTAGGCCCCAACGCCCAGTCTCCTGCTCGTTCGCGACGAAGTGCTTAACGCATGCACCCACGCCCGTGGACTGTACCCCCCTCACGTAGGCGGCCGCCATCACGCCGGAGAGGAGAGGATCCTCGGAAAAGTACTCGAAAAGCCTGCCACCAAGAGGGTTCCTGTGTATGTTAAGCGCCGGCGCTAGGAGCACGTCCACGCCGTAGGCGAGGGCCTCCTCGCCGATCGCCCGGCCAACCTTCTCGACGATCTCGGGACTCCATGTTGACGCCAGCATGACCGCGACGGGGAAAGCGGTTGCGGTGCAGCATCCCCCCTCTATCCTGACGCCCGCGGGCCCGTCGGCAAGCACGAAGCCTGGAATCCCGACTCTCGGCACAGGGTGTGTCTCGCCTGCCGCACCAGGGACCCGTGAGCCGGGAAACATGTGCGTGCCTCCTACTCCCACGAGAACACCGGCCTTCTCCTCTAGCGTCAACTTGTTTAGAAATTCTCGAATGCCCACATTCATGAGGGGGTGTCTCCGTATTAAAAAGTTACCAGTCTGTCTGGCTAACGCAGAGGGCCGGGCGTTAACGCTTCATATTCTAGAATTAGTCGAGGAGCGCGCCGTGGATTAGGCATATGTTCTGATCTCTGGACGGCAAGATAACCTGATTAAGTTTATAGGGCTTCTATGAGCGTCGGTTGCTTGACATGGAGGGTCTCCCGGGTGAATATGACAGCGTTGCTCGATTTCTAGTTATAAACGTTTCTTATGAAAATTAAATTTATTTATTTAAAGCTTTATACTACTATCCAGTTATATATGATTGTAGCAGTGCTCTGGGACTTTGACGGTGTTGTGGTGCTTACCCCCACGAGAAGGCGTGGAGGCTTGCATGCGAGAAGTACCGGATAGAGGGGTTCACGAGTGAGTTTTACCACGAATACGTGTCTGGGAGGCCGCGTTACGAGGGGCGCGTGCAATACTCCAGGCTTTTGGAATGTTGAGAGGTCTCGGCGAGGAGGAAAGGGAGAGGCTAGCGTTGGAGTTTGGTGACCTGAAGAATAAGCGGTACTGGGAGCTCTTAGAGCGGGGTGAGTACGTGGTGAATGAGGAAGTTGTTGACTTTATCGAGAAGACCCGGAGGATTACGGGACACTCCTTCAGGCATGTCTTGGCCTCGGCGTCCAAAAAACGTTTCACGTCTAGCAAGCACTGTCAGGGTGGGGGGGGGGAGTGCTGTCCTTGTTCTTCAACTTTGATGTGAGTGGTTCTGGTTCTACTAAGAGCGAAGTGTTTAGGAATGGCTTAAGGGCCGCTGGAGAGTTCGACTGCTAATAAAGGAATCAGTATTAAATACACCATATCCGGCCTGAAGCTACCTAACTATCCGAGGGCGACGCAGCACTTCACGCAGCACCTTAGCCGCCTGCTGAGAAGGGATGACTATAGGGCTAGCCTGCCTCCCTGGGCGATCTTCAGGGTAGGCCAGGAGAAGTTTAGGGAGTATCGAATTGCGTGGCAGGAGATCGCGAGATACATAGAGGCTTGCCACCTGCCCGTCTGGGTCAGGATAAGCCTGTGCGGGAAGGAGGTGGATAGGCTGCTGGTGCCTTCCATAACGGTATATTTCCTGGTAGAGGAGAACATCCACAGAGCTGCTAAGCTTCTCCTATACCTTAACAGTAGATTGGCGAGAAACCTGATCAAGCTGTGGGCTTGGACTGCTAGAGGCGGGTATTATAGGCATCACGCATACCACATGGGGCACCTGCCGATACCAAATCTAGCTGGCATCTGGAGGTTTATTGATGGAATGCATCTGCAGGGAAACAGCGATCTGAATGAGCTGGCAAGGAGGATAGCCAGCGAATATAAAGATCATCTGGAAAGAGAGCTCATAGAGGCTCTTGGCATCTCGGAAGAGGACTATAGAAGGCTTGTGGAGCATGGAGAGTGGCTGAACGAATACGTAGCAGAAGCTATTACTCCAGAAGGAGGGGTGGGAGAAACGGAAGAATAAAACAGAATCTCGCTATACCTATAAACACAAATAATGCAATAAGTTAGTGCGTACGTTCTAAGACAACAGGTAGCCCTGGAGGCCGGGGATGTAGCGAGGATACCTGTTCTCAACATGAAGGCCCTCCCTGGAGGGGACTTGGAGGAGCTATGGAGATACGGGTGGGAGATGATGGAGAGGCGGGTGAAGGGGGTTGAAAGAGTTGTGAGGCCTTGGGCTCAGAGTCTTCGTTTTGCATCTAAAGCCATTTATAACAGGGGTGCGCCGGGTTAGGAGAGGGTAATGCTTCCCGTCGTGATTGTGGCTGCGGGGGTTGCGAGTAGGCTTCGTCCTTTCTCGTTGGAGAGGCCTAAAAGTTTAATGGAGCTGGAGCCTGGCTTGACAATTATAACAGTTTATAATTGACAGGTTCTCGAGGGCAGGGTTGTCACCCATATATATTGTGGCGAGAAAGGAGAGAGGGGAAGAGTTCGGCAAGTCGGTGAAAGGGGTAAGGATTCTAACAGTGGATTTAGAGGAGTTTGGGAACTTGTACACGGTCTATACAGCTATGCGAGAAGTCGGACCGCCTTTCCTTGTCTCGATGTCTGACCGCATCTTCGAATACGAGATCCTCGAGAGAATAATTTTCGAGTCCTCGGACAAGGCCTTCGTTATCTGCCTCGACCTTAAGCCCTCAGCAGCCGAGGCGCTCGAGGGGTTGAAGGTCAGGCTCAAGGGCGGAGAAATAGTGGAGGTCGGCAAGGGTATCGAGACCAGGCATGGTATAGATACTGGTCTAATCCTGGTCAGAGACAAGTCTTAAGTGCTGATCCTTGCCCCAATTTCAAAAGCTTTTCTTCCCAATTTTTGAGCTTGGCCTGACCGTAAAGGTCCAAAGTAATGCCTCTCTCTTGTAGCGAAGAATTCGTAAACTTTAAATTGTCTACACAAAAATGTAAACATGAGGAGGATGAGCGCTGTAATCAGCTTTAGAGTCCCTAGGAGGCTAAAGGAGGAGATCGAGAAGCTAGGTTTAGATTATGCCAGCGAGCTACGCGCCTACCTTGAGGAGCTTGTTAGGAGGAAAAAAGCTGAGGCTTTGAGGCGGGAGATGGACAGTCTGAGGGAGGACATTGGGAGGATTGAGGGCAATCTCGCGGCTGAGTTCATAAGAGAGGAACGGGATGCCCACTAGGCTTGTAGTGGCTGATGCGAGTGTAGCTGTCAAGTGGGTTATTTTGGAGGCTTACAGTGATCATGCGTTCAAGCTGAGGGACGACTTGTTGGATGGGCTAGTGGAGGTGCATGCTCCCGCCTTCTTCCTGGTCGAGGTGGCGAGCGCGCTGAGGAAATACGTTATCCGCGGCTTAGTCCGGAGAAGCCAGGCTGAGAGGGCTTTTGGGCTTATAGCGGAGAGCGGGGTGGTGCTACACAATCTAGAGCCTGGTTTTATCGCCAGGAGCTTGCAGGCAAGCCTTGACCTTGGGGTGACTGTGTATGACGCCGCCTACATAGTCTTAGCCGACTCTCTGGGTGCCTTGATGTACACCGCGGACGAGAGGCTTCTCGGCAACCACGCTGTTCGAGGGCTCGGAGTGGTGAGACATGTAAAGGATTACGAGGGTTCTCAAAGAACTTGAAGCAAGGAGCTACTTGTATACTCTCGAATTAGAGGATATAGTCTAGAAGATCTGCTCGGGGAATAATTACTCGGATTGCTCGATTCGGATCGGGAGGTAGTTCTGGTAGAGTTTAACTATTTCAGCTTTTCCAGCTTTTTAGCAACTTTTGTCTTTAGATCCTCGATGCTGGTGTAGCCCTCGACGTTGCTGGTTTGTGATCCGAGCTTGCTTATCAGCCCTGAGGGCGCGAGAACCACGTGGTCGTCACGCATATCCTGGGCCTTGGCGACTGACGCCAGCACCTCTGACATAGACTCTGGCGACTCGGGCACGATGTCGAATGATATGTTTTTCTTGCCATCTGTGACTAGAATATCCACGCGGTGGGTGAAACCCGTTCTACCTGGGACGGCTTGGGAGAGTTTAGCCGTGAGACCCATTTTTTCCGCGACGCTTTTAACCTCCATCATCATGAGGCTCTTTAATGCCTGTTGGATTCCATCCTTCCTGACTTTGTAGGCGTAGACTGGGAGGACGATTGCGTCCCTGTGGTCGAATAGTGCTCCGCAAGCCCTGCACTTGAAGAGCGGGTGTGGAACCTCGAAGCGTGCCCCGCACTCGCTGCAGTTATACATTATTCCTAGGAGTACAACGTTGTCCTTTGATAATGGTTCACCGCATTTTTTACATGCGGATCCCTCTATCTTCTCAACGACGTTTACGGTGCCGCACTTCACGTGGCTGACAGCTATCGTCTTGATAAGCCTCTCCGAGCCGCATTGTGGGCATTTGAGCTTAGGAGCCACCATGTGGGACCGGCACTTGGGGCAAAGGATTGCCTGTTCCTGGTACTCTCTCTCGACCACGCCCATCCTCGCGAGTTCCTCGAGGAGCTCCGAGTCCTGAACCTTGTACCTTACAGCTACGCGGAGGATATCAGGATAGTGATAGCCGAGCTCGCTGGAATATGAGGGTTTTATCTCATCGATCCTCTCTTGGAGGATAAGGGATAGCAAGGCTACAACTGCCTCTCGGGGCACGCCTCTAGATCCTAAAGATGTGGAGTGGGGTGTGCCCTCCTGTTCCTTCCTCAGCATGTATAATCAACTTAAATAACATTATTTAATATCACTTTGATATTCTTAACGTCTTATTTAGGAAACTTAGATTAATGTTTTTGTACCAAAGTATAATAGCAATAAGTATTGATGGGAAACCAAGCTTCTTTCATATAAGTTAATGTTTTTAACACGTACGACATATAATAATTTGTGTCGAGTACTGAATCCGGGTCGGCTCCACGTGCCATAATTGTACCGCCTGAGGAGATTATCCTGGACTTCTACGAGGTTGTCCCGCCGCTAGGCTACGCAGTTATAACTAGAAACCAGAGGACTGGGCGGTTAATGTATAGGGTTGTAGAGCCGGTTTTAACTAGGGAGGATCAGGCTGTGATAGAAGAGCTCAAGAGGATTCTTGTGGAGGAGCAGAGGCCTAGCCTGGAGGAGCTCAGGAAGCGTGGAGCAGAAGAGGTGTTGCGTGAGCGCGTTGAAAGGATTATAAAGAGGTATAGGCTTCCGATACCAAGGGAGGCCTTCGACAAGGTCTTCTACTATGTGAGAAGAGACATGCTAGGGTACGGCAAGATAGACTTGCTGATACGGGACCCGCAGATAGAGGATATCTCGTGCGACGGTATAGGCTTGCCTGTCTTCGTGTGGCACAGCAGGTTCGAATCCCTTCCAACAAACATCGTCTTCGCGGATGCATCCGAGATGGAGAGCGTCCTGGTAAGACTGGCCCTGAAGGCCGGGAAACAAATATCGGTGGCTCAGCCAATAGTTGAGGGCTCGCTGCCTGAGGGCTATAGGCTTCACGCTGCTCTCTCGGAGGTGGCGCGCAGGGGAGGCACGTTCACCGTGAGGAAGTTTAGGGAGGTGCCTTTCTCGATCGTGGACCTCGTGGTGAGCGGTACATTGTCTCCAGAGCTTGCAGCCTTCCTATGGCTCCTGGTCGAGCACAAGAAGAGCCTTATCGTAGTAGGGGCCACAGCGGGTGGGAAGACCACTCTGTTAAATGCCATTGCCACCTTTATACGTCCAGAGGCTAAGATAGTCTCCATCGAGGAGACCCCGGAGCTGAACCTCCCTCATGAGAACTGGGTTCCACTCGTCGCGAGGCCTGCTTCCGACCCTTGGGCCCGTGATGTGACTCTCTTCGACCTGTTGAAGTCAGCTTTGAGGATGCGCCCGGACTACGTGATCGTGGGGGAGGTTAGAGGCGAGGAGGCCTTCACGCTGTTCCAAGCTATCGCGACGGGGCATGCGGGAATGTGCACCATGCATGCGGAGAACGCGGACTACGCGGTGAAGCGGCTTACATCTGAGCCCATGAACGTACCTGTCCCGCTCATCCCCTTGATGAATGTCTTCGTTACGGTTAGGAGGTTTGTCACGGAGGATAAGATCTTCAGGAGGGTTGTGGAGGTCAGCGAGATCCTAACGGGGGATAAACTTGCCTGGAACCCTGTTTACAGGTATGACCAGGTCAGCGACAAGATTATGAGGGTTGGCGAAAGCACCGTCTTGGCGAGGATAGCCGAGGAAGAGGGTGTCCCGTTAAGCTTGCTGGTCGAGGAGCTGAAGAGGAGAGAAGAGATAATCAAATGGCTCGTTGAGAGGAAGATAACCGACTTCCAGCGTGTCAGCAGGCTTGTGAGGGACTATGCCCTGCGTCCCACGACTGTCTACACCGCTATCGAGAGAGGGGTGTACACGCTTTGAGCCTACCCTACCTTCTAGGTAAAACCATTACCCGGTTGACTGGTGAAAGGCTAAAAGCCTTCAGGGACATATACTACACTGCAGGCTTCACTGACGTATGGGAAGTATACCTGGGGAAGTGGCTCCTAGCATACCTTCTTTCGACACCATTTGCGATGACTATCTCCCTGTTTATCCACGAGTACATTCTCCGATATTCCTTACCTGTAGCCTTTCTCCTTACGCTGGTGCTCCTCATCCCCTACACTTTGATATTCCTTGCATTCACCCTCTACTACCCCCTGTACAGGAGGCACTCGAGGGGCTGGACTATAACGGCGAGGCTACCTTACACGCTTGCTAATTTCGCGGTGCTTGCTTCCTCAGGCCTCACGTTTACCGAGGCACTCAGGACTGTAAGGGAGCTCGAGGAGAACAAGGAGATAAGACGGGAGATAGACCTCCTCCTCACAGACCTGGAGCTTCTCGGCTATGATGTCCTGACAGCCCTGGAGAGAGCGGCGAGGCGTAGTCCTTCAGCTGCGCTATCACTGTTTCTCTCAGGCTTAAGGGATGCATACATCACAGGGGGCAACTTGTACAGCTATGCGTCCTTCTCTACTCAGAGGCTCCTCGAGCTTAAGAGAAGCGAGCTACGCAGGGTTACGAATACAGTGGCAGCGATCTCAGAGACCTATGTAACCCTAATGGTAGCCGCCCCCCTAATGTTCATAGTTATGCTGGCAATTATAGGGATGCTTGGAGGAACAATTGCAGGCCTACCAGTAAACCTTCTCATCTCTGTCCTCGTGCTGATCGGCACTCCAACGTTCGCTGCAGCTACACTAGTCATGCTGGACTCTGCGTTATCAAAGGTGTAGCCTATGCCCTACCTACCCCTACGCGGAAGAAGACTTGCCATCATCGCACTCCTCTCGCTAACGCTAGGCTCCCTTCCGCTCATTGTACTTGCAACGCTTTGGGGAAATGTTGGCCGGGAGCTCGTCTATGTTGAGCTTACGCGGGAAATTGTCCTGCCCTGGTCTATAACGCTCTACACCTTAATAGGCATCTCAGTTCCGCTCGGCCTGGCGCCCGTCGCAGTCATCCTCTGGCTTAACCTCAGGTATGTTGACTCCCTTAACAGGCAGCTCCCCACCTTCTTTAAAGGCGCGGCCGACGGGGTTAGGGCAGGCATGCCTCTCCCAAGAGCACTCGAGGTCGCCGCAAGGGCTGTGGGAAACCCCCTCGGTAGAGAGATACTTGACGCGCTCTCCGTATCAGCTCTAGGCTTAAGCCTACAGGAGGCCCTAGAACGTTTAACTGTGAAGATCCCGGAGCCAGCCCTTAAAAGGGCTACAAGCCTGCTGGTGGTGGCTCAGAGGTCGGGTGGCCGTGTAGCGGACGTACTGGACGCTGCAGCCGAGATGAACGGGGTTCTGAACAGCTACGAGGAGGAGAGGAGGGCTAACATGTCGCCGTACGTCTGGGTCTCCTATGTCGCTCTCGTCGTCTTCCTTTTAACAGCCACTATAATAACCTCGGTATTCGTCGAGCCGCTCTACAGGGTAAGGCTACCAGGCTTCGTGTCTCCGCCTCCACCCGAGCTCTTCAAGAGCATCTTCTATATCTCGGCTTGCATGCAAGCTTTTGCAGGAGGGATCGTCTCGGGTAAAATCGCTAGGGGGACTGTCAAGGCTAGCCTGCTCCATATAGTAGTGATGCTCACAATTGTCGTACTCTACTTTTTCCTACAGGAGCTATACTTTGCCCCAGCTATAACCCCGAGAATCTAGGGCCACTCCACTAGGAGGCGCGCCACATGGAGAAAAGATAAGGCCTTCTCCGTAAATGAGTGAATAAAGGCCAACACCGTGAGGAGCAAGACAATCATCAGTAATCCAAGAGCCAAGTAGACGAGTGCCTCCGCAACACCCCTCAAAAGGTACAAGGCCCTAATCCTCCTTGCAAACTCGCTTATAATGCCCTCCAAGGCTTACCCCCCAACCCGTATCCTTGCAATGTAAGTTCGAAGCTTGGATACTACCCGAACCTCGTACTCGTAGCCGGGCACCAACCCAGAGCTCAGCTGGAAAACCTGAACCCCTCCAGGCGGGATAACCACGCGCTGCTGAACCACGGGTAGGGGCCCCGTTGGCCCGTTGACGTAGACCGCGTAGACCTCGAGGGGCAGGTACCCGGTATTAGAAACAACAACCTGGGCCTGCTGGAGCAGTTGGAGGGAGTAGCCCTTGACATTGCTAAACGTAACGCTGAAACTCCTTGTAGAGTTATAGTCGTATGCGAATACCAGGGTCGTGTTCTTGAAGCTCACCTCCACGCTGCTGCTGTTCAAGAAGAATCTTTCAGTCATCCTCCAAGACCCGCCTACTCTCTCGAATAATTCCACGAAGCATGGACCTTGAGAGCTGAGCGAGAAGTTTCCCACGGATCCCAGGACGCCTGAAGTTGCACTGACATTGACGAGGGCGACACAAGCATTTCTAGGAAAAGGGAAGACCACGCCCCCGGGAATACTACGAGAGGAGAGGTTAAGGCATGAAACAGTTAACACAGGGCCAGACTGTGTAGTATCCCCGACAATGACTCTTATACTAGTAGTCGTGTCTACTAGGCCTGCGTATTTCAGGCTTATGCTGGGCTGTCCCTCCGCGAGCTGCTCGGAGCTCTGCGAGGCTATCTCGCTCAGGGTTGATGTGAACGTCGTGTACATACGGAACATTAGTGCTAGGAACATCGAGGCTATGATTATGAAGAATATGGTTCCAAGGGCAGTTGAGATCCCGCTACGCAGCACAAATAATATGGTGTGTTCAGGGTTTTTAACTGAATCGGTCGCTTATCATAATAAACGTTAATTTTATATCCATTGATTAAATTATATAAATTGATGGGTATGAAAAGGAGGGCTATAAGCCCTGTGATAGCAACGCTCCTTTTAATAGTTATTGCTGTAGCAGCGGCAGTCCTGACTTATATCTGGCTGACAGGATACATGGGCACAATAACCCCCCACCAGGCACCAACACAGCTACAGGAAAGAGTAAAGATTGACGCCGTCAAAGTTAATACTACTGGGGTCTACATATACGTGGCTAATGTAGGTGACGTAGACACAAGTATTGTGGGAGCCTACGTCCTTACATTAAACTATACAGTTGTCTGTGGTGGAAGTAACAACTATGCTTTGCCTAAAGGTTCAACCACACAGGTACCAGTACAAGGAACATGCACTCTCACATCTGGTAAAACATATATAGCAAAGGTTACGGCTAAGCAAGGCTCAGAGGCCACATACACATTTGTCGCACCTTAAATTTTTATCTCTCTTATAAAAATACTATTTTTGTAAATAAGGATTTAATAGCAGGTACCTCGAAATTAAATATGGTTAAGGCTACCATGCTGGGACAGGCGGAAATCATCGCAGCCTTACTTCTAACCGTCATCGTATTGGCAGGATTCGCGATTACTTGGACTTATCTTTTCCCCAGCTACCTTTCCTGGGAGCATGAGGCTTCAAACACGGCCCTGGAGTCTAGGCTTGCGGCCTCTGAGAAAATCGTGATTGGAAACGCAGTTTTCTCCTCCTCGACGGTCAAGCTAACTCTCGTGAATACAGGTAGTGTCGGGATACGCGTGAGGGCTATATACGTGAATGAGACCCCCGCGTGGCAGGGACAGCTCGATTTAGCCCCAGGCCAGCCGGCCGAGATAAGCTTGTCTGTGCCGGGGGACAACCTATTGTTATGGGTAAAGGTGTGCTCTGCGAGAGGAAACTGCTGGATCTTCCCAGTGTTCAACTCATCCCTTACTACTCCTACAACCCCACCGCCGCCACCTCCACCTCCTCCACCCTCCGGAGGGGCTCCGGTATTCGTGATAACTAGTTATAACAGTACAATCTACGGACAGCCAGGCAGCACTGCGAGCCTCGTAGTGGGGGTCTCCAACACTGAGAACTCGAGCGGGGCATGTAGGGTCGAGGTCTACGACCAGGCTGGTAGCCTTGCAGCCTCCACCACTACAACCATACAAGCAGGCTCAACAGTAACCGTGAGGCTGGCTCTAACTCTTCCCGGAACCAAGGGAACATATACCTGGACCATAAAGGCATACAACAGCTACACGGGCAGGTACGACGACTCTAAGACATTCACGGTGCGCGCCCTAGACATCCTCCCGGACACGAGCGCCGTTCTCTTCTATACACCATTCGAGACACCGCCCAGCGGCTGGCAAGCAATGGGAGGCAAATGGAGAATAGCCACAGGTCAGGGTTGGGCTGGCTCCAACGCTCTGCAGGGAGTAGACGACAACAAAGGTCCTTCCCGTACCTCCATTTATAGTTGGTCGCAGGCGATAGGCGGCTACTCACATATAAGGACTCTCGTCGTGCTTGGAGGGGTAAACCAAAACGACGGGATTGATAGGGGCTTCGCCTTTCTCGATATCTCCCAGACTACCAGAGGGTTCTATGGCGTTGTTATCCAGCCTAGCAAAGGGAACGTGATACTGAAGGTGGAGCTCGGAACCACAAGTGGAATATCCGATCTCAACCAAGTCTCGGCAGGCTACTCTTCGAGCTGGTACATCCTGTACTGCGGGTATTCGCGGAGCGGCGGCGTTAATTCCTTTAGCGCAACACTCTATGATCAGAGTGGCGTTGGGCTAGCGACTCTTCAGGTAAGCGATTCATCCCTGTCTCCGAACTACTTCGGCTTATTAGTTGACGGCGGCACGGCGTTCTTCGACGACCTCGTTCTCGCGACTGGGGATCCGAGGTACGTTAATGTCACGGGCCTTGATCCAGGCTGGTCTGTTGAGATTTGGAGGGGCTCTACACTCGTGGCTAGTGGTGTGGCCGACGCCACTGGCGTTGCAAGGCTGGACGTGAAGTTGTATCCGATAGTTCAGCCTGCCACCCTCGTGGTAAAGGATGGATCGGGGGCAATCGTTCTGAGCAGGACTTATGACGTTGTCGTGGGAGGGTACGTTTTTCGGGTTGATCCTTAATGTTTTTACGGTAGTGATGGCTATCCTATTGCTCAGCAGGGGCGAATTCCACTAAGTAAGTTATAGAATCCCTCTAAGGGGGCAGAGATATAAAGAAAAAGGTATTGATAATGTTTTTATTTTTTGATTGGATAATACTCATTTTAAAAAGTTAAGTATATAAAAATATGAATTATAATTAAATTCGAAATTATGCTTAACAAAACGTTACCTTATGAGATGGGCCGATATGCTATCGAGCCTGGTACGCGGCCTTACATCTACCACTTGATACTTAGTCCTGAGGCTTTGAAGGCTACAGGGCTGCTCGAGGAAGTCTCAATGATATTTGCTTCCAGGAATATCCCGATCCTAGAGTTGAAGGTTTCCACTCCGCCCAGGTTGAAGGTCAGGATCATTGTTATAGTTGATTTAAAAGGCCGGGAAGACCTCGCAGAGGGCTTGAGAGGCGAACTGTCAAGGCTGAGGTTTGTTGAAGAAGTTACGTATACACCTCCCATAGCGGAGGGCGTTGTTTTCGACACCTTTAGCTTCCCGTTAACCTTTATGGGCGAACGCTCGATTATAATGCGGAGAGCTGTCTATGAAGGGTTTATAAAGGGGGGATGGGAGAGGTTTGGCTCTGCCTTCGCCGCTATGCTCTACCTTATGGGTTTCGAGGCTGGACGGAAAGCTTTCGTAGACTATTATAGTATTTTCCGTGATCCTAACACCCAGCTCAAGGCTGTGAGCGCGGTGTTCCAGATGCTTGGCTACGGTGTCCTAGAGTTTGTCAGGGTTGACGACAATGCCCATAGGGCTGTCGTCAGGGTTTATGATAGCTTTGAGTGCGAGTTGTTCAAGGGGGCTGGTGATATAAGGAGTGGTTTTGTCAGGGGCATTATAGCAGGCTTCCTAGCGGGTCGGTGGAATGTGAAGGAGGTTTCTGCCAGGGAGGTGAAGTGTATAGCTAGGGGAGACCCCTATTGCGAGTTTCATGTTGAAGTGGAAGAGGGCAGTAGATAGGAGTCTGGACACATGGGTTAATGAAGCTTTATTGCACAGTGTCCGTGTGTTTGCTGATTACGAGTCATAAGGTTTTTTATTCTGGCTTAGAATTACACCATTATGGCTCAGAATATTGACAAAGAGCTTGCGGATGGGCTTAGGGGTCTTGCTGAGGGCTCGCTTTTAATGCTTGTAGCTTATATTGTTTTTCTGGGCCTTGCCTGGCTTGCAGGTTTTTGGATGTTTATGCCTTTCTACATGCCCATGCATATGCGTGAAGTTCCATATGAGGTTTCATATCCACGGCTTATAGCTCTCGTGGTAATGCTGGTCTTCCTAGTTATAGCTATTTATGGGCTTGTCTCGAAGATTCAGCCTGGGCTTGCGTCTCTTGGCCGGTGGAGGCAGGACTTGAGTGGTCTTGTGCCTTTGGCTGTCTGGGGCTTGGCTTTTGGTTACGTGTTGCTCGGGGTTTTCGCCTTGTTAACTGTTTTGCAGCTTCCGGGGAGGTTTATCGCTCTATGGCTTTCCTTTATATTGGGTGTGATGGGGTATATTGGATTGGGTATTACAGCCTTGAAGCTTGGAACATACTTGGGTTCCGGCGTGTTCACCTTGGGAGGAGCTTTCGCTCTTATCTCGTCTCTTATCCCGGTGTTCGCGCCTATAACGTGGCTTGTATTGTATATTGAGGCTAGCGGTCAAGCATATAGGGTTGCGCAGGGAGGACTGAAGTCTTAACGCGTAAAACATGCACTGGCGTTAAAGTCGTCTGGACTGTTAGGATTTATAAAAGGCTTTTTCCAAGATTTAAGTGATGAGCGAGAAGCTTGTCAAAAGCCTGGGGAAGAGCATAGAGCTTGAGAACAAGAATGCCTCGGATCTCGAGAGTGGTGTTAAGGGTTTGAAGAGCGAGGTTATCAGGACTATTCTGGGGAGTATAGCTTTTGACTCTCGCAAGCACGCCGAGATGTATAAGGGTATACTTAACATCCTGACTAATGTCTCGCCTGCTATCAGCGAGGAGGACTTTGAGAAGTTGAGGGTTATTGTTCAGACACACATAAAGCTGGAGGAGGAGATGATAAAGGAGCTTAAAACCTATATGGGTGAGTTGAAGGATCCTAGGGTTGAGAATATATTCCGCTACATCCTGAATGACGAGTACAAGCATCACAGAATGCTTGTAAACATTCTCGAGATTATTGTTAAGAGAGAGGTCATAAAAGAGTCTGAGATATGGGATATGCTTTGGAAGGAGGTACCATTCCACGGGACGCCCGGAGGTTAAAGAGGAGAAAAATGGATTTTATTTGGAATTCGAGAATTTTTTGGTTTTAGTGTTTTTTCCCTTATCATTTTCAGATTTCTGTTTACTTTTAGACTTGCACGGCATGGTTGCTCAAATAATGCTTAATGATGTCTATTAAAAATTTAACGCTTAGATTTGAGGGTTTAACTCAAGGCTTTATTTATCAAGCCTCTTTTTCTTGCGGAATAGGATGACCGCTATACTTGAGAAGGTTAAAGCGAGCAGAATGGGCCATAATGGCACTACGATTGACGATACGCTGCAGTCAGCTGTAGAGGTCTCAGGTATAACGACGCGTAACCGGTATACGAGTAGGGAGGAGTTCCGGGACGACTTTAAAGCACAGCTGAGGCTTGCTTCAGCGTAGAGTGCCGGGAAGCCTAGGCTTGATACGTCCAGATCTGCTACGGCTTCGTAAAGAGCCTTGATGTTTAAAGGCCTGTCAACCACGACTTCTTTTCTACTTGTTTTCTCACCGTCTATGATGAACGTAGTTGGCACGTAAAGTACGCCGTTTATGACGGTGGGTGAGGCGTGCAGGAGGATTGTGGAGCCCTGGTCGACCCATTCGGCTGTGACGCCTGCTAGGAGGGATATTGTGCAGAAGTATTGCCTCGTATAGGTGACTTCATATGTTCCGGGACCTATGATCTTGGCTTCGCTCAGATTCCAGGTGTTTGCCTTGTATCTTACCGCGGGCTTTGCGAGCCTAGTATTATTCCCTAGATTAATAACTTCAGGTAACATGGCCTTGAGTGGTGTTCCTTCATCAACCCATAGGGTGGTCTCGTTGAGGGATTTTATTGTTACTAGGAATTGTTTACGATAGTAGCCTATGAGCTCGCCCGGCCTCTTGATCTCGTAGCTACTGTTGACCTCGGCGCCCGAGAATGTTATCTTCTCGAGCTTGTACCTTACTCCTTCTCCAGCATCAATAACCTCTGGAATCAGGGAGGCGACCCTTGTTCCATCGTAGACCCAGAGCTCACTCCTCTTGTGTGGAAGTGTTAGATAAACTAGATGTTGTATAAGATACTTGATCTCAACGACAGCCCCAGGCCAAACCCTTGTGGCGTTGAAGGGCTTACCCTCGACGAAAACTGTGGGCTGGACGAGCCTGGTACCGTTGCCCAGGTCTATTATGGGCTTTATGAAACGCGAGATATCGGTGCTGGTTGAGAAGTTTAACCCTAGGGGTGTTTTGACGAGTACAAGGGAGGACCAGAGGAGCTTGGCTTCGGTAGATCCTGGCTTCACAATCATTATTCCCGGCCTTACAAGCGATGCTGAGGCAACTGATTTCTCGTACGTGTTTCCCCCGGTTGACCAGGCTGTGAGGGGGGTTGACCACTGGCTATCGCGTAGGTATTCTAGTTTTAGGGTTACTTGGCCAGAGTTGAGCAGGGCTAAGGGATAGTCTGCTGACTTTCCCGCGAATACAAGCTCAGCGTCTATTGGGCTCCACTCCCATAGGAGGGGTTTTACTGTAAGGCTTGCCTTATAGGCACCAGAGTAGGGTGTTAAGGACACTTGGTCGACTAATACTCCATCTCTCAGGAACATGATTGTGATTGTACCTGTTGTTCTCGCAAGGCTGACTTCGAGGCTTGTAGGGCCCAAGGGTTTGGTTGTCGGCTCTGCGTAAGCGTAAAGGTAGCCTTCGCAGCCCCCAGATCCGCCGCTATAAAAGCGGACTGTGCCCTTACCGGTAATAGCTGTTGCGAGCAACGGGGATAGTGTACACGTGGCGTCCTTATGCACCATCGTTATGTTCCATATGTTTATGTTGACGTAGACCTTATTCCCTTCAATTACAAGCACCTCCTGTAACCAGTACCTTTGCAGAGAACCTGAAAGTGTAACCACTTCAAGGTTCAGGTTGAGCTGGACGCTAGCACCGGGGCTTGTACCTGAGGTGCTGAAGCTGGTTGCGGCGAAGCCGTCTGTGAAGCCGATCTCAGCTCTTGCCGCGGTGAAATTGTAGGCATAGGCTGTGTATGTTCCGTTTATAAAGGATATCCCCGTGTCTATTATTCCTATGGGGGCTGCCGCTCCGAGGCTGGTCTGGGATGTGGAAGTCATGCGTTCGAGGGCCCAGGCTAGGGCTGGCGCGCCGCAAAGGTGAACTGTGAGCCTGCCGCTTATCCTTGCTGTTAAACTTGACGGGTTTAGTATTGCAAGCCCTATCCTTCTGGGCGTGGTTGTTCTCGCCGAGAGCATCTGGGATAGAAACGTTTGAGGGTTCGTGGACGCTATCTGGCTGTTTTGCTCCGTGTCCAGAACGACCATCTGTACAGGGGCAGTCGAGGTTAGCTCAGGATACATTGTTATGTCGACGATCCCGGGGCGAGAAAAGTAGACCTCATAGAAGTGATAGGTGTTCGGGGGTATGGCGTCGTGAATCATGTATGATAAGCTTACGCAGTTGTCCTGTGCAAGCAAGGTTTTGAGTGAAAAAAGGAATATAAAGAGCGTTAACAGGAGTAAGACTCTACGCATCGTATAAAGGTATTTTTTATCAAAAAATAAAGGTTATTTTTCGAGGACGTGTTAGATTATCAACTCGCCGCTCCGCCTATAAAAGTGTACCTTTCCGTAGTCGAAGGATACCTCGACGCCGTCCCCTATGTTGAAACGTTCCTCGGGTGGGAGGACAGCTCTTATCAGTGTCCCGTCCGGGGCTGAGAGGAAAGCGAACTCTTCCCGTCCTAGCCACTCCACCGAGTAGACAGTAAAGGTTTTACCTTTACGTACGACGAGGTGTTCTGGTCTAACCATTAGGGTTACTTTTGTCTCGCCCTTCTCGCGTAGAACTTGTGCTATGTCTTGTGGCAGTGGAAATACGGCTCCAGCAACCTCTAGCCTTGGCTGTGGCTCGAAGACTACGTCGGCCTGGAGCAGGTTCGCTGGCGGGCTTCCGATAAAGCCTGCCACAAAGGTGTTCGCCGGGTTCCTGTATAGCTCCTCGGGGGTCGAGTACTGTTGGAGCTCACCCTTGTTGAGGACTGCAACCCTGTCTGCTAGGCTCATTGCCTCTGCCTGGTCGTGGGTGACGTATATCGTGGTTATGCCTAAATCCCTTTGGAGCCTCTTGAGCTCCGCCCTTACTTCTACCCTTATCTTGGCGTCGAGGTTGCTTAGGGGCTCGTCCATCAGGAAAAGCTGTGGACGCTTCACTATTGCCCTTGCTAGAGCGACGCGCTGCTGTTGGCCACCGCTGAGCTGTCCAGGCTTCCTGTTAAGGAGATCCTCGATGTGGAGTGTCTTTGCGACCTCCTTTACTCTCTCATCGATCTCTTGCTTTGATAGTTTCTTGAGTTTCAGGGGGAAAGCTATGTTCTCGTAGACTGTCATGTGCGGATAGAGCGCGTAGCTCTGGAAAACCATTCCTATGTTCCTGTCCTTTGGTTCAAGGTCGTTCACCACTACGTCATCAAAGTAGATGTAGCCTGTTGTGGGCTTGTAGACTCCTGCTATCATCAGGAGTGTCGTCGTCTTTCCGCAGCCGCTTGGCCCAAGCAGGACAACGAACTCTTTGTCTTTGACTTCTAGGTTTAGGTTTTTAACTGCGTCGACGCCTCCCTTAAAGATCTTGGACACGTTTTCCAGTCTTACCCTAACCATTCAAACTCACCCCTTTACACCACCTATTGTGACCCTAACCAAATACTTTTCACCAACGACGTAGAGCACGATCACGGGTATGAGGTAGAACACTGAGAGCGCGGCTATGAGCGCGAGGTTTATGCCGCCCATCTCCCCCACCAGGCTCCTTATGAGAAGGGAGAGGGTCCAGTTTGTCTGGGACTGTATGAACGTGTACACGAAAATGTACTCGCCCCACCCGCTCAGGAAAGAGAAGAGGGCTACAGCGAAGATTCCCGGTGTGACCAGTGGTAGCATTACACGGTAGAAGGCGCCCAGCCTGCTGGTCCCGTCTACAAGGCTTGCTATCTCAATGTCCCATGGTATGCTGTCGTAGAAGCCCTTTAAAACCCACACACCTAAGGGTAGGTCGACGGACATCCTGACCAATATAACCCCTGCTAGGGTGTTGAGGAGGTTAAGCTGGCGCAATAGGAAGTAGAGGGCGATTAAGAGAACCGATGCGGGGACGCCGTGAATCACGAGGAAGGTTCCTAGAAGGGTGCTCCTGCCCCGGAAACTGTAGCGCGAAATAACGTATGCCGCCATGGAGGATATCAATACTACGAGGAGCATGTTTCCGAATGCAAGTATCATTGTGTTAACTGTAACGGTGTACACGTTGGGGTAGAGCTTACTATAGACAGGGTTCTCTTGGAATAATATTCCGTTCCTTATGAAGTTGAAGTTGTCTAGCGTGAATCCCTCTATCGTAACTTGGCTCTTGCTGAAGGCTAATCCTATGAGTAGAGCTAAAGGTACAATTATTATGAGTGTTAATACTATAGCCGTAAAATACAGGAGTACAGTTGATAATTTCAACCTCACATCCACCACCTACTCCATCTTAGGCTCCGCCATCAACTCCCTTAGCCTGAAAACCTTCCAGTAAACCACCGAAAGTATTAGGCCGATGACAAGCAGTATGGTGACAAAGACCGTCGCATAGCCGTACCTCATACTCGCAAGGTATTGACCAAAGGCGAGATGATACGCTTGAAGTATCATCACCTCTGTGGAGTAGTATCCAGGGCCGCCGTCAAGGGTGAGCAGTATGTATTCGAAGGACGCGAGTAGCGAGAGAGTCTGGTAGGCTACTACGAATGCTATCTGCCACTTGATAAGGGGGAGTATTATCCTCCTAACAATTGTGAGCTGTGAGGCCCCGTCAACCTTGGCCGCGATGATGTAGTCTTGAGGTATGGATTTTATAGCGGAGCTGAATATAACCATTCCGAAGCTACAGCCTATGAAGCCGTTAACTATTATAAGGAAGGGCCAGTAGTAGTGGAAGGTCCACGCCACTGGACGCTCTCCCAAACCCCTCAGTATTGTGTTTAGGAAGCCGGTATCCATGGGAGAGAAGATCCACATCATTATAAACGCGTAGATGACGGAGGGCATAACCCTGGGAAGGTACCATAATGCTCTCATGAGGGTTCCCAGGGTGTCGTGGACGTGTGTGGATACTAGGGCGAGGAATAGTCCAACTAGAACGTTAAAAGTCAAGGTCCCTGTCACGAATATTATAGTGTTCTTTACAAATATTGGAGTGTTGATGTCAGTTATAAACTTCTGGTAGTTTGCGAGGCCGATCCACTCCCATATAAAGCGGTAGTCAAGGTTTGTTAGAGATATAAGCACTGTGAGAACGGCCGGGATAAGCATGAAAAGCACGATGACGATTGTAGCCGGCACCAGCATTAATGCTAGAACCGCGATTCGAACCCAGCGTCTACCAAAAGCCATGTAGAGAACCACCCAGAAAAAAATATTTTTATTTTTTAATCCCTAATGATTACACTGTCACCTAGAGTATTCTGTAGGTTCTGTCTGAAGACCTGGAGAGCCTGATCAGAGTTGAACTGCCCTGTCTCTATTCCCTTTATGACGTTAAAGATTATGGTGTTGTAGTCGCTCCACTTCGGGTGTAAAGGCTGGTATTTGGCGTATTGTACCATGTAACCCGTTGCGGCTAGGAACTTGTCCTTAGTGTATACGGGATCTGAGAGCTGGTCGTATAGTATCGCTAGGTGTGCACTTTTAACCGCATGCAGCGAGTTCAGGTATGGATCGGTGGCGAGGGTGATTATAAGGAAGGCTATCTCGGGGTATTTGCAGGACTTTGATACGAAGTAGGCTTGAGGCTGTGAGAGTGTTACCGGCTTTAAGCCTGGCTCACCGGCGGGGTACAAGGCAAAGCCGAACATTTGCCAGAATCTATCCTCTGATAAGTTGAAGGAGCCTACCCACTGTGCCTTGTTCCATATGCCTCCCATCCAGAAGAGGACCTTCCCAGAGACTATTGTGGGGTGAATGTCCCTGTTGAAGTCTAGGGAAGTTATCTTGTCTGAAATAGCCTTGCCCTTCTGCATGGAGGCCTCGTAGAACCAGTCGAAGGTCTTCTTCCAAGCCTTCATGTCAGCGACAAGCTTGCCCGTGGTGGGGTCTTGGAGCGTGCCTCCGAATGCCAAGTATACTATAGGCCAGTCGGGTCCAGCGCTGGGCCTATGCCATATGGCGTAGCCTGGCTGTACCACGCCCTTCTGGACAGCCTCCTCAGCTACGCGCAGTAGGTCTTGTAGAGTAAACTGTCCGCTCTTGATCTTGTCGGGGAGTGAGTTTATCTGGTCATCGGTCCAGCCGAGCTGTTTTAGTAGTAGCTTGTTGTAGAAGATTGGTCGGGCTTCGGTGTCCTGAGGTATACCCCATATGTGCCCTTTGTATGTAACGGCGTCCCATAGACCGCTTATTATGTCATAGTATGTCCAGTTCCAGTACTTCTTGACATAGTCGTCTAAAGGAATAATCCAGCCATTTTCGCTAAGCAAGGCTGAGTAGTGATGCTCCATCTGGAAGATACAGGGACCAGTGCCACCTTGCAACGCGAGGAAAACCTTGTTCCTGTAGTCCGTCCAGCTCGCTGTAGAGAAGTCGCCCTCCACCTTTACAGTGGCTGGGACGCCGACGACCTTGAATATAGTGTTAAGCCTGTTTGCTGCCTCTACCAGGTTCAGCTGACGATATATTGATTCTCGCTCAGGTCCCTGCGTCCATGCTGTTATCACTATCTCTACGGGTTTGCCGCCTTGTTGCTGCTGTAGTTGTTGCAGCTGGTTTTTCAGAGTCTGTAGCTCTTGGTTTAGCTTGTCATACTCACTTTTAGGGACTACCTCTCCTGCCGGAGCGGATGGCTGTGGAGCTGTAGCCCAGTGGACAAGATAGCCGACAGCGAAACCAAGGACGAGAACTACTATGAGAAGCAGTGCAATTGATTTCTGAGTTTTTGCTTGCATGCTTGCTCATTTTTTTCTGAACTTTATACTCTATAAATCTTTTTCCCGTAAGCTTTAAAGGTTTATGTAAAATAAGAATAAAAAGTCTAAATACATAAACATAAGATTAAAAGAAAGTATTGATTTCTATAAGAAGAATATATAGCTGTAAAGCTTTAGTTTTATATGCTAGTACGTTTCTTTCTGAGCTTAGCTGTGACTTGCTCAACGGCAGACTGTATTCTCGAGAGAGTCTCTAGGGAGAGGATGTGTGAAGTTAGGTAGACGAGAAGTATGGTGAGGATTATGGAGAGGACTAGGTAGAGAGGAGTCTGTGCGGGTGGAACTGAGGCCACGATATCCTTGGCTAGTATTGTTGGCTGGGTTAGTGGGAAGATATAGAGTATTGCCTTAACAACGGGGCCTAGCATTTGGGATGGAGCGAATATAACAAAGTATCCTGGGAGGAAGATTAGCATGGAGAGAGGCCCTAGGATTGTGTTGGCTATTCTAACGTCTTTGCTTAGGGCGCCTATTACTACTCCTAGGGCTG
Source organism: Thermofilum uzonense (assembly GCF_000993805.1). Classification (NCBI taxonomy): domain Archaea; kingdom Thermoproteati; phylum Thermoproteota; class Thermoprotei; order Thermofilales; family Thermofilaceae; genus Infirmifilum; species Infirmifilum uzonense. The sequence goes on from NZ_CP009961.1 coordinate 773,500, forward strand.
CTGCAAAGAATAGTGAAATAAGTAAGCTGGGTACCAGGAGGACTAGGCTCCCTGAGGGTAGTAAATCAATGGCAGCTGGGGAATATGGAGGAGCAGCTTGCTGAGCCGTGATTTGTGGTTCCGTAGGAAAGCTTGTAAGCACTATTAAAAAGTAAAGGCCTATCCCTATCATCTCAAAGAGTGAGCCTAAGAGAGAGACTACGAACATTCCGAGCAGTTTCGCCGTTAGTATGTCCCGCGCAGGTACGGGCATCGTAAGAAGGGTTTCTAGAGTCTTTTCCTCGTTTTCTACGGCCATGGAGGTCGCTGACATCTGCATGACCACCATGGCTATGGACATAACTATTATAGGAATGAAGAGGGCTGCCATTACTAGCCCAAAGAGAGATCCAGGATCGGCTGGTAGGAATAATTTCTTGCTTGAGATGTAGGTCTGGGGTACCGACTCGACGGGATTCTGGAGAAGCTGAGGATTGATCCCTGAGTTGTTCGCCAGTAGTTCGAGGTAGAAGGATTTCAAAGATTCGAGTAGACGCCCGGTTTGGATACCCGAGGTAAAGGAGATCTCGTCTACTATCGCGATAAGCGTGACGTTTAGAGGCTTTTCGTTCTCAATTGACGATGAAAACGAGTTAGGGATTACTAGTATAAGCTTTAGTCCTTTGGCTGACGCCTCCGAATATATGTTGTTACCCCCTTTTTCAAGGTAGGTTATAGTGTAGCCCTTGCGTGATAACCACTCGAGGAGCAGTCTCGAGTAGTACCCGTTGTCAAGGTTTAAGACACCTATGTTCTGAGTCATCTGTACTGCTTCCTGCACTGCCGTACGCATTGGAACCATGATCACAAGGCCCACCACTGGCATTATTAGGGCGCTTAGGATGAAAGGTACTAAGATTCTAGGGTCGCGAAGCGTGTCCTTTACCTCTTTGATAAGAAGGGGCCTGATCACGTGACACCACCTGCTAGCTTGAAGAACACTTCTTCTAGATTCCTGACCCCGTGCTTGGAGATGAGCTCCTTAACGGGACCCTCCTCTATTATGAGGCCCTTGTTAAGCATTGCCACGCGTGAGCAGACGTCCTCTACTTCAAGCATGTTGTGGCTTGAGAGAAGTATAGTGACGCCGAAGCTCTTAGCGTTCTCCTTGATGAGGTCGCGTATCTCTTTTGCCTGAATCACGTCTAGGCCCGCGGTAGGCTCATCCATTATGGCTAGTTTAGGCCTCAGCATCAATACCCGTGCAACTTGTACACGCCTCTTCATACCCTTGCTGTAGGTCTTCATTTTCTCGTGTATTTTCTCACCTAGACCCGAGATCTTAATCCCGAGTTCAACAGCCTCCTCCGCTTCCCTTGTTCTCCCATAATAGAGCTCTGCGACGAGCCTTAGGAACTCGTAGCCTGTGAGATTCCTGTATGAGCCTGCGTCCTCGGGGAGGTATGCTATTTGCCTCTTAACCTTCAATGTCCCGGGCTTCTCGCCGAGGACTAGAACCTCACCGGAGGTGGGTTGGAGCAGGCCTGCAAGTATCCTGAACGTGGTTGTCTTGCCGGCGCCATTGGGACCTATGAGGCCGAAGACTTCGCCTTCTTGGACTTCAAAGCTTATACCATTGAGAGCCCTGAAGGAGCCATAATCCTTCACGAGTCCTTTGACCAGGACGGCATGCATGAACAGGTCACACTTTAAATGAAAAAATATATAGGAAAATATAAGATTTGTTAGGGGGCAAGAGCTTGGAAGACCCTAAAAAATTCTGCTGGAACACCCTTATATGCTTCATATCTGTTCTATCGGCTACAGCCATAGCCTTCTACGTCGGGCTTGTCCTAGCTAGATTTAATCCGATCCTGCTACCTCTAATTCTTACTCTAGCGGTATACCCAGGCTTTGCCTACCAAGTGTATAAGGGAAAGTTGTGGACGGCAAGCCTGCTAGTGTTCTCCTGGGCCATACTAGCCTCTCTTCTGATGATACACTACGCTTATTCGAATGGGCTTGAGGGAGCAGGGCTTGTGGCCAAGGGGGCTGACTATGTTAAAGAAATGTTTTCCTGGATAGCAACGGGTAAGGGAGCCGAAGGTGACCCCTCGTTGTTCATCGTTCCTAAGATAATAGAGATCGTAGTGTTTTCAATGGCATCCTTTCTAACGGTTGGCTTTGCAGGGCTCTTCATGGGAGCCTACCTTCTAGACTACATGAACTTCTATGTGGGTATACTGCTGCTCCATGCTATGCCTGGACACTTCCTTGAAGTTGCTTTACTTTCCTGGCAGATCTACGCGATACTACGCGTTGTTGGGTACGTCCTATTAGGGACGAGCCTCTCTAGAATTTCCTTCCTGTTTTTCAAGAAGCGGAAGTTGATCATTGAGGATGATGTGAAGAAGATGCTACTGTATTCTCTGGCGTTCATTGCGCTAGACTTCCTATTGAAGGGAGTTGTCGCAAACGCGTTTTACCAACCCATGTTAAAGCTCTACATTAGCCTACCATAGTAAAATAGATATATTCAAAATTTATTTGAATCCGCATGTATGACAAACATCTATCCCTATCCTGGTCCCGCAACGCCAAACGGTCTCTACCTTTACTCGACTACCGAGAAGAGATGGATCCAGCTTGAAAGGTTCTGGTTGAGCGAGAACGGTGTACACGTTATATATTTCGACAATACCCTCTGCCCCGCATGCAGAAAGTTCGACAAGACCTGGTTCACCTTTGTAGAACAGAACGCGGAAAAAGCAAGGGACACTTATTTCATGATAGCCCTCTGTGACTGGTTTGCCGGGCAGTGTGGCTCTGAGCCCGCAAGGAGGCTCTTTGAGATCTTCGATGTACACGTTTCACCTACGATAGTCTTTCTAATCAGGAAGGGCGGAGAGTTGAAGAAGAGTCTAAAGCATGAAGGCGCGATGAGCATGGAAAAACTTACGATGACATTTGCCGTTCTCTTAAGCCTTAACGTGTAAGCTCCACTATTGCCGCCTTGGCGGCTTTTCTGACCGCCTCACTGCTATTGAATTTTGGAGCCCAGCCCAGGGCCTTGAGCTTTCTAATATCGAGGTGCATGTATTTCACATCCCCCACCCATCCTCTGCCACCATCTACACCCCCCGTGATCTTGTATTTGACATTCGTCAGACCCATTTCCTTCACTACAATAGCTGCCACGTCGAGAACGGTTATTGAGTCCTCGCTCCCAACATTGTACGCCTCAAACCCCCTAAGGGTCTTCTGCCAAGCGGTAATTGTTCCTTCTACCGCGTCGTCGATCCAGATGTAGCTTTTACGCTGGGTCCCATCCCCAAGGATCTCAAGTTCATGGGGATTCGCTTTGAGCTTCGCCACAAAGTCCTTTACGACTCCCCTCTTTGCCCTTGGGCCTACTACGTTAGCATATCTCAGAGCGACGGCTGTAAAGCCATAAGTGTAAGTATAGGCCGAGATCATTGACTCGCAGGCAAGCTTGGACGCCCCGTAGAGCGAGATAGGCTTCATGGGGGAGTAGTCCTCGGGCGTTGGAAGCCTAGCTGCGTCACCGTAGACTGTGCTTGTGGAAGCAAACACTATGCGCTTGACGTCTCTCCTCCTCATCGCCTCCAGGAGATTGTATGTTGCAAGAATGTTGTTCTCGTAGTGTTCCTTTGGGTCTCCAACCCTAACCTCCGGATTCGCCGCAAAGTGGAAGACGGTGTCCACTTCGTCTCTTATTGCCTCCTCAGAGACCTCTGGTAGGCGGAGATCACCCCTGATTAATCTGATCTCTGAAGAAATGCCTGAGAGGTTTTCGATATGGCCCGAGGAGAAGTTGTCTACAACTGTCACTTGGTAACCTAGGCTCAGCAGCTTCTCTACGAGGTGGCTACCTATAAAGCCGGCCCCACCGGTCACCACAACGCTCATAGCAACCACTATGCTAAGCCTATCAATCTCGGACCTCTAATGCTTACATCCGGGTTCAACGCCTTTATAAGCCTAGCCGCAAACTCGTAGTGATCCTCGGGACTTGTGTTTGAAAAGCTTCTGGCTGACTTCTCGTATATCTCGATTTCAAAGCTGGAGCCGTCTTCCCGTTCTAGCCTCATGTAAGCCAGGTCGAGGACTTCTCCTTTATAGTTAAGTGTACCAGTTGCCAAGCTAAACGAGGTGAAGACGGTGTTCATTTCTTCCTCAAGCTCTCTCTTCAACCTATCACTGTCCTTTCCCAGCACTTTTCCGAGAATCTCCTCGTGAGATTCGAACTCTATTACTCCGTAAGAATATTCTACGTCTCGCACCGAGAATATACTCAGCTTCACAAGATTGTAGGTAGAGGGGCCCAAATAAAAACTAGCTGTTCGATACGAGAGAAAACTGCACACGCCAATATACAAGTCTTATTTTTATAGTTGAATCCGTGTTTTTAGGAAATCAGTATGAGACTTGAAAGAAGAATACTCTCCCTTATCATCCTCATCTTAATCGTCATACTCTCTGTGAGGCTCTTTGAGAGCCTACTAGGCTCTCTCTTTAAAGATATTGCTCCCATCTACCAGGCTCACCGCCACCTTGTATACGCGGCCATAGCCACCCTTGTGGGCGCAGCTATAATACAGTCAGTCGCTACGGCTACTCTAGGCTGGTTCAAGGAAAAGCATCGACCCGAAGCCTATTACGTCCGGAACGTTACAATCCTATTTGGATATATTATTCTAGGCTTCGTCGACGCCGCGCTTCTAGGCGTCAGTGGCGAGTCACTGCTTGCGAGCGCGACATTCACCGGCTTGATAATAGGTCTCGCATTGCAGCCGGTGCTCTCAAACTTTTTCTCAGGAATCCTGATACTAGCCTCTGGTTTTCTGAAGCCTGGTCAGAGCGTTAGGATTACGGGGCCAGTTACGATTTCGGTGCTTGCCTTTCCCGCGTATAAGTTTTTCAGCAGAGACCAGCTTCTTCCAAGCCTTAAGGGCACAATAATCGAGGTAGGGTTCATGTTCACAAAGATGCTCGATACTGACGGGCAACTCGTAAAGATACCTAACTCTATTCTACTAAACTCGAGCATCGTAGCGGAAGAGCTGGAGGAGAGTAAAACGATACAAGTAAGATACGAGTTTCCCATATATTGTGATCCGGATACTGTCTTATCAGAGCTCAGAAGCGCGATATCTCCGTTTGTAAAGGAGTTCAACCTGTACATTGAGGAGCAATCAGACAAGCAGTACTACATCGTCCTCATCGTGGCTCACACTCCAACCAGTTCCAAGACGAGAGAGTTCCGATCCAGGGTTTTGAGGGAGGTGGTGAAGGTCCACCGGAAACTTGGGAACTGTCAGAGCCCTGACAAATGAGTACAGGGTTCCTTGCATAAAAATGTAAAAATGACTTTCACGCCAATCCAAGTAACATTTATCTGACGCCTCTACGGTTTTTTCCCGGGTTTGTCATGCCTTTAAATGTAGGTGATTATGTTCCGGACTTCACTGCCCAGTCGACCAGGGGAGAGATTAGATTCTCAAACCTCAAAGGACGAAAAGTAGTAATATTCTTCTTTCCAAAGGCGTTTACCCCTGGATGTACACGCGAGGTTGAAGCCTTTAACAAAGCTCTTAATGAGTTTACCAGTAGAGGCGTTGAAGTGATAGGCGTTAGCGCCGACAAGCTGTCCACTCTGCAGCGGTTCGCCGAGAAATACTCCCTGCAATACCCGCTTATCTCCGACTCGAGTCTAGAAATCATAAAGCTATTTGGAGTCCTCGGCAAGTCTGGGAAGACCGCGCAACGAGTTACCTTCGTCATAGACCACGATGGGAAGATAAAGGCGATCGTAAAAGGCCTGAAGAGGGCTGAGGATCACCCCACCGAGGCACTAAAATACCTGTAGATAAAAAGCCTATCTCACCAAGTTTATTCTTGGCTGGTTATTCTAGCGGAGCCACCCGTTTCAATAAACCACAGTCACCTGGAGTTCAAGTCATTTTACGCTCTAACAATTCTACTTAGCATTCTTCCAGCCTGCTATGGGATCCGCACTTCTAGATGTCCTTTCTTTCTGGCGAGCTCGGCTGCCTTCTTTCCATCATTGTATTGAGCATCAAGATCCGCGCTCCAAAACATCTTAACCAATTCAGGGTCGCCTCCACTAGCCGCATAGCGTAGAGGCGTCGGTCGAGAGCCTGTCCCTGCATCGACGTCAACATAGCTCCCAAAGTTTATCCTTTGTCCATAATTAAACTGTAGGCGTGTTTTTCAGTAAGGCAGTGCTCGGTACTCTTGCAATACTCCACCTGCACCATAAGAGAAAAACTGTTATTTAAACGGTACATAAATATAGGGCCCTTTAACCCTTTATCCTCAATGATGACCAACCGGAGCTCCCTGATGCGTGAGGAGAGCGGCCGTAGCTGAATCTCCCTTGAACCGATAAAGTTCCCGTGATTTGGGGCTGAGCCTCCGGGATCAGTTTATGCGGTTGTTAAGCTAGTCCAGGGGTAAATCTCCACACTCTTCATCTTGGCAAGGTCGTTAAAGCGTGTTGATGAGGATAGGTTCTTGGAGGAAGTGTTGAGAAGGTCGTCGATTCTATTATTGTAGCAAAGTATAAGCCAGGCCCTGTGATTATTATTCGTGTCATCGGATAGGCAAGTTATAATTGTAACGACTCCGGGCATCCCGGGTTACAGGGTTTTGCGTGTCTTGGGGCTTGTTACAGGGATTAGTGTCAGGACAAGGGGGGCTCTGGGGCGTTTTGCTGCTGAGCTTGAGGCGGTGGTAGGGGGTCGTGGAGAGTCATATATAGGTGAGCTCAGGAGGGCTAGAGAGGAGGCTGTCCAGGACCTTGTTAGAGAGGCTTTGAAGCTAGGAGCTAACGCTGTCATCGGGGTTGATTTCGAGACTAGTGAGATTTTGGAGGGCTTCATCGTTGTTACTGCTACAGGCACTGCGGTTCTGGTTGAGCCTGAGGACAAAGCGTAAAATCACTAGGTCAGAGAGCTTTGGAGTATTCGTACTACTATTTTTCTGAACGGTTGAGGGTCTTAAATGTTCTCGAGGGCTTTTCTCACAGCCTCTTCAGCCCTTAAATAGAGCTCTAGCAGGCGTTTGCCCTCTGGGGTCAGGGTGGCTCCTCCTTTTTCTTCTCCACCCCTTGTCTTTTCGACAACTTTTAGTCCTGTCCTCTGCTCTATCTTCTTGAGATAGGTCCATGCAAAGCTGTATGAGTATCCTAAGGCGTTTGCCGCTGCGTTTATTGACCCTGTCTCTAGAATAGCCTTGAGGAGGCTGGCCCCACCGCTCCCAATTACGGGTTTACCGTCCTTTGCGAGCCAGACCTTGTATTTAACCTCAAGGTCGTCGATCTTAACCATGATAGTTATTCTATTCCACAAAGACTAATATTTTTCGAAAGTAGCTCAACTGTTCTGATAGGATATGGGTGATGGGCAGATAGGTTTCGACTTTTGAGCTAAACGGACAACAGATGAGTCAGGCCTCCTCGCAGAACGAGTGGTTTTTAAAGAGAGTCTCTTCGAGGTTTATGAAGTCTCTAAGGAGGAGTGCAGTGGCCTTATAGCAGTTAAGACGTGCCGTTCTTTCTAGGCATTCCGCGTAGGGCTTGCCCCACAGCTGTATATGGTTTTGGAACATTTTTTCCTGTAAGCAGAGGAATTGCTCCTGGGTTAGGCTTGAGGATACAAGGTAGTGCATTAGCTCAAGTTGGAGTGCCACGTGCTCGATGGGCAGCTTTACTCCAGGCTGTGGCTCGAGTCCTGCAGTTTTATAGATCTCCTCTAGGTCCTTTATCGTGGGGCCGTATATTACGCGCTCGCCTGTGACCCAGAAGGTCTCGTATGGGGGACACTTGAGCTCGGGGTAGTCGTTTGTGAAGAGCCTTGTATACTCTTCTAGGAGCTTCTCGCGAGGCATGTTCCAGGCTTCTAGCCAGGAGTTCCTAAAGCCGTTTACGGCATCCTTGAGGTTCTGAAGGCTCGTGATGCTGCTAAGCTGGCCTACTGCGAGCCGTAACTCTTCCTGTGCTTCCTGGTCTAGAGGGGTGTAGAGCGCCAGGCTTAAAACACGGTAGATTAGCCCTCTTTCTTTAAAGAGAATGTCATGTATCAATCTTAACACCTAGAGTTAAAAAAATAATTTTTATTTCTTTTTTCTTCACCAGGGTAGCTCCATAGCGCCCGTGTATACGAGTAGTAGCCTGGCTAGCAAGCTTTGTAGGATTAGGAGTAGAGCGATAGATATAAGGAGTGTCTTGGAGGGTTTGCCTTTGTAAAGCAGGTAGAGGACAAGGGGTGCTGCGTAGCCCACAAGGTAGAGAAGCAGTGTTACTGGGAGGAACTCGGTGAGCATTAGATGCACGGAGAACTTGTAGGCCTCGCTTGATATGTCTGCGAGAAGGATGTATAGTGTCGTGGTCACTAGTGCTAGGAGGGTGGTGAGGGCTGAGAAGTCCAACAGTATTGGGGGTGCTTCTTTCTTCAAAGTATGTGATACCAGGAAGTATAGACCGGCTCCGCTGGAAAGAGAGAGAAGTATGAATAAGAGGGGTGTGGCTGGGCTTCTCCACAGGTGGATCGAGGACCTCGCGAGTAGAGTTCCTGTGTAAGACATCACTAGGAACGAGAATATTGACCCTATCGCTCCTAGCGTAGTCATTATTTTCTCGTTTGAGGAGTATGGGAGCTTGACTACTGCGGGTAGTGCGAATAAACCGCCGAAGACTAGTGCTAAAATGTTAAAGAATACTCCCCAGGTCATTACTGAGTAGAGGTTTGGTGAGATCATCGTGTATATGGCTGCCTCCGGTTTTCCAAGGTGGGTTACGAGTATGAGGAGACCCAGAACGAGTGATGCCATCCCAGCGAATGCTGCTTTGAGGCTGAACTCTTTCTCGCCCTTGAGGTATGATAGGAAGGCGTAGATGAACGTGGCTACTCCCATGCCTCCAAGCGTTAGGTCAAGGACGATCCTTATATCCCACGCGTGTTGTACCTCTATCACGCCTATCACCTCTTCCTAATAGGGAATATGTAGAAGACTTTGGGCTTCGTTCCTTCTTCGCTCTTGAGTGGAACCGCGGCCCCCGAGCTTACAAGCTTGGAGACCTCGCTTGCAGGGTCGTCTAGGTCTCCGAACACCCTTGCGTTGGTTGGACATGTTGAAACACATGCTGGTTCTTGACCAGCGGATACCCTGTGAATGCAGAAGGTGCACTTGTCTATCGAGCGCTTGTACTCGTCCCAGAACCTGGCCCCGTAAGGGCAGGCCTGAACGCAGTACTCGCAGCCTATACACTTTTGGCTGTCAACCAGCACAACGCCATCTGGGGTCTTGTAGCTTGCTCCTGTAGGGCATACGGAGACACATGGCGGGTTCTCGCAGTGCTGGCAAATCATGTGGGTGTAGTACACGCTGACGTTGGGAAATGTCCCTTGTATGTAGGTGTTGACGTATGTCCTCTTCTTGAAGTTTTCGAGAGCTGTGAGTCCCTCGCTTATAGCCCTCATCGCCTGCTCACGCCTGTTCTCAGCTATGCATGCAGCAACACAAGCACCGCAACCGATGCATCGGTTCAGATCTATAACCATACTATACCTTACCATCTTTTCTCACCCTCTAAGCCTTCTCAACTTTGACAATCACCTCTTGCGACATCACGCCGCCCGCAACGGGGTCGGCCTTCACAGAGGTGAGGAAGTGATAGGGGACGCCAAACTTAGTGTAGTGCAAGGCCTCGCTAGTATGTCCGAAATCGCTTGAGACCCATATCGTGTCTTCCCTGACGAGATCCGTTGGGAAAGCCACGGCCTCCACGGACACGCCGTTCGCTATGCTAACCAGCTTTATCTTGTCGCCCTTCTTGATCCCGAGGCTCTCGGCGACCTTCCTGTTTATCCAGGCCATTCGCTTGTAGTCGGGTGTAAGGACGGATAACAATGGCTCGTCCGCTGTGGAGGTGTGGGTCATTGTTGGGACGCGGCCATAGGTTAGGTAGAAGGTCTGCCTCCCATCGGCCTTGCCTAGTACCTCAGGCTCGGCCCAGGCTACGATCGGATCCCAGTAGGGCTGGTAGCCTTTCTTTGCCTTTATGTTGTTCAAAGCGAAGCTGAATATTTCTATCCTCCCGGTAGGGGTGAGAAGCTGACCTGCAAGAGCCTTGTTTATCATTTCTTTTCGAAGAGTCGATGAGTCTTTCAAGACTATGAGTCCATCAGACTCGAGTTTCGCTGGGTCGAGGTTCCTCGCAGAGGCTTGTACCGCGCGTATTCCGCGTACCCCGTTCTTCTCGTAGGCGTCCTTCAGCTTTGCAGCCATGGCGTTGGGATCTGCCGCACCGAGAGCCTTTGCGAGGTTGACCCAGAACTTGGTGTAGTAGTCGTCTCCAAGCTTCCTCAAGATCCCGACGATTATGTCCACGAGGTGTTTAGTGTCGTAAACGGGCTGTACAGCTGCGACTCGCGTCTGGAATCCGAGGGCAGGAGCGTAGGCTATGGCGTATAAGGGGTCGTCGCGCTCCAAGAACGTGGACTCGGGTAGGACTATGTCAGCGTAGAGAACCGCGTCAACAGGGTATATGTCGATGGCGACGACTTTCTCTAGCTTCTTCATAGCTTCACGCCACTTTGTAGCGTCGGGTCCCGTCAGTGCGATGTTGGTTGAGAACATGAAGAGCATCGATACCTTGTAGGGGTCACCATTCAAGATAGCATCCAGGAATCCCTGGAAGGTGAAGCCCTTCGAGGCCATAGCCACGCCCTGCTTCGTACCCCAGATCCTCATCACGCTCTCCTCGCTTACATCGGGTGGAGGCGTCGCTATGCTCCCAGCACCGGTTATAAGTATGCCATCCTTTACAAGTCCTCCTACAAGAGCGTTGAGTATGGCGGCGGCCCTCCACGTCATTACGCTGTTCTTGTACTTAGGGTCGTGCCACCCGGTATCCACCGCGGCTGGCCTTGTCTTGCCGAATTCTATTCCAATAGATCTTATGGTAGCGGCTGGTACACCCGTTATACTCTCAGCCCACTCAGGAGTATATGCCTCCACCTTCTCTTTGAGGAGCTGGAAGACAGGTTTTACCTTCTTCCCGTCTAGGTTGTATTCTCCCTCGAGTGCCGGTAGGATGGCTTCCTCGTGCTTAACGGGCTTACCTTGGGCGAGATCCCAGACAAGGTATTTCGTCTTGCCGCCCTCGGTTCCAGCTGTTAGCGGTGACCCGTCTTCAGCAACCAGCATAGGTGCATTTGTGAATTTGCGAAGGAATTCTGCATCATAGAGCCCCTCCTTTATCACTACGTGGATCAACGCAAGGAGGAAGGCTAGATCCGTCCCGGGTTTTATAGGTATCCAAACATCAGCCTTTGCTGCAGTCTCACTAAACCTCGGGTCGACCACCACTAGCTTGTAGTTCCCTAGCTTTCTCCCTGCTCGCGTGCCGTGAACGACGCTTAGACTGCCGAAGAAGTTCCTCCTAATCACTATAAGGTACTTTACATTCTCATAGTCCGTTAAGATCTGTGAATGAGCCCCGACACCAAGTGCTGTGCTCCATCCGAATGCCTTTGGGAAGTAACAGGCACCCCCTGGTATGCCGATAGCGTTCGGTGTTCCAATAGTGTCGGCGAAGGCCTTCATATATGGTTCCAGGTATAGGCATGTAGGCCAGCCTCCCAGCATGAATATCTCCTTGACCCTTCCCTCGCTTATCAGCTTCTTAACTTGAGAAGCCACTGCCTCGAAAGCCTGATCCCAGGAGGCCTCCCGGAAACCTTGAAACGTCCCCCTTTGTGCAGGGTTGTCTCGTAGGAGAGGTTTTTTAAGCCTGTCAGGGTTGTAAACCCTGAAGAGCCCTGCCTGACCCCTAGCGCATATCTTCCCAAGGTTTGTAGGCCCCTTGGGATTACCCTCTATCTTCACTATTTTTCCATCCTTTACCCGGACCAGGATCTGGCAGGCGGCGGGACACATCATGCATATGTTTGGGACAATCTTCTCTTGCTCGGCTTGAAGCTCAGTCTGGGGCTGCGAGGGCCTTAGCAGCCTCAGCGTGGGTGAGGACGCTGCAACTGTGAGCCCGGCGAGCCCTGCGGCTTTAATAAAATCTCTGCGGCTGAGGGGTGTATTCATGTTTTTCAATATAGTTATATGCAATATTATTTATTAGCATTTATGTATAAGTCTTAATATTTTTAAGTGAAAATATCGATGTATCTAGAAAAATATAATGATGAGTTCGGGCAAAAGCGTTATAGAGGCGCTTTACACCTCCTACAGTAAAAAGCAGTCTTAAGGGGTTACGGCTTCAGATTTCGAGTGCCGCATTCCAGGTTCCTAGGTGTTTCCTCTAAGTATAACTCTCCTGTCACGTGTTTCATTCAACAAGTAAAGCACTAGTTGCCCGCTCCTCGTGTATGGCTCGAATAGAAGTGTCCCGTCTGACAATGCTCTTATAGTGGAGGTGAACTTGCCCAGGTAATAGAATTAAGTAACAGTGACCCGTACTCTGGTAGCCCCGTTCTCCAATAGAGTCTACCAAGCTGACCCGTGAAGTAGATAGACCTGTACCCCTTTTCTCTTACAATGATTGAAGGATTATTTGTTGTGAATGGAAGCGGTGGGTGTGACCTTGCCATTCTCGGCTTGTTTTCCTTTCAATATCCCTAGTATGTCTTCTCTGTCTCCTATTCCTCGAGGAGGCCTTCGATCCTGCTTTGATGTTCTTCTAGCTCCCTGAGCATTGCATCAATGCCGTTGAGTGTCTTCCTGTATTCTGGGAGGATGTCAGCGTAGATCCTTAGAGGGGCGATGTGTGTGCGTCGAAGGTTTACCTCCTCGACCGCCTCGCTTAGGGCCTGGTACGCCCTCCCCGCGTGGTCAACCTGCCAGGCCTGCATAGCCCTGGACTCCCCCCGGGTGTAGGTTGAGGCCCCCGGCGAGGGACAACGCCCGGCTGTAAGCCTCCAAGGCCTCCCCGTGCCATCGATGCGGCCTCGAGGCCAACGCGGACATAAACGCAGCGCTAAACATTGCCCACAAGGCAGGATACACCCCGCCGACACCGACGAGAATCGAGACCTACATCCCCACACACCAAGGAGTCATACCACTCACCGAGAAGAAAAAACACAGCCACCAGGCCAGAAACAATAACCCCTAAGAAGGGTAACCGGGAGCCCGCCCCAATGACGCAGAGCGGGTTACACGTGTCTATCATATCGATAATAGAGCTCCTCACTTATCTATCGCATGAGAGGAAGGTTGAGATAACAGGAATTCTTCCCAAGTTGCGCAAGATATACACGGTCATAGACCAATTCGAGGATAAAGTCTCTGAGATGATCGCGCAGATACAGAGCGATTTGCTTCACTATAACCTAACTCCTTATTTTGAAGACATCGTCAACGTAGCAATAGCTTCCGAGAAGAAGTTTATCATCCTAACGGCTGACCCTGAGCGATATAACCAGCTACGCAAGTATGGAGTCAGCATTATGACTCTAGAACAGCTTTTCGAGAAGACTAAGCTCTATGCAAGAGTACGAGAAAAAACAGCATAGAATGACAAGCTAGAATTCTAACAGATATAAGGAACCCCAGTTACTAGAAATCCTTTTAATCTTTTAAAGGCTAAATTGCTTGGCGAATGAGCGGAGTCGTTCTCCTCAGTCCTAGGATCAGGCTGGGGAGATTTAAGCTAGCTAACAAGCTTTTAGAGGAAGAGCTCAGTCCTGAAGTACTGCAATTACCATACCCAAAAGAGCTTGAACGCGTACTGAACTTATATGTTAAAGGTGTTCTAGGAGTACACAGGGTTTTCGAGTATGTTCGCGAGGTTTTAGGGGAGTTTGCCTCAAGCTGGTTATGGATTGAGGAACCCCTCATCCTAAGCCTGCCTAGAATAGGTGTGAAGCGCATACTCTGCTATCTACGCGACGCGGCCGATGCTATTGCTAACGCCTCCCAGCTTGTCTCTCTTGCTTTTCGGGTCAGGGTTGGCGGGAAAATAAATCTCGAAGAGTGGAGGAAGACTCTGACAGATAGCTATGTGGAGACGAGGGAAGGTTGGGTAACTGTAGCGAACTCTTTTAAAGTGGCTCCTAGAGCTGTGGACACATGGGGTCTGCCCTATCCTCCTCCTGAAAGGCTTGACCCCGACAACATAACAGAGGAAGATGTTAGGGAATATGTTGAGTACATCTTCAATTATATAGTTAATTCGAGGAACGTGGACGAGGCCTATCTTAGATGGCTCAACGAGAAAAAGGGTCTTCAAACGCCTGAGCTCTGGCGACTTCTGAGGCTAATTTCGCAGTGAATCCTGACAAAATGCCTGAGATGCTATTTACTCGCCAACCGCCCTGACAGTACAATGTCTCGGAGAGAGCAGGGATCATCGGTTATTATGCCGTCAACGCCCAGGCTCAAAAGATTCTGAGCTATTGAGGTTTCGTTCACTGTCCAGGTTATGATGGCATATCCTTTAGATTTAATGCTTTTGGCGAGCTCAGGTGTGATGATCTCGTATGCGGGTAGGATGGCAGTAGCCCCTAGTTTTTGGGCGATCTCAAAGTACTCGTCGTCCCATTCCTCGAGGAGGACACCGACCTCTATGCGGGGGTCAAGCTGTTTTATCTTCTCGAGTGTTGAGGGTAGGAAGGATGTTACTATGGCGTCCTGAACCATGTCTAGCTCTCTTAGAGCTTCTACAACCTCTTCCTCGACGCCGGGGACCTTGATCTCTATGTCGACGTAGAGTCTACCCTTTGCCAGCGCTAGGACCTCGCGTAGCGTGGGGATCCTTGCCTTCCCGTGGACCTTAAGCTTTGAAAGCTCCTGGAAGGTGAGCTGGCTGACCTTTGCCTTGACTCCCGTGAGGTGGTCGACTTCATCGTCGTGGATTATAACTGGTATGTTGTCCAATGTTTTCCTGACGTCAAACTCTATCCCTGTCGCCCCGCACTCAAGGGCTTTCAGGAAGCTGGGGAGAGTGTTTTCAGGCGCGAGTGCCCGAGCACCTCTATGTCCACTTAGAATAAACTTTCTTCTTAGGTCTTGCACACCTTCTTCACCGGGTAGTTGATTTAAAACTTTTTTGGAAAATAAAGATTTATTAAGATTGTAGACGCCTGATAATTGGTTGAGAAAATGGGTTATATACCTAAAGCCCTTCTCAGGCGGCTTTACGTTAAGGGGAGCATGAAGGTTTCTGATGGTGTCTTGTCGTTTAAACTTCGGAACAATCTTGCAACCGCGCAGGTAGACTCTCCTATAAAGGTTCAGGTGGACGGCAAGGTTGTTGAGAAACAAAGCGTTGAAATCCTCCTTAACGGTAAACCTGTGACCTCAGATCCTACCCCCCAGGCCCCCCTGGAGGTCCCGGTGGGCAGCGAGCTCGAGGTGCGGGTAAGAGGCCCCTACGAGAAGGGCAGACACAAAGTCAGCGTGGAAGTCTCGATAAAGGGGTACGGAGTGGGTGCTATAGAGTTCGAGGACGAGGCGCAGTAAAGAGAACACTGCCTAAATGTTTCTCTTCTCTAAAATTGATTTCATAATTTTTTATTTATGATATATTTGCTTCAACACCTCATCAGGAAAGACAGGGCCATCCCTGCATACACGTAGACCGACTGGTTCCAATACACAGGAGCCACATACACCTACCGCGCAGCGCATATAACGTTCCATTGAGGCTTCGAAGGGGATGTTCTTCGATGATGAGAGCGTGAGAGCCTTTTCTATTAATGGTTCGGGCCCGCATGCATAAGCACGGTCGAAGCTCTCATAGTCGAGTAGCCTTTCTGTAGCCTCGGTCGCGAGGCCCTTGATTCCAAGTGTACCATCATCGGTCGTGACAATTGTCCTGCAGTTGCGCCTAAAGGATTCGACGAGTAGCGCCTCTCTAAGCGTTTTGAAGCCTATTACCGCTGTACAGTTTACGTGGCTTTCAGCTAGTCTCTTTGCAAGGAAGTGAATGGGTGCTATACCGCTACCGCCGGCCACTAGAAGTGCTCTGGTTCCACTTGGTGGGAGAGTGAAGGGCTTGCCATAGGGGCCTCTAACGAAAAGCCTTTCACCTACCTTCACATTCTCGTAGATATGACCTGTCACTTTCCCTCTTCGAGTTATGGCTAGGAGTAGCTCCCCTGCTTCATAGTCCGCCACGCTTAGCGGTATTTCCCCTATGTTTGGAACCCACAGCATTATGAACTGGCCTGGGCTTGGAACGGCAAGGTTAACGCGAAGCCTTAGGATTACATTGTTCCCTTTGTGCTCAGCTTCAACGACTTCGGCTGGGATGTGCACTACTTGGACACCAGTTGCTCTAGGGCTTCTTCCCCGAATACTTCATCGCAGTAGACGCATCTTAGCTTGAGGGGCTGCTTGGACTCAACCTTGAGCCTTGGAGTCACGGGCTCCCTGGCATTGCTTATGCAGAGAGGGTTTATGCACTTTAGGAGGCCTACTATCTCGTCCGGTATCTGGACGTCTCTCTTCTCGACGACCTGGTAGTCCTTTATTATATTGATTGTAGCTGTCGGGGCCACTAGAGCTATCTTGTCTACCTCTTCCCGTTTGAGGAAGCGTTTTTCAATCTTCACTATATCTTTCTTCCCGAGCTTCTTGCTCTCAACGTTCATGACTAGGGCTACTGTCACATCCTCTTTACCCTTTATACCGAGTATCTTTAAGACGTCGAAGGCCCTGCCAGCCGGTATGTGGTCGATGACGGTGCCGTCCTTAATCTTCCTCACGATTAGCCTATCCTCCAACATCGATCACCCCTTCAATATGAGTTTGAGTAGAGCCATGCGCACCCACACTCCGAGCTCCGCCTGCCTAAAGTAGAGCGCGTGCCTCGTATTGTCGACATCATAGGCTATCTCGTCGACGCGTGGGAGCGGGTGCATAACAATCAGATCCCTTTTTGCCTTCTCAAGCATCTTCGCCGTAACAATGTAGCTCCCCCTGACCTTTTCATACTCAGCTGGATCGGGAAAGCGCTCCTTCTGGACACGGGTCACATAGAGGACGTCAAGCTCGGGTAACACGGCTTCAAGGTCATTCACCTCCTCAAAACTAATTTTTGAGGATACCAGTGTTTCCAGGACCTCGCGGCGTGCCCGGAGGATTTCTGGAGATATAAGGTATAATTTCCTAGGTTTGAATATTGATAGCGCCAGTATGAAGCTTGCCGCAGCACGCCCGAACCGTAGGTCCCCAAGGACGCCGTAGTTTAAACCGTCGATGACGCCTTTCGCCCTACGGATGGTGTAGAGGTCGAGCATGGCCTGTGTAGGGTGGTGTTTCCTGCCGTCACCAGCGTTTATAACTGGGGCCTCGGCTATCTCTGCCGCGAGTCTGGCAGCCCCCTCCAGCCTGTGGCGGACAACTATGATGTCGGCATAAGAGTCTAGCATCCTGATAGTGTCCGCCAGGTTTTCACCTTTCGCAACTGAGCTACGCTCCAGCTCGCCCAGGTCTATGTAGCTACCACCTAGCCTGAGCATAGCCGTATGGAAGCTTAGCCTTGTACGCGTACTGGGCTCAAAAAAGGCTGTAGCCATGATGAACCCCTTTAGTTCATTTTCGTAGCTGTGGGGGCTGGCTAGGATTTTGTCAGTCTCGGCGAACAACTCTTCCAGATCTGTCCTCGTGAAGTCAAGTATTGATAAGACATCCCGGCCCTTAAACACTCCCAGCCACCTCTAATATTCTTTTAAGAGTCGTAAGACTGTAAAGCTCGATCCCTTCACTCCTCAAGGCCTCCCGTGCCCCTTCCTCTCGGTCGACGACAACCAGGGCCTCTGCAACCTCGAGACCCGAGGATCTTAAAATACGTGCAGCCTCTATAAGTGAGCCACCAGTAGTCGCAACATCGTCGATTAGCAGAACCCTTTGCCCCTGGTTATAGTCACCCTCGAGCTGTTTCATCGTGCCATGATCCTTCCTATCCTTTCTCACGTATATTAAGGGCCTACCCAATCTTAAAGCTACACCAGTTGCAAGCGGCAGGCCACCCACAGCTATCCCACAGATTACTTTGTGTTCAAGCATGCATGCTTTACGGGCCATCTCATCGACGACAAGATGAAACTCCGAGGGATGCGATGGAAGCTTCCGGAGATCAATATATACGTTGCTCGTCCTACCAGAGGATAACTTAAAAACACCCCTCTGCACGGCACCTATCCTCAACAACGCCTCTTCAACCTTCATGCCTCACCAACCTCAGAGCCCTCACTACTTTCTCTAGCTCCGAGAGGGGGTCTACCGAATAAATTACGAACCTCCCTATTATCTCGAAGTCCGCTCCGGCGGCGAGAGCGGAGCCCGGAGCCGCGCCCTGAACTCCCACACCCGGGGAAAGTATCACAGCGTCCTGGAGCATCTTCCTGACGCGCTTTATCGATTCTGGCTTCGTAGCTCCAACGACCACCCCCTTAAGCCCCAGCTTGGTGGCGTAGCCGGTGAGCTCATCGAGGTGGTGATCTACCAGGCTTTCCTTGCAGCTCATAGAGACGAGGCCAAAGACTTCCAGTTGGGTATGCAGGGGTTCTTCGATGCAGCGGGGGAATAAGTGGATAATAGCCCCGTCAAAACCAAGGTTTTCAATCAGCCTGAGCTCCTCCTGGACAACCTCATGTATGTCCGCGAGCTTGAAGTCGGCCAGGAAGTATAGCTTTCCTTTGAACTCTTCTATGAGTTGTTTTGTGCCGTCGGGACCTATCCTTAGAAAGGCAGGGAGACCTAGCTTGACCCCTGCAAGAAGATGCATCGTTTTTTCGATAAGCGCCTGCCACTCGGATAGGGGGTCAGCACGGGGAGCGTAGTCTAGCGCTAGAATAACCCATGACTGCTTGTTTTTCCCAAAGTCCCTCAGATCCCTGGGCAAATGCCCGCTACAGCTTACTCTGTCAAAGCTAATAAATTTTTTCTGGGAGGGATTGCCCTCATGGCAAACATGAATACAATCGGTAGACGCATTGTTATCGGTGGGGAAGGAGGGAAAGCCATCACAAACACATAGCTAAAGCTTTTATCCTTACAAGTTAAAATTCCTAGGATCACGCTTGACGATAAGAGCGACGCTAACATTCATCTTTAATTCCGGTAGGCTCCTCCTGATAAGGAAGAAGGCAGGCTTCGGCGCAGGGAAAATAAACGGAATCGGAGGAAAGATAAATGACGGTGAATCCCCCTATGAGGCTGCTACCAGGGAGGTACTAGAAGAAGTCGGGGTCAGCGTCTATGATCTAAGACACGCTGGTGTCCTCTATTTTTACTCGACCAGCCCTACACCGGACTGGGAAGTCTTTGTCTACACCACCAACAACTTTGAGGGACAACCCATTGAGACCGATGAGGCCTTGCCCCTATGGGTCTCCCTGAAATCCATACCCTTTGAGGAGATGTGGGAGGACGACAGACACTGGCTCCCCCACGTACTCGCTGGAAATAAAATTGAAGGACACTTTTTCTTCAATCAAGACTACTCGAGGTTAAAGGGGTTTAGAATTTTAGTCTATTAAGGTTAGCCTCTCATCTACGATAAAAAGGCAAGACCAGACAAAAGTGTAACCGAGAAATATGTACTGGCAACGTCACTCAGTCTTCTTTTCTAAATAAAGTTTATCTGTTATTACCCGACCTTGAGAAGTGGATATGGGTATAGTTTACGTTGAGGGCATAGTTAAGTGGGAGGGTAAAGAGGAGAAGGTCAGGTTTCTTGTCGATTCCGGCGCAACTTACACTGTTCTCCAACGTAGCGTATGGGAACGATTAGGACTTACTCCAAAAAGATCAGTTGAGCTTGTCCTAGCCGATGGCTCGACAATATCTCGTCAGCTCTCCGAGGTTATAATAGAGCTTCCTCCCTACGGGGAATACTACACACCCGTAATTCTGGGCGAATCTGAAGATGAAAACTTGCTTGGCACAGTGACGCTCGCAATATTTGGATTGATGCTCGACCCCCTGAAAAGAGTTCTAAGACCAATTAGAGCAATTCTTAAATAAGTTACATAATGAATTTAGAGAAACTATCTATCCACTCAGAGAACCTTCGAACAGTGATTACCGCTTTCTTGTTTCAGGTGCTAGAACGCGACTAGACACGGCTTACAAGAAAATCAGAGAACTGGGAATACGCTAAGATGGTTTCTCTTCAAGTTTACTTGGAAGTTTTCTCGCATATTAATTTATTAGTGAGGATTGTTACAGCTGGATGATGCGCATCTCAGGGGATACTACTGTCGATTTGGTTCTCATAGGTAAAGCGTTGATTGAAGGATCTTTTTTGGAGGCTGCGGTTGCGATTGACGATGGTGTTATAGTGGGGATTTCGAAGCCTAGCCTGGCTCCGAACAGCGTGTCGCGAGTGGAGTTCGGGGAGAAGTTCCTGTTACTGCCGGGGATGGTTGATATTCATGTCCACATGCGAGAGCCTGGGCTCGAGTACAAGGAGGATTGGGGGAGTGGTTCAAGGGCTGCGGTGAAGGGGGGTGTTACGATGGTTGTTGATATGCCTAACAATGTGCCCCCTGCTAATAACTGCAGCGTCTTGCAGGAGAAGCTGCAGCGTGCCTCTGCTCGCTCGCTAGTCGACTTCGCATTCTATGCAGGCTTTAACCCCTTGGTAGAGGAACTCGAACGGTGTAGGGGCTTATTTGTCGGTTTCAAGCTTTACCCTGAGGACTTGTACTCTCCTGGCGCGCGTAACGTCTTTTCATACGCTAGCCGGTACGGCTTACCCGTTGTTGTTCACGCCGAAAACCCCTCTCTTTTCAGGGAGTCAAAGCTGCACAGCGATGCTAGGCCTCCCGAGGCCGAGGAGTCAGCTGTAAAGCATGCCTTGATGCTGAGCAGAGAAAGTAATGCATGGCTCCACGTGACACATCTTAGCACGAGTGGAGCTCTTATGAGTGTTTTAGAGGCTAAGGTTACGCCTGGAGGCCGTGTAACATTCGATGTTACGCCTCATCATTGCTTGTTATCGGATGAGCTCTACAGGGGAGAAAAAAGAGGAATCGCAGTGGTAAATCCTCCTCTGAGGCCTGAGGGTGAAAGAGCCTCCATTTACACTAGCCTGAGGAACATGCTCCCAGATGCAATCGTCACAGATCACGCGCCTCATAGGATAGAGGAGAAGACTAGCGAGAAGCCATCCCCAGGCTTCCCAGGACTTGAGACGGCGCTACACCTGCTATTCAGGGAGATCCTTGAGGGACGCCTGGGACTCGAAGTCCTAGAACTCTACTCGAGGAGGCCGGCGAGACTTCTAGGGGTTAAGAAGGGTGTGCTAGGGGAGGGCTTCGAGGGGGACGTTGTCGTTGTCTCGAAGGAGGAGTGGGTTGTCAGGGGAGAAGATTTCGAGTCGAAGGCCAAGTATTCTCCTTTCGAGGGCTGGCGTCTCCCCACGAAGACTTACGCGGTGTATATCCGAGGGGAACCCGTATATATCGCCGGTCAGTTCATGACATCTAAGGGTGGAAGGCTTGCTGTCCCTAGAGGTTGAGGTCGCGGGTCTCAGGCTCTTAAACCCGACGGTTTTAGCGTCGGGCATCCTTGGGACAAGTGCGGCACTAGCAAGGCGCGTGGAAGAGGCCGGAGCAGGGGGGATAACCACTAAGACTATTACGCCTGAGCCTAGGAAGGGGTACGAGAATCCTACCTTTGTCGAGCTTGAGCACGGCTACCTGAACGCCATTGGACTGGCTAATCCGGGAATAGAGGACTTCTGTTCAGAGCTGAGGCTCATGCGTGAAAAACTCAAGGTACCCTTTATCCTGAGCGTTGGCGGTAGCAGCCTGGAGGATTTCCTGCGTGTGGCTGTGAAAGGTGTCGAGTGTGGAGCCCCGGCGCTCGAGCTGAACGTTTCCTGTCCACACGTAAAGGGGATGGGTGCAGAGATAGGGGAGAATCCCCAGCTAGTCGCGGATATCGTCAGGGCTATCAAGGGGGTGATCAAGGCACCAGTTTTAGTCAAGCTCTCCCCTCACCACAACTACCTGGAAGTGGCACGGCTAGCTGTAAAGGCGGGAGCCGACGGTTTGACGGCCATTAACACTGTCAGGGGAATGATTATCGACATTTACGCTCGGAAGCCTGTCCTAAGCAACAGGTTTGGGGGTTACTCAGGGCCAGGTATAAGGCCTATAGCTGTAAAGGTCGTATATGACGTTTATAGGTATGTGGGAGAAGTACCCATTATAGGCGTCGGCGGAGTTGACTCGTGGCGTGCGGCCGTAGAGATGCTTCTTGCAGGCGCTAGCGCTGTCGGCATAGGCTCGATCATTGCATCGAAGGACCTAGCTATCTTCCGCGAGGTGGTAAAGGGTATCGAGGAGTACATGGTGGCGGAGGGGTTCGAGAAGGTCACCGATCTAGTAGGCTTGGCGCATGGATCGTGAGCTGGCCTTGGAGGGCTTCCCGGATCATGGAAGTTTTAATTTTCCCGCAATAAACACTTAGAGAGTTGTAATTTAGAGGATTTACTCCTTAACCTCTACTATGAATTCACTGAAAACTCTTTCTAACGTCTCTTTGTCCATCAACGGCTTCTTGCCTCTTTCTATTGGCGAGTTGGCCGGGTTGTATTGAGGGTAGATCTTCAGGGATTCAGCAAGCCTGTCCTCGAATGTTGGAACATATGGATTAGCATAGAAGACTCCTATAGGTATTTTATTCTCAAGTTTTAAGGCTAACTCCATGGCTTTGAGGCGTTTCTCATCTGCTTCTTCAGGGTTCCTCACATATGGGTCCCAGGAGGGGTCTGACTCGAGCTTATAGGTCACCTTCCTGTAGTATTCGGCTGTGAATACGTCATTAAACACCACGCATGGCTGGAGCACATCTATAAGGGCTGAGCCCCTATGCCTTATAGCTTGTACTATTATGTTCTTCAGGTGGGGGGTGTCGAATGCATAGCTTCTAGCTACAAAGGTGTAGCCTGATGCGAGCGCCAGTAGGACGGGGTTTACTGCCTGCTGGACGTTGGGCTTTGGGAGAGCCTTTGTCCTTACACCTAAAGGTAGGGTAGGGGATGCTTGACCCTTTGTCAAGCCATACACGCCGTTGTCGTGTAGGATGACGACTATGTCGAGGTTTCGCCTACCTAAAGCTACGAAGTGGCCCGCGCCTATACCCAGCAAGTCCCCGTCCCCACCGTGCACTATTACGTTTAAGCTCGGGTTTGCTATCTTTATTCCCGTCGCGAATGGAATCGCCCTCCCGTGTAAGGTGTGAACTCCATTCACGTTTACAAAGTGTGGAATCTTGGAAGAACAACCGATGCCGGAAACAATCACTGTTTGAGATGGGTCAAGCTGCAGTTCTTCTAGAGCTTTGTAGACCGCTGTGAGTATTCCGTAGTTCCCGCAACCGGGACACCAGTCTGGCCACACGTTTGTCCTGTAATTCCATTTAAGCTCCATGGAACGCCACCATCCTTAAAGTTTCACCCATGATGATCTTCTTAACCCCCGCTACCACCTCTTCTCGTGTAAGGGGTCTTCCTGTGAACTTCGCAATATTCTTCTCGATAATAAGGCCAGTTGACATCGCGACGAGATGCCTAAGGCTTACTCCGTAACTGTGCTCTACAAAGATGATCTTTTCCTTGTCGAATCTCTCTAGGATACTCCTAAACTCCTCGCCTGGGAATGGCCATAGAAGCTTCAAGTTGACGTAGGCTCCTCTCATGCCTTCCTTGCCGAGTGCACGGATAGCGTCAAGCGAGACACCCTTAGTGGAACCCCATCCAACCAGTATAAAATCGGGGTTGTCATGTCCCTGGAGAGTGATCTTCTTCTCAAGTGGGAGCTCCTTCCTTATTAGTTCAAGTTTCTCGATTCTTTTAGAATACATTTTGATGCGGTTTACTGGATCCTCCTCAATGTGCCCATACTCGTTGTGTTCATCACCACTATACCACATAACTGTGTCCTTTGCACCCAGGAATGCCCTCGGGGAGATTAGCTTCGAGGAGTCAAACCTCTTGTAGTTGGGGCCTCCAGAGGAAAGCAAGCCCCTCTCGATTTCCGCGCGCCCAGGGTCTGGTGGCGTAATTGTGACTAAAGAGTTTGCTAGAAACTTGTCTAAGATGTGGATAACAGGAACCTGATATTTCTCGGCTATGTTAAAGGCGTCGATTGTATCATAGAAGGCTTCAACGTGGTCTCCTGAGGAGAGAACTACTCGTGCAAATTCACCGTGCCCCGCGAATACAGCGTTGAGGAGGTCGCTCTGGCTCCCCCTTGTTGGCTGTCCTGTGCTCGGACCCCCTCTCTGATAGTACGTTATAACTATTGGCGCTTCATTCATCCCAGCATAAGATAAGCCTTCAACCATGAGGTCGAAGCCAGGCCCGCTTGTCGATGTGCTGCTTCTAGCCCCGGTGAGAGAAGCCCCAATTATAGAAGATACTGCAGCGATCTCATCTTCCGTCTGGAATACAATTATGGGACCTATAACACTCTCATCGGCTTCAATCACCTGATATTTTTCCAGGAGGAAACTCTCGTCTGCCGCCGGTGTTATAGGATAATAGCTCTGGAGCCTAACACCAGCCACTATCTTTCCAATTGCCACTATGTCGTTACCAGTAACAACCATTAGTTTCCCCGGCCTAGCCGTTGGAGTATCAAGTGAGACAATCCCGGCCAGCTCAGAATACATCTCGTAAATACTATCTATCAGGGCGTTGTTCTGCTCGGCTATAATTGGCCTGCCGCGGAAGAATCTTGAGACAGCATCCTGGGACACCTCCTTTCTCAGACCTAGCACGAGAGAAATCATAGCTACAATTATCCCACTCACGTACCTGGACAACAGCTTTGGATCAATCGTGTATTTCGCGGCTAGCCCTCTGAGAAGGACCTGGTAATCCACTCCGACCGCTTTCACAGACATCGAGCTTTCAAGATGGTTAACAATGGAGGACACTGTCGGCTGTATCCCCAGCTCCTTTATCTTCCCGGCTATTCTTTCACGTGTAGTATCCTCGATGCTTGGTATGTCCTCTAGCTTTTTTCCAAGAACCCCCTTGTCATAGATTAAAACACCCCCTATGGAGAGCTCGTCGAAGTGCGTGAAAATTGTCTCTGCATCGGCGGCTGCCAGGATGTCAACTGGGTATCTAAGAGAAGACACGGGGAGAGTAGAGACGCATAAGTGAATATAGCTGTGTCTACCAGTGATATTTGAGAAGTATTCTCTATCGGCTATGAACCAGTACCCCTTTCTCGCGAACGCGTATCCGAGAATGCTCATCGATGTCTCAAGCCCGGAGCCCTGCGGTCCTCCTATAATTAGGCAAATTTCATCCAAAGCTGACACCTCTAGTCTGCAGGGGGAGATTCTGCTAGCGCTTCATCGGATATTAGAGAAGCAGCTAAAACATGGTTAGCGTGCTTTTCGATTTCTTCAGCTGGAACTGTAGTCTTGCAGGTTAAACAATAAGCCCAACCCTGTTGGGTTAAGGCTTCATTTAGTTCCTCGGTGGTCACCTCCTTGGCCATTTGGCAATCTGGATCGACATTCCTTGAATATACAATCATGTTCCTAGCGGAGCAATAACCCAAGTCGTCAAAGGCCGAGTGGGGCTTAAAGTATAAACACCTCATACAGGGGACTACCCGCATCCCCTGTGCTCACCCAATATCCTCAATTGATATAGCGTTGACGGGGCACACGTCAGCACCCGAGCGAGCGCAGTCGTAGAGATCCTCGGGTATCTCTCCAACAGAGATGTTCTCGTCAGTATTAACACTATATTTGGCTACTACTCTGTTTTTCCCATTATCGTCCCCAAGCTCGAAGACCTCGGGACAAGCAGCGGGAGCAGCACCACAAGAAATGCATGCAGCTCTATTAACTACAACACGATATTTCTTCATGTGTTTCGTTTTAATTTTTTGACTATCCTGTATAAATAAATTCTGTCCTATTCTTAGAAATTAACAATTATATCTTTTAGTATTCTTCATTTGTTAAAATACCGTACTTTTAAGCTTTTTCTAGAAAATACATGCATACTTCGTAGGATGCATATCAAATGTAGAGGAAAAGGCCTACTATCATTTTCCCGAGTGAGGCCTCCATTTCATCAGGGTGAGCGCATTAGATATGACTGTTATGTCGCTTAAAATCATGGCTGCTGCAGCAAGCTCTGGTCGAATCATTATGCCGAGACTCTTGTATAAGACGCCTGCAGCTACAGGTATTAGCGTAGCATTGTATGCAAAAGCCCACGCGAGGTTCTGGACTGCTTTTTTCCGAGCATGGATGCTTAGACTGTATAGATCTGCAAGTGCTTCCAGATTCCCGTTTATTAAAAATACGTCTCCAGCTTCTTTTGATGTGTCTGCACCGCCACCCATTGCTACCCCCAGGAATGCCCTTCCGATCGCCGGTGCATCGTTGACCCCGTCTCCCGCAAAGAGGGCTCTGCGCCCAGAGCCCTGGAGCTTGTCAACAAGGTCGGCCTTGTCCTCTGGTCTAAGCTCGGCGTAAACCTCGTCTACACCCAGCTGAGAGGCTACGTATCGTGCCGCGTTTTCTGCATCTCCTGTAGCTAAGACAGTCCTTATTCCTTTCTCTTTAAAAAAGGAGATTACTTTGCTTGCCTCCTTTCTGAGCTCGTCGCTGACAATTACCGCTGCGGATAGCTTACTATTTATCGCTACAAGGAATGTTGTAGAACCTTTGCCCGTCTCTTCAATGTATAACTTTTCGACCTCTGAGGAAGTCTTGATTGAAAACGATTCGATAATTTTTTGTATTGCATAGACGCAGGCGGCACAGTCAACTCCTACCACTTTGATTCTCTCCTTGGTATACGGCACAAGAAAACACCGGGCTTAATCAGGGTGTCCGGTAGGGCCGTGCTCAATATAATATTCGGGATTACTCGCAAAGGCTCTTTTGCATGCACTGCTGCAAAAATAGTATATCTTACCCTTGTAGATCGTCTTATACTTAGCTTTCTTAGAATTCACCTGCATTCCACATACTATATCAATTTCAAAACTCATAATGTTTTGTCTTACATTAAGCTTTCACATAATAAAAATGTAAATGTTTTAATAATTATGTTTACAATTCGATATTTTTGATTAGATATCTTTGCCATTATGTGAAAAATAGAAACCTCTGAAGACTCAGATTCACCTAATCCTCACATGGTTTTTTATAGGTGGTTACAGATAAGATTTATCTATCCTATAAAGATAAGTATAGCCTCAGCTCATAGGCCTTTCGCTTTGACGCCACTAACCTGGAAAAGTTAATAAGCTACGTTTCTTCCTATTGTATGCATACAAGGTTTGTCTTCGTAACGGGAGGTGTTGTAAGCGGCCTTGGGAAAGGAGTTGTAACAGCTTCAATAGGGAAGCTTTTCCAAATGCGTGGGCTCAGGGTGGACGTGATTAAGGCTGATCCATACCTGAACGTTGACCCTGGTACCCTAAACCCCATCGAGCACGGCGAGGTTTTTGTCTGCGAGGATGTGTGGGAGTTTGAGCCGGCCCCGGGATATAAGTTCAGGATCGCTGAGATTGACCAGGACTTTGGGACATATGAGCGGTTCCTGGACGTGAACATGCACCCCTCAAACAATATAACCTCGGGGCAGGTCTACCTATCAGTCATATTGAAGGAGCGGGCTGGAATATATCTGGGCAGGACTATACAGGTTATTCCACAGATTACAGACGAAATCAAGTCTCGTATAAGGGCTGTGGCTGAGCGCAGCAAGCCCGATGTATTGATCGTCGAGGTTGGGGGTACTGTTGGCGACATCGAGGCAATGCCCTTCCTAGAGGCTATAAGGCAGTTTCGGCTTGAACAACCACCTGGAACCACAGCGCTTGTGCACGTCACTTTGGTTCCGTACCTCTCGAGCCTGGGCCAGCTAAAGACGAAGCCAACACAGCACAGTGTAAAGGAGCTGCAGAGCATGGGGCTTCAACCCGACGTGATAATAGGGAGGTCTGACCGAGAGCTTCCCGAGGACGTTAGGAAGAAAATAAGCCTGTATTGCAACGTACCCCCCGAGGCTGTGTACTCCGACCCGGATCTTGAGAACATTTATAAGCTTCCACTCCTGCTGGAGGAACAGGGGCTGGGAAGATACCTGGGCAAGATTCTAGGCCTCCCAAGGGATCCTATTCCGGGTAAAATGAAAGAGTGGATAGGGGTAAGCGAGCAGTTCAGCAGTTTCAAGGATGAGGTTATAGTGGCGATGCCTGGGAAGTACACGATGATTCAGGACAGCTATATTAGTATTAACGAGGCTCTTAACCATGCGGGAGCCTCTCTCGGTGTAAGAGTTAAAAGGATATATATAGAAGGAGAGGAGTTTGAGAAAAATCCCGGGAAGGTCGAAGAGATACTTGGGAAGGCTGACGGAATACTTCTCACCCCTGGTTTTGGCACTAGGGGCGTTGACGGGATGATTTACTCTGCAAGGTTCGCATTGGAGCGGAGAAAGCCCTTCCTAGGTATATGCTTTGGGGCCCAGTTGATGTTTATAGCTTTTATGAGGTACGTTGTAGGCTTGAAGGAGGCTCATTCCACGGAGATAGACCCGAACACCCGCTACCCAGTGGTGCATTTGCTTCCCGAGCAGAAGGAGGCAACTCTTAAGGGCGGGACTATGAGGCTTGGTGCACACCCAGTAAAGATAAGGAAGGGGTCTATGCTCTATGAGGCTTATGGCGAGGAATTGGTTTATGAAAGATTCAGGCATAGGTTTCATATCAACCCTGCCTTTACGGGACTGGCAGAAGAGAGAGGACTCGTGGTTTCCTCTACAGATCCTTCTGGACGTATTGTGAACTCGATTGAGTACCCGCAAGGGGGGTGGATCGTCGGAGTCCAGTTTCATCCAGAGTTCAAAAGTAGGCCTGGTAAGCCGTCTCCCGTATATAAGGCCTTTATAAAAGCCGTTCTGGAATACAAGAAGTCGAGGAAAGCATGATTTAATAATTTTTCTACTATGCAATAAATAAGGTTTTAACTCCTTTATTTTTCATGGACACGAATATCTACGACTATCGGTCAGCGTTTAGACGAGAGGAACTCCCTGAGACCCCACCGGTGTCTGACCAAGTTTCGCTCGCAGTCTACGTGGCTCTAAGGGGTTACCCGGATCTCGGCGCTGACAACCTTTTGAACCCGAGGCTTGCAACGCTTTACTCACGGGTTATAGGTGAAGTAAACCGGGTAGTTCACCTTTCAATGCTAAGTGCCTTCGAGAAAGGAAACTTTCTAGAGAGTTTAAGGCTTTACTACTTGCTGGGGGAGCTAGCACTAAACACAATCGGAATGGAGATGAGGTGGGCTGGCATACCCCCTGGTGAGAGGAGTAAATCACTGGAATTTATTCTGGGCGAAATAGCTAGTCTTGAGGAGCTCGAGAAAAAGAGTTTTGGAAACACACGTGTAGCAGCTGAATCTGTGAACGGTTACCTTGACGACATGAGGAAGGTGATGTCTAGCAACCCCAAGGCCAAAAGCATGCTCGCCTGGATGGCAGACGAGGTCTCTAGACACATAGATCCTGATCATCCGCTCTCAAGCTTCATAATAGCTATGAGAAGCCTCATAGACGGGAACGCCTATTACCGAATGACCCTCAACGGCCTATGCCGTTTTGGGAACGACTATGCTTTAGGCTTGAGATGGCTTAGGAGGCTGGGGTTCGTCCAGGTATCCACTAACCCTGTCCTGGCAGCTGAAGCGTACAAGGACGATCCTAGGCTATGGGAGAGATACGAGGAATATCTTTCAAAGCATCCCGAACTGCTCGAACGCCCAGAGGAAAGGGCAGACGATCTCGCCATGACCGCTACACTGCTAGCCCTGATCCCTAACATGGAGGTCTTCAGACCTGTTGCATTCCTGCTAGGCTTTAAGGACGGGATGGTGAGCTACCAGTTAAACCCGAACTTTGCCGAAAGTGTCGAGGATAGCATACGGGACGCGTTGAAGATATACTCCCTCGCCGCGCAGTACTTCAAGCTCTACGACGCGTACCTGCTATGGGGCTGGCCTGACGGCATGACAAGGGGTAGACCAAACATAGTATTCAAGGTTGCCGGGAGTGGTGCAGCCTCACTTGAAATAACAAGGATCCTTGAAAGCCTAGGGATTGGAACCAACAATACCGTAACTTTCAGCGTGTCCCAGGAGGTTAGTCTAATCCTCGAGAAGATAAGAGGCAGGTCTGAGGCGGCAAAGAGAGGGGTTAGACTCACCAAGGTTTATATGACGAATATGGGTGGCAGGCTCGAGGCGCATCTTCGAGAGGTTAAGGCGGCAGAGCTCATCAGGACTGCTCTGAGGTTCTATGAGGATCCTGAGGGCTCGCTCCTTGAGCTGGCTAGAAGTCTGGGTGTCCCCGTACTGGAGAAGGGGGGTACTTGGAGGGGGCCGAGTGGCTGGGGTTATGACATCGTGGCAAGAACGCTTGATGAGAAGGTTGAACTGGTGTCTAGCCAGGCTTATCTTAGAACACTATTGAATGATGCCCTCATAGACTTCCTCGCGCGTGTAGGTGTTTGTGGAGCCAGTAGAGATGAGGTTAGAGAATGCCTTGAGGCATGGGAGCGTGCCTTGTCGCTAAGTGGAACCTTCGTCGCTCAGCGGGTCTGGTATCTCTTTTTCGATGAGGAAAACAGGAGGTTGTGGCTCTCCTATATAATGAGGAAGTATGGACTTAGTGCTGAGCAGGCAGAGGAAGTTCTAGATGGGATCGACGTGCTTCCAGCCTCGAAGAGGAGGCCGGAGGACACATACTACACTCTCTCGGCTAGGAACATGACCAACACTGAATTCCCTAATCATCAGCTTAACGTGCACTTAGAGTACCAGAAGAAAAGTCTAAGGCTAGAGGACCTGGCTGAGGCCGTTAGAGTCAACTGGGGGCCTGAATCTCTCGACCTACTCTTGAAGATGCCTGAATTTAGGAAGGCTTACGAGGTGACCCGAGAGATAAAAGCAGTACTACTAGAGGTAGGCGTTAAGGGGGCTGGAGAACTAGGGGAAGAGGGGCTGAGAGTTGATGAGTGGAAGTCCTTCGGGCCTAGGGAGAAGACCATGAGGGGGTTCACTGAGGCTTATAATAAATTCCGGGAAGAGTGTTTGAAAAGAGCTAAAAACGTTTAATAATAACCACTATGATTAGGGTTAACATATAAATATGCATGGTTAACTATAAAAATTGAGAAGACATGGCCCGTGTAGCTGCAAAGGATCTTGTTAAAAGGTTTGGGAAAGTCCTTGCAGTGGATCACGTGAACTTTGAGGCCCGCGACGGCGAATTCCTAGTGCTGCTAGGACCCAGTGGTTGCGGCAAGACGACGACGCTGCGCATGATAGCTGGACTCGAAACACCTGATGAGGGAGAGATATATATCGGGGAGAAGCTCGTAAACGATCTACCTCCAAAGGACCGCGATGTAGCCATGGTTTTCCAGAACTACGCGCTGTACCCCCACATGAAGGTCTATGATAATATTGCCTTTCCTCTCCGCGTAAGAAAAGTACCTAAAGACGAAATCGATCAGCGCGTGAGAGAGGTCGCTAAGCTTCTAAGAATAGAAGACCTTCTCGACAGGTATCCACGACAGCTCAGCGGTGGCCAGCAGCAGAGGGTTGCATTGGGCAGGGCTCTCGTCAGGAAACCTCAGGTCTTCCTGATGGATGAGCCGTTAAGTAACCTTGACGCCAAGCTCAGGGTTTACATGAGAGCAGAGCTTAAGCGACTCCAAAGGGAGCTCGGTATAACAACGATATACGTTACTCATGACCAAGCAGAGGCAATGACGATGGCGGATCGCGTAGCAGTGATGAACGAGGGGAAGATAATGCAGCTCGCGGAGCCCGCAGAGCTTTATTATAAACCTGCCAATACCTTTGTTGCCGGGTTTATAGGGGCGCCAGCGATGAACTTCATTGAAGCCTCACTTGTAAAGCGCGATGGAGAGTATGTTCTAGATACGGGGGTATTTAAGGTTCCACTACCAAAGGATTTTGTCCAATTTATAGAGGAGGCAGGGGCGCCGTCAGAAGTAATTTTAGGCATTAGGCCTGAGCATATCGAGATAAGCCGTGAGAAGACGCCTGAGGGGTTTGAGGTAGAGGTTTTCGTTACGGAGCCCCTGGGCTCTGAGACGATTATTGATTTCAGGCATGGCGATGCTATAGTAAAGGCTAAGTATCCAGGGCTTTTCGAGGCTAGACACGGCGATAAAGTCTGGGTACGTTTCAAGATGAAGGAGGCACATATATTTGATAAGAAGACGGGTAAGGCTATCGTGTGAAAAAATTTTTCTACCTTCTCCTTTATCCCAAAACGTGCTTCGTAATCGCAGCAGAATCTCGGTGGTCAGCTTTGACCTAGACGGAACTCTAGTAACACGAGAGTATGTTGATTATTTCTGGCTTGATCTTGTCCCGCGGCTTTATGCTGAAAAGTATGGAGTCGAGTTGGAAGAGGCAAAGAGAAAGGTCTTCGCTTCATACGAAGAGATCGGGTCCCGTGATACACGATGGTATATGCCGAGCTACTGGTTCAGGCGCTTTGGGATCGAGGAACACCTTGAGATGGCTCTTAGAGAAGCCGCTGAGAGGATAAAGCCTTATGAGGACGCTCTCGAAACCGTGGAAAAGTTAAGCGGGAAATACACGCTCGTCATCAGTACGAGCGCCGCGAGAGACTTTGTAAACCTGGTCTTAGAGAGAGTGCCATTTTACCGTTACTCCTTCAAGAGTATTTTCTCGTCATCCTCAGACTTCGGCCTCGCGGGTAAACCGCCTGCCTTCTTCCGGAAAATCTTAGAGCTTTTGAATATCGATAGTTCCGAGATGCTACATATTGGGGACGATGAGGAAAACGATCTTAAAAACGCATTAGAGGCCGGGATAAATGCTGTGCTTGTCGAGCGTAATAAGGGTCACGATCTTAGAGTGCTTCTAGACGGTATTATATAAAAACAGCTGTCACAAAATCATTTCAAATTCTCTTCGATTTCCACTGCTAGAGTTTGAGGTATCCTAGGATTATCTGCTCTAGCAAGGTATCCTGTTCCATTCATCGTCTCATCTGGTTTTGCAACTATGCTACTAAGGCCCTCGAATTCCAAGTCAAGGATTCTGCCGACGCCCATAGGGTTTATCCCGTACTTAAGCTCCGGGTATTTCTGGACCATTAACCAGCTGCTATTCTTCCACTCCCTCTCCACTCTTTCATCCCATGGTTCGGGGTTAGCGGAGGGCTGGACAAGAATATTGGCGCCCTGCCTGACCAGACGTGAGACAACATCGTCCTTGAATGCGTCTAGGCATATAGCCACGCCGAGTCTAGCCTCATTGGCTCTGCAAACGCTTATAGTGTTCAGATCACCTGGGGTTATCCCTAGTTGTACCTCGGGTATGTCTAGGTGTACCTTAGCTTGTTTACAGATTACTTTACCCTCAGCGTTGAAGACATAAGACATGTTGTAAATCCTGCCAGGTTCGACGGGTTCGATTAGCGAGCCAGCCACTATGACAGACTTGTATTCGAGGGCTAGCCTTCTAAAAGCCTCCATGTATGTTTTCCATATATCCTTCCATTTCACCGTGAGAATAGCTTTTTTGAAACTTCTGGCCTGTAAAGCTTTAAGAATGAAAGAGGGGAATCTCCTAATAGCGATCTTAGCTAATGCCTCGTCGATTTTCCCTACTCCCAGTCTTTCATCCATAAAAATCAGAAATGTCCCGATGTGTTCTGGGAATGTTACTATGCTGCCCTCAAGCCTGCCCAGCCTCGACTCCGCATCTGAGAAATGTTTTTCAAGAGACTCTAGGAAGACCTCCAAGCTATAATATTTCTCGAGCTTGAACTCGTATTGTACAGCTACCAGCTTCACGTGTAATACTTATCTGCATTGGGATTTAGCCTTGACGTCCCCACGGTCCAGTTGAAGTTTAGATAGCCCGTTTAGTTTATAACCGTGAACAGTGGACTTAGACTACATGTCTAATATCAAATATATTGAAGTCGATATAAGAAGGCATACAAGGCTCCTACACCCCAAGCTCGTGGTCTTGATAGTTACGTCGTCTAGCACTGGGAAGATAAACATCATGCCTGCAAGCTGGGTGATGCCTACAAGCGTAAATCCTCCACTCGTTACTCTCGCATTATCGCCTCGCCGGTACACTTATGAGCTTTTACAGTCGAAGAACGAGTTCACTGTGAACCCTGTATCCATGGACATGCTTAAGGTAGTCGACTATACTGGATCCGTGTCAGGACGAGAGACTGACAAGCTGCGGGGTACTGGTATTAGGCTCCTAGAACCAAAGGCCTTATCGACTCCCTGCATCGATGATTCACTGGCGTGTATTGAGTGCAAGTTGTGGGCTCAGTATCCCGCTGGGGACCACGTGCTTGTGGTGGGGAGGGTTATGGCTGCACGTGTGCTCGGTAAGGCTTGGAGAAACGATAGTTACGTCTTAGATGTTGCAAAGCCTCTTTTCCATCTTGGAGGAGACAACTATACTACAGTTACAGGTGATGTTTTCGCTCCTTAACCGTTGGATTTCTACCAGAAAGAGTTGCCTAGTGTAGAGCTATAGCCCTGTATCCCGCGCGTTTCTTGACTAGCTTTTCAACACTCCTCGAATAAGAAATAGCGAATAACGAAAGTACGATTGTTGTAACGGTGACCGCAAGGAAGACGCCGAGCGGCGGTTTTCCAGAGACGCACTGCCTTGCCACGTAGCCTGGTCCTAGGAGTGGTAGAAATGCAAAAGTCTGGAGATTTCCAGCGGGATAGTTTGCGAGTAGAAGCCCCAGATAGGCTAAGGCGGCTATATCGAGAAGAGCACTGGGAACGCTGGTTAACAGCACTGTTGAAGCGAGTATCGCGCCGTATGCTGTGGCTTGGGTCCAGAGTATAAGAAGGGAGAGTGCGAGAAGCCAAGGCGAGGAAATCTCTAACGGGTTAAACCCGAGTTGAAATGAAATGAGCAGCGTGAAGAGTGAGGAGAGCCCTGTAGGAATAGCGATAACAAAACTCCTGGATGCTGCTGCAACCACTGGAGAAACGCCTGAAAAATCAAGTGGCTCAAGGAGGCCAAGCTCTGACAGGTAATCAATCCATCCTCCTATCATCCACCCTGCATTTGCTATTATACTCCAGGCCGCTAGGGCCCAAAACACTTCTCTAGCGTATGTGGGGCCTTGAGAAGAGTACGCTCCTATAAGGAACACTGCCATCCATATGGAATCGGTGACTGAGCCAGATAAGATGCTTAGAAGGTATCGGCGAACCCTAATAGCGTGGAGCCAGATCAAGGGTTTTATTTTCCTCAAAGGTGGATCCCCCTCCTAAGCAGTTCAGACTCACCCTTAGAGACTAGAAGGTATAGGATAGAGTTTAAGAGGATACTCGTTGTTAAATACATTATAGCTAGTCCGAGAAGCGTCTGGGCGCTGGCACCATTCTCTGTGATCAATTGAATGATCTCGAAGAGATACGTAGTCGGGAATAGCCGTGATAGTAGCTGTAGCCAGGGTGGTAGGAGCGAGACGGGGTACAGTGCACCAGAGACTAGAAGGATTAGTGGTGCAAGCCAGTCTAGCCAGACTGTCTCTTCCTTTGATGATAGTACCGTGTAAGCTATAAGGGAGCTGAGACCCAGTAGGGGTAGAACCCCCACCAGTGAAAAGAGTAGGAGGATGAGTAGAAAACCAGCAGAGTGGGGGGAGTTAAGGACAAATAGCAGTGGGAGAAACTCGAGGGCCTTTAATACGGATTCGAGGATGTACTTTGGCAGGTAGCTGAGGAGCAGGGAGAGGAAGGGTGAGGATGGCGCCGAGATTATGTAGGGGAGTATTCCTAGAAACCTTAGAGAGAGCGCGTTGGAGGCTACATCCCAGAGTATGTCAATGGAGGAAACTACGAGTATACTGATGAGGACGTTTCTAATTATGCTGAGAGGGTTAGTGGAGGGCTCTATGGCGAATAAAGCTATTAGGACGAGGTAGGGTCTGAGGAGTAAAACGGATACGAGGAGGGGGGAGCGTTTGTAGAGTGAAAACCAAAGGAAGATTCCTGCTTTTATTTGGCATAGGAACAATTTGAGATCCATTCACATCGACCTGTGAGCTGTCAGTGTTATGAAAACGTCTTCGAGAGTTGGCTCTTTTACAGAGACACCACGAACCTTTAAGCCTTGACTCCTGAACTCATGGACGATTCTCTCTAATGCTTCATCTGCGGCTTTAACAGGCACTACAAGTGTTAGTTTTTCGACTGTACCGTCGCGATGGTGCGTGCTTAGCCTTATGTCTTGGAAGTTACTCAGAACTTTCTTTAAGGACTCCTGTGGTGCGCCTGAGAGTCTCACCTCGACGAAAACAGAGTCGGCTACACTTTGCTTTAAAGCGTCGACGCTGTCTATCGCGATTATTTTTCCATCAACTAGTATGGCGACCCTGTCCAGTAGAATCTCTGCTTCAAACATATTGTGTGTTGTGAGCAGAATCGTTCTGCCTTGCTTATGCGCTAATTCCAAGAGGAGCCCTCTAATCCTCCTGGCCGAGACGGGGTCTAGCCCGAGGGTGGGCTCGTCCAGGATTAAAACCTCAGGGTCGCTTAAGAGGGCCCTGGCAATGCTTAGTCTAGCCTTCATTCCCAGGCTCATCTCCTCATACATCTTGTCAGCGTGTTTTACGAGGCCCACCTCCCGTAGAACCTCATCAACACGAGTCTTCAGCCTTGGACCTTCTATACCGTAAAGCATTCCGAAATACTTCAGGTTCTC
Source organism: Thermofilum uzonense (assembly GCF_000993805.1). Taxonomy (NCBI): domain Archaea; kingdom Thermoproteati; phylum Thermoproteota; class Thermoprotei; order Thermofilales; family Thermofilaceae; genus Infirmifilum; species Infirmifilum uzonense. The sequence continues at coordinate 810,316 of NZ_CP009961.1, forward strand.
CCTTGCGGTAAGCTTGTAGAAAAAACCCTTTTCCACGCTCATCGAGATTCCTACACGCTTCCTGACTTCGTCCCTCTCCTTTACCACGTCATAGCCTAGGATGCGTGCTTCTCCGCTATCCGGTAGCAGGAGTGTGGCTAGTATTTTTACAAGGGTTGATTTTCCGGCACCATTAGGGCCGAGGATGCCGAATACTTCTCCCTTTCTCGCAGTGAAAGATACTCCTCTTAGAGCCTCAACTACCTTGACCTCATACTTCAGGAACCCTTTCCGGATCCTCGAGACATACTTCTTCCTCAATTCTGATACGATAACCGTTGACATTTGGACACCTTTACCTTTAATCCCTTAGAATATTCCGTTCCTCAATATTCTATGTATGACGGTGTTTAAATAATATTTCACATGAGGTTTGGGGTAGTTTCCTATAAGAGATTGATTAAGGATTAGCGTGGATTGCTTATGGTATACCCCGTGAAGGCCCGGAAAATTATCAGCTAGAGGCATTCTTGATTTTCCTGCGTCTGTAAATTATAGTGCCCGGTAGCGCTATTAGAAGCGAGAGCATACTTGAGAAACTTATGGGTTCAGCATGCAGTAATACATGGCTCAGACCGCTGATCGGGGGTGCGATTGCATATCCTAGTCCTATGAATGACTCGAAGAGCGAGGTAGCCCTCTCAACGCCTTGCCCCCGCTTGAAAACTTGTTCAAGTGCTGTAGCGTAGATCACTCCCTGGGCGTAACCTATGAGCATTGATGTGAGGACTACTAGGAGTGGTTGTTGAGTTTTTGTGAGAAAGCCTCCTACTAGGAAGAGAGCTGAGGCTAATAACGGATCCCGTACAAGGACCGGAATCCTTTCATAAAAAAAGAAAGTTATCGTCCTTGATAGGAGCATTGAGAAATTCACAAGGGAGATGTAGTCTTTTGATAAACCGTTTCTTTCAACGAAGAGCGGGTAAAATGTGAAAACGCCGCTTGCAGAGGACGCATAAGCTAGACAGTAAAGCCAGGGAGTCACGAGTAGAAGCAGTGAGAAGATATTGTTATCATGCTTGACTTCTGATTCATTAACAGATACCTTCTCATTGAGTTTCAGTGCAATAAGAGCCTGTATAACTGAAAGAAGAGCGTAGCTGGCGAATAAAAGCCTCGCATCGAAGCGTAACAGGGTGGATGTTAAAAAGGCGCCGAGGAGGGAGCCAGAGCTCCAAGAGAAGGAGAAAAGCGAAACACTTGTCCCGCTGTGCGACATGTACGTCTCTAAGGCCGGCCAGAAGACACCAAGGCTTAAAAGAACGATGCTTGCAGCTAGTAAAATGCTATAGAAATCATGGGAGAACAGGTGAGCTGCCAGCCCCGCCGCAAGTATCCCGAAAGCCAGGACTATTATCCTCCGTGCACCTATCCTTGAGTATAAGCCTGCCGACGCCAATGCGCCGGGAATGTAGACGAGCGAGGCAAAACCAGTTATAAGGCTTATCTCTAGTTCCCTCAAAGAAGAGAGATAGGCATAGACTACCAAGGTAGGTATAAAGACGGATTGAAGAAAGGAGGCTACGAATGATGAAACATATGCAACTCCAAAATCTCTGGGCATCCTGCCACCCGTATTTAAACACATATAAAAATTTTTGAAAGAAAAACACTCTAGGAGCTTACAAGTACTCACGCATGGGTCACTGTCTTCATACGCATCAATCCTAGAGCATCGTTAGGCCAGAGGCCCCACGATAAATCCTTGAAGGAAGGGGATGAGAAGGGTAAGTACGAAGCCGTGAATTATGCTAACCACTGAGGCCTCCTCACCGTACACGTAGCCGTAGACGGGAAGCGTGTTGTCCATGGTTGTAGCGCCTCCAAGGCTCACCATAGAGAGGAATGGTTTACGGAGTAGTGGAACCAGGATAAAGGTGGCCTGCTCACGTAGAACATTGACCAGGAACGCTGTGAAACCCCATAGGGGCCCATATGCTTGAGCTATGAAGGGGCCGGCGAAGCTATACCACCCTAGACCGAAAGCAATGCCAAGCGTGATTCTGGGGGGAACGTTCAAGATGTACGCTGCTAGAAGCCCAGAGATAAGAGCGGAGGTCAGGCTCAGCATCGCTGCAGTGAGCGCCGATCGCCCTCCACGTTTTAGTGTCTCAAGATTTATAGAGTTGGCCACAGTCAGGCCCGTCACCGCTATAACGAGATAAACCTCTAGTGCAACGACCTCCTCTACAATATCTTGAGGCAGCTTTGCACCGGATAGGCCGATGAGCCAACCTGCTATAACAGCAACGATTAGGGGTATGTCTACTCGGCCTTTTGGCTCGGCTATCGCATTATCCGCGCCTCTTCTGTCAACTAGGTATCCTATTGCTAATAAAGAGAGTATGATGAGAGATAATATAAAAAGGGAGGTAGCCGTGCTTTGGAGAATAACTCCTAAGCCGTTTAGTGTGGCCCACATAGAAATCGTGAATACTAGTATCAACACTATTATTCTGAAAAGGATTTCTGGAACTCTCAGCCTCAAGGCTTTACCTATAAATATGGTTATTGCAAACACCACCATTATGCCCAGCGATCCTACCTCCATATAACGCATTGAAGCATTACATGCAGGATTTTTAAAGATTTTTAACCCTAGAAAGGATAGTTTACAATATGCGACAGAGCCTTTACGCTCTAATTACGGGGGCATCAAGCGGCATTGGCCTTGAATTGACGAGAAGAATGTTAAAGGAAGGATATCAAGTTCTGGGCACCGGGAGGAATAAGAAAATACTGGAACAATTAAGAGGGGAATTCGCTGATAAGTTCCAGTACGTCTCTTGCGATCTCGCCCAACAAAGCTGCCTTCAAGAAATAGTAAACCGCGCGAGAAACGACTTCGGCAGATTAGATGTCCTCGTAAACAATGCAGGTTTTGCTTACTACAAACCGATTCTCAATCACACGATCGAGGAAGTGGAGGGAATCTTCCTAGTGAACACTATTAGACCCGTCCAACTCATCATCTCCTTACTGGACATTATGCCTCCGAACAGCCTGGTCGTAAATGTGGTCTCGCCAGCGGCCTTTGTTCTCTTAAAGAACATGACAACATACACGGCCACTAAAGCTGCGCTACATATTCTCTCGCTTGAACTTGAGAGGGAATTGGCTTCTAGAAAAATAAGGATGCTAAGAGTTTACCCCGGAGCAACGTCCACTTCCTTTTTCGAGAGAATTAACTTGAATACACCCTGGTATTCTCTAAAAGCTGAAACCGTAGCAGACAAGATATTGAGATGCATAAAAAAGCGATGCAGAAAACTCTACATACCCTGGGTATTGGGGTTCCTAGAGTTATTCTCACCGAAAATTAGAGTGTAGGAATTGTTGGTCACCTCACTCATCATTAATCATGACTTCTTTTACTCAAACCTTTTTCATCCAATCTCCTCATCTAATAATGGTAGAAAAATCTTTATAGATTGATAAAGATTTTTCAAATTTCTAGTAGTCGGTAAAATAGAAAAAATATTTTAGTTTTGGAAAGTCGCTAAAAAGACTTCAAGAAGCCATATTGCGATACTTCTGCCGAATGGATCGTGAAAACTTGTATCAGAATGATCTTACACGTGAAGTCTCTGAGAACAGATAATTCAAAGCCATGGATAAAAAGTTGCAAGAGTTCTAGGGTTTTTCTTTAGCCGCTTGCTCCTTGCCTACCAGTGTCTCATAGAGTATGCAGAGGTTGTCAAGCACGATAATGTCATCTCTTAGAGGAATGCTTGTGTTGAGCATACCTGTCTTTACAAGTACAGCCTTAAAGCCAGCCTCTGCTATACTGTTCACATACTCAGCCCTATCATCTATGTGAGCTACTTCATTATAACTTAAGCCATATTGAGAGGCAAGCCTAGCTAGAGCCTCGATCCTTGAGGGATAGTCTTCTGGGACAACAGCTATCAAGTCGAAAAACTTCGAGAGACCCCCCAACTCGATTCTTTTTCTCTTCATCCCCGGGACTCCGTCACCACCTGAGACTGTTACGACTATTTTCCCTATTGCTTTCAGTTGACGTAGCACGCGGACCGCGCATGGTAGTGTCTGGGAGGCTTTTACCCGTGCCTCTAGTAGGAGCTCGTTGAACTCCTCACGCTTCCCGATTAGAGTTATGCCGTTTTTCTCGGCGGACTCTATTAACAAGTCGTACATCCGGGAATAATCCATTGTCGCGTTTTTCTCGCGTTCGTACCAGGCCTCAACCGCCATATTCGAAACAGGCTGGAGCATGCCTGGAGGGACGCCAAGGTACAAGAGCAGTATCTCTATAACGTCTCGCATGTAGCTATAACTGTCTATGATCGTCCCGTCGATGTCGAATGAAAACATTTTCACGCTTTCAACGAGGGATTTTAAATCCTGCATGGCTACCAATGCTTGATACCCCTGATGTTAAAAAAGTTTAGGGCACATGCGCAGAGAAAATAGGGGCTACGGAGCCTATTGGGCCGATAAAAGCTTAGAAAGCCTATTGCCTGGAAAAACTGTTTAACCAGGGGGTATTAAAATTTATGAACGCTGGTACTCCTTGCGATTTCTAGTTTTATATATGTAGAAAGCCAAGACAGCTATTATTGCGAGTACAATAACTACATAGTCTAATACCCTAGCGTATTTTTCGATGACAACCCAGTGCTCCCCCAAAACCAACCCAACGTACGTGAGAGCAAGATTCCACGGGACAGAGCCTAGAAAGGTGTACGCTAGGAATTTAGGCAGGTTCATCCGCGAGATGCCAGCAGGTAGAGAGATAACTGTCCTCACTGCTGGGAGCATCCTACCAGTGAAAATGATAAGGCTCCCGTATCTTGAGAAGAGCTGTTGTGCCTGTGCCACCTCGGGCTCTCCTATCATGAAATATTTCCCGTATTTTTCTATGAACTTGAGGCCGGGTCCTTCGCCCAGCTTGTAAAGAATAAAGGATCCAACTAGATTACCAAGTGTACCTGAGAGAACAACCAAGGTCAAGTCCATCTTCCCGCTCCAGACCAGGAATCCTGCGAAGGGCATAACGATCTCGCTTGGGATTGGTACGAGTGCGCTTTCTAAAGTCATCAATATGAATATTCCCAAATACCCTATTTTCTCTATAATGGCTGCCGAGTAAAGGACAATGATTTCGAGCAGTGAGTGTCCATGTAAAGTGTGAATTATATACACGGATCCAGCCACTATAACTGCTAGCGAGAGCAGTAGGGGGACGAGTAGGCGTTGCCTGAGCATTTCCTAAAGCACCAAAGCCTTCAGTAAGCTCCTATTAAAAACCATTACTAGGGCTACTCAATATAGTCTTCTAGACACTTGAAAAGTAGGAGTTAAGCAGTCCCGTTATGTTCCTATAAAGCATGGGCGAATATCCTATAAAACGCCTTGCCTCTTTCCCCCTGTGGAAGAGTAGGAGGGTCGGTATACTGTAGACTTCAAACGAGGCGGCAACGTCTGGGTTCTCGTCCACATTTATCTTGACAACAGCTAATTTGTCCCCGTATTCCTCACTTATCTTTTCGACTACGGGCTCGACTAGTCTGCAAGGACCACACCATTCAGCCCAGAAGTCAACTAACACAACCCTACACTTGGACAAGGCCTCTTCCAGCTTAACCTTGTCTCCTCTTTTCTCAACAGTACACTTTTGTTCTACGGGCTTTTTGGTCAACATTTGTTTTAATAAACGCTGCTTTATGAGTTCAAGATCTCCGCTCATACCTTCCACGCAAAAAACGGAATGTCTTTTATTTTCACGTGGCAAAATCTTGATCAGTTATAATAAAAATAAGAAAAAATTTGATATGAGTCTAAGGAGGCATGGCAACGTGGAAGGCGGCAAAAGCCACGTTGTACCATGTTATTAGTAGTGCAGCTATGAAGGCGCCTATCCAAGCATTTCCTGTTCTCCTGTTATAGTACGTAATAATAGAGACAGTTATGATGCTTATTATAGGGACAACGATATAGTAAATCATTGCTAGGGGTACGCCTCCGAATACATAGTTCCATGAGAGTGTCTGGGGCATTCCAAGGTATAAGGGTATGTAGTAGTAGAGTAAGAATCCGATAGAACCCAGGGAGATTATCAAGGAATTAATTATTATTTCTTTTGACAGGCTGACATTTCCAGCCTTAAATCTCATAAAACCATAGAAGAGGACTGCTATAACCAGGTAGTAGAAAAGGAAAGGTAGGAAGTACATAACTGTGAAACCGAAACGAACCATGCTCATGGGCCTCAGAACAATGGGCTCTGGTAACCCGGCGAGAGTAAATGGAACCCTGAAGAAGGCATAGCAGTATGCCAGGGTCAGGTATACAGGTGCTAAGACAAATACTGCGAAAACAAAGCTCTTCAATATCTTCTCGAGAGGAAGTTTTAGTCCTGTGTTCTCGAAGTTAAATCCCTTCTTCTTTAGACTAAGGTAATAGAATACTGCAAGGAGAATAACTGTCACTAACGCAACCGTGTCCATCCACGCTAGATAACGGTTCGTCGGAGCTTGAGGGGTGAGCACGTTCAAGAATAGTGGATTCATGCCCCACTCAATGAATGTTGGGAGGAATAGGAGCGGTCCTAGCAGGGTTGTAATTGCAGCGGCTATCCAGTAGCTACTACCTGTGAAGCCTCTATACTCAGGTGTTGGGGCGGTAAGGTCTTGGAAATATTTTGTGTCAAGGAGGAATGTCCCAAAGGAGAATATGAAGGCGACGGCTGCTAGAAATGCTATGCTTGTGAATAGTTGTTTTAGCGGGAAAATAAGGTCGTTTCTAGGGATGTCTTTACCTCCTTTAAGCGTCATTTGCATCCATTCAATAACATTGCCTATGCTAGTCGGATCATCTGTAGAGGCTGCGTGGTCGATGTATGGGCTGTAGAGAATTCTGGCCGTGCCCTTTGAAATATCACCGTATACTTTCCCGGGCACTATGTCCTCGCTGACGTTGAAGATCTGCTTAAGAACAGGGGATCGAGGTATATCTTTTCCTGTAGGCACCTGCAGCCAATACGGTGTGAATTCGTCGGCGAAGGCCATCTGTATTGCAACGTTTTTAAGCTTGGGAGCTACGCTTGGAGGAAGCACGTAGGAGTCCATATAAAACATTGATTTGTAACCGTCGGGGACCGCTAGGGCGGCGGCTTGTATTGCCCAGCCACCCATGGACATCCCTACTAGTCCTATGTTGTTTTTATCAACGTAGGCAAGCGACCTCAAGTAGTTTAAGCCTGCAACCGCACCATACGAGAACAAGCCTACAGCTCCCTCTGAAAAACCGTGTCCCGTCATATCTATTGCCAAGACGACGTAGCCTCTCCTGGCTAGCTCTAGCGCGGTATTGTCCATGTATTCTTTTTGATTATTGTAACCATGAATGGCTAGTATACCTGGTGCGGGCTTCTGCGGTGTTGCATCTGCTGGGACGTAAAGGTGTGCGCTGATGAGCTCGTTGTTTGGACCGTAGAATCTGACGTCTTGTACAGTTACGTATCCGAAGCTACTCATGACGGAGTATGCGAGGAAAGAACTTATGATCATTGTTAGAAGGAGGGCCAATGATATTAATCCCGGATTGATTTTCGTCATTGAGCCTAATGGAATCTAACATATATTTATGTATTTTGTAAGCTATGTTAATAATGGAAAACTTATTAGAGTTTCTATACTAAATATTAAACGCATGAGTGAAAAAATCCTCGTTATAGATCAGGGGACAACTGGGACGCGTGTAGCTATTTACGACGAGGAGGGGAAACCCGTACAAGGGGGCTGGGCTTACAGGGAGCACTCACAGATCTTTCCAAAGCCCGGTTGGGTTGAGCACAACCCTCTAGAGATTTGGGAGAAAACACTGATATGTATGAAGGAGGTTCTTGATCGCTCTAGGATTAGAGCAGAGGAAATAGCCGCTATAGGTGTGACCAACCAGCGTGAAACTGTTGTGGTTTGGGATCCGCGTACAGGACAGCCCCTTTACAACGCCATAGTCTGGCAGGACAGAAGGACCGCACCTATCACTGATGAGCTCCGCCGGGGACATTTCGAGCTGATATATGAGAAGACTGGCTTGGTCCCCGATCCGTACTTTTCAGGTAGCAAGATCAGGTGGTTGTTGGAAAACATCCCGGGCCTCCGTGACAAGATGGGTAAGGGAGAAGCGCTCTTTGGAACCATTGACTCTTGGATTATCTGGAACCTGACCCGAGGGTCGCCGAACACGTTGACCCCGGATAAGGGCGGTGCCCACGTCACGGATTACTCTAACGCTTCTAGGACAATGCTCTTCAATCTGCATAAGCTGGATTGGGATCCAGAGTTGTTGGAGCTATTAGGTGGCATCGACGTGGAAAGTCTTCCTCTACCTAGACCTTCAAGCGAAAGAGATGCCTACGGCTACACGGGACCAGAAGTTAACGGTGTGTTTAATGGAAAAAGTGTACCTGTGACAGGCGATGCAGGGGATCAGCAGGCAGCCTTGTTCGGACAAGTGGGTTTCGATGAGGGGGATGTTAAGTCAACGTATGGTACGGGGAATTTCATACTCTTGAACACTGGGAAGAATGTCGTCAAGTCCAAGAATAATTTACTTTCAACTGTTTTTTACAGCCTTGAGCCGGGGAAGGCGACTTACGCACTCGAAGGTAGCATATTCATAACGGGTGCCGCGATTCAGTGGCTTAGAGACGGTCTTAAACTAATAGAGGTTTCACCGGAGATTGACCCACTAGCGGAGTCTACCGATGACACTGGGGGATTGTACTTTGTCCCAGCTTTCACTGGTCTTGGAGCCCCATACTGGGATCCCTACGCTAGAGGATTAATAATCGGTATAACGCGTGGAACCTCGAGAAAACATATTGCAAGGGCTGTTATAGAGAGCATTGCATACTTGACGAGAGATGTTATAGAGGCGATGGAGAAAGACATCGGTGGTAGGATCAGGATCTTGAAGGCGGACGGCGGAGCTGCTAAAAGCAATGTCTTGCTTCAATTCCAGGCCGATATCCTCGGCGTCGAAGTCCAGAGGCCTTTGATTAGCGAGACAACATCGCTCGGCGCGGCGTACCTAGCAGGTCTTGCGGTTGATGTTTGGGAGAGCCTTGACGAGATCCGCAAATTATGGAGAGCTGAGAGAGTTTTCAAACCCCAGATGGATGCGGGGAGAAGAGAAAAACTCTACAGCGGGTGGAGGGCTGCGGTTAAGCGTTCACTCGGCTGGGCCAAGGAGGTTCCCTGGGCTTATGGGTATGAGTAAGAAAATAATATATCTTATTTTAAATATTTTTGTTACAAAAAATTGAAATACTATGTAGGGGTAATGTCGCTGTGGAAAGACGGGACAAGGAGATACTAGTCATCGGCGGCGGCGTTACGGGTGCAGCTATAGCATATGACCTTGCCCTTCGCGGGTTCAAGGTTCAGGTTGTCGAGAGGGGCTCTCTCGGCGCGGGGACGAGTGGGCGAACTCATGGACTCTTACATAGTGGTTGCAGGTATATTGCCGACGTGGAGGTTGCACGTGAGTGTTATGAGGAGAATGTCATATTGAGGAGGATAGCGCCTTTCCTCTTCGAAAAGAATGGAGGGCTTTTCATCGCTATTACAGAGGATGATTTAAAGTACAAAGACTTTTTCCTAAAGCAGTGTGAGCGGGCTCGGATACCTGTTCGCGAGGTATCAAGAGAGGAGGCGTTGCGCCTTGAACCTAACCTTAATCCTGAACTCAAGGCAGCAGTAGAGGTGCCGGATGGAACCTTTGACCCCCTGAAGGTCATCTTGAGCTTCGCGGCTTCGGCTAAAAAATACGGGGCTGAGTTTAGGCCTTACAACGAGGTAGTAGGTTTTAGAGTCTCGGATGGTAGAATCGTCGGAGTACGTGTCCTGGACAAGGTAAGGGCTCGGGAGTACGAGCTTACCCCTGACTTCATCATAAACGCGACAGGTGCTTGGGCTGACAAGGTTGCAAGGCTGGCAGGCGTCAGGGTTCCCGTGAAGCCTAGCCCGGGGGTAATGGTGGCGCTGGATGGTAGGATTGGGTACATGGTGTTTAACAGGCTTAACAAGCCGGGGGATGGGGATATAATAGTTCACCATAGAGGGACTAGCGTCGTGGGAACCACTTCGTGGGTCGTCGAGGATCCAGACATTGTTAGAGCTCCCCAGGATCACGTAGAGCTGATGATCAAAAGGGGTTCCGAGCTAGCTCCGATCGTGTCAAAGCTGAGGGTGAAGGCTGTATACGTCTCGTCTAGGCCACTAATAGGAGAAGGAGCGGCCACGACTGGAAGGGAGGTTAGCAGGAGCTTTGCAATACTGGATCACTCTCGTGACGGAGTCGAGAATTTCGCGAGCATCATAGGTGGGAAGTTTACTACTGCGAGGCTTATGGCCGAAAAAATGGGTGATTTTGTTGCCGAGAGACTTGGCGTTTCTGTGCGGTCCAAGACCTCGGAATTACCCATGAGCCCCTACTGGCTCTACTTCGAATAGGTGAGAATGGATGAAATACAAGGTTGTGATAAGGAGATATAAGGATGGAAGGATTAGCTTCGATACCTTCGAAGTAGAGGCAAATCCCAGCGAGAGTGTTCTTGATGTTGTCGAGAGAATAAGCATCGAAAAGGACAAGACACTGGTATTCGAGCACGCTTGTCACCATGGCGTCTGTGGCGCTTGCGGGATGGTGATTAACGGTGTGGAGAGGCTTGCCTGCATCACGAGGATCGGAGACGTGGCTAGGAATGGGGTTGTTGTACTTGAACCCTTAAGGGGCTTTAAGGTGATAAGCGACCTGGCCGTGGACAAGTCGAGAATGTTTGGACGTTATAGGCATGTGGCCCCGTCTACACTTGAAAAGCTCGAGTTAAGGTTGAATAATGCTGTGTCAATTCCGCGGGAAAAGCTATACGACTGCCTGGAGTGCGGCATCTGCTATTCAGCATGCCCGATTGCTAACACGTTCCCCGAGTATCTCGGGCCTTCATTGCTAGCCTTGATCTCTAGGTCGGGCAACGAGAGAGTTCCACGTGTCGTAGACTCGCGTAGGGGTGTCTGGGGGTGTCATGCGGCTTTCGAGTGTAGTGTTAGGTGTCCTGTAAACTTCAAGCCCGGGGAGTCGATCCTGAAGCTTAGAAGGAACATTATTAGTGGTAGGGTTAGGGTTGAGGGGTGAGGTTTTGTGGGTTTAAGAGATGCTTTTACTAGTTGGTTTAGGATTAAGGGCAGAAGCCTGGAGCATGTAAGTTTCGCTATCAGGAGACTGACAGGTATAATTATGGCATTCTATCTTCTCGGCCACCTTGTTGACATTACGACGCTGCTGGCTGGACCCGAGGCTTACTCGCAGCTTTTAAACCTCTTTGCCGGGCCCATGGGAGTCGTGATAGACTCGTTTTTATGGGCTGTACTCGTTATTCATGGAACTCTGGGTATCTATTCCGCTATTGTTGAAATGGGGTTCCTTCTAGAGCATAGGCGTAAACTTCTCGTTATTGCATGGATCTGTGCTCTCTTATTCATTCTGCTTGGTGTAGAGGTGATTATAAATGTCCTCAGGTAGAAAAAGCCTTGGATGGATCTTCCAGGTAATTACAGCGGTAATCCTAGTCGTAGCTGTTCTTGCCCACCTCTTACGCGTACACATCTGGGGCTCTTATAAAGGGCTGCCAACATACCAAGACGTGATAGCGGCCTTCAAGAACCCTCTTGTACTCGGCATGGAACTCGTCTTGGCCGGTGCGGCTATCTACCACGCCTTGTACGGACTCCACATGGTTCTAGTTGAAGCTAACTTAGTGAAAGAAGAAAAATCTAGGAAAATTCTAACCATATTAGGTTCAGCTATGTTCATCTATGCATTAATCCTGTCGATTATCCTAGCAATTAAACCATAAACTTGACTTTAGAACAAGTCTAGGAAAAAAGTTAATTTATTAAAAAAATGGAAAGAAAAAAGTCTTATTTTCTTTTACCCTGTGAGCTCTGTGTTAGTGGGTTTTCCTCGTGCTCCTCATCATTGTCTCCGTGTCCTTTTTTCTCGAGGCCTGGCGGAAGGATTTTCTCCTTAGGGGGTTTTGAGGCTGTAGGTATATCCACCTCCTCTTCTATCTCTTTCACGTGTTTACCCTCCTCTTTGACCTCTTCTTTTATCTTCTTCTCGATCTCTTTGATTTGCTTTGATATGTTTTTGGACATGTTTCTTACCTCGGCTTGTATCTCTTCCAGCTCAGCTGCTGTTTCATTGATACCTGTGCGAGTCCGATTGCGAACCTCCTTTAACTTGGGGATTTTATGAATTATTAGCGACTGGTTAAGGAATGCTGTGTCATTCTTCTTTAAGAGGCCTAGCTTCATCGCCTTGATTACAGTGACGTGTAATGACTGTCTGTTTAGCTCAGCGTTTACAAGTCCGAGGATCTTTTTGACAACTGCAAGGTTTTGGGCTAAAATGGACACAGTGATGTTACCTTGGGCAAGCTGGTTTCTCGTCTGGGCTAGTATTGTCTTAGCATAGTCAAGCAGTTGGAAGACAAAGGTGAGGTTGAACTCTGACTGATTTAGCTTTGAAAGTGATGCTTCGAGCGCAGTTACTCTAGCCTCAAGTACTTGAAGCTGCAGGAGTAGTGCTGTCTTGTTGAGGGCTTCCTCAACCTCTTTTACCTCGGTTTGGTTTAGGTGTTCCTCTGCTTCCTCAAACTCTAGATTTATTCCAGCTTTCTCAGCGAATTCCTCTAGGATCTCAATAACGTTATCATAAGTGTTTATAGCATAGATTGCATAAAGCTTGGCTCCCGTAAAGTTTCCTGAGTTGTATAACTGGATGCTTAAGTTCAGGTATGTGTCAGCCTGGCTGAGTAGTCCTTCAATCAATGATAAGTTGAGAGACTTTGTCATGTTCAACAGAGACTTGTTTGCGCTCAGGACAGAGAGCGTGACGTTTAGCCTCTCGTAGGCTATCTTTTTGAGCTTTTGGGCATTCCTTATCAGTATTTCGACAGAGTTATCTTTTGAGGCACTAACGCTCGCAGAGTAGGATAACATCGAGGCTAGCAGCAGTGTTACCAGTAGCATGCCTACCAATTTTTTGGTCATGGCTTAACCCGGCACTTTAATCGCGGAGGGGGTTATTTAGGAAAACCATGGAAAAACATGAGAAAAGATCTTTTCATAACGAGAAAAACTACATTAGGTTTATTGCCTAGAGTGAAAAAGCCTTCTTGATGACATGAGGATAGGCTGGCTGGAGAGCGAGATAGGAAAAATACTTGAGGTTGAATTAACAGAGGCTGAGGAAGCAATAGCTATATCAGATACCCATTTGGGGCTAAAGTACAAGGGTAGAGAGCTTTCTAAGAGCCGGGAGCTCTCAGAGTTTCTCGAGAAAATACTAGGGGACAATAATGTGAAGTTAATAATACTCCTAGGCGATATTTTTGACTTTTGGAGCGCAAAAGTAGGGGATATCATTAGGAGCGCTTACGATCCTGTAAAAGTCTTGGTTGGCTCTGATAAAACGATAGTTTATGTCGCGGGTAACCACGACAGGATAGTCTCATGGATAAAACTTGAGAGTAGTCGTGGGAAAGGTGACATTTACACAGTTCCGGATTTTTTCATCCTGAACGTGGACGGAAGAAAATACTTGCTGCTGCATGGACACCAGCTTGATGCTCTTTTTACAAGATTTAAGGGCTTGTGGAAGATTCAAAGCTACGTGTATATACTTTCAGAGTCGCTGTTCTCGCTACCGGGGCCATCGGAATGGATGCTTGCCGCTTTGAGCGCTGGATCACTTGCATTCCTGCTAGCATCTATAACTGCGGACAATGTGTTACAGGAGTTTATCCTCTTCCTGGTATCTATCCTACTCCTCTCCCCTCTTCTAGTTATGTTGTGGAGGAAACTACAGGACAGAATATGGTATGGTCTTCTCGAGGAATTAAATATGAAATTATCAAAGAGTAGGCTTCGCGGGAAAAGCCTTAGACACTTGTCTGTAAGCAAACCGCTCAACCGCTTCCTCCGATCCCTTGAAAGTATACCCCAAATCGGGCGAATCGATGGAGTAGTATTAGGACACACACATGTGCCAGAGCTGCTAGTTGAGGAGGGGAGAGTTTACGCCAATACTGGATCCTGGATCGAAAACGGACACAACAGTACCTGTACCTTCGTTAGGATCACGTCTCACATGATCACACTTGGAAAATGGGATAATGGGAGAGAAACAAAGATCCACGAGGCAAGTTTACCTGGAAGCTGATTACACATTAGCTCCTCCAAGTGGACAAGCTCTTGTACTCTTGAATCAAGTAAAGATAAATTAAATCATTACTCTGATTTTTGGCTCTCTAGATTTTTTAAAGTCAAGATGAGCAGGGGCAGGGAAGCTAGGCCAAGCCATATTTCGGGTCTCAGTATGCCGGTTTCAAGGGTTCCTTGTGTTAACCACTCCCATGTAAATTCTTCCCCGGAGATATGGGAGAGATAAGCGTTGAGGCCATCCGCACCTATAATGAGCATATATACTACACTGTAAGCCCCGGCAAGGAGCGCACCTACGAGTGTGAAACCCAGCGATTCGTTCCTCCCCTTTAAGAGGTCTAGGCTCCTGAGATATACTGCTCCAATTGTGAGGGATGAGAATCCTCCAAAGAGGTCTCTGCTAGGAAGATACGGCAAGCTTAAGTTTCCTGAAGGATCTATGAACCAGTTCCAGATGGCCAGGATAAACTCCGCTAAGCCAATTACAACGTAGAGCAATCCCATGATCAAAGCATATACAACCAGTATTCCTTGATTATTCCGGGTTCTTACCATTTTTCTTCACCTCATGCGAAACCTAACAGATGACCCACGATTATAATCGCGAAAGCAACAACATATGCCAGTATCATTGAATAGACGATAGCAAACAACGTCCACTTCAGCGAGTTAGTTTCCCTGTATATCGCTGCGATAGTCGCGACGCAAGGCATGTATATGAGGGTAAAGGCCATGAATGCGAAGCCCGTGAGTGGAGTGAAAATCCCCTGACTCCTAAGAGCCTCAGGCAACCCCGTCGCCTCGGCTCCAAGGAGTAGACCGAAGGTTCCCACGACTACCTCCTTGGCCAGAAAGCCGAAGAAGAGTGCTACGACAGCACGCCAGTCAAAGCCAAGAGGACGGAAGAGGGGTTCAAGTGTGCGGCCCAGCATTCCCACGTATGACTCCTCGAGGTGTGACCCCCATGGATAACTCGAAAGGAACCACACCACAATCATGGTAAGTGTTATTATTGTCCCCGCCTTCTTCAGAAAAAGTGAGCCCCTTTCCCACATGTGTAGCGCAGTATTCCGTAGAGTTGGTCGTGCGTAATGTGGTAACTCTAGGATGAACGGTGAGGGTTTACCCTTGAGTATTGTCCTCCTGAAAAGGAGGGCCATAATTAGGGCTAACGCTATTCCGAGGAGATACATCGAGTAAACGCCTATAGCTGCATAAGATCCCAGAACAGCCGAGCTTATTAGAATATAGACGGGTAGCCGAGCGCTACACGACATTAACGGATTAACGAGTATTGTTATTATTCGGTCCTCATCACTCTCTATTATCCTGGTTGCCATGACTGCTGGGACATTACAACCAAAGCCTAGAAGCAAGGGGATAAACGATTTCCCGTGGAGACCCAGCCTATACATGATCCTATCCATTACGAAGGCAGCCCTTGCAAGGTAGCCGCTGTCCTCGAGAAGTGAGAGCCCGAAGAACAGGAAGAATATAGGTGGAATGAACGTCAAGACGGCGCCAACACCTCCCAGGAGTCCGTTAACCACGAACCCGGCGAGTTGCTCATTTGGTATGGATGCGGAGGCTAATGTGCCGAGCCAGCCAAAGAACATTTCTATCAAACTCGTGAGGGGTGCTGAGACGTCGAAGGTAAACCTGAAGAGGAGCCACATAGACGATAGGAAAACAGGTATTCCTGCATACTTGTCTAGCAGCGCTTTGTCGAGTAGGTCGGTGACCGTTAATGGTTTCGCTCCTCTTACAGTTTTACCAAGCACGCCACTTATGAACTCATAACGTGCCTCAGCTAAAACTACGCTAGCATCTCCGCCGAGTTCCTTCTGGAGGCTCTCTTTGAGGGCTAATATTCTTTCCTTTTGAGAACTTTTCTCAATCTCTTTTAATACTTCTTCATCACTCTCTAACACTTTTATAGCAAGCCATCTTGTAGGATACGCTTCAGCGAGTAACTTGTCTTCTTGGATGAGCTGCTCCATTCTTGAGATTATTTTCTCGACGCGTTCATTATAGCGTAGCGTGCTACCTCTCCTCCTCTGTTTTGAGGCTTCAAGGATGGCGTCTAACAGCTCCTGCATACCTTCCTTCGTCGTTGCGATTGTCGGTATAACCCTTACACCAAGCATTTTCGAAAGGCCCTCAACGTCTATTTGAAAGCCAAGGCTCTTTGCCAGGTCATACTTGTTCAAGGCAACGACGACATTTGCCTCAAGCTCGAGCAATTGAAGTGTCAGGTATAGATTTCTTTCGAGGTTCGACGCGTCGACTATGTCAACCACGACATCAGGCTTCTCCTTCACTATATAGTCACGCGCTATCATCTCGTCAATAGTCTGAGCGGTCAAGCTATATACTCCAGGAAGATCAACAATCTGGATATCCTCTCCTCTATGCCTGCATCGCCCCTCCTTCTTCTCAACAGTTTTACCAGGCCAGTTTCCGACGTGAACCCTACCCCCCGTGAGATTGTTGAATATTAGACTTTTACCGACATTAGGATTTCCAATGAGAGCTACCCTTATAGTCACGGCGATCCACCCCATTCGACAATAATCTTCATCAGAATACCTCGCCCCACCATGACTCTAGATCCCCTCACCTCTATGAGAACAGGCCCCGCAGAACCAGAATGAATGACTTTTACCTTGGCACCAGGGGTAAGGCCTAAATCTAAGAGCCTCCTCATAATGCCCATACCTCCTCTAACCTCGACGACTATGGCTTCCGCGTTCTCCGGAAGAAACGCTAGCGGGAGCCTCACCTTCCCTCACCTCATTCACAATGACGTATATGTGCTCGCTTTCACTCTTCCTCAAACTAATATTGTATCCCTTAACAAGATACTCTATAGGGTCACCCAATGGTGCCTTTCTGAGAACAACTACCTCCGCGCCCTTGACAAAGCCCATATCCATCAGCCTTTTACGTAGAGTTGGCTCGCCTGTGACGCGTGAAACGATACCTTTTTCTCCAGGTTTCAAGGAAGCCAGAGGTTTTTCGCTCATTTTCCCCCCATTGAGAAATTTTAGGTTTCACTAATATTTATTGCTTGCCCTAAAAAATTTAGGTTCATATTTTTGCTCTGAGATCAATGAGAGGACAAACCGCTCGCATCGGAATACTTAAAGAAGAGAGAATAATGTAAAAAATAGGTTTACATGAAACTTAAGATCACTCCCCGAAAAGAGGACTACCTCCGAGCAATCTACAGGATTACAAAGGAGAAAGGCTATGCTCGAGTGAGAGATATCGCTAAAGAACTTGAGAAAAAGCCCTCAAGCGTGGTCGAGATGGTTCGCAAACTACAGGCAGAGGGTTATGTCAATTATGAGAAATATGGAGGAGTGACTTTGACTCCCAAGGGGAAAGAGGTTGCCGAGATAATTGAAATGAGATACTACACGTTTCTCAAGCTACTCAGGTTAATACTCGTACCTGAAGACATTGCTTTAAAGGATGCTCATGTTCTTGAACACATGTTGGACCCTAAAACCACCTTGCAGTTTATAAGATTGGTTGAATTTCTTGAGACAAGATTCCAGAACTTTGAAGAGGAGTTCAGTGCTTACTGCAGGAGAAAAAGCCATGGCTTGGTTCATGGTACCCTTTAGTACGTATTAAAAGTTATAATAATTAATTTATCCGGACTACTGTTGTGACCTCTATGGGTCTAGGAGAATATTTAGAGTGCTGTGCAAAGCAGATAGGCAATAAAAGTTTTTCTCTAGAGGGAATCTTAGATTGCGCAAGGTTACATTGGGATAGTATCGCGGGAATCTTTACAAGTCTCTATGGTTCGAAAAGGGCTGAGGAGATTTACAGCGTCTTGAATCAAGGCTTAAAGTTGGGTGAAGTAGAAGAATCTCATGAGGTTTTCAAAGTTGTTTCAGAGCTACTTGAAGTTTTCCTGGGAAGCCTTGATATGACTCTAGCCAGCCCGATTTTAGTATCTAACCTTGAAATGATCCTCAATATTCTAGTGGAGAAGGGTATCATGCCAGAGGATAGGCGTCGTTTATGGGAGAGAATTCTCTTGGAGGTAAAGCTGAGGCTCGAGAAAAATGTTCTATGGGTTGAAGGCGGCTCAGCAACCCCTCTCATCGCCTTGAGTGACGAGGACCTGCCGTGGGCTCTGGGTTACCTTTGGCCGTATTTCCTGGATCAAGTGGAAGGTAAGGGTGTTGAGGGAGTCTTGAAGGAGGTTCAAAGTAGCATATATGAGGGTATAGCGGTAAGATTGAAGGGAACCCCTGGGTCGGGTAAACTAGCGTTAACATACCTTACGCTAAAGCACCTGATAACTGAGGGTTACCTTGTCTATGCAGGTGACCCGAACTATGCACAGTTGCTGAGCGGCGATAAGGTTGTCTTCTCGCCTAGGGGATATTACTTGTCACCTGCGGGAAACAAGGGGGACATTAAGGAAATTGACGTTTCAGGCCGCTTAACACTGGAAGAGCTCAAAGAAATAGCCCTAAGGATCGGAGCTTGGGATGGTGTTAAGATCTCCGAGTCTATGCTAGGGGCACTTGTTGAGCATTCAGGCGGGAATCCTGGATTCGTTGAGGCGGCTTTGCTTCATCTCGCGCTTTGCGAGATGAGCCAGAGGCGATGCGAGGTGCCCGATTCTATGGAAAAGTTAAAGGCGAAGTTGAGGGCTGATCTTCCTCCAGCACTCGTCGAAAAGCTCACTAACTTGTCTTTGATTTCCGCACGCTGCTTCCCAACCGGGCTCTTGGAAGTAGGTGAAGATGAGGAGGACTTCTTTAACCGTGTGTTTCTAAAATATGATCCCTTGGGGCTTTATTCATGGAGGAGTCTTGTATCTCGAGAAGCCTTTAGTAGGAAGATTGCCTTCCCGTATAATCCCTACGAGGTGGTCTTTTCATCGGAGTCGCCGTTCCACAGCGCATGGTCTCTTCTCTCCAGCTCTCCCAGGATCGGGAGCTATGTAGCCGCTAAAGCCTTAAGTGAGTTGTACGAGGAGCAGTCTTACCCGCTTCTAGAAGCTGTTGTTACGCTGTCTCCAGGTACGGTTGCGCGGCTCCTTAGGAGCTCTACTGTTTACCGTTTAAGGGTGCTTGTTGGAGTCGCAGAGAAAATGGGAAGCTTGGCATTGGCGGAGGAGCTCCTAAGCCTATCCACTAATATCCTTAAATCAATGGGGGGAGAGGTGCTTGCGGAAGAGCTGGAAGCTCTGACAGTGGAGCTGGCTGAGATTCAGGCTAAGAGATTGTTGCCAGAGCTTGCCCTGCGAACACTCAGCGGCTTCTCACCTAGAGATGAATCATTAAGGCTAAGATCCGAGTGGATAAGAGGTGCGTCGCTCTTAAACATAAGCGAGTACGAGAGAGCCTTTACTCACCTACAGGAAGCACTGAGGTTGTCCCAAGAGGGGAATTCGAGGCGTGAGACTTACTCAATTAGAATACTTATCGTTGACGCCTTGCTAGGAATGGGTAGGAGGGATGAGGCGGTCAAAGAGATTGAGAGCATCGTCAAGGAGCTTGTTAGGGCTGAGTGCACCTTAGTGGATCTCCTATTTGAGGCGGCTATCAGGGAAAAGCAACTAAAAGGTAAAAACAATTACGCAGTCTGCGCCTCCCTTACACGATGCGGGTATCCAGACCTCGCAGGTTCGTATGGATGTTTTAGCTGAGCTGGAAGTCAATTGAGGCGCCTCTATCGACTCTTACACTCCACCCCATCTGAGCCCCGGCCCTCATTGCCTCCTCTAATATCTTGTGCTGCACGTTTGAATCTGGCTGTGTTAATCCAAGGAGGCTTCCCCCCAATCCCGCACCGCTTATCTTCACGCCTAGCGCCCCGGCTGCGAGCATGGCGCTTCTTATTTTTTCGAGCTCAGGGAGGCTTACATCGTATAGGTCTCTTAATAGCTCGTGCTGGTAATTTACCTCGTATGCTATAAGGTTTAGGTCGACACGTCCCGTCTTCAAGCTTTCCACTACTCGCATTGTCGATTGGTGCATTAGGAGAGTAAAGGTAACTCTCTTAGCAAGCTTTTCAGGTAGCCTGCTGAGATAGCCTTCTAATTCATCAAAACTCAATTGATCCCACAACGTTTCATCGAGGCTCGGCTTGATCTTCGCTTTAACGTCAGGTGGAATATCGTCCATAGAGTACAGAGTACGTAAAGCCTCGTTGAGCTCAGCCTGCCTCTTTGGATGAATATCAGCAACGCTGTGTCTGATCCCGGAATCTGCTATGATTAAGTTCAGCTTTCCTATCTCGAGTTTCTCTACACGTACTGGAGGTTTGGGGTATAATAGTATCGCTCCTCCCAGGGAGGACGCATACTGGTCCAGCCTACCGCAGGGGATACCGGCGACTCTGTTTTCGGCCAGAAAGGCAAGCTCGGCTACTTCTTCCGGTGATAGGCCAAGGTTGTAGTGGGCGTCTAAGGCCTTGAGGAAGGCTACTTCTAGGGCAGCACTGCTCGAGAGCCCAGAGCCTATTGGCACCTCGCTGTATATGACCGCTTTGAAGCCCCTTGTAAGCTTCAATCCCCTGTATTTTTCTAGGGCTATAACAACAGCCCTGAGATAGTTTCCCCACCAGCCTCGCACATGTAGCTCAGGGTTGGTTGCCGAGAAAACATCTTGAAACTCAGCTCCTTCCTTTTTCAGGTTCAAGCTTATTACCTGGAAGTTGTAGCTTTCTGATAAAACTGCCACGTAGGTTCTCAAGTTTACCGCGACTGGAACTACAGGCAGGCCCTTGTAGTCCTGATGGGTATTAAGGAAGTCAATGCGTCCAGGTGCAGAGGCTACGAGTAGAGGCGTCCGGTCCAGACTGGAAGAAAGCTCATACGGTATCTTCACAAGAAATAAAACGTCGTTCTGAAAATAAATCTCACGTGCGGCGGGAAACTTACAACGAGCTTCGATGGAATCCACTTATTGGTAGCTGGATCATAGTCTCTAGTAAAAGGGCTGTCAGGCCCTGGAGGCAAGTCGAGAAGTGCCCTTTTTGCCCTGGGTCCGAGGAAACGGGGGTCGGCTGGGATGTCCTCGTGCTAGACAATAGATTTCCAGCTCTCAGGGTTGATGCGGTAGCCTCTCGAGGAAGCAGGGGATTGTATAAGGTTGAAAGGGCATATGGTTATTCGAAAGTAGTTGTAGAGACACCAGATCACGAAGGTGACCTAGACACGATACCCTTCGTGAACCTCATAAAATACCTGAGAGTAATCGCAGATCTTACAGAGAAGCATTGTGGTGATCCAAAAATAGAGTATGTTTTGCCATTCAGGAACAAAGGGGAAGTCATAGGCGTGTCTCTCACTCACCCCCATTCACAGGTATACGTTTTGCCCTTTATACCGCCACGGGTAAAGAGGGAGTTATCAATGATTAAGGAGCATAGGGAAAAGACAGGTTCCTGTCTTCTATGCGATATCCTGAAGGCTGAAGAATCAGATGGAGAGAGAATATTGTATTCAAATAGTCACTTCACGGCTTTTCTCCCGTTTTTCGCTATGTGGCCTTACGAGGTACATATATACCCTCAAAGGCATGTCGGATCACTTCCTCAACTAGACCCTGAGGAGCTCCAAAGCCTAGCTGACGCTATTAGAATGGTTGTCGGGGCATATAATCGGCTCTTTGGCTTCAGCCTCCCCTACATTATGGTTTTCCACCAGTCCCCCTGCCGCGACTCCGGCGAATTCCACTTCCACGTCGAATTCTACCCTGTTCACCGATCCCAGGATAAGTTAAAGTATCCCGCGGGTATAGAGTGGGGAGGGTGGATCTTCACGTATGACGGCTTGCCCGAGGAGAGGGCGGGAGAGCTGAGAAAAGCGTTTCAAAGAGCCCTAGTCGATTTCGAGACGAAGGGTTTAAAACCATTTGGAAGAGTCCCCGAGAAATGAGAAGGCTTATCGGACTACGCTTTTATATCTGAAGCTTTAATTGTGTGCATTGTGAGCATCAGATACGTGGTCTTAATCACCCTGGGGCTCCTAGTTATCCCTAACCTGGTTTTCGCTCAGCAAACAGGCGTAGTAAACGTCGAGATTTTTCCTACGGGAGGCGCCCATGTCGTCTATATTCTTCCAGTAAATGGGTCACTCATAGTTGATCTGAAACTGATTGGTCTTCCAGACCCTAACTTCCTGGTAATTGTCCAGAACGAGAAGGGTGAGCCACTACCATACTCGATAAATGACACTACTGGCTACATGACTATAATTACGTTAGGGTCGTCTCAGTTAAAAGTAGACTATTATACCTCATCTATAACCTCCAAAGTAGCAGGCAGATGGATCGTAAACTTTACATCTCCACTCCCAGTCATATTGAAGCTTCCCCCAAATGCAACACTCTCAGCGATTTACACCATTCCAGAAGGAATCTCCACTCAGGATGGAAGCATAGTCTTGTCCTTCAAACAAGGCCCAGTCCTTATAGGCTATGTTCAACCCCCTGTTAACGTCGTTGTACAAAAGCCTATAACGCCTCCTTCCAATCCCGCAATACCACCTGGGAGTAACACCAGTAGCACAACGAGTCCAGGAACTACACCACAATCGCCTTCGAGCCCCTCTCTGCCCTCTACAAGTCTTACAAGCCCTATAATCCTAGGCGCTATCACCCTAGCTACGGTCGCCGTATTGGTACTTTTCTTACTTCTGAGAAGGAGAGAGAGCGCTAAGGGCTTTTCAGAGGTTGACGCGCAGATAATTGAGCTATTAAGGAGTGCTGGTGGAGGACTTTTTCAATCTGAACTTGTCAACAAGCTTGGGCTACCCACTACGACTGTCTGGCGTCATATAAGGAAACTAGAGTCTAGCGGCATCGTGGTTGTGGAGAAGAGGTTTGGGAGAAACTACATCAGACTCTCCCGGTGAGTGAAAACTATTAGGTTTGAAGGGGTGGGCAAGCATCTCATTCATACGCTGGGGGAGTTAAAAATGAGATCCTATGTTTTATATAGCTTTATTTTTGCTTCACTGCCTAGACGGCTTTATGACTTTTAATGCCTCTTTTACATACTTATCTGGTACATATCCTTCCCTTATAATCTCCGCTAGAACATCCGCGCTAGGCCTCCTGATCCTCTTCTTAGACTCGAGGTCTACAGCGTAAAGGCCGAACTTCATCCTAAAGCCGTCGGCCCACTCGTAGTTATCTACAAGCGCCCAGTGCAGATACCCCTTCACAGTGTTTTTCTCCTGAATGTATTCTTCTAGGGTTTTGAGGTGTAAGGCTATAAAGTGTGGTCTAAGCCTGTCTTCGCGATCTGCGATACCGTTCTCAGTCACAATTATAGGTTTTCCATAACCGGCTGCGATGTCTAGAACCTCTGCTAAGCCCTCAGGGTAGATCTCCCAGCCGAAGTTGCTTGTAGGTCGACCGGCCATGCTATAGGAGTCTGGGACACACTCGTTTCCATAGCCTTTTACCATCTCTGGGAAGACTGGAATACCTAGGATGAAGGAGAGGGGGTTTCTTTTGCCGTGAACAACTTGCCTCGAGTAGTAGTTGACGCCTATCCAGTCTACCTTATCCTTATATGCCGCGTACATCTCGCTAGGTTCTTCCTTCATGTTCGTGTCCTTGTCAACCCATCCGCGCGTTACAGCGTTGAGGATCCACCTGTTGTGTAGATGGTCTGAGAAACGTGCAGCTATTACGTCGAGATGACGCCTTGGGTCTAGAGGGTGGAAGGGTATCATGTTGTGAATTATTCCGACCTCAGCTGGGCTAGATGTTTCTGGATACGCTTTTGTCTTGTCTATGCTCTTTATGATCTTATAAGCCAAGACGTGGGCTTGAGCTATATTTACTAGGGTTTTCCGGTAACCGTCGAAGTTGAATAATCCAGGAGGGAACTTTCCGTTCTTGAAGAGAAAGCCAGCCTCAGCCACTACGCTGGGCTCGTTGAATGTTGACCATATGTCCACCAGGTCTCCGAACCTCCAAGCTGCGTAAGCTGCGAATTTTACAAACTCGATCGGAAAGCGTGGGTCTGCATAGCCCAGTGGTCCTCTTTTTAGGTTCGTGGCTCTAGCCTGGATAGGGTCATGGAGCCATATGGGTAGCGTGAAGTGTACAAGGTTTAAGATGACGATGAATCCTTTCTCGCGTAGGTCCATTATCACCTCACGGTAATGCTGTACAGCTGACTTATCGGCCAGCTCGTCAAGCTTCGCCAGGTCTTCTTCGTCTAGACTTGCGTTTACTAGTAGAGACTCGTCTTTCTCGACGTGGATGTTGATGTTAAAGGTGGGTCTTGGGAATATCCTGCTCCACTCTAGATTTAAGCGGTAAGCATTCATGCCTAGAGACTTAGCGATATCGTGGTCTTCACGGAAACGATGCCAATAGTCTATCCCCTTTTCGGGCAGGTCTCCGCTCACGATTCCTCGCTTAATATTGGATTCGTCGTGAACCCAGACAAACCAGTCTGTGTTAGGGTCGATTGCTCTCCCTTCAGGGTCTCCCATCTCGAATTGGAAGCCTGCGAGTGAGACACCCCAAAGGAAGTTTTTCGGGAACAATTTAACCACCTTTTAATTCCATCTTTCTCTCTTGCATTAGGACTCTAAGCCTGTCTATATCCTTAGGTATTATTATCGTAAGCGCTAGGAAGAAGACGAAACAGAGCAGCCAGGTGGACACACTGACAAGGGTTATGGATTTTCCTAGAGATAATCCTTCCGCGAGTATCCCTGTAAGAGCTGGAGACACCGCGCTCCCAATATTTTCGAAAAACCTTAGGTAAGCCGTAGCACTGGATCTCAGCTCGGGCTCCGTAATATCTGTAACAGCCGCTACAACGTTAGGCCCGGCCATGGGGATTACGAAGGCTGTCAGGAGGCCAAAAAAGAGGAACTCATCGGTTGTAGGTGAGTTTATAGTTAGATAGATGAGGATGGCTGAGAATAGAACCACAACGGCGCCTAGCAGCGCTCTCCCTCTTTTCGTCCTTTTGAAGAGTCTATCGCCAAGGTATCCTGCTGTAATGTTGCCGAAAGTCATCGCTATGAGCCAGAGAACCATTACCAACATTACTAGTTCTGGTGTGAGTCCTCTCTCGAGCTCCATATAGGTTATTATCCAGAAGGTTATAGCGTTCCATGGGAATACACCCCAGAAGCCCTGCAGATAGAGCAAGAGCAACGACCTGTTTTTAAGGAGCTTCGGCAAATCTGAGGCCCTTGCCTTGTAGATATCCTCTTTCAGGAGTCCTTCAAGCTCTGGTTCAGAGCTCCCTCTAGGTACATCTTTTATGACAAGAATTGTCAGAACACCGATAAGGATGCCTATTGGCCCTGTTATGTAGAAAGCGTTTCGCCAGGAATATCCGGCGGATACTATCGTGAGAGCTAGGATTGTCCCCAATATAGAGCCGAGCGGGCCCGAAGCGTTAAGAATACCCATGGCTTTACCTCTCTGGTGGGGCTCGAAGTAATCTGAGACTAAGCTGTATATCCCGGGTGGAGCCGCATCATCTATGCCCGTCGCCATTCGCGTCGCGAAAAACTCGTTAAATGTCCTGCTAAGAGCATTAAATATTGTTGTGAATCCCCAAATCGCTGCAGCTAAGCCAGCAAGGATCTTCCTTGAATACCTATCATAGAGATACCCCCATAGAGGATATAACACCGCGGCTACTAGAACGGTCAAAGAGAATACAATTCCCAGCTGACCGTGAGATATTTTGAATTCTTCCTCAATATTCGGAGCGACAGCCGAAATTATGAAGCGATCCGCTTGGTGGAGGGTCAAAAAGATGGCGAAAAATGCAACGACGAACCATTTATATTTATTTTGCATACAAAATAAATCTTAGTTTGCACTTAATATATTTTTTTATTATACTGTTAACCCGAAAGGAATACTATGTGAGAATCTTCTCACCATCTAAATAAAGAGTGGGAGGCGGATCTTCGAATGAAAAGGAATAAGAATAGTTTAAAATAAACGCAGAATTCTTAGCACTTGTGAAAGAGATCCATACTTTCCCTCCTCGCTATGGGCCCGAGTGGGGAAGCGGGGGAGTCTTCGGCCTAAAATACTATAAAGACACATTATACTTCACCCTTGCTTTTGAGGCTGAGGCACACTTCGTCCAAGATGATGAGCATAAAATTTACCGTTTTGAGCAAGTGGGCTACCTGCCCACGAGTGGAGGTGACACCTACAACGCTGTGGATGTCGTGGACGACTCTATATTTTTCGGTGGATGGGTTCATGCTCCAGCCATATATGCGGGTCGGGTTGGTAGAGGAGGATTAATTCATTTTTACAATAAGTACAGCCACGTCCACGAGTATGTGATAAGTGAGGAAAGGGTTAAACTATTGTGGAAGGAGAGCATTAGACACGAATCAGAGTGGGCAGGAGAGATTTCCAACATCATTTACGACCCAGTGAATGACAGGCTTTTACTTTCTAGGTCGGATGGACACAAGAACCTGGGCGTATACGCTCTGCCGCGTAGAGGTGGAGCAGCCGAAAAAATAAGCGAGAACCCCTCTCTTAAGGGGGCTTTACTCGGAGATTATGCATGCTTCGATGTGATAAAAGATTGGAGGCGAGGCGTTGAGGCTGTACAGTGTCATGACCTTATATCAGGAAAGTGGGAGTTATTCGACATAGATTATTCTAAGATGAGTGTTGACGGTAGCCCAGCATTTTTCACTATGAGTGGACCCGCAATTTCAGCTTATGGGAGATACATGCACTTTGTTAGAGGAGGCGTCCTAGTGGGTAATCCCTTGAACTATGAGGGGCTGTCGTTCCTCAGACTCTTCGATTTCGGCCTCTCGGGTTATGGACCTCTTCGAACCTCAGCTGTGCCTTTTGCTGGCGGTATCCTCGTGGCCTTTAATGCGTTCACTCATGGAGTTCAATATCCTAGAAACAATGATGAAATGGAGGCGGCTAAGGCTATGAATACGATAGTCGGGCCAAGTGTTCTACTTTACATTACTCCGCCTATAGCTCGTATAGTGGGCGCGTTTGGAGCAAGAATCACATCCATTGAGAGCGCCGGGGGCAAGGTGTTTCTCGGAACCTCTACTACAGCGAATTATGGTGCGCTTGACGCCGGGCCCGTTGATGCAGGATGGAAAGAAGTTGTAGGTTTAGATCTAGCCGGGGCTTTGAACAGTGCACCTCCAGTGGTCTTCAGAGTTGACGGTTCAAGGATTCTCGATATGGCGTGGGGAGGTATACCGTTATATGGGTACAGGAATCCAAGAATTATAGTATCGACTAGCCGTGAAAACGAGTTGATTCTACGAGAGTATGACTTTAGTTTGTCACCCAGTAAGGCTGAGGAGGAAAGAATTAAACTTACGAAGGGTAGGAATATTATTGAGCTCGGAGCATATAAGGGGATTCTCTCCTTCCAACTTATAGAAGAAGACCCATCTCTTGTAGCTAAGATAGTGCTCGAATAATCTTCCCGTAAATTACCCTTGAATGGTTAAGCTTTTATCTCGGGTTTTTTGCCTAATGCGAATTGTAAGAGGTAAATGGAGGTAGCCAGCTTGGAGAAGATATCCGACAAGTTCGGCATTAAACTGTGCGAGAGAAAGATCGTTTTTGAGAGCGGCAAAGAAGGTGTTCTCGCTTCCATCGATCTACCTTTGAATGCTGAGGCTTTTGTTGTCCATACACCTGAGGGGTCCTCGGTTGCTAGTAAGCCCGAGATAGTGGGCAGGGAACTCGATAGCGCCATCATAGAGCCGGCACGCGTAACAGCCTCTTTTCTTAAGCAAAGACTCGAGGGTGTGGAGGATATCGTATTCCTACACGTTCTCAGAGGGTCTCAAGGGTATCGTCTTGATGTGGCTTTGCGTGAGGCTGGCTTTGAGATCAGGGAAGAGTTTGTGCGGGTGGTCTATGAGGGAACAGGGGAGAAGCATCTGGATTCAAGCCCACGCATTGGTAGAGTACTGTTCGGTGAGCTTTCAGGAAAAGAGAAAGTCCTGGTCGTCGCTGATACTGTGGCTACGGGGAGAACACTACTTGAGGCTCTCAGGGTATTACTCGATCTCGCCCAGTTTAAGGGAGTAGAGTTCAAACAGGCCATAGTATATGGATTCATCTCCGAGAACGGCGCAACAAAAGTTTCAGAGTTCCTGGAAAAGCGCGGAATTACCCCATTTTTAATCTCTATTGAAAACTTTTCAGCCCTCGCGTCTAACATGTTCGATATGCCCCTTTATGGTCCCGACGTGACGCGCGACAAAATCCAGGTTGATAAACTGATAGCTGGCTCTACGATTCCGCTTGCCCTGAAATCCATGCTTGAACACTATTTTCCAGGATTGGACCAGCCTGGCGATTGGAGCGAGAGACAGTGCCTCTTATTCAACGGAACATCTTATGAGCGCGGCAGGATAGAGAAGCATCTAGAAAACAGTATGAGCGCCCTTGAAAATCTGTATTCAGCGATAAAGGCTGTAGACTGGTTTGAAAACTGGATGGGTCGAGTCTACCAGGAGAGGAAGAAGGGTCTCAGAAAAGCTATGAGAAAGGATTACTGTGCTCCCGAGCTTTAGCTAGGATCTTGCAAACCTGTACTTCTACTGGCTGGCGCAGGTGTGCCTTGTAGACTATATCATCCTCCTCCAGGATAAGTCTAGGAGAACCGTCAGCTATTATCCTGCCGTCTACCATTACTAATAGACGGTCCGCGTACTTGTAAGCCAGCCCTACGCTATGAGTGACAACTAGCACAGTCTTGCCTTTATCGACTAGCGACCTAAAAATAGACATGAGCTGCTCGCCGAGTCTTCTATCCTGCCCGGTCGTGGGCTCATCGACTACTAGAACCTTCGGGTTAAGGGCATATACACTTGCTATGGCGAGTCTTCGTTTTTCCCCTTTGCTCAGAAAGAACGGATGTTCTTCCTCCAGCCCTTTAAGGTTGAAAAGCTTGAGGGCTTCCTCAATCTTCTCAGCGTATAACCTTTCGGGGACTCCCCTAAGCCTCCATCCGAAGGCTACCTCATCCCAGACAGTCTGATTAAAGATCTGATGCTGTGGATTTTGATATATGTAGGCTATAATGCTGGATAGCTCTTCCCGCGTATACTCACCTACCCCCCTCTTGTCGATTAGAACCTCGCCCTTAGAGGGTTTGAGAAGCCCAGCAACAAGCTTCGAGAGAGTTGTCTTACCGCTCCCGTTGGGACCCATGAGGAAAACTAACTCTCCTAGTCGTAACTCAAGATCCACACCCCTTATGACTGGTTTTTCAGGCTTGTATTCGAACCAAACATCTCGAATCGATACTATCACATCCCCTTTACGCCCTTCTATGACTCTAGGGTTGCACACGCCGTTAAACTTCACAGCGTTGGAGTACGCCTGTCTCAAGAGGTCGCCGGTGTCTCTAGCTTTGATGTTGAGCTGTCTCGCAAGTTGTATATAGTCGGGCGGGTAAGCCGCGTGTTTTAAAGCCGTCTCGCCTAACTCGTATACTTCACTGGGCTCTCCTTCTAGAACTATTCGTCCTTCATCCATAACCAGGAGCCTGTCCGCAAACTCTACTATGAGTTCTGGCTCGTGTTCAACCATTACGACTGTTGTCCTGTATTCATTTATCAGGCTTCTCAGGGCCGAGACAACTTCTTCCTTACCCTGGGGATCCAAGTCGGATGTGGGCTCGTCGAGTATTAGGAGTTTTGGTCTCCTGGCAACCGCCGCTGCGATGGCCACGCGTTGCTTCTCACCCCCAGATAGCTGTAGAGGTGACCTTGGGAGAAACGACTTGTCAAGGCCTACAAGGTTTAGCGACCATTCGATTCTCTCCTGTATCTCATGCTCATCTAACTGCAAGGGCTCCAAGCCCAGTAGTATTTCGTCCTCAACGTTACTCATCACGAACTGGATCTCTGGATCCTCAAATACGACGCCGACGTTCCTAGTTATCTCGGAAATCTGGGTTCTTGACGTATCGTAACCCAGGAGTAATACTTTACCTTGAAATTCTCCTGGAAGCCTCTGTGGAATGACCCCTATAAGTGTGAGAACGAGGGTGGTTTTTCCCGCACCACTAGGCCCTGTGATAGCGACGAATTCTCCCTCATCTACCCTCAGATTAATATTCTCTAAAATGGGTTTTTTGGACCCAGCGTATCGCCAGTAAACTTCTTTAGCTTCTAGAATCGCCATGTGAACCACCACGCAAGGAAAATTGTCAGGAATACCGTGAAAGCTAATACGAGGTAATCCTTTATTGTAAGCTTGCCTCTGTGTAGGCTTGCCGAGAAAGTAGTAGAGGGTTGTATCCCTCTAGACTCTAGTGCAAGGGATATCTCTAGACTTCTGGTTACCATAAGGGAGAGTAATGGTATCAAAGCGTTGAGGTAAATTCTGAATTTTCTTGCGAGACTTGATTTTTCAAAATCAACTCCGCGTGCAATCATAGCCTCCCGAACTATAAGGAAATCTGAGACGAAGAAACTAATACCCCTAAAGAATAGAGAGGCTGAGATGCTCACCCATGCAGGTAATTTTAGCCTTCTTAACCCCCACACTATGTCCCGGTCGGATACAGTTGCTATAAAAAGCGTTGCGGTGAAAATCATCGCGAGTATTCTAAGAATGAAGAAAGCCGTCTGCAGGAGAGCTGTGTCTGTAATCAGTATCTTCCACTCCCATACTCCTCGTTCAGCGTTAACGCGCAAGATTGTCGTGGAGTAGAGGGTGTTACCTGGAACCTCTTTAAAGAAAACGAAGGATAAGACGATAAAGAAAGATAAACTCAGAATTAGGAATAAGTAGTTTTTCAGGAACCTCAATGGGACGCCCGCCCATAATAGAAACACGAGAGCTGTGACAGCCAACAGGGTAGCTGTGGTAATGTCCTTGACGAAGAACACGTCAAGCGACAGAAAAAAAGGAACAATTATTCTAGTAACAGCGTCGAGTTCACTGTAACTTGTATGTCTTACATACACACCTGCAAGTTCCTCAAGTATTGTGGGCATGGGCTAGGCCCACCATCCTTCGACATATAGTCCAGTCCTTTTGAATATGGGTGTTAATGCTGTCAGGATTCCCGTGGATAGAACCGAGAGCACGATAAAGTCTCCTATAACCCAGCCTGTGAATATAGGCCAGAAGAGTTCGGCTGGTAGGGGCGGTGGAACATTATATAGAGTCAGGGTGGCCGCTCCCCATATACCAGACGCTACCGAGGTGAGTATTATGCTGGCAATGTACACGCCCCATGTCTTCGCATCGCCTACCAGGAGGCCAAGCATTATTCCTATGACTGCAAGCCCCAGTCCAGTATACACGCTCGCCACATAGATAGAGGTAAACGGTTCTCCTAGGGATCCCAGTAAAACCTGTATTATTATTCCAAGGATAAGTATAATGAAGCCTGTTGAGACGAATACTGGGAACAATCTAGCCGCAGCTCCACGTTTAACCGTGAAGTCTGGATCAATGCGTAGGATTCTAAATAAGAGGGCTGGGATAAAGGCCTCTATAAAGTCTGCGAAAGCCCAGATGACCGACTGGTACAGCGTATAGCCGCTCGGGTATAGTCCGAGGAAAAGACAGCTTAGGTACCCCGCAAGTGCTCCCCAACCACCCATCCAAATCCCTAAGGGGACGTAAACCGAGCTTGCAACGTAGAGAGCGGAGACACCTGGGGCTCCTAGAACTGGGAAAATCAGCGATGAGAGCACGGCAAGCACATACGCCATTGCTGTGGCAAGGATGAAGGTAACGATGTGGGCCCATGTAACCCCTCTTTTAAAGGCTTTTCCCTGCGTCACAAGCTAGAGTTTTTTCATCTATTTATAAAATTTTCTTTATTTTAAAACATAAAATTTTTATACTATTATCTTATTCGTGATAACAATGTACTCGAAAAGAATCGAGGAAGCTACCACACAGGTCATATGTCACAAAGCCTTGAAGGCCGTTAGAGCACATATCCCCCCAAAGGAAATTCTCGAAGAACTGAATAGGGCAGGAATAGATGTGTCGCCGGTGGACCTAAGCAGGTATCTTGGCGGTCTTGTTTTACCTGCGCCAGATAAAGCGTTGCAGATATTGGAGGCGATCTATAAAACCGGGCTAGCTGAGAGAGTGCTCCGTGTAAGGGTTCATGTAGACTCTCATGGGGTCGTCAATGTCCCAGACATAGCCTTCGATACTCGAATATTGGAGCTGGCCTCCGCGGTTGCATTCCTGTTATTTAGGGGTAGAGTGGATTTAGTCGTTACTGCTGCAACGAACGGCATACCACTGGCTTCTACCATTGCATCCTTCCTGGGGGCCAGACTTGCTGTAGCTAGACGTGAAAGAGAGAGCCCTAGCATTAAATATATAACAACTGGATTGTTTCTGAGGGATCCTCCTAGTTATGTCCACCTCTACCTTCCCGCTGATTCTATTCGGCGGGGTGACAGAGTTCTCATAGCCGACGATCTTTTTAGCACAGGTAGGACACTAAAGGCACTGCTAAATATGGTCGAGGAGGCGCGCGGGAATCCTATTGGAGGGTTTGCCCTTATAGCTATGGGCAACGCTTGGAGAGAAGTAGCTCCGAGCGGGCTTGAGATCGTAACTCTTCTAAACGTATGAAAGCCCACACTATATATATCATACAACAAACTTCCTCAAGTGATGGGCAGTAAAGCACCTGTTTTTGTTGTAGACTATGATGGAACACTATCTCGTGAAAATACACCAGTCGAAGAGAAAGTACTTAACGCCATTCTTTCATTGAAGAATACTTATGGATTTAAACTTGTACTTGCGACGGCAAGGCCTTTTAGGGATATCGAGCAATTTGTAAATGCAGGGATTTTCGATGCTTTGATTCTTGAACTTGGAGGAGTTCTTCATTTCCCACCCTCAGATATCGTAGTCTTCAAGCCAAAGTGGTGGAATATGGTAATTGAAAAAATTGCTCTCAGAGTCCCACCGGTCAATAAAGGAGAGCTATTATATTATTTTGACGAGAATCATCTGCCACAGGCCCTCGAGGTTTTAAACATTATAAGTCCTACACACCCGGTAGAAGTTAAGAAGGTCGGCTCTAGAACTCATGTATTCGCCCCACAGGGACTCGACAAAGGAGTGGGGCTTACAAGGCTTTCAAGGTTTATAAGCTTGGAAAAAGCTGAGATTATAGCTATTGGGGACAGCATGTCAGATATGCCCCTATTCAAGGCTGCCGGGTTTAGGATAGCTGTTGCTAATGCTGAAGAACGTATAAAGGTTGAGGCCGACTATGTGACAAAAAGTCTCTATGGTGAGGGCGTAGTTGAGGGCATAGGATTCTTTCTGGAAAAAACATCAGGTAAAAAAGAAGAGTATTTTTAAAAGAATTGTTTTATCCGAGGATTCCAAGGATGGCTAGTATGAAGGCTACGAGGAAGAGCACTATCACCGCTTTGCCGTAACTGTAGCCCTTGTTCTTGATTAGCCAGTACGTGAAGAGTGTGAAGAGTAACGGGAGTAGTGAGGGCATAAGCTGGTCTAGGACTGGTTGCAGCTTTATGGCCTGCCCGTGGAACTGGGCTAGAACTATTGGCGTTGTGGCTCTCACGTAGGTTGCTGTAATCCCACCTATCACTGCCATAGCGAACGCCATTACGGCTTCGCGGAAGACCTTCAAAACGTCTCCCTTGAGGACTTCTGAGAGCGAGAGACCGTACTTGTAGCCGTACACTAGGGAGTAGTATTTGATAGCCCAGGAGACGGGAATCCATATGAGGAGTGCTACTAGCGGGCCCAGAATGTTACCGTTGACTCCTAGAGATGCTCCAAGGAGGAAGGCTATGGGAAGTAGGGTGAACCAGAGCATGGAGTCGCCTAGCCCTGCAAATGGTCCCATGAGGGCGGTCTTAACTCCACGAATTGTATCTGGGTCGGCGCCCTGCTCCTCAAGTGATATTACCATCCCGTATATCGCGTTGTGCACGTGGGGCTCCGTGTTGTAGAACTCGTTATGTAATCTCATCCAGGCTTTCAACTCCTCGGGGTCTTTTCTGAGCTTCTTTTCAACCTCTAGCATACCATGTGCGAAGCCCGTGCCCATCATTCTCTCATAGTTCCATGAAGACTGTATGAACCATGATAATCCAAACCATCTGAAGAAGTCCTTCGAAGTCGCTGAGCCTTTAACCCCCTGAGACCCGGATGAAAGGGTTAACTGTTGGAGTGCTTCGCGGTGGGTGAACAGGTAGAGAGCAAAAATGATTGAGCCGGCAACTAATGCTATTGCGAGTAGGCTGAGTTTGAGGTAGGCGGCTAGTGCAAATCCGAGAATGTAGAAGGCTACCGTCTCCCTTGAAAGCATCATTTTCATCATTATAGCGGCACCTAGAGCTGGTAGAACTGCTCCGGCGACTCCCATCGCGTCCCAGAATCGAATCGTTAGCGGGCCTAGCTGTACTACTTGTAGTGCCTCGATGAAAGATTTCACGGCCTGCGGGTTTATCGCTAGCGCACCCACGAAGGCCCATATAGGAATAGCTCTGCTGAGAGCCCACGGGACGGCGCCTAGGATATTTATGAGGGGTATTTTATCGAAGTTTCCTTTCTCGATCTCGGCGTCAGCCCAGTGGGTGAATACCGCGTCGAAGGATCTTACGACGATCTCCAGGTTCATCGTCAGGACTGCCACTGGTATTGCTAGTGGAACGGCTGCCTCAGGCTTTATCCCCGCTGTGATTGCAACTACGACTGAAGCAATTGTTCCTGTAGCAGCCTCAGGGACTGTTCCGCCGCCTATAGTGAAGAGTCCTGCAAATACGAATTCTAGTAGTGAGCCTACGATTAGACCTGTAATCGGGTCGCCTAGGATAATTCCTGTAAGGGTGCCTGCGACTACGGGGCGCCATATTCCAAGGGGGGTGACCCATATGTAGTCGAGTCCGAAGATGAAGGCAAGCAGTCCTAGAAGTCCGACTTCAACTGGTCCTAGTGCTGTCATACATTAGTGTTTTGGTATACTTTTTTATAAAGTTTTCTTAAGAAGAAAACATGATATACTTATGACTTGTTATAAGTCAATGAGAACATGGTTAAACGAGTGTTAGATTTAACAGGGCAAGAACTTGCCTCTATAACTGCTAAGGACTTCCTTGAGGCGGTTAAGGCCTCGGAGGGCAGAGTAGTGGCTGCTGAAGTCGTTGTAATTGCACGGCCGCTGGTAGACGGTGTTTCCAATGTTGAGCTCGCAGCGAGGTTCGGGGCTGACCTTCTGATTCTAAACATGTATGACGTTTTTGATCCCAAGGTTGAAGGAGTGCCACCTCAGCATAGTTCAATTGGAGGAATTTCTGTCTTCACCCAGCGATTTACAGGAAATAATCTTGAGCCTGTAGATGCAGGGATGCTCCCAGAGGGTAGGAGACTTACCAGAGAATCTGTGCTCAAAAGTATTGAACATGGTTCTCGCCTCTTGTTGGTTACAGGTAATCCGGGTCTAGGGGTGACGTGGAGGCGAATAGCTCTAGGAGTTGAGACAGCTAAATCGGTAGCTGCAGAAAAATCCATTGTTATGGGGGGTAAGATGCATAGTGGTGGATTAAGGGTTGAAAAAATGTTTGACTTGAATCTTATCGAAGAAGTGCTGGCTAGGGGGGCTGACGGCATATTAATACCTGCGCCTTATACAGTTCCATCATCAACGCCCGAGAATGTTAGAACGGTTGTTTCACTGGCGGAGAAATACGATGTCTTAGTAATGTGTACAATCGGGACGTCCCAGGAGGGGGCCCAGCCGGAAGTCATAAGAAGCATAGCCTTGCAATCGAAGGCTTGCGGGTGTGACATTCACCATATCGGTGACTCAGGCTACTCGATGGGCATCGCTAGACCGGAAAACATACTGGAGCTCTCGATAGCTGTGCGAGGAGTAAGACACACTTATAAGCGTATAGCTATGTCTCACCTAAGGTGAAAAGCTTGAAACTCGTACTAGCCTCCCACGGGAGCCTTGGCTGTGAAATGATCAAAGCCGTGGCAATGATACTAGGCGTCTCCATAATGGAGAAAGCCAATTGTGTAGAGCTCCTCGAGGGAGAAAGCCTAGAAAATTATTACGAGAAACTCTCAAAGACTGTCGACAAGGACACAGTCGTGCTCGCAGACCTCTTCGGGGGAACCCCGAGTCGAGCCGCACTAATGCTTCTCCAAGAGGGTAAGGTAAAGGCTGTATTAACAGGCTTTAACATGGCAATGATGATAGAGATTCTATCAAGCGATGCTAAAACTACTGAAGAACTTATTCAAAACGCGAGGAGAGCAGGCCGTGATGGTGTTAGAGCCTTTGTAGGCACAGATTTACGTGAACTTATTGACACCCAGGAAACCCAAGAAAAATCTTTTATCCAGCAGTTGTTAAGAAGAGTAAAAAGTTAATGGTAGGGGGTCAAGGTGGGCTATCAGCAAAACATATTCATCAGGATTGATGACCGCTTCATACATGGACAAGTTACGGCTGCCTGGACAAAACGGTTCGGCGCGACTTCAATATGGGTCGTCAACGATAAGATAGCGTCGAACCCGGCACTTAAACAGCTGCAGTTAATGCTTGCTCCCCCAGGGGTATCGGTTCAGGTTCTTAAGGTAGAAGAGGCATCCGAAAAAGCAAAAAAGCTCAACAATAACGAGAAAGTTCTTATGCTCTTCGAGAACCCCGTGGATGTTGCCAGCTTTCTAGAAAAGTCGGGTATAAAAGTCGAATACGTTCTTCTAGGCCAGATGGGTTATAGGGCCGGGAGAGTAAAAATTGAAAAGACATTCGACATAGGTCCCGAGGACCATAAGGCTCTGCTGAGAATACTTGATATGGGCATAAAATTATACTACCAGCAACTCCCGGATTTTCCGCCCAAGCCCATAGACATGGAGCAGAAAATTAGAAGCCTTAAGTTTTAGGGGATTTGTTTGAAAATAAGGGTCGGGATTATAGGATCTGGCTGGTCTGCAAACGCGTTAGCATGGGCGTTTAATGCGGTTAGATTTAGTGTAAGAGAGGAGAAGTTCCCTAAAATAGAGCTAGTCCGTGCTATGAGTAGAACAGCCAGGAAAGTCGAGGCCTTTGCGCGAGAGTACGGCTTTAAGGAGTGGACAACCAGCGAGACCGATTTCTTTAAGGGAGATTTAGACTTGATTGCTATAAGTACGCCTAATAACACACACGCCTTATACTCTAT
The DNA here is from genome assembly GCF_000993805.1 of Thermofilum uzonense. Classification (NCBI taxonomy): domain Archaea; kingdom Thermoproteati; phylum Thermoproteota; class Thermoprotei; order Thermofilales; family Thermofilaceae; genus Infirmifilum; species Infirmifilum uzonense. Next base: position 847,813 of record NZ_CP009961.1, read on the forward strand.
TAAGGCAATGGAGTCTGGAGCCGATATTATTATAGAAAAACCTTTCACCGTCTCGCTATCAGAGGCGAAAGACGTTGTTTCGAGAGCCGAAAAGCTGGGGAGAAAAGGCGCTATATGTCTAGTCTCGAGGCTTATTCCGGCTTCCGTGATTGCTCGCGACATGATTTCAAGAGGTGAACTGGGAGAAATAAGAGAGTTCAGGGCAGTTATAGCCCATGCAAAGCACGCCTACGAGGACACACGGTTCGAGTGGCGTATGAGTAAACAGGTTGCGGGTGGAGGGGTATTCGCGGATCTCGGCGTCCATGCTTTAGATCTCGCTGAGAGTATAACTTCCCGCAGGATAAAGAGGATTTTGGGACGAACATACACTGTTATTGTGGAGCGAAAGGATCCTGTAACAAGGCAGAGCGTAAAGGTTGATACTGAGGATGTTGGCTTCGCATTATTCGAATACGAAAACGGAGCTCCTGGAATAGTGGAGGCTTCCAAGTTATCTCCTGGATTTGAGGAGCAGATGCGGGTCGAGATCCACGGATCAAGAGGAGGTGTACGGTTCACGCTAACAGAGCCACACACAGTATACCTGTTTAAGAGGGAGACTCAGAGGATTGAGAAAATAGTCAAGGGATTCGAGGAGATATATCCATGGCTCAACTGGCCGGCACCTAAAAGCTTTGAGGGATGGGTGTACTCTTACCTTGTTCTTGTGAAAAATTTTGTGGACAATATTGCTGGGTTAAACGAGAGCCCCTATCCAAACCTCAAAGATGGTCTACGAAGCCAGGAACTTCTAAGCAGTTTTTACGAATCTGCTGCTAGCGGGAAACCCATAGAAGCCATTCTTTAAATGTCTCTACTTACAAGATAACTTGTAAAGCCGAACAGTCTCAACTTAATTAGTTATCCTTCAAAGATCTATCATTGATCATAGCTTGTATTTGACCTCGTATCCTGACCTTATCCTGTTTAGAGACAAGCTCGAAAATATACTCATAGCTTTTAGTTGCTTCTGGAGCTAGATACGCGTAGTAACCGTTTGCGTAGGAGACGATAAGTGTTGGTAAAGAGGTGCTAGCACGTGCTTCAAACAAGCCTGAAGAAACCTCGAAAGGCAGCCAGATGCTATGCAATATTCCCTTAAGTGTCAATCTTACGATTATTGCCTGGACATTCCTTGGCCAAGCCTTTAAACCGGAAAGCTTTTCTAAGAGCTCTTTTCCTTCCATTGCGGCTTCAGACCTACGATCCGTTTTCTCTCTACCTACTTCAGAAAAGAATGAAACTTCGCTAAGCTTCTCAGATGGATGTTTAAGCCTAAGATCCACCTGGTGCTGTTCGACTGAGATGTCTTCAGCTCGTGCTTCTTTAGTGGTAAATATGGGTGCAGAGCCAATGGTTTGTCTTGCAAGTAGGACTCCCAAACGTTGAGCCTCCGAAAAATTCTGTCCTTTGCGGACGAACCTTGTTGAAACGTTACCCGCCTCTCCATTTACAAAGAGACATGTCTTAACGCCGAGTTTTTCCTCGATATAATCTGTAGCATACCCGACTAAATCCCGCGAGATGAGGAGATTCTCGGGTCCAAGTACAGTGGGATGGACACCAAAGTGGAGTAGACCACACTTATCTCCGTTTCTTGAAGAAAAAACTAGAAGCGTAGACTTATCGTTTATCTCACGTGCAGGATCATCCCTGTCGGTAGCTACACCCTTCACCTTTGCTGTATAGAGGCTTACACTGGCTTGAGAAAGTTTTTCCTCGGCCTCTAGGACAGCATGTTCGAGGGAATCTAAGACATAGTCGAAGTAAAGTTTGTCAAACACCTCGTCTCCAAAGGTCAGTAAAGGTGATTTAAACAATGAGGCTGGAGCTGAGTGAGTATGAGTTCCAACCGCTATAAACACTTCCCGGCTACTCGCCACCCTCGATTTTGCCGAAGCATACAAATTCTCATCAACTCCCAGTAGGTCAAAACTAGTTATCAGGACTCGAAGCCCTCCAGATTCCAGTAATAACACCTTGACAAATATGTCATCATGTACTCCCTGCGAGGGCTCCTTCCTCCTAATGTACCCGGCAAGGGGGTGACCCGCCGGATTCTCTGGAGTAATAACAGCTTTACCACACCCTACTCGAAGCATTGAATATCGCTCTTTATAGTTCACCTTAAGACTGCCTTAGTTAAATAACGTGGAGCATCGATTGGCCTACCTAGATCCACGCCGAGGCGATATGCAAAGAGCTGGAGAGGTATCGAGTAGGCGATTGGTGCTAGGTGTCGCTCTGCTCTCGGAGTTCTTATAAGGGAAACTGTTTCGGTTTGAATTTGAGATAATTTCTCGTCGCCCTCTAGACTGAAAACCACTGTGGAGGCCCCCGCCTCGATAGCTGAGAGAATTAACGGGTAGGTGGCTTCAGCGGCCAGTCTCTCGACAGGAATTATGAATCCCGTCATGAAGCCTTTCTCAACGAGAACAAAGGGACCATGCTTAAACTCGCCTGCTTCAACACCCTCCGCGTGGAAGTAGGAGGCTTCCTTGAGCTTTAAAGCCGCCTCCAGTGCTAATGGGTATGTTATTCCTCTCGAGACAATATATCCGCCGCGGCAATTCCTCGCATGGATAATTGCCTTTTTAACCTCCTCATCCATTCTCGTCATTGTCTCTGAGAGCCGGGAGGCCACAGATTTTACTGACTCCATTTTTTCTCTATAGGTAATTGAATCTATGCGTCCGGATTCCTTAGACGCCGCTAGTGAGACCAGGTAGAGCAGGAGAAGAGTCGAGGTGAAAGTCTTTGTTGCGGGTACTGAAAGCTCTGGACCAGCCGCTATTGGAAGATAAACATTTGACAGCCTCGCTAGTCTAGAGCCTATATAGTTTGTAAGTCCAAGAATCGTAGCTCCTCTGATTTTTGCTTCGTATAGTGAGGATAAAACATCTCCTGTTTCGCCAGATTGCGATATTGCGACTACCAGGCTTCCAGGACCAATATTTTCTACATAGTAAAGTGGGAACTCCGCGGCACTTGTAACTACAGGGCTTACGCCCACTAGCTCGGAAAGATAGTATGAGGCTACCATTCCAGCGTGGAGGCTTGTGCCGTTAGCAATAATGTATATGTTGTCGGCGCCAAGGATTAGACGTGAGGCGAGCTGCAGGTATTTCTCTTGGAGGGTGTATAGCGTTCGCAGTAGTGAAAGTGGTGCCTCATATATTTCTCGAAGCATATGATGTGGGAAGCCTCCCTTATCAACGAGTGCAGGGTCTACCTCGAGAGTCAACACTTGTCTCGGGGTTGTCTCATGTCCTTTTGAGTATACATTTACTCCTTCGCTTGTGACAAAGACAGTTTCAGAAGGGTCAATGATAATGTAGTGATCGGTAAACCCGTGGAGTGCTGTCAGCGTATTTGTCAAGTAGAAAGCGTTTGGGGATACTCCGACGTAGAGCTTCGTCATGGATGAGTATGCAGCTATACTGGCTGTGTCCCGATCCAACACGGAAACCGTGTAAAACCCTTCAAGTTTCTCCTTGAGAGTCTCGAGAGCATTCAATAGGTTATCCTCTCGTTCTAGGGACTCTTCCAAGAGGTGGGCTGGCGGCTCAAAGTCGCTCCTGGACTGAAGCTTGTGTCCAGACATGAGGACTTGGTCCTTTATTTTCTCATAATTTCCGATAGAGCCGTCGCCAGCTACAGCTATTCTTTGCCTGCAGTCAGTAAATGGGTGAGCATTCTCAGCAGTTGGTCTGCCATGGGTTGCATACCTGGTCTGTCCTAGGGCAATGGAGGCTTTTCGTTCGCTGAGGCCGAGTTTTTCAACTACGATATCTACCCAGCCGACCTCCTTATAGACGTTTAGTATACCATCCTCGATGAGTGCAAAGCCTGTACTGTCGAATCCTTTAAAACGCAGCTTTCTTAGTCCCGAAATCACCTGAGGGACAACATTCTCGTTTTTCCTAGAGACAACCGCAAATATTCCGCCCAAGTCTAATCCCCTTGATATGCCTCTACACCGCCAATAATAGTCTTTTCAACACTTAGCTTATCATTCAATAAGACCAGGTCGGCATTATAGCCTAGAGCTATAACACCGAACTCTCCGCCCAGACCAATACTCTGAGCGGGATTCGTTGAAGCCATTCTGAGAGCGTCCTGGATGCTTACCCCGAGTTTAACCATGTTGGATACTGCTTTGTCAAGGGTTAACGTGCTTCCAGCTAGAGCTCCTGTTTCAGCTAGGTGCGAAACACCATTCTTGACGATTATCTTGAGCCCTCCGAGTGTATACTCGCCATCTGGGAGGCCTGTAGCTGCAACTGCGTCCGTGATTAGAATAACTCTTCTAGGCCCAGCCGTTTTAACGACTAGCCTCATGGTAGTTGGGTGTAAGTGTATGAAATCCGATATCATTTCAATGTAAACATTCTCCTGATCAAGCAATGCCATGGCTAGGCCGGGTTCTCGATGGTGGAAGCCACGCATCTGATTAAATATATGGTTGGCTTTCGATGCCCCCGCTAGTACTGCATTCATCGCTTCAGCATAGGTTGCATCACTGTGTCCCAGGCTTACAACAATTCCCCGTTTTACAGCCTCCCTAATGAATTCATATGCACCAGGTAACTCAGGGGCAACGGTAACCTGTTTTAAAAGACCCCTTGCCTCTTCTTGAAACTCTAAGAGCTCTTGAAGAGAGGGGTTCTTGAAGTGGCCTGGATTCATAGCCCCCCTCATCTTGGGGTTTAGATATGGACCTTCAAGATGTACTCCGAGAATACGTGCACCTCGTCCTTCATTCCATGCATGCGCCGCTTGAGCTATCTCGTTACAGGCTTTTATTAGTTGGTTGTGGGGAGCGGCAACAGTTGATGCAAGGAAACCAGTAACTCCGTGCTTTACAAGAAGACCAGAGACTTTTAGTATATCACTCGAGCTTGCTGTCGTGAAATCAACGCCTCCATAGCCGTGAAAGTGCGTGTCTATAAAACCTGGAGCTACTATCAGCCCGGTAGCGTCTATCGTTTTATCCCCGGTAAGATTCTCACCGATCTGTTGGATCCTCCCGGACTCGATAGCAATATCCTTTGAACCTATATCTGCGAATGGGGTTAGTACTCTTCCCCCCTTAATAACCAACTTCATACTTACCGCTATGTAATTAAAGAAGCTTATGGCTAAAAAGCTTCTTAAATAATCTCTTTTAAGCAATGAAGGCAAGGCAATGTTTATCTAGTATGGGTCATGGATGAAAACGTGCTGGCTGAGGGTATTGTAGCCTCACCCGGAATAGCTGTCGGACGAGCCCATGTATCAAGAAAGATAGATATCTTGGAGAAAATAAGGAGTGAAAGAGTCCAAAACGTCACAGTAGAAGTTGAAAAGCTAAAAAACGCAGGAAATATCTTGGCTGAGAAGCTTAATGAGATTAAAAGGCTACTTCCAAAGGAGGAACAGGAAATAATTGATGCCCAACTCCTTATTCTCGACTCTTTTGTCTCAGAGGCCTCAGAGCTTATAAAGAGCCTCGGATACTCGGCAGCATTCGCTGTTCGCGAAATCTATGAGAAGTATGGCGAGATGATGAGGCAGGGAGGCGAGCTTTTCGCACTGAGGGCACAGGATCTCCGGGACCTAGCATCCAGGCTGGTAGGTCTATTATCGGAGCAAAGCATTTCTACTTCTGCAAGATATGAGGTAGTTATAGGAGAGGAGATAGACCCTATAGAATTTCTCGAGCTAGCCAACAGCGGCGTAAAAGGTCTCGTGACCAAGGAAGGAGGAGTTACATCCCATGTAGCCATACTAGCTCGTCTCCGCGGCATCCCCTATATCATAGCCCGTAAACTCGATATCAACAAGATAAGAGATGGCATTACAGTCATTGTAGACGCTTTAAACGGCCTAATCATACTCGAACCCAGTGAAGAAGAACTTAAAAAGTACGAGGCAATAGCGATCGAATATAGGAAACTCTTAGAGGCATTTTCACGTGAAAGCAAGCTAGAGGCGTTGACTCTTGATGGGCATAAAGTAAATATATATTGTAATATTGGAAATTTTGAAGAGCTCAGAATTCTAGACGAGTACGGGTGCGAGGGTGTAGGATTATTCCGCGTGGAATTTGCGTATATGCAACGCTCTTCACCTCCAACCGAGGAGGAACTCTACGAGCTTTTCTCAAAAGCAGCTCAGATATTGGGTGAAAAGCCTTTAACTGTAAGAGCCCCCGATATCGGGGGAGATAAGCCCATACCTTTTATCGAGCTCCCAAATGAGGCTAACCCTCAACTCGGTCTCAGAGGGGTGCGACTCCTATTTAAATACGAGGACCTCTTACTCGTTCCACTAGTCCGAGCCCTTCTAAGGGCTTCAGTCCATGGCAAGCTCAGGCTTATGCTTCCCATGGTAAGCACGGTAGATGAGGTTTTGTATTTCCAGGAGGTCGTGGAGCGAGAGAGGAAGAATTTAGAGTCGAGTGGAGTGAGGACGGGTAGGCTCGAACTAGGAGTTATGATCGAAACTCCGTCTGCCGCACTGCTTGCAAACGATCTCATTGAAAGAGGGGGATTAAGCTTCATAAGCTTCGGTACAAATGATTTGACACAATACGTGTTAGCTGCGGACAGAGGAAACAGTCTTGTCAGCTACCTCTACGACGAACTTAACCCCTCCGTCCTAAGACTCATCTCGCTTGCTGCGAAAAGGGCTAAGGGTAGGGCTGAGATAGAGGTTTGTGGGGAAGTAGCTTCGAAGCCTCTTGCGATACCTCTACTCATTGGCTTGGGTGTGGAAAGCCTTAGCGTCTCACCACAGTTTGTGGGAAAGGTAAAGTACATCATTAGAAGAGTAACCCTGTCGAAAATAAAGGGCGAGGTTGAAAACATCATTGAAGTCGCGAAGACGAACATCGATATAAAGAAGTGGTCCGAGGCGTTGCTTAGGAGTAGCGGGATAACCTTTATCGAGTGATATCAAATCTTAAGAATGGCTCCGATGAAGGTTATTTGTCCTGTTCAGGCAATACTTCGAGGATGAGCTTTGACAGCTCCTCAACAGCCTTATCCTCATCGGGACCCTCGGCAATCAACTCTATCTCATCACCCATATCTATTCCTAGAGAGAGTATTTGCAAAATGTTTTTTGAGTCGGCAGATTTTCCATTCTTCTTAACCGTTATCTTCGACGTAAAGCTCTTGGCATGTTGGACAAAAATCGCTGCAGGCCTAGCATGCAAGCCGCTTTTATTGCGCACTTTAAGTCGAACCTGCCGAGCCACAAGGTAAACGATTCTCCCTACAAATTTATATGCTTTTTTGATAATTGAGGATTTAGTAGTGTATTGTTTAGGAGTATATTGTCTCTCAGGAATAAATCATGCTTTTATATTTCCAATGTGAATACTAATTGATAAGCAAATGAACGCTCTCGAGAGGTTTTATAACAGTGTAACTGAGCACCTGCATAACGTTTTCCTCTCACAAAGGGAAAACATGGAGAAAGCAGCCGAGGAGATAGCTGATTCAATGTCAAGAGGGGGCTTCCTATACGTTTTCGGGACGGGGCACTCGATGATAATGGCCCTGGAAATGTTTTATAGGGCTGGAGGCCTAGTCAGAGTATATCCCTTGTTTGATTTAAGCCTGTCAGGCCTCGGGGGGGCCGTCAGGAGCACGTTCCTGGAGAGAACCCCAAATTATGCAAAGGCTATTCTTGACTCTGTATCTGTCTATCCAAACTCTGTCCTCATTATTGTGAGCAACTCGGGAAAGAACTCTGTTCCCGTTGAGATGGCAGAGGAGGCCCATAGGAGGGGGTTAAAAGTGATAGCCATCACAAGCGTTGAATATAGTCGCCGGGTACCGGCTTCTAATCCCTTAGGTAAAAAGCTGTACGAGTTGGCAGACATCGTGATAGACAATAAGGTTCCGGAGGGGGATGCTATTCTAGAAATAGAGGGATTCACGCAAAAAGTGGCACCCATATCCACGATAGTCTGCGCGTTTATCTTGCAGTCAATCGCTGCGCGCGTGGTAGAAAAGCTTCTTGAGAGGGGCCTGGAGCCCGAAGTATGGATGAGCGCAAATGTTCCCGGTGGAGATGAGAGAAATAAAAGATATATAGAAAAATACTCTGAAAAGATTAAATACCTTTAAAAACACACTATTTTTTAAAAATTCTTCTTCAAGGCCCTAGTATAAATGGAATAACACCAGTTATCAACGTAAGGACAGCTAGAATCTTTACAGCAGCTGTGGTTGCAGGGTAAGACGGCTTGGGCTCTCCTTTACCCCAGTATAACGCCTTAATAAGGCGTACGTAGTAGGCTGCAGCTATGCCCGTGTTGAGAAGCGCTAGGCCTGTCAGCCAGGGAGCCTGTGACGCTGGCGCGAGGAACAGATAAAGCTTCCCCCAGAAGCCGGTCAGAGGAGGCATTCCCATGAGGCTGAGAGTTAGAATGGCAACCGATGCGGATAGGAGGGGGTCAACTTGTCCGAGACCGCCGAGCTCGTTAAGCAGGATTGGTCTCCCTTCTTTCTTCCTGAGAGTTTTTGCGAAGAGGAATAGGCCTGTCTTGGCCAAAGAGTAAGCCAGGAGCTGTATGGCGAGACCGTAGAGCGCGTATCGATGAGTCTCGCCTCCCTGGATTGCCAGGGAAGCTACGCCTATCAAGAGGTATCCAGCCTGAGCAATGCTGCTGTAGGCTAAGAGTCCTTGGAGGCCTGGCTGTAGTAGAGCAGTTATATTCCCATACGTCATTGTCAGAACAGCCATAGTGCCGAATAGAAGAGTCCAGAGATCTCTAGCGCTAGGAATGAGTGTAACTGACAACTTGTAAAGAACTAGAACAGTAGCAGTCTTGGAGAGAGGCGCTATAACCGAGATTGGTAGAGGATCCGCGTAGCCATAGGCATCTGGCAGCCAAGCATGGAATGGGAAGACACCAATTTTGAAGCCAACAGATGCTAGTATTAGCGTCATGAGTCCCAGAGCTGTGGTTATAGCTAGGGGTGTATGTGTGTAGAGTGATAGGGTCCCCGTGGAGGATACAAGTATTCCAAGGAAGAGCAGGAAAAGATTGGTAGCTGCAAGGCCCATCAGCCCGTACTTGGCGGCCCCACTAGCTGAGAAACCATCGCGCGGGATGGCCATCAAGGCGTAGCTTGAGACGGAGAAGAGCATCCATGACGCAAAGAGCATGAGTATGCTTCCCGACCATGCGATTCCCAATAATCCTAAAACAGAGGCTGCAACGAGCAGGAATAAGCCGCCTGGATGCTTGTATTCACGGGACGGGTCGCGGAATCCTATCAAAGCAATTATCATGTCTAATAGAGCTATAAGGAGAAGTGCTTGCGAGAAGGCATCTGTGGAAACTTCTCCGATGGGCTGCGAAGGTGGGTTGAGTAGTGATATCCCGTTTAAAATCGAGGCTAAGCCTAGGGAAATGATGGTTATAGTGAAGGATATGTTATGTTTTCTTTCAAGAAAGAGCGTTAAGAGCATACTCGAGAAAAGCACGATGATGCTTGCAAGGAGGAGCTCCGTCGTCATACTAGATCACCCACAGGATTATGATAAGAAGGATTATCGAGAAGCCGAGCCAGAAATAGATGAGGTAGTGTGGGGCACGCCCTGTCTGCATCTGCTTGAAGCCAGACCAAAGTGCCTTGAAGCCGTTTACAAGCTTCACGTGCAGGATCGCGTCATATGCTGACTCAATGAGTCTCGTTGAAGTAGAGAGAGCGATGAAGGACGCGGGCAATACCCTGTGATAGAATGTGTCAATTACTCCCCTGTCTATATATTTCGACGTGAAGCTTGACAGGGCTTGGAATCCGGCCACTATTGTCCTGTAATAGACAGCGTTGAGGTACCACCTGTCGTAGAGGAAGCCGTGCAGGGATGATAAAAGCTTGCTTGCCTGAATACGGGGATAGGGAGTCCATTTCTTGGAAGAGTATAGGTACAAAACAACGAGAAAACCACCCAGGGCTAAGGTTAGGGTTGCCTCCGTGGCTCCCGAAATCCCGGTATGCTCTGTCAACCTTAGTTGTCCTTGAACCCCAAGCGTGTGCTCCAAGAGGCCTTCTATTCCAGTGTTTAGAATAGGCCATGCGAGGCCGAGGAGAAGGCTGAGAACGCCGAGAAATAGGTAAGGTACTAACATTGCAGGACGGGGTTCATGGACATGCTCGGACTTTGGAGGGCCCGTGAACACTCTAGCGAATACACGAGCTGTATAGATTGCTGTCAGGCCAGCTGTTGTGACTGCTAGGATTGTTGGAATGACTAATCCATCCTCTGCTGTTAGGTGAATTATTTCATCTTTGGTCCAGAACCCGGCAAAGGGAGGGATGCCGGAGAGGCTCAAAGCTGCTAAGAGGAATGCAATAGTAGTAAACTTCATGGATGCTGCTAGTCCACCCATGTCGTCTATAAACCTGCTGTGAACAGCATGTATCACCGCGCCTGCAGCAAGGAAAAGCGCGGCTTTGAATACAGCGTGACTCATAAGGTGCGAGAACCCTGATGCTAGTCCCCCCAGGGAGCCAATGGCTAGTGTTCCAGTGGCAACGCCCAGGAACATGTAGCCGAGCTGGCTGGCGGTGGAAAACGCTAGTACGAGCTTTAGCTCTCTGCTGACGATAGCCATTGTAGCCATTATGAATGCTGTGAATGCGCCGAGAAGCGCGATGTTCTCCAAGAAGGATGGAATGATATTGGGGGCTCCTATAGCGTTCAGGGCTAGGTGTGCGGCAACTAGGAAGGGTGCGAAGCGTAGTAGAAAGTAGACGCCGGCTTTGACCATCGTGGCTGCGTGTATAAGGGCGCTTACTGAGGTGGGACCGGTCATAGCCGTCACCAACCACTCGTGGAAGGGAAACTGGGCACTTTTCGCTATCGCACCTAGGAAGAGAAGCCATAGGAAAGCTGGCAATACACCCGCAGTGAAGAGCCTCGAGGCCCAGGTAGCTTTAGAAACTTCTGAAAGAAGCGTTGTCCCTAGTAAAGTGTGGAGCGTGGCTATGCCAAAGATCATTCCGACGTCGCCTATCCTTGTAAAGGTGAGTGCTCTTAGACCAGAGTGGCTTGGCTCAAACCACATCGGTATCCCGAGGGCCTTCCTTCCTGGATCTCCTACCCATCTTTCTTCTTCGTCTGTGAACCAGTGCCCTATAAGAGCGTAGCTTGCTAAACCCGTACCCTCCCAGCCTACAAACATAGCTAGAAGATTGTCTGAGAGGATGAGGAGCATCATGCTTCCCACGAAGAAGGTGAAAAAGATCCAGTATCTGGTCTCCCCTCCCTCTCCTCTCATGTATTCATAGCTGTAAACGGCTATCAGGAAGCTGAGCCAGGAGACGACTAGTGCCATGAGTGTTGAGAGCCCATCGAAATAGACGCCTACATTGACGCCAAGTGTTTTTATCCAGGTGTAGGACAAGTGTGGCTCGTGACCCGTGAGTAATTCTAGGAGGCCGAGGGTTGAAGCTAGAGCTGAGGACAGGATGCCCGTGATGGCTATTATTGATTTAGCCTTCCAGGAAGCCTTTGAGAGAATCAATACCATGAAGGTCGCAATGTAAGGGCCGAGCCATGCAAGCAAGAGTGCTTTAGTCACTCGCTTCACCCCTGATTCTAATGCGGCGTTATCTGAGTGAGCTGGGTTACCAGTGGGTCGATCAGCGGTGAGGCTAAAAGGAATGAGAGTACTCCGAGGGCAGCAAGGATAACTAGAGGAACCAAGAGCTGGCTTACCGCCTCGTGGGCGTTGCCCACTTTTAACGAGCCGTAAAAGACTCGCTTCATCGTGAGGAAGGCATAAGCTGTCGAGAGACCTATGCCTATTAAGAGTGCAACGGCTACTCCGACGTACCAGGCCGTGCCAAGCCCAAGGGCTTTTTCAACAACCCCACGGATTATAAGGTACTCGCTCCACAAGCCCGCCGTGGGAGGTATGCCTGTTATATGCATGAAGCCGAGAAGCGCTAGCGCCGCAGTATACGGCATTTTCTCGGCTAACCCTCCCATTTTGGTGATGTCCCTAAGGCCATGGTATGTGACTATAATTATCCCAGCGACCCCGAAGAGGATTGCTTTCCCGAACGCATGAACCATATAGTGTAGAAATGTGCCTGCGAATCCGTAAGACGTGACTGATGAGAGTCCTAGCAATAGATAGCCCATCTGTGATATACTGCTGTAAGCAAGAAGCCTCTTGAAGTCTGTCTGGTTTAGGGCCATGAGACCACCATATATTATTGTGGCTAAAGCCCATAGGGCAAGGAGTGGGCTGTTTGACGCGAAGGTGTTAGGGAAAACTACGTAAACTATTTTGAACATCATGGCTGCGCCTAGACCGATGAGGTTAGGGCTTAGGAGTGCTGAGATCGGTGTGGGGGCCTCCGCATGTGCGTAGGGAAGCCACATATGTACACCAAGGACTGCAAGCTTAACGGATAGGCCGATGATCATGAGCCAGAAGGCATAGACGGCTAGAGTTATTCCTTCACCCATTCCCAGTTTATATCCACTCGTCATATCTATGAAGTCGAATCCCTTCTGGAACCCCACTGTAAGAGCACCTATCAGGAACAGTAGTGCGCCTACATGGGTCCATAATAGGTACATGATCGCTATTCTTATCCTGTCGCCATAACCGTAGAAGGCTATTAAGAGAAAGCTGGGTATGAGTGTGAGTTCTAGGAAGACATAGAATTCAATAATGTTTGTAGAGAGAACTGTTCCTATCATGGCCAGCGAGAAAAGCTGGAACAAGAAGTAGTAGGAACGCCATCCAGGAGGACTAATTCCTTCGTGTTTCATTTCCTCGTAGCGGTGATGCATGTAGGGTAGGCTGTAAAGTGCTATTAGAGCCGTTGTTACCGCTATGGAGAAGGCCACGAGGAACGATGGTGCGTCGAGGAGTAGACCGAACGTTCCTAGCCCGACAACGTTGAGGCTTAGAGGATCACTCCATGGTCTACTTGCCGCATGAATAACGTAGGCGGCTAGCAGGCTTCCCGCCGAGACAAATAAAGAGCCGGAGGCCAATAGCGCTGTGATCTTCTTATCTTTAAAGAAAAGTATAAGCAAAGCCGACGCTAACGGGGATAACAACGCTATCCATAAAAAGGGTATGCTACTCAACCTCCTCACCCCTTAAACCAGGAACCTGATAAACATCCACATGTTTAAGCCTCCTAAATAAAAGAACAAAAATAGAAACCAATACTCCCACCTCAACACTACTGAGTGATATTGCCAGAATAGCAAGAGAAGAGGCCAGCTCGGGGCTCCTCGTTGATAAAGCCAGGACGGCTAGAAGCACCCCGTTAAACATGACCTCAAGCGAAATTAACACCTTCACCGCGCTCCTGCTCGAGATGGCTCCAAAAGCACCGGCCTGTATTAGAATAGCTGAAACGACAAGTAGGGACTCCATGATCATGTGTTACCCACCTCATCACCAGAGGCCAACATGATACCGGAAACTATCAGGACTGCCAAGGAAATCGTAAGGAATATTATTGCGAGGGGGTTTTGATGGAAGAGATACTCCCCTAAGCGCTCAAGATCCAGGTTCACTACATTTATCGTATATCTCTGAACTTCGAAAAATAACGCTAGAAGAGATGCGGCCAACAACGTAGAGGTTAAGAGTGCTGGGAGTAAGGCTTTCTTCTCGAGGCCTGCCGTGCGACCTATTAGAACTACTCCGAAGACTACGAACATGACTGTTGCCCCCACGTAGACTAATGCATGAAAAACACCTATGAAGCCGTAGCCAAGGAGCGCTATCAGTGATGCTGTCGAGAGGCCTGTAACGCCTAAAAGTATAGCGGCGTAAAAGTCTTCTTCCGACTTGACCGCATATACTGCAGAGAATATAGCTGCTAGGGAGCTCAACAGGAAGCTTAATTCTACGCCACTAGGCAGGCTCATGTCTCAACCCCCTCTCCTCATCTATTACTGTTTTCAGTTTTTTGGCCCCCTCAGCGACTACTGGGGATACGGGCTCTTGCGAGAATTTTTCAGGAGTGAAAATCATTTCTTCTAGCTGTTTGAAAGCTACGTCGTGAACCTTTGTCATCTCCAAAGCGTTTTGAGGACAAATGTCAACGCAGAAACCGCAGAAAATACAGCGCTGATAGTTCACGCCTGGCCTCCCCTTCTTGTCCTCACGGGTACGATACATCTTCATCGCGCCAGCTGGACAAATCATGGCGCAGAGACTGCACTGGATGCACTTCTCCGGGTAATACCTTATTAACCCTCTATAACCCGTCGGAAGCTCTATGTACTCCTCTGGATAGTACACTGTAATGCGATTCGGTGATATAAGGTACTTTAGACCCGTCTTTATGGCCTTTAAATGTTTACCAAACGATTCAATAGGTTCAGACAATATTCACCACCCTTAAGAAAATTGATAGGAGAACAGCGATGAGTGATAGGGGAAGGTAAACCCTCCACCCCGCCCTTAAAGCCTGGTCGAGCCGGTACCTCCCGTAAACCGCTCGAAGGAACACTATGAATAACATCAGAAGGAATGATTTGATGAACAAGAATATTCCTGCCAATCCCGGGTAAATGGAGTATAGCGGTGTTATAACGGGGTTCCAGCCTGAGAGGAAGAGTATACTGTATATCAGAGTGAGAGAATAGAGCTTAAGGTATGCAAGCCCCATCCCTATACCGAAAATAATACCACTATACTCCACGTAGGGTCCAGCAACTATTTCCTGTTCACCCTCGACGATGTCGAAGGGCAACTTGCCTGCACTCATCACCATCCCGACAAAGAACGTAAAGGCTGCAATAGGGTTGAGAAGTAGTCCTGGTAGCCACTGCTTCGTGACTGCCTCTTCGAGATCGAGAGTCCCGTATAGAAGGCCCATTGCGAGAGCACTAAGGAAGACGACGGCTTCATATGCTAGCCCCATAAAGGCCTCCCTTACAGCGCCCTGGATGGCGAATTTATTGTTAGAGGCCCAGCCCATGAGCATTACGGAAAGCGGTATAGAGGATATCAGTGCCAGGACGGCGGGCAGAGAGTACTGAGACTTTATGGGTACGAAGCCCGGGGCAGAGGGTATAAATGCGAAGGGAACTATGGCGAGTGTTAGAGCCATAACCGGTGCAACTACAAAGGGAGTCTTGTCAGCAGAGTCTGGAATTATAAATTCTTGAAACATGTATCTGGCTCCGTCTGCTAACATCTGCAAAACTCCTCCCAGCCTCCTGGTAACATAAAGAGGGCCTACGCGCATCTGTACCCTGGCTGCAATCTTCCTCTCAGCCCAGATTATGATGAGTAAGACCATGAGAGCCGTTAAAAGCCCTGGAAAGACTATCGGGGCGAAGACCTGTGGGCTTAGTACTATTTTCAATAACCATGTGATTATTCCTTCAATATTCATAACCCTCACCTATCACCCTCCGGCGGGAAGTAGTCGAGACTACCATAAATGGCTGGGAAATCCATAAACCTGTGACCGGGCATAAGGTAGCGGAAGAGGATCACGTTGCGGAAACTGGGTGTCACTACTCTTAGCCTGTAAGGTTTAGTGCTGCCCGCACCGGTAACGTGATAGAATATTTCGCCGTGCCCCATTTCGACCCTGCTTACGGCGTCCCCTTCGGGGAGTTTGAGAGAGGCAAAGATTCCGGGAAACTTGACTTGGCCTGTCTGTGCAACCTGCTGTCTTATGGCTGGTGGGAGCAGACGCGTATACTTCTCAGCAAAGATAGGGCCTTGTGGGAGCTTCTTAATTACTTGTCTTATAAGGCTCATGCTCTGCCTTATCTCCTCTACCCTGACCTGCATCCTGGCAAGGCAATCGCCGTCTTCACGCATAGGAATTTCAAACTCAAGGTCAGGGTAAGCTGCGTATCCCTCGGCAAGACGTGCATCGTACTTTACACCGCTTGCGCGGAGGTTTGGACCTACTATGCCAAGCCTGCTAGCCTCGCTCTTCTTTAAGACCCCTACCCCCTCGTACCTGGATCTGACCTGAGGGTTATCGAGGAAAATCTCCATGTAGTCTTTTAGTCTTCTCTCCATGTACCTTATAGCCTTCTCAGCCCTCTCGGGAAACGCCTGAGGCATGTCGCGCCTTACCCCTCCTGGAACGCTGTACGTATGGGTTAGTCGAGCGCCCGTGAGATCTTCCGCGAGCTGTATCCACACCTCACGGTCGCCGAAGGCCCACATGAACATCGTTGAATGATTTAGCATTATGCCGGCGATTCCTAAGCCGTAGAGGTGGCTTGAGATCCTGTTAATCTCGGACAGGAGTACACGCAAGTATTGGGCCCTTGGTGGCGCCTCTACGTCGAGAAGTTTTTCCAATGCGAGAACTAGGCCTAATGTGACGTTGTGGCTGTCTATTATTGTCATTCTCTCTAGAAGAGGTATAGCTTTTATGACCTCTCTACCTTCAGCCAGTTTTTCCATTGTTCTGTGTACGTAGCCTATGTCCGGATCCACACTTACGATTATATCTCCTTCGAGGCGGACTATGAAGCGCATGTGCCCTGAGGAGGGATGCTGAGGACCTATGAAGAGCTCATAGATGGACTCGTCTCCCTCCTTGGCGATGAGCCTACTGTAAACAACGCCGTTTTCACTCGAGGTCGACATAGATACCCTCCTCTTGCACCTTATAATCCTTGCGGAGCGGGGGTATTTCGGACCACCACGGGGGTAGTAGCAGGTGTCTGAGATCAGGGTTTCCCTCAAATACTACCCCTAGCATCTCCCAGGTCTCACGCTCCAGTAGTATCGCGTTGGGCCAAACATCTATAAGGCTCTCTAGTCTAGGATTATCACGTGGGACTCTTACACGTATTTCTAAGAGCAACGATCTTAGATCATCATTATAGCTTTCAGCGTGATAGACTACTTCGATCGTGTTGTTCTGCGGCCAGTCTATACCCTCGATGGAGACCAAGTGGTCAAATCCAAGACTGAGGGCTTCTTCGGCTACCTTCCGGAGACTCTCAGGGAGGGCTATGACTCTTACCCTCCTGTCGAGGACAGAGACCTGTACCCCCAGGCGGGTGAAGGTTTCCTCTAAGACCTTAACCTTCTCTCCTCCACTCACCCTTCCTCACCTTTTCCTGTAACATGATCACCGCCCGGGCAACTGCCTCTGGCCTAGGCGGGCAGCCAGGTATATAGAGCTCAACTGGGAGGATGTCTTTTGGCCTTACAATATTGTAGCTGTTGTAGAATAGGCCTCCATCTATAGCGCAGGCTCCCATGGCTATCACGAACTTGGGTGAGGGCATCTGGTCATAGACTATCTTGGCGGCCTCACCCATCTTCTTTGTAAGCGTCCCCTCTACAACAAGTAGATTTGTCTGCCTGGGAGAGTTAAACGGTAGAAAACCAAAACGCTCCGCGTCAAACCTAGGGGCAGAGGCTGCTGCGAATTCTGCTCCACAGCACGAGGTCGTAAAGTGCACGGGCCAGAGGCTGAAGGAAATAGCCCAGTCCCGCAGAGAACGGATGGGGGTCTTCTCGACAAGCCATTGAGCTGCACGGCGAGCTGTATGGTCAAGGTTCCCGATTAATAGCATGCTGAAGGGACAGGACATGAATTACACCTAGATTCGCCATAAACTTATCTCATCCGCCAGCTTGAGCCCCCACCAAACAACCGGGATGACTGCCAGTAGCATGGCCCCTACTATTACCAATCCTTGTTGAAGATTAGAGAATGGGAGAATATAGAGGAGAATTATTAGGGGTTCTATACCAAGATAGAGAATTAGATACCCGTAGTACTGGAAGGGGATACGTTTCTTAGCCTCACCCTTTGGAGGATTACCTGCCTCGTAGCGTAACCTTTTAAAGGGTCTCGCAGGACCTCGCTCGAGGAGAAGCGCTAAGAGTATAACGAGAAGTCCCGCTAATATCCCCAGGATGACGACTAGGAGCAGTGTCAAGGCGGGGCCCAGAGCTGTTCACCAGTATATTCTTCCGAGAAATTACTATAAATATTATGCTTGTTGAATATATCAAGCGCGAATTTTACATTTTTGTAAAAATTACCAAAAAATTTTAGAAAGCTAAAGACCAAAATAGGATACTATCGTCGGACAGAAAATGAATGCGACAAGGCTGAAGAGCACTAATAGGAAACTTGTAAGCAATGCAACTCTGTGTCTTAGATGCACAGCATCGTTGGAGCCGCTGGCAAGGGTGTAGAAGATGCGGAAGTAATAGGCGAAAGATATTATGATTGAAAACATGAAGCCAAGCCCTACCAGAACATTGAATTGGAAGAGCCCGACACCCATGTAGAGCTCACTCCAAAATGTTAATAGTGGAGGAGCTCCTGTGAGTCCCAGAGAGGCTAGAATAACCGTGAACTTTAGCACGTTGTTCTTCGAGGCCACTCCATAGAGCTTTGAGAGATGGCGTGTTCCATATTCGGCTAGCAAAACACCGGAAACTATGAAGAGGGCTGATTTTAGGAGACCGTGCGCGAATACATGTAGGAATGCGTAGACCGTCGCCAGGTTGTTGCCGGTAGCCCATGCCAGCAAGATATAGTTTACATTTGCAAAGCTGCTGAATGCCAGTAGACGCTTGAGGTCATCCTGCTTGTATGCGGAAAGATTTCCTATGAACGCACCTATTAGTGCGAGAGGTAGTACTATGTAGCGTATTAATTCTTCGCCGAATACCAGTCTATAGACTAGGATTGCTGCTGACTCGATAACCACACCTGACAATACTGCGCTTGCAGTGCTTGGCGCAGCCATGTGGGCGTCCGGGAGCCAAAAGTGTAACGGGAATAAGGCGGCCTCGGTCCCGAAACCTAGAAGGAGGAAAATCTTGGCTAATATGCTAGATGAGGGAACAGAGTGTATTGAAGTTGACCCAGTTTCTATGAATACAAGAATTATCCCTATTAGCGCTAGAGCCGTTCCAGCTCCGCATAGCATTAGGTATTTAAATGCGGCTTCAGCGCCCTCCTTATTCCTATGGTATGCTGTCAGGGAGACAACCGCAGTGCTCAGGATTTCCCACTCAAGGAAGACTTTTACTAAATCTTTCGTGTGAGTTATCAGTATAGAGGAAACGCATAGGACAAGAATTAACAGGTTATGAGTCGATACGTCCTCTTCGATGAGAGAATACCCAGTCACAACTGCCGCGATTCCTATAAGCGAGGAAGTAAGACCTATGAGTCCTACTGGACTTCTCTCGGAGAGTGATAGGTACAGTACGATTAAGAGTAGGATTGCCGCCATTGTCGTGGAAACCGGTTTTCTAAATCTCTGTGGTAGTAGCCTGACCACCAGGTATAGTAGAACGCCACATAGGCCGATATTGATCAATGCTTCCTCGAGCAATCTACATCACCCCCATAACTATAAGTAGGATAACGAGCAAGAGCCCGATTAGCCACAGCGTGTTGATGGAGGGTATACCTGTTTGTAGCTTGCGGGAAAGGTCCGATGCTAAATTGATTGCTTTAGATGCTATAATGCTGTAGGCTTCGTCTATGTAAAAGCCCTTATCGGCAATCTGTGCGAGAGGCTTATAGACTGACCTGACATACACGCACGTGTAAGAGTCCTTCCCCCAGAGGTAATAAGCTATTAGAATACCTAATCCCAATCCTAACAGGGCGCTGGGGTCTAGCTCGGCAAACTCAGCCGCTACACCTAGCATTCGGGAGGCTTGAGTTAAAATCAATATACCTGTGAAGGTGAGAATAGATAGGACTATGATGGGAACTATCATAGCCGGGTTGTGCTCCTGCATCTTCTTACGGGGAGAGCCTTTGAAGAGCCTAAAGTAAAGCCTGAATATATATAGAGAGGAGAGAAGAGAGATCGTGAACGCTAGCAGATAACCGAGTCCCTCCTTAAAGTTATGCTCTATCGCCATAAGTATGAGGTCTTTTGTAAAGTATCCTGGGAGAGGGGGAACGCCTGCCAAACTAAGCGAGCCTATAAGGAAGCCTATCCCTGTAACTCTGAGCCCCGACGACCATAGTCCTCCCAGCTCGTCTAGACTACGGGTTTTAGCTTCGTGTATTATGAGTCCTGCACAAAGGAATAATAGGGCTTTGAAGAGTGAGTGCGATAACAAGTGTAGTTGAGCCGCGCCCCATGCTCCAAGACCTAAGCCTAAGAACATGAGTGCTAGGTGATTTATAGTGCTGTATGCTAAGACCCTTTTTATGTCAGAGGCTCCGAGGGCTGCTAGCGCTGAGAGGAAAATTGTGATGATTGCGAGGCAAACTACTATCTCTAGAGCCTTACTGCTGAGGGTTATGAGAGGGTAGAAGCGTGACAACAAGTATACTCCAGCCTTTACCATTGTCGCCGCATGTATAAGGGCGCTAACAGATGTGGGTCCTTCCATCGCGTCGGGTAGCCAGACGAAAAGGGGGAACTGTGCAGATTTTCCTATAGCGGCTAGAAGCAGCAAAATCGCAAGGGGTGTTATAAGGTCTCCTAGTTCGGTTGCAGAGTCTAGGATTAAAGGTATATTTGATGTCCCAATGCGTGATAAAAGTAGGGCAATTGCAGCTATGAATCCTATATCGCCTATTCTTGTAACAGTAAAAGCTTTCAGTCCAGCTTTCCGCGCCTCAGGCTTATCCCACCAGAAGGATATTAGCAGAGCACTGCAAACGCCGACAAGCTCCCAGGAAACGTATAGGATTAGCAGGTTTGTTGTTAGAACGAGTAGGCTCATAGAAGCTATGAAGAATAACATCAGTGAGTAGTAGCGTCGGTATGATGGGTCGTGGTTCATGTATCCCACGCTGTAAATAACGATTAGAGAGCCTAGAACATTCACAACTCCCAGCATAAGCTTAGACAAAGCGTCGCTGTAGAGTGTAACCCCTATCTGGGTTGTTTTCTCGGGAATCAGGATATATGCTATTGACAGAAGAGCGGCAGTTAGAGAAGCTATGACGCTTAAGCCCTCCACAAGCCTTCTTTGTTTAAGAACTGTGATTGTAGCGCTTGCGATAAACAATTCTAGTAGTAAAAGCTCAGGAATCATACTACCACCTCAAATCAGATACCTCTTGGGGGTTAATCCTCCTGAAACGTTCCCATACTAGAAGAGCTATCGCGATCCCAAGCGCTTCTGTTGTAGCTGTAGCTGAAGCTATGAGAAGGAACATGTCATCGGCGCTGGCTCCACCCGTTCTAAACGCGAGAGAGAGGAGGAGTAGGCTCGCTAGGGTCATCGCCTGTAAGCCCATGATCACCTTCACCATGTTTCTGGTGGCGGCTATGGAGGCTAAACCAGCTATGAGAAGCGTTAGAGCCGAACACACTACCACTAAATCCATCATCCCCCCTCACCTTTCACAATGTGTAAACCACCAATGAGAACAGTTACGAGTAGGATTGTTAGAAGAGAATAATCATTTATGTCAGCAATTCTTGTAACCTGTGATACTTCGAACTTTATCTTTCCTGTCCCGACAAGTATGTATATTGATAGGAGGGTTAGGAGCATCAGGGAAACGGCCAAGGCATATGTAACGTCTACTCTTACTTCCTCCCTGGTTACAAGCATCATCCAAGCGATCATCAGAGCTATTAAACCTCCTGCGAACAGCGTGGCGACAAGGATTGCCGGCGTCCAACCAGCGGTCTCAGACAGTGCTATTGATATCATTATAGTACCGGTAGCCATCGCGATTAGACTTGCAATTATTCGGCGTGAATAGAGACCCCAGACTATCAAGACAACACCAATAAGAGACAAATATTCAATCATACAAGCCACCTGAAAAGGAAAGCTATAAGAAGTTGAATGAAAACAAGGGGGTAAAGTATACCCCAGAAAACTCTCGCAAGACCACTCACCTTAAACCTAGCCATTGATGCGCTTATGAAAGTTAAGAGGAAACTGAGAGCTAGGGCTTTGAATCCAAACCAAAGGAAACCTGCTAGGGGCCCAATTTTTTCGTATCCAGGACCCAGAGGTCCTCCAAGGTAAAAGCTGGTCAACAGCGATATTCCCCAAGTCATGCTCAGATCGTTGAAGAGCCTGAGATAAGCTAGGCTTCTCCCGGAGTATTCTGTCAACCAGCCCGCTACAACCTCCTGCTTCGCGTGGGGGAGATCAAAGGGTCTCTTCTCTAGTTTAGCGAGTAAGGCAAATAATGATGTTATAAAGCCAATCGGTTGATAAAGAACCAAGGGGCCATGCTGGGCCTGGTATTCTATTAGGTCTTTGAAGCTTAGAGATGATGCTTGCAACGCTACGGACGCTAGGCTCAAAGCAAAGATGCTCTCATACATAGTGTACTGCAAGAGAAGCCTTCCTACACCTATTGCTGTGTAGGGTGTGAGTGCCGCATAACCCGCTAGTGCCACCGTTAGGGCTGTTAGGGCTAACAATAAGAATACGAGGAGTACATCTCCTTGAAAAGATAAGGGCATCTGGGTCGTAGCTACCGGGATATAACACATGGCGAAAACAGGTATTGAAATGGCTAATACGGGTGCTACTCGGTAAAGCAATATGTCACAATTCCGGGGTACGATCTCTTCCTTTACAAGCAGCTTTATAAAATCAACCAGTGGTTGCAAAAGCCCTTTAGGTCCTGTGTAGAGGGGTCCTACTCGCCCTTGAATCTTCGCTGTTATCTTTCTCTCAATGTATTCAAACCAGAAAGCCATAGCCACGCTGAACAATAGACCTGGAAAGATTAGAGATTGGAATAATATGTCAATCATGTCATGCTCACCGCAACCTCCTTAGTAGTTCGATTCCTTCGACCATAAGGGCCGCTAAGGTGATTAGTACTAGGAGAAGAACATATAGAGCTGGACGCAGTAGTATGAGGAATACAGCGATCTCGGTGATCAGGAAAAACAGTACAAATGAAAACAATCCTGGAATATAATATCTTTCAAGATGTGTGGTTTGAGGTGTCCCCCCAGTAAACGGATCAAAAGCCTTGTCGGTGTGTTCTCCCTTAGGAGATAAAAGGCCAGAGATTAAATACACACTCAAGCTTACAAGGAAAATAAATGCAAACGCTAGGATGGCCCCCACTCTTGGATCTGTTGAAAGTGGCAGGAGAGCTACCTCAAAAGCATATTCTATGGTAAAACTTTTTTCCATTCGAATGGCACGCGCGGGGCACACATCAGAACACAAGCCGCAGTAAATGCACCTTAAATAGTCAAATCTTGGAGCCTTCTTGTCTATTTCCCTTCCCCCAACAATTTGCTTTCCTACAGTTATCATGGTTATAGCTCCAGGTGGACAAGACCTACCGCATAACCCGCATCCAAGACACTTCTCTATATTTAAGACGGGGCGCCCTCGAGACATGCTGTTTTGAGCAGCTTCATCAATAGCTAGAGTTCTTGGTCTTCCGAGAAGGTTCGCAAACGACATACACAGCAACTTTACAAAACCACTTTTCACCATGAACTCGCACCTCTCTTCTTAGTGAAATCTTCTAGAGACAATACCTTGACCGTCCCGTCCGATTGGTTATAGACTTGCACGCGATCCATGCAGCTGAAACAGGGGTCGATACTGGTCACTATAAGTGGGAGATCTGAGAGAGCGGCTCCTTCAAGGAGGATGGCGGCAAGTTGTATGTTTGGGAGAGTCGGTGTCCTAATTTTGACACGATAGGGGCTATGAGTATTATTTGATATCACGTAATAAAAAAGCTCGCCTCTTGGGGCCTCTGTCCGTGCATAGGATTCCCCTGCAGGAACAGTACCCATGAAATACTTGGAGGGTACAGGGTTTCCGCTTGGAGTTTTTTCTGTTATTTGCGAAATAATGCGTGCTGATTCAATAAGTTCTTTAAGACGACATAATACCAGACTATAGACATCGCCTCTATCTGAGGTTATAGTCTCAAATTCCAGGTCTCCATAGGCTCCATATGGTTCTATTTTTCGAATATCGTAGGGGTCGCCCGCGGCTCGCCTAACGGGACCAACGGTCACATATTTGCGCGCCTGGTCTAGTGTGTATACGCCAATGTTTCGTGTTCTCTCTACGAAGAGATCGCTAGACATAGCGGTTTCGATAACATTTTCTATTTGCTTTGAAAACTCGCCGACTTTAAGGGACATCTTCTTCAGTTTTGCGTCATCTATGTCTTTACGAACCCCTCCTATGGTTACAAACGACTTGTGTACTCTGTTACCGGTAGCCTCTTCTAGCAAATCTAGAATAGTCTCACGTAGGCTCCACACCCACATAAACATGGTCTCAAACCCCATCCAGTAGCCTACAAGCCCAAGCCACAACGAGTGTGAGTGTATCCTTTCCAACTCGGCTATCAGTGTTCGAAGATAGAGAGCCCGCTTAGGTATATCTATGCTGAGTAGTTTTTCGACCGCCTCTACAAAGGTCCATGCATGATGTGTGCTGCAAATCCCACAAACCCTTTCTAAAAGGAATATGTCGCGGAGATACGTTCTTCCCTCAGCTGCTTTCTCTACCCCCCTGTGTACGAAGCCTATCCTCAGGTAAGCTTTCCGTATAGTCTCACCCTCTACAATTAAGCTGAAACGCTCCGGCTCCTTTAACGCAGGGTGATATGGACCCAGCGGGAGAACCACGTTCTCAGGGGATAAAGGTGCCAAGGGTGTAAATTGTACTGGGCCGCAACTTTGTGTTTTCGCGATTTTTTCTTTGATTGATTCACTTTTCACCTCCTTAAGGAGAGGGGGTGGAGCGTCCTGTGGGTAACAGTCTGGTAGTATGAATCGTTGCTGGCTGGTATTATGCAACCCTTCTACTTTAAGGCCGAAGAGTTCTTCAGACTCTCTCTCATAATATGCTGCTCCAGGGACTATTGATGTGAGAGTTGGAACAACGGGTGCTTGTTTTGATACTTCTACTGATAAATGAACGATTGACCCATTAAGGCTTGAGAAATGATATATCACCTCTATTTTATCTCCTCTATCGACGGCTGTAATAGCTACTAGGTGGGTGAAGCCGGAGCTTGTTAGTTTTTCCACCTCCTTTAGTAAATCGTCTAGGCTAACCCTATTCTTACTCTGGACTCGTGTTCCCCCCATGATTAGACACCCCCACGACCTTAGATAGCGCTTTTAAAAGCGCGCGTGGACTGGCAGGACACCCCGGGATCTTGACGTCCACGGGGACTACCTCACCTGCTCCTCCCAGAACATTATAACAGTCGGCAAAAACACCTCCAGAACAAGCACATGTACCTAGGGCTACAACATATTTGGGATAAGGAATTTGATCATATATAGAGCGTAAAGCCGGCACGACTTGAGATGTAACGGGGCCAGTAACAACAAGTACGTCAGCGTGGCGGGGGCTAGGAACTAGTTGTACCCCAAGACGCTCGGGATCGTATCTAGAGGTGAGAAATGCCACAAGCTCTATATCGCATCCATTGCACCCACCTGAGTTGAAATGATAAAGCCAGAGGCTTTTCCTCTGCAGGAGCGATAGCTTCACCATTATATACCCTATTATACTTATCAAAATTTTTACATATAAAGAGAATTTAATAACTCCAGTTAATATTTTTTAAAGTATAGGAGAATAATTATTGTCATTGGACAAAATAAATAATAATTTTTTAAAATAATAGGAGAGATACTCTTATTAACTATTAGATCTAATTCTCTCATAAAAATAAATACTCAGATCGTACTAGTAGATCCTTATAGGCTGATTCTAAAAGACAAATAGTCTACAAAAAACTATATAATTGACTTTCACGAGAATATCTAGGGTAGAACATGTCGGCTCAAAGAGTTGTCAGGCGTGTACAAGTAACTGGGGGATCCACGTTCATAATCTCCATACCCAAGGAGTGGGCTTCAAGCGTTGGCATAGACAGAGGCAGTATGGTTACACTCTCGCTGGAGCACGATGGGAGCATACGGGTCATACCCAGTGGGAAGAAGCTACAGTCTACGAATGTAGCCGAGATATTTGTGAAAAAGGAGATCTCTGAAGGAGCTGTTTTAAGGGAAATAATGTCAAAGTACCTTGTAGGCTATAAAACGATTCATGTGAGATTCCAGCAAGACAATCCCATCTTAAGGGGAAAGCTCAAGGAGATAGCGGTAAAGAAGCTTATAGGGGCCGAGGTCTTGCACGAAGACTCACGAGAAATGACAATACAGGTTCTCGTTAATGTGGGGGACTTTCCCCTCATAAACATCATTCAAAAAATGGGGGATACTGATAAGAGCATGTTACTAGATGCTATCGAGCTCTTCAGGAAGGGGCTTAAGGATAAAACTTATATTGGAGAGCTTGCAATGCGTGATGACATAGTGGATAAACTCTACCTTTATGGGCTCCGTCAACTAAACACCGCGTTGAAGGGCTACGTGAGTCTGGAGGAGATCGGTCTCTCAAGAAGCGAGGAGATCCTGTCTTACGGTATGGTTCTGAAGAATATGGAGAGGATAGGCGATCACGCCGCAACTATAGCGACCCATCTGCAAGAGATTCCCATTGACTTTAAGGGTGTAAAGGACATATTTGCCTTTGGTGAAGCTGTAACCGAATTTTTCATGCAGAGTGTAAAGACTTTCCTTGACCGAAACAAGAAACAGGCAAACGATCTCCTAGACGCTAAGATTGAAGAGATAAAGGAAATGGAGAGGAAGCTCTCAAACATTTATACAGTTGAGGACGCTAGGGTTCTCACGACGATAAGAACTATTGTTGGAAGCTATAGACGGGTAGCCGACTACTCCACGGATATACTTGAAGCAACCATAGACCTTCACGACATTAGATAGAGGGAAACCAGGAAAAATTCAAAACAAATTGGATGGGAAAAACATAGAGATAATTTCATAAACCAAAAGCTAGTCTTAAAAAACCTTAATCTTTCAGATCATACGAATTCTGCAATATACATGCATAGTCCAGGAATTTTATCTCTCATGAAAATTTCAGCTCGGTTTTCAACACATAAGTAACCACTCAGACAAGGCAAACCGCTGTTCTACGCATTAATAGACAGCAACTTACTTGAGGTTTAACACAAGGTTTTTATACAGCTTTAATGCATATTTTTGATCATGATCTATCTTAAAATTACATTGATGAATATTTCAGAGCTAAAACCCCATGAAAAATACATAGAGGAACGAGTACTTTTCCTGTTAGAAGATATGATGAGGACTGGTATCCTAAGAAAACCGGTGGTCGCAGAAAATAAACACAATGTTTTGCTGGACGGTCATCATCGATTTGAAGCATTTAAGAGATTAGGACTCCAGTATATCCCTGCCGCTGTAGTAGACTACCAGGATCCTAGAATTGTCGTTAAAAGCTGGGAAAATGGGTACATTTTTGATAAAGACCAAGTGCTTAGGAGAGCCCTTAAAGGAGAATTATTCCCTCCACGCACAACGAGACACGTGGTTCAACTTGACGGGAGAGAGCTTCACATCTCCGAGATTCTTCCCGATGTCAACTTACCCTTGAAGAGCTTTAAAACTATGCCTCTCAGTATTGGGGAGAGGCTTGAATTCTAGAATCTCTGAGTAATCGCAGTTGCTACACACTTCGAATCCGGAGACGTCGAAAAAACCAGAGACCTCAAGCCTGATATATTCTTGATCTATTATGGGAAGCCTTAGTATCAGCTTTCTGGATGCATCGGAGGGTACCAGGTGTAGTATAAGCCACCTTCCACCATCAGGCCTGCTGCCTTCAAGCCCACTAGGCCCGGACTTACCGATTATGGATAGTGTTCTTGAAAAAGTAATGCTTTTATCGCCATCAAAGCCCCCTTCATCGTTGCGGATGCCCAGGTTCATCTGTACCTTTCCATCCACAACGATGGTAAAGAAGCCTCTGTAGACCCTTCTACCTTTCTTTACACGCTTGTGAAGTTCTCCTGATATACTGACACGAGTCAAGGGTATGCTCGGTTTCGCCTTTGGGTTGAGTCGGCTATAAATGTTTCGTAGGACGTTTTAAATTTTCAGCTTGGCTTTGAAGAACCGTAGATAAATAACATATATAATAAAGGTTTTGCGGTTGGGGAATCATGGATATCAGGACATCTCAGGTGGAGACTAGAGGCTTCAGGATTTCTATAGAGGAGAATGGTCGCGAACTAGGACATTGCTTTATTTATCTGATCAAGAATGATCTTCACGACAGACCTTATGCGTTACTAGAAGATGTCTATGTGAATGAGAGTAATAGGGGGCAAGGAATCGGAAAGCTTTTAGTGAAAAAGGCTATCGACCTTGCGCGAGAATTAAACTGCTATAAAATAATCGCTACCAGTCGCTTTGGACGGGGTGAGCTCCACCAGTGGTATCAGAAGCTGGGTTTCAAGCTTTACGGCTACGAGTTCAGGATAGATTTTGAGTAGCCAGTTCATTTTTTCTCATGTACTTTCTCATCTTTTTCTCGACGAAAATTCGCTGAAGACCTCTAGCTCCACTCTGGACTCGAGCATGTCAAGTATGAGTGAAATTATGTTTCCTAAAAGATGATCTATAAGGCTTGAAGACTCGAACTTCTCGAAATACTCTCGGTACGTTTTCGTGATGACAAGTTTTGACTCCTCGTCGCCGGTCTTGAAAGCCTTTATCCCTGCTTCGAACGCCTCGCGGATTACTCGGATATCCTCCTCTGATAACTCAACTATATGAGCTATCCTTGCTATGTTCACTATAACGTCTCCCACTCGTTCAAGAGTCTTGCCGTAGTTGAAGATTGGAAGGAGCAAGGTCTTATTAGGAATGCCCACTTTGGCCAGATACCATGAGTATAATATCGAGAGGTTGACTTGCCTGCTTAAGAGAAAATAAAACTTGTCCACCTCTTCGTCTCTCTCTAGTATGTCTTTCAGGTACGACATGTCCCCCGTGCGCACGAACTCTTCGAGGTCCTTTATACTGTTAAGGATGAGTACTTCCATTCTGTTCAAAACCTTAGGAACCTCTGTTGATGCTGTGTTCGCCAGCATCTGGAGAAGGATGTAGTCGGAGCCCTCCTCGAAGACTTCTAACCCTACTAGGCGTTTTAGAGTTTTCCTGATCGTTTCGCGTAAGCTTAGGGGAACTCTTCCCGAGGTGGATACAACTTTAATCGATGAATAGCCTGCCTGATACAAAGCTATTATCATTCTCTCGACGGTGTCCTCGTCCCCCTGTGCGGCTTCCAGAACTTTGGTCTCCTCTATGAACTCCTCTCGACGCATTATCGGCGAAATAAGCAAGTAGTTGTCGTACTCTTCCAGAAATAGAGTATCTCCCTCGCGTAGACTGTTTTTCTCAACCCATTCCCGTGGAAGTGTGACTGCGAGGCTTGTTTTTCCCAGCTTTAAAAGTTTTCTTGTCGTAGACATAATACAGGTATATACTTGTTTATATAAATTAGTTTTGTATTAAAACAAGTCTTATAGGCTAAGCCAAGCGTTTCACGAATATGGGGAGATTTGTAGAGAAACTAAAAACAGCTGAAACAGCTCTAAGCTTCGATGACATTCTCATACTGCCCAGATACTCTGATGTAAGTATAAGTGAAATAGATGTCTCGACAAAGCTGGCCCCTAAACTGGACCTCTCTCTACCTCTGTTAAGCTCCCCAATGGACACTGTTACAGGCCGCGAGATGGCGCTGACACTGGGAGAGATCGGTGGTCTGGGAGTCCTGCCGAGAAATCTCCCAATTGACGAGGCAGTAGGGATAGTTCGAGAAGCATCAGTTAAAAAAATTCCCGTGGCTGCTGCGGTTGGACCATTTGACGATGAAAGGGTAGGCAGGCTTTTGGATGCCGGTGTCTCTATGATAGTTATAGATACAGCTCATGGCCATAGCAAGAATGTCCTGGAGGCTACGCGAAGGTACTCATCGATGGGCGCTGTCGTGATGGCTGGGAACATAGTCACAGGTGAAGCCGCGGAGGACTTAATTTCGGCTGGGGCTGTCTCGCTTAGAGTTGGGGTAGGGCCCGGCCACGCATGTACAACTAGAGAGGTGGCAGGGGTCGGATGCCCACAACTTACGGCCATCGCAAGCGTAGCCGATGTCGCTAGAGCTTACGGTGTTAGCGTTGTAGCTGACGGGGGGATTGAGAAGCCTGCTGACGCAGTTAAGGCCCTAGCGGCTGGAGCAGATGCTCTAATGCTAGGCTATCTTTTCGCTGGAACCGATGAGGCTTCGGGGGCTCTCGTCGCCAAAGAGGGTCGTTGCTTTAAAGTGTACAGGGGTATGGGTAGTAGGGGAGCTTTAGCTAGTGGCTCAGCGAGATATGGAGAGTTTAAACGCGTACCTGAGGGTGTCGAGGGACTTGTTGAGTGTCGTGGAAGTGTAAGAAATGTTGTTGAGTGGATAATAGGCGGGATTAAGCAAGGGATGGGTTATGTTGGAGCTAGGAACATACGTGAGCTACAGGAGAAGAGTATCTTCGTGAAACTAACGCCCTCAGGTGTACGGGAAAGTGGTCCTAGAGGACTATATGAGGTGAGGTATTGATGGGTGTTATTGAGGTCTCAGAGCTTCTCGACCACGGAGTGCTCCGGAGGAATGTCAAGATTCCCTACAACGGGAGTGAAGATTTGTACTTTGTGTCTGCGATTGCACCAGGTTTTAGTGACGCGCATGCTCATCCACAGGTCATTGACGTCGGTGAGAAGGGGGGGTGGAGGCATTCCTATGAGTGGCTCGAGAATAGAAAGCTGAGGGTTAACGAGGCTGGTATTAGAAGGGACAAGGAGCTTTCCTCTCTTCTCACAAAGGCTACTCTTCTAAAATCCTTGATGGAGGGGGCTACGCTTATAGCGGTAACGGGAAGTCTTGAAGGGAATATCTCCGCTATACTATCGCTTCCAGCTACGCCACGAGTGGTCGTCCTCCCAACGGTAATGGATCGGGAGGGCTGGAGTACTCCGGAGAGAGTTTATGCAGAACACGTGAAATACCTTTCAAGGTGGGATGGATACTTCAATATGGGCTTCTTCGTACACTCGCTTCGAAAGACGGGCAAATCTTTTCTTGTCGCCTCGTATAAGACGGCTATCAAGCTTGGTGTTCCTTTCGCTATTCACTTATCAGAGGGCGTGGACGAGACTGAAAGTTTCATAGAGGTGATAGGTGAGCCTGCAGGGAACGTGGTAGCCGTCCATTGCCTTGAAGGCGCCGAGAAGTGTAAGAGGTTCGGGTTTAAGGTTGTTCATTGTCCAACTTCTAACCTCTACCTTTACGAGCGAACCCTGAGAGGTCTCGGACTTTTCGACGCTTTGGGTAGTGATTGGCCGCTTGTAACTGGAACTATAGCTAAGACTTACAGGGATGCTGTGGCTGTCCACGGTGCTAGCTACGAGTTACTGCAGAAAGCCACGCTCGGGGGATACAGGGTCTTCGGAATGAAGACTTCGGGAGATATTGTTGCCTTCGATGAGAACCTCGACAAGGTGATGAGGGGCGAATTGAAACCCAGGGCTGTAGTCGTTAACGGTAGGCTTGTTGTTTATGAGAATGTTATGATTGACTTGAACTTATCGAGTCAAGATATTGAAAAGGTTAAAGAACAGGCTGTGAGGCTTGCCTTTGAGCAGTATGGAATCTAGGAAGAGCGTTGTAGTCCTGGACTTTGGGGGCCAGTACGCACATCTTATCGCACGCCGTATCAGAGAACTCAACTTCTATTCTAAGCTTCTGCCCTACGACATATCTCTAGAGGATTTACAAAGGTCAAATCCTGCTGCTGTAGTATTCTCAGGGGGGCCTGCAAGTGTACTTGAGAAAGACGCTCCCAGGCCGAGAGAAGAAGTTGTCTCGTTTCTGTTAAGGAATAAGATCCCAATCTTAGGTGTATGTTATGGACACCAGCTTATAGCTAGCTTTTTTGGGGGAAGAATTGCCCGCAAAGAGAAGGGGGAATACGGCTCCAGTGTCCTGAGGGTAGTAGAGAAGAACGAACTTTTCCTCGATACCCCCAGCATACAGCGTGTCTGGATGTCTCATCGGGACTCCGTGGTAGAGCTTCCTTCTGATCTTGTAGTCCTTGCATCTACCGATTACTCGGAGGTAGCAGCTTATAAACATCGAACGCTACCCGCTTACGGTGTCCAGTTTCACCCTGAGGTAAAGCACACGGAACATGGAAAAACTATCCTCTCAAACTTTCTTAGAAGAGTTGTTGGTCTTACACCGAACTGGTTTATCGAAGACGAAGCCATGCATATCATTGAAGAGATGAGAAAAAACATTAAGGGGAAAGTGCTCCTAGCCGTAAGTGGGGGTGTTGACTCCTTAACAACAGCCCTCATGCTTCAAAAAGCCATTGGAGGCGAGAATCTATACCTAATCCACGTTAACACCGGCTTACTCCGAGAGAATGAAAGCGAACGTGTCCTCGAAATCCTCAAGAAACTCGGCTTCACAAACGTTCACTATGTTGACGCCAGCAAGCTATTCCTAGAGAGACTCAGAGGAGTTACTGATCCGGAGGAGAAGCGGAGGATAATCGCCAAGACATTTGCAGAGGTCTTCAAGGATAAAGCCCTACAGCTCAGCCATACTGTGGGCGGTTTCAAATACCTAGCACAGGGAACCATTTATCCAGATCGTGTGGAGAGTGGGGCTACCGGCAAAGCTACAGCCAAGATAAAGAGTCACCATAACGTTGTGATGGAGGCTATCCCTGGGCTGGAGCTCGTGGAACCATTGGCGGAATTCTATAAGGATGAGGTTAGGCGTATAGCTGAAATCCTCGGATTGCCAGAAGAACTTGTGAAGCAGCACCCGTTCCCGGGGCCTGGTTTAGCCGTGAGGGTTTTAGGAGAGGTTACAGAGGAAAAGCTCAAAATCCTACGAAAGGCTACTATGATAGTTGAGGAAGAGTTTAGAAAAGCAGGTCTCTATGAGAAAGTGTGGCAGGCTTTCCCCGTACTACTCCCTGTGAAATCCGTAGGCGTGAAAGGCGACGTTAGAAGCTACGAGTATGTGCTCGCCCTCCGCGTGGTCGAAAGCGAGGACGCGATGACGGCTAGCTTTGTAAAGCTTCCCTGGGATTTTCTTGAAAAGCTGGCCGAGCGCCTTGTAAATGAGGTTGATGGGGTTAATAGGGTTTTATATGACATCACTCATAAACCGCCTGCGACTATTGAGTTCGAGTAGACCTTATAATGGTGTGTCAGCCTTGTCACCAATCCTCACAGATCGGGATTGGAGTCACTCATCATCCATTTATTTGATAAGCGGGACCCTATAATTGTTATCATGAAGCCACGAGATTCTTGGTAACGGTAGAAGAGGGTAAGAGGGCCTCAGGTCCCTTCTCGTCAAGTACGCGCACGAGCTCACGCACCCTTGCCTTGACATACATTAGAAAAGCCTTGAAGAGTATTCTTACAGGAAGATACTTTGGCGAGCGCAGGTACATGTTGAAGGCTATGTCTTCTCCCCAACGTAGAGAGTGGTTTAGGGCACGCCACATGACCTCTAGGTGGGCCTCAGTGATCCTATCCCTTATGAACCCCTCCCTATCTTTCAGGTATCCTAGCGGGACAAAAAACATGGGCACTATAAGGCTCCGGTAGTCCTTTATGTTATCGATTAGCTCGCTAGTCTCTATAAGATCCTCCTCCGTCTCTCCAGGAACCCCCAGTATAAGTGTTAAGGCTGGAACTATCCTATTGTCGTGCATTATAGCTAGGGCGTCCCCTACAACCTCATGCCATTTTTCAATGGGGTAGGGTGCCGCTTTCCCGGGCATGATTATCCTGGCCAAGCGTCGACTCCCAGTTTCAAGCCCCACTTGCACACCTAGCCAGTCCTGGTGCTCGTCGTACAATATTTCTGTAAGATTAGTGATTAGCCTGTACTTCTCCTCCGCGTACTTTACGCCTGCAAGCGTCACATGACTCCAGGCAACTGTTCTATAATACTTTTTCACAAGGGTGTGCAGTTTTAGAATGGCATCAGGGTTCGGCTCGATTCCCTTCGCCCCATATAATAGGACGTCCTCTGAGTGAAGTACACCCGAGCGTATCCCTGCTTTCACATTTACTTGAAGCTCTTTTTCGATCTTCTCCAACGGGTAGTACCTAACAGGTCTAAGGGTTACTGGGCAGAACCTACACCTTCTAGGACAACCCCTCATTATCTCGACAAAGCCGTTAACACTTGCACCCTTTATCTCCGGAATCTCATCTATACTGGGAGCGTCCTCTGGACCCACGTAGAGGTATGCTGGGAGCTCCTCGCCTTCAAGAGCCTTCCGGGTTATGTCTACAATTACTCTTTCCGCCTCCCCATCTATGACCGTGTCCACCCCGAACTCGCGCCAGTACTCTGTTCTCCATAGCCACTGCCAGGCTGCTGGGCCACCCGCTATTATTTTTAAGCCGTTGCGCTTAGCCTCCCTTATGCTCTTTTGCCTCATAAGCCTCTTGAAACTCCTTGAATTAACAGGCTCTTCACCCGTTATTGCCCACCACTCAACACTCGGAGAGTTCATCGCAAAGTAATCGTGATGCCCCACCATGAGGAGCCTAGCGCTCTTAAGATACTTGTCCAGGTGGTCAGGATCTATGATGGCAGCATTGAAGCCCGCCTCTTGAAGCTTTGCCTCTATTTTCCTAAGACCATAGGGCGCCTCGATGGGTCGTCCAAGTCTGTCCACTTTAGGCTTTGGCGCGCTTAGCCACATCCAGGCCCGCTCCGGTAGTCCCACAGGCGGAGCTGTGGTAAAGAAGCCTAGAAACTCCTTCCTGTGATGGTTTGTCATCATAGTCCTATCGGTTGTTATTACTACGTCCAGCATCCCGCATCACCCGTACCTCAACGGTGAGGAAAGACGCCTCTGCCAACGCACCTCGCACAACCTCAGCGGCACCTGCAGGATCCTGTGCGGGCACGTACAATATTATCTTCCTGTAGCCGTTCCTCCTTGCCTCCCTAATTACACGATATGCCTCGCTACTAGTCCTCACCTGTGCCTCCAACTCCATGGAGGCTCGCCTCGAAGGTGCTTATAACACTAGATATCTCAGAGTCTAAAAGGCTCAGGCTGTCACCGTGTTGTGGAAAGCGCCTTGAAAGTTCTCGGATTCTATCCCGAGCAGATCTCAGCATCATGAGGTGGGACTCTGCCACTAGCCGAGGAAGCGTTAGTGAGGGAGAGTAGTGATTTCTTCTACCACTTTTCACCTTATGGACTAGCCTGTGACTCTCAAGCACTTTTAGGGCAGCGGATACTGCAGATTTACTGTAACCCGTCATACTTTGAATTTCACTACAATTGAGAGGCCTCCTAACAGCATATAGTAGGGCCAGTATTAAGGCACTGGACCTAGGCAAGTTTAACGGTGCAAAAGTTGTCGAAAGGATGGAAAGGATCTCCATGAGAAATGTTAGCTGCATATTCATGAGAACCACTAATTCCACAGAAATCTGGAAATACAAAAAATTTTGTTTTTAATGAAGGTTATTTATTAGGAAAGAGCTATAGGTGTCTAAGGTGCTCTACATCACCCGCATAAAATACGTGAAGCTTACCATCGGACTCGACTAGCAGTGCTCCTTCCTCGTTTATGTCTAATGCCTTCCCGACGATTTCTACTCCCTCCTCAATTTCCACTCTTACATCGCGACCAAGAGTAGCTGAGAGGGATCTCCACTCGTCTAGAACCCTAGCCCCTTCACCATCACTTATAAGGCTGATTGCGCGGTAAAGCTCGCTTAAAATCTCCACTAATAGCTTGTCAGGGTCTACCCATCTGGCAAGATACTCCTTAAGCGAGACAGCACGTGATATAAGATCATGTGGAACTTCATTGTTAACATTGACTCCAATACCCAGGATGACGAGGAACCCGGAATCAAGAGTTTCAGCCTCCAATAGTATGCCCCCAACCTTCCTGTCATCCAGGAGTATATCATTGGGCCACTTAACAAGAGCCCTCAGCCCCGTTACCGATTGAATTGCTCTAGCTACAGAGGCTCCGGCTGCGAGACTTAGTATTCCAAGGTTCGCTGTTCCATGCTTAAAAGCAAGGCTAAACCAAAGACCACCATTAGGAGCATGCCACGGCCTACCTAGCCTGCCTCTAGCACTCGTAATTTCCCTACATACAACGAGCACAGGTTGTGAACTGTTAAAGAGACCCTTGGCCAGCTCCTGTGAGGACTCTTCGCATCTCTGGAACAAAAACATTTTAAGACCAGGCCACACGTTTACCAGCAACTCTGGCAGAGATCTCTCTAAATTGTTAAGCATAGCATCACGACCCTTGTTCACGCGTACAATACAACACACCAAAAAACATTGCTTTTCACAGTGAATAAGATCTCTCAAATCCCGTGAGTACTACAAGCCTCTAGCGAGAATGCTCAGATTCATGAGAACTCTGGACGCGATCACGTTATAGGTCGCTAAGAGAAAATCGAAGACTTTGAGGAATTACAAAGCGTTGTTGGAATTCTGTCCGTTGCTCTTAAGCCTTATTAGTTCACTTATTCCTTTTTCTAGGTCTATGGTCGGCTGGTAGCCGAGCACACTCTTGGCCTTTGTTATGTCTGCATAGCTGTATCTTATGTCCCCGGGTCTCGGCGGGTAGTGCTCTACCCTGCAGTCAGGACATGTTAGTTTTTTTATGAGCTGTGCCAGTTCGAGTATGGAGACAGGCTTCCCGTACGCAATATTGAACTTCTCCCCGTAAGCTTCCTTCTCTAATGCCAGTTCTACGGCTTGGGCGACATCGTAGACGTGTACAAAGTCTCTGGTCTGGAGACCGTCGCCGTATATTATGAGCCTTTGGGATTCAAGTGCTTGTTCTATGAACCTTGAGATTACTCCTGCGTATGCGCTTGATTGTCCTGGACCATAAACATTGAATAGGCGTAGGACCGTGTATCGAAGCCCTTGTCTTGCGAGAAGTTCTAGTATTTGCTCGCCGAAGAGCTTGCTTAGACCATAAGGAGAGATAGGTTTTGTAGGGTGTGCTTCGTCTATCGGGAGTTTGACAGGCTCGCCGTAGACTGCAGCCGAACTAATGTATATCATGCTGGCACCCGCTTCAAGACATACTTTTGCGACTGCGAGAGAGCCCATCACGTTGTTGTCGATGTATACTTCGGGGTTCTTCATCGATTCCTCAACACTGATGTAAGCTGCAGCATGAACCACGATGTCTCCTTTCGAGACAAGTTTCTTTAGAAGAGCTACGTTCCTTATGTCCCCTCTGATTAAGGGGACATCTGAGGAAGAAAGCCTCTGGAGAGCGAACGTTGTTGAACGTTCCAGAGAGTCTAGGACAATCACGTCGTACCCTTTCCCTTTCAGGATAAGAGCTACGTTATGTCCGATGAAGCCGGCACCACCGGTTATCAATACTTGCATAACTTGCCGTGTTCTAAATCTGAAGACTTTACTATTATATTAGTTTTGTATTTTTCAAGTCAGTGCTCCTCCTCGCTGATAACTCTCTTAATCTTCTTTGCGACACTGTCGGGTAGCGCTTCATCTTCTACTCTGCGCGTGAGAGGACGCGTCAGCGTTAGCCCCTGGCCATCGACTATGGATATTTCCCAGGCTCTTAGATCATGAGGGGTCTGTCGCATCTTCTCTACGATCAGGTAGCGTGTCAGTGTGCCGTTTATGATACGCCTCTTGAAGTGAATTATACCGTCTGCTATGTGTTCTAGACCCCATCCAAAGGCTCCTCCTGTAGTAATGGCGTACTGTGATGTCGCGTAGACCGTGTAGTCCCATTTTGCCAAAACCCTCTTCACGAGGTAGCTTTCCTCGCGAGCCTTTACAGGTGCTCGGAGCCAGAAGGCACTCATAGAGTCGATTACCAGCCGCCTGGCCTGGGATCCCAGGAGCTTCTTAGCTTGTATCACCTTGTCAAGCATTTCCTCGACCGTTACCAGGTTTAAGGTCCACTCGTCACTGGTGGCTCTCATCAAGGCGTCTATTATTATGAGTCTGTTCTCCCGTAACGCCTTGTCGAAGTTCATGTTGAACTGCGAGGCCTGTCTTACTATGCTCTCCCTGCTCTCCTCGGTGGTTACATAGACAGCTTTCTCGCCTTTTAACAGGCCAGCGTTGATGAAGTGGAGACAGGCTATTGTCTTGCCTGTTCCAGGCATCCCGACTAGCGCAACGAAGAAGCCCTCGGGTATGCCACCAGCTAGAAGAGAGTCAAGTGATGATATGCCTGTGGAGAGCCTCTCCAAATCGCTTCATGTATCGAATAGGGTTAGATGGATAAAATGTTAACTTTCAAGAAGAGGAAGCGGGGAAGTCTCTCTAAATTCTATATAGTTTGAGCCGAAAATAGATAGTTTTATATATTAGTGCCCGTTTCTTTGTAACGAACAAAAATGGCCGAAAAAGTATTCAAGGATAGAAAGATGCTAGGCATAGTTGCTGCAGTGATTATTCTGATAGGCATCTTGGCTTTCATACTCACTGGAAGTAGCCAGAGCCAGGAGCCTGCTATAACTGAGAATGTTCTCCTGGTTGGAAGCGGTGCCACCTTCCCACAACCCCAGATAAATGCATGGATCCAGGCATTCACAAAGAAGTATCCAAACGTCAAAATAGAGTATGGTGGTGGTGGCAGTGGAAAGGGTCAGACTGACCTGTTACAGGGAGTCGTAGACTTCGCGGGAAGCGATGTTCCAATGAAGACTGAGAATTGGGAGCAGGCCAAGGCGAAGTATGGAAAGGTGTATCAGATACCATGGATTTCGGGAGGAGTTGCCTTTGTCTATAATATACCTGAAGTAGGAAGTAAAAGGTTAAAGCTTTCTCGTGAGGCCTTAGTAGGAATACTCCTTGGAAAGATAGAATACTGGGACGACCCCGTAATAAAGAAGGATAACCCAGATCTAAACCTCCCCCATCAGAAGATTATATTTGTGCATAGGAGCGAGGCTAGCGGAACGACTAATATAGTTACGGCCTATCTGTCCCTTATCTCACCTGAATGGAAGGAAAAAGTGGGCAGTGGCTTGACCGTTAAGTGGCCGCTAGACGCCGTGGGTAGAGGCGTCGGAGCACAGGGCAACCCTGGCGTGGCACAAAACGTAAAGGCAACCCCGTACTCCCTTGGCTACGTTGAGCAGGCTTACACGAAAGGACTTCAAGTCGCCTTGATCGAAAACGGTGTAGGTGAATACGTCGACCTCACGCCTGAATCTGTGTCAAAGGCGCTCTCAGGGCTCACTATACAATTCGATCCAGCCGAGGATATAAGCAAGATAGACCTGCTATCCAAAACACTTAACGTGAAGGCGTCAGGTGCTTACCCAATTGTTTCGATGAGCTATGTCATAGTCAAAGACCCCGCACAATATCCGACAGCGAAGGCGAGGGCCCTTGGCGCCTTCCTGAAGTATGTCTTCACTGAGGGCCAGCAAACTAGCAGTATAATTGAAGGATACGCGCCTGTAGGGGGAAGCTTTGTAAAGGCCGGATTAAAGGTAGCCGAAGAGCTATTAGCTCGCAAGTAAAATATATAATTATTTTTTATATCTATATTTTCTCTTTTCTAATGACGATAGTTTTATATCACTATATACGGGTTATAGGTCAGAGGAAGATGAACATACACGATGACCTGAATTTGCTCTCACTTCCATTCTTAGTGATAGTGCTAGCCATCGTGGTTGGAGTATTCCTAGTACTTTTAGCGAACTCTATGACAACCTTCACTAGGGAGGGTATAAATTTCCTGATCGGCTCCAACTGGTCCCCCTCATCTGAAACATATCAAATCCTACCAGCTCTAACCGGGACCTTCTACACCTCTGTGATAGCCGTGCTTTTAGCTCTTCCCATCTCTCTTGGCCTTGTGGCCTTCACTTACGAATATATGCCTATAACTATACGAGAAACAATAAAAAGCGCCCTCTACTACGCAGCAGCCATACCCACGGTCGTTTACGGTATATGGGGTCTCGAGTTCGTCGTGCCCGCTGTCAGGAAGTTCATTGAGTTTTGGGGTTTAACGGCTTCACCGACTGGACAGTCCATACTGGCCGGCGCGATAGTGCTAGCCTTTATGAACATCCCATACATGTCTTTGATTATAAGCGAAGTATACGGTAAAATCCCGTTCACCTACATCGAGGCCATGCACAGCCTTGGCGCTCTCGGCTATGAGAGGCTTCGGATTAAGTATGGGATGGTCAAGGGAGCCGTCCTAGGAGCCTCGCTGCTTGTCTTTGGAAAGTGTGTGGGTGAGACCACGGCAGTATCAATGGTAGTGGGGAACTCATTTAACCTTGCGCTTTCCCCTCTCATGCCGGGCATCACGATCTCTAGCCTGATAGTGAACTACGTCTCAGAGACGTCACTCTATAACTACATGACGGGCGCGCTCTTCGCCGCAGCACTCGTTATGCTCGTTTCTAGTAGCTTGTTCATACTCCTGGGGATGTGGGTTGCCAGGAGACTCGTGATAGGTGGTGGTGAGTGGGGAGGATAAGATATATTCTCGATAAAGTCTTCCTATTGCTGGTCACTCTAGGGACAGCCATGCCTGTTCTTGCTACAGGGCTAATAGCTGGAAGCTCCATTTATTGGAGTTTTAAAGCTCTACTATCGGAGGGGATGGGCTTATTCATTAAGCCACCGGGTATGCCGGGGGGCTCCGAGATAGGAGGGCTTGGACCCGTGATTCTAAATACTATTTTCATAACAGGGCTAGCCATCACGTTCGCGGCACCGCTAGGTGTGGTTGTCGGAGTCTACTTGAGCGAGAACCGTAACGGAAAGCTCTCTAAAATTGTGAGCCAAGCGGTCCAGATGATATCTGAGATGCCTACGATAGTTATAGGGCTCTTCGTATTCAGTGTCGTATGTCTCCCGCTCGGCGGTTACTCAATGCTGGCTGGCGCTGTAAGCCTAGCTATAGCAGCACTACCATATATCGTGACACAGGTGCGTGAAACCCTTATGTCTATTCCTTCGACTTACCGGGAAGCAGCCTACTCGCTTGGTCTACCGAGATGGAAAACCGTTTGGTTCTTATTAGTGCCTATGAGTAAGAGTGGGGTCGCCTCCGCGATAATGCTTGGCTATATGAAAGCTCTAGGGGAGACCGCACCCGTTCTTCTAACTGCGGGCTTCGCCCTCTACGGCTTCTACGGGCTACTGGGACCCTCGAATACCGTTTCTCTCTTGATTTATAAGTTCGCTCAGACACCCTATGACAATTATAGGATTTTAGCTTGGACTGCATCCGCTATCCTACTACTAGGCTCTCTCTCCCTTTCCTACTTAGTTAGAAGGGTTGTTGGTGAGGTGAGATACGCATGAGTAGTGTTGCAGTTAGGCTTTCGAACTTGAACGTGTGGTTTGGTGAGAGACAAGTCTTGTTCAACGTTAATCTGAGTGTTCCCTTGAACACCGTGTACGCTATTATGGGGCCATCAGGTAGCGGTAAGTCAACTATACTCCGAG
This sequence comes from Thermofilum uzonense, assembly GCF_000993805.1. NCBI lineage: Archaea > Thermoproteati > Thermoproteota > Thermoprotei > Thermofilales > Thermofilaceae > Infirmifilum > Infirmifilum uzonense. The sequence goes on from NZ_CP009961.1 coordinate 889,254, forward strand.
TGATAAACAAGCTTATACTGCTTAGACCTGAAAGCAGAGTCGAAGGAAGGGTTGAGGTGATGGGCCTAGACATTTACGGTGACTCGGTCAGGCCTGACCAGCTCGCGAGGCTTACGGGAATGGTTTTCCAGACACCAAACCCCTTCCCACACCTCAGCATCTACGATAACGTGGCTATCGGTCCAAGGCTACACAATACAGTTAAGAAATCTGAACTCGATAGCCTGGTTAGGTGGGCTCTCGAGAAGTCTGCTTTATGGGACGAAGTAAAGGACCGCCTCCGAGATCCAGCATCCACGCTTAGTGGAGGGCAACAGCAGCGCCTCTGCATAGCGAGAGCTCTCGCTTTGAAGCCCAGGATACTACTGATGGATGAACCGACGGCAAACTTGGATCCAGTAAACGCTGCTAAAATCGAGGAGGTTATAAGGGAGCTTTCACGTGATGTCACAGTGATCATCGTAACACATGACCCTGGCCAGGCGAGACGGGTTGCTAACCGTGCCGCCATATTATTCATGGGGAGGCTTGTAAGAGAGGGGCCGCTCCACTCGGTATTGCATGACTCGTATAGCCAGCTTATCCAAAGGCTGACTGAAGAATACGCTGTACAGAGAGGAGTGAGTGATTAGAATTCGTATTCTTTACCTGTCTCTCCATCCACGCGGTAGCCGGGGAACTTTTCGATGTCCTCGCCCTTGAGGCTTTTTACTCTCTCGAGAAGCCTAGCTACCTTGGGTTTTTGAAGGGATTCCTTGCTGACAATTAAATCGTATCTCTCCCACGCGAGACTTGTGAAGCCTAAGCCATATTTTATTGCGAAGTATCTCAAAGCAACACCAACATCAGCCACGCCGCTAGCCACGATGTGGGCTACTGCTTCATGCGTTTTAACCTCGAACGTGTAGCCCTTTAGCTGTGCTTTAAGCTTGGAGGATGTTATACCCCTCCGCGCGGCCTCATCTTCGAGGAGTTTATCGATGAGAACCCTGGTCCCGCTGCCAGGATTCCTGTTGACAAAGCTTAAGCCCTTGTCGATCACCTCGGAAATGGACTGAACGGGTTCTTTTTCCTTCCGGTAAACGAGGCCCTGCTCTCTGAGATATCCCCTTATGAGGATGACTTTGTCAATGCCATAGCTTTTTACGTATGGAATGTTGTATTCGTTGGTGGCGGGGTCTAAGAGGTGGCTCCCCGCTATGTCCGCTATACCGCTCTTTACGGCTTGCAAGCCACCCGTACTCCCTACATTGACGAGCCTAACAGATGCCCCTAATGTCTCGCTTACAACCTCTTGGAGAAGAGGATCGTGGCTACCGATAATGTTTACCTCTGGGCGCCTCGAGAACGGGTTTAAAAGTACCTCAACCATAGATCCCGCGGGCAGATATTCCTGGTCTTCGCGGAGTACTGCGAAGCCATCAAAGAGAGAAATTAAGGAGACCCTCCCACTATGTCCGGGAAGAGGGAAAACCTTCATTCCGGAATACTTCTGGACAAGTATGACGGGTATAAATGACCTTATCCCTGGCTCGTTTCTCAGAGGCAATGCCAGCTCGGCCCTCACAGCCTCGATCGAATGTTCTCGTAATCCTTGGAGCTTAGACACGATTGGGATAAGGTACAAGTAGACTGTTTGCATACACGACATTGGAAAGCCCGGCAGGCCTAGGAGGATCTTGTCTCCGTGGAGAGCAACAACCAAAGGCCTCCCTGGCTTTTCCCTGACACCATGAATGATGATCCCTGGTTTTAGCCTCGACATTGCCCGGTAGGTGTAGTCCTCTAGACCCGCACTTGTACCACCTATTGTTACAACTACGTCGTTCTCCTCCAGTGCCCTGTCTATGTACTCGCCTATCTGAGAGGGATCGTCGAGCGCCCTCTCGTATATCTTTGGCTTTGCACCGAGAAGCTTCATGAAGGCATAAATCATGTGCGAGTTGGAGTCGTAGATCTGGCCGTACTCGAGTCTCTCGCCCGGGTATTTTATCTCGTTGCCAGTGGGTATTATGCCTACACGAGCCTGCCTGTAAACCCAGACTGTTTTAAGCCCCGTAGCTGCAAGTGACGAAACCAGGAGAGGCGTAACGAGTTCACCCTTCCAGGCTACAACTTCCCCCCTAGCAATGTCTGAGCCAGCCGTGTCGACGTTTTCCCCATGGCTTACGCTCCTGTAAAAGGTAACCTTATCCCCCGAGGCATGCGTGTACTCCACGGGAACCACAGCGTCTGCCGGATATGGTACAATCGCGCCAGTTGAGACCTCAACGGTTTCACCCGAACTTATGTGGGGTACTCGAGTCTCCCCTGTCGAAAGCTTCCCCACAAGCTTCAGGGTCTTTGGCCTATCCTCGTAAACCCCGACCAGATCACTGCTTAAAACAGCATACCCGTCGACTAACGCGCGAGTGTAGGGCGGATAGTCTATAAGGGAGTAAACGTTGCGGCTTAGAACACGCCCGACAGACTCCTCCAGGGGAACCTCTTCTTCTCCTAGGGGTTCTAGACGACGATAAGACTCTATTATCTTTAAAACCTCGTCGACCCCCACCAGGTTCCTGTATATTTTTCTCTCACTTGTCACTCATCAACACCCTTGTAGAGATGTACCTTGACGATTTCCCCTTCCTCGTACCCCTCCACCCCCTCCGGTACTATAACGAAGCCGTTGCCCCTAATAAGACTTGCCAGCGAGCCAGAGCCCCCCAGCATCACTGGTTCAGCACAGAGCTCCTCGCCACACTTGTAGACTCTGACTCTAGCAAATCCAATCACGCCCATCTTAACGGTTACTCTACGCGTGAGGCGAGCCTTAACTACTGGATATTCCGGTAGCCTGAGGCCCGCTGCCCTAAACAGGGGTTTAAGGACGACTTCGAGTGTTGAGAGTGCTGCAACTGGTAGACCACTCATAGCTATGAATGGTCTACCATCCTTTATGGCTAGGCAAGCTGTTTTCCCAGGTTGAACCGCGAAACCGTGTACCATATACTCGGGCCTCATTTTCTCCAGAGCCCTCACAGTGAAATCATGGCCACCCATAGATGTGCCTCCAAGCATGATGTTGAGATACGACTCTCCTCCCTTCAACCATTCAAGTATGTCGCCCTCCTCGTCACGCGAGAAATCCACTTCCAATACCTTGAAGCCGTGTTGTTCAAGCCAGGCTTTCACAAACATATGCGTGAAGGGCCTGAAGAAAGACCCGCTTACTATCTCGTCGCCGACGTTTAAAATCCTTGCAGTGGCTTCGAAAACCCGAAGATGTTCTCTACCCTCGAGAATTAACGCCGCTATTGCAGGAGGTGTTACAATCTCTCCTCTCTTTATTATGGGTAAACCTGCATCGTACTCCTCTCCGGGCAATGAGACGTTCTCGTATGGCGCCACGCGCTTCAAGATGAAGACCTTACCTTTGTCCTCAAAGGCATCCTCGACCGGAATTACCGCGTCGGCACCCTCAGGTAGTAGAGCGCCGGTCTCTATCCTTACAGCCTGGCCAGGTTGTAGGACGAAGTCCACACCTCCTAGAGGTCTTAGAAGTTCTGGTCTCAAATCTAATGGTACGGGAGCACTAGGGGAAGCTGCTTCAACGTCGACTGCCCTCACTGCGTAGCCGTCAACGACACTCTTACCACGAGGAGGAAGCCTGAACGTCGAGTAGACGCTCTCAGCTGAATACCTTCCAAGGGACTGCTCTACGCCTATCGCTACTTCAGGAGGGGGGCGGAGAAGAGGGAGAGCATCCTTGATAACTTTGGCTACACTGTGTAGCTCTCTCAAACTCATTCACCACCTTATATAGAAGTCCTTGAATTCTCCCTTGTATTGTTCCCAGTCAACCTTTACTTCTTCAACTCTAGCAAACCTTGGACCCCTGTGAGCCCACTCTATAATCTTTAATACCTTGTCCTCCTCGCCCTCGACTACCGCCTCCACCCTCCCGTCAGGAAGGTTTCTAACCCACCCTGTAACGCCAAGCTGTCTGGCGACCTCCTGCATCGAAGCCCTATAGAAGACTCCTTGCACGTGACCTGAGATTAACAGGTGCGCCCTCACCATTTTTGCCAAGAAACAACACCTAATAATCAATGAGGATATAGGAATTTTAACTTTTACCGGGATTACTGAAATACGATAATATCGATTTAGGGTCAAGAGGTTAGGAGAACGGCTGGCTTCCAGGAGATACGCGAGGTAATCACCCTAGCGTTGAGCCTTTCAAGTATTTCCACAACCTTGTCAGCCTTGTTCTCGGGGACCACGGTAAAGACCGTGTCGCCCACCATTGCTTGACCCGCGTGTGGAAAACCCTGGTCTTCTAAGACCTGGTAAGCCCTAGCCACTTTTTCTGTGGCAAGCCTCGTCTCAATGGAGAACTTCTTAGAAATATCGAGCATTTTCTCAACTGTTGGCTCGCGTGCAAGCTCCTCTACAAGTCTCCTGCCCAGCCTGTTTATCTCGTTTAAACTTGTGGACCTCAAGACCGTGCTCTTCTTTATGGGCCCGAAGAATCCAACCACAGCAACGTAGTCTTGGCCTATGGGTATCCTTTCTACCTTGTCGTAGCCAGGTGGCCCTGGCTCAAGAACAATGCAGGCTCCGCCTAATGCTAGGCCCGAGATCGTTCCTAAGCCAGTACCTGCTAAGACCTCGACCTTATGGGCTATGCGTGCAATTGAAGTATAGGTAATTTTTAAGTCGAGAAGTCTTGACGCAGCAAGCGCTACTGCAAGCGAGCTCGCCCCGCTGGTTCCTAGCCCTCCTCCGATTGGAACCTCGACCCATTGTTTGATTATGAAGCCACCCGTATACTTGGCCTGCTTAGCAACTTCTTCTGCTGCCATCCTCGCAACAATGTAATCGCCTCTAATATCATTGAGATAGGTTTCATAGACTCCCTCCTCTGAGAGGCATACCTCTACCATTACACCCTTTTCGAGGGCTAAACCAGCACCCCTAGCCCCGGAACGCATCGGGTCTCCTTCGACAACCACTGCCTCGAAAATAGCGGAGAGCCCTGCAGGACTCCAAGCCTTGGTGCATCTCATGTCTAACCACTCTTAGCCAGGCCTAGTTTTTCGAGAAGGTGTATCACAGGAGGCGCCAGTAGGACAATAAAGGGTACCTCCGTGATATATGTCCACAAAAACCATACAAGGGCTGCCCATAGAGGAAGACCCTTCTCACCGGTAGGCAGTAGAAAGAACTGACTATAAAGCCAGACGCCTATCCCTATAACGGCCGAGCCTAGTATTAGCCCTGTGGACCCGGCAAATGCTACTCTAGAAGCCTCCCCCTTATAAATGAGCATGAAGGCAAGCGTCAAGGCTATTGTAAACACTATCGCCAGTGTTGCCGAGAAAACAAAACCTTTGTCTAGAACTCCCAGAGAAGATACCAGGTAAAGAGATGCGGAAACTGCTAAAATCTCAATCAGTGTAAGGGTTAGTGCATTTCTAGTATTCCTAACATAACGATAGACGACGCCAACCGTGTAAAAGCCTAGAAAGTTGGCTGGTACACCCACGGTTAAGCTGAGAAGAGGGTTTCCATGAATCATCATGTCGCTTATAAATATCCCTATTGCGGCCCCTAGACCACCGATGAGAGGCGAGAAGGCGATTGCGAATACAGCCGGAACAAAGACGCTTGGCCAGAATCTCACCGTGCCCAAGGCCGGTGCAAATACTCCAAGATAAGTCAGATAGCCAAGTACCGCGTACAAGGTGGCGTTGACAGCGATCAACGAGACTTGGAGAGACCTTGGAAGATTTTTCACAATGAAGGGAAGAGCTGCGGGCTTATCAACGTTAAGTTTAACATGCTAAACATTTTATGTTACACGCGAGCATGAAAACCATCAAAATGTATCTATTGGCTGCAGGGCCTCTAGCCTTCGTCGCGTTTACCCTGGGCGTTCTCGTTTCAGCCAGCGAGAACACATGGTGGAGCTTAATCAGAAACGCGTTCAGTGATCTAGGTGGACCCAGGGCAACTGATCCCTGGATATTCAACTGGACCCTCATCATCTCGGGAATTTTATACATACTGTACTCTATGGGAGTCTTGGCCTACAGCAGATCACGCCTAGACTCTTTTTCCGCTGGACTGCTCTTCACAGCAGGCATATTCCTCGCGCTGATAGGAGTATATCCGAGCGGTACAAGGCCTCACACATTTGTCTCGACGTGGTTCTACATTCAAAGCTTACTTGGAATCTCTGTCCTTGGTTTAAGCTTCCTTTTACAGCGTAAGAGACAGACAGGAATCATCCTACTGGGTTTAGGGGTATCAGCGATCCCCCTCGCATACCTTGTGCATGTGACTGTTGGTTGGCCGAGCGTAGCGATACTCGAGCTAGCTGGGGCTATCTTCATCCTAGCCGCTGCAATAACGCATATGGTATCAGTAATCCTATCGAAGGAGTAAGAACCCTGGTTATCTGATAAAGATTTTTTGTCTTTTAGTCGAATATAGACAACGGTGGGAAAATCAGGTCTACAACACTAGAGTAGCTCCAACACCCTGGGCAACATACTCCATCCATGCTCAAATATTCCTAGGGTGCCTCTAGCACACTCCCTCTCTGTGAAGCGTGAAAGCTTATCGTTCTCCAGGAGAGGGTGATAGTACAAAATCGGGACAGGATCGTCTGTGTGTGCCCTCCGCGTATAAGGAGTCGCATGGTCCGCCGTAACTAGGACCGCGACATCCTTGTTCTCTATCTCGGCTAGGAGAGGTTCAACATAGTACTTGTCGATCGCCTCGATGCTAGCCACCTTAGCCTTGAAATCCCCGTCATGACCCGGCTCATCAGGACCCTTGAGGTGAACATAGACCACATCATTCCTGGCAAGAAGCTTCAAAGTTGCCTCAAGCCTTATCCTGTAATCCGACTCTTTATCGTTTGTTGGAGGAGAGACAGGCTCAACATCCATCTTGAGGACTCGTGCAATGCCTATTTCGACAGGCATCTCTGCCACTGCGCCGAAACGCCGGCCGAACTTCTCACCTATAGGCTGCAGCCTCGGTAGACGGCCTCCGGAGTCCCTCAAGAGTATAGCGTTTGCAGGGGGTTTACCCTCTCTCATTCTCGCATGGTTCACGGGATGATCCTTAAGGATAGAAATAGCCATCTCTGTAAACCTGTTGACGAGCTCTGCAGTCAATCTTGCCTCCTCCGTGTCCTCTAGAGGGTCTGCTTTCGCAACAAAGGGCTGAAACGTGGCCCTAGCTACAGATACATATCCATGCTTAGCGTAGGCTGGATCCGTGTTGTCAACAGCATCACTGAGCCTGTGCGTAATACTGCCTATAATAACTACGGCCCTATGCCCCACGGTTGCTACAACCCTCGCGTAGCCGTGATGCACGCCGAGATCAAGCCCGTCCAGTGCTTTTGCAAGCTCGTGTGCCTCCTCGCCTGTGAGATTCCGGCCACACCTCCTATCTATAATTCTTCGAGTTTCCGGATCAATTGTAGCGAAGTTTGCACGGAAGGCAACCTCGTATCCTTCTCTGAGAGAAAGACCTGCGCCGACGGCCTCGAGCGGTCCTCGACCCGTGTATTCTTCGTGAGGGTTGTAGCCGAGGATTGAGATTACCGCTGCATCACTCTCGGGGGCGATGCCCCTCCCTATCGTGTACATCAGGCCACCTTTAGCCTCCTTTGCAAGTTTATCTAGCGCCGGATGCTTAGCCACTTCAAGAGAGGTCGGGCCGTCTTCAGGCTTGTCGGCAACACCATCCAGTACAAGGTATATTAGCTTCATATGATGCTAAATCATCATCCGGATTATTAATCCAATTGGTGTTAAGGCTTGTTAGTTACTTTTTCTGTCTGTTCAATGTAGCGAAGCCAGCCTTCCAAAACCCCAGGATCCACCTCCTCTCGGTAGCCAGGCCTAAGAATAACCACCTTATCTATATCGATCTTTTCGCCGAGAACTCTCCCAGATATTGTTATCTCTGAGTACTCGCCGAGAACCTCTTCTAGGATAACCGAGGAGAACTTTAGTGTCAGCCTGCCGCCGGATTCCTCAACACTGTATAAACCACTTTTAGATGTGAAAGAAAGAAGCTTTTCCTTCGTTATAATCATTGATATCTATGAAAGGGATATATGGAGGACGGTATTAAGGTTTTCGAGAGATTTGTGCTGCCCCGAATAGACCTCGAGCTGGCGAGAAAGTCCATCGTCGAGGGACTGAAAAACTATGTTTTTCAGGTAGCTGGTAAGAAAGGCGGCGTCATAGGTGTGAGCGGTGGAGTCGACAGTGCCGTGGCGGCCCTACTTGCAGCGGAGGCTTTAGGGAGTGAAAACCTGCACCCGGTTATTCTTCCCAGCTTGGCCACTCCTAAGGAGGATGTTGAGGATGCCTTCTTGGTTGCGGAAAAAGCGGGCGTTACACGGGAAAAAGTGGAGGTTATAGAAATCGAGCCTATACTTAGATGTTTCGACAAAGCGTTGGGCCCGATGACGCATATGGAGAGGGGTAACCTAGCGGCTCGCGTCAGGATGTCGATCCTGCACCAGCGCGCATACAAGTACAACAGTATAGTTATAGGTACAGGTGATAAGAGTGAGCTCCTAATAGGCTACTTCACAAAGTATGGCGATGGAGGCGTGGATGTACTGCCGATCGGCGGTCTATACAAGACATACGTTAGGCAAATGGCTCTGCACCTGGGTCTCCCCGAGAGAATAGCGTTTAAGCCGAGTAGCCCTAGATTATGGCCGGATCACGAGGCTGAGAAGGAGATTGGATTAAGCTACGAGATTATCGACGAGATACTATTCGGGTTGTTCGATAAAAGGCTAAAACCCGAGGAGGTTAGCAAGCAAACCGGCATCAGTATGGAGATTATACAGCGTGTAATAAACATGCACCTGAAAACCGATCATAAGCGTAGGCCTCCACCCGTTATCGAGCCGGTGATCCGTTACCTGTAAGCTGCTGATCTATGACCAGGGTTACGGACTTAAAGAGCACGATGAGTAAGGGTGTGAGGAGCACCCTGAGAATAAGGCCGGCCACGAATGGTGTGTGAGGACTTAGAGCGTTGTACATCCAGCCCCCTATTATTGCTCCAATGCTCCAGGCTATCACCGGGGGGATGCCCATGAGCGCGTATACACGTCCTCTATGCTCCTTGGGAACCAGGTCTGCTCTGAGCGTCGAGTAGGCTATACCGTAGAGGGGGCCGCCGAGAGAACCCATCAGCGAAGAAAAGGCCAAGAGTGGCATCGTGTAACTTGTGTGGGGCGGGGTTAAGACGAAGACAAGAAGGCTCAAGGTTCCTAAGATGTGCCCCCATAGAATCGAGAAGCCTCTCCCCTGCTTGTCAGCTATGTATCCTGCTGGAAGGGTAAACAGGAGTCCTGTAACTCCTCCTAGAGTGGCTAAGAGTCCTAGTCCAGTTTTATCCACGCCCAGGTAATAATACATGTAATAGTTTCCTAGGAATGTTACACCTCCCAGAAAGTTTAGAATGACGTCGACTAGTATTAAGTTGGTTATGTGCTGCTTCATTACAGCGAGAGCTTTCCTGTAAGCTTCCACGAAGCCTCCATGATTATCGCTTGTGGGGAGGGTTTCCTCCATGTATCGTAGACGCATCCAAGTTATGAAGAAGCCGACTATGGCGCTAAGCAGGAAACTAAGCCTAACACCATCGACTATCCCTAGAGCGTTTACGGCTGCGGCGCCGCCCAAGGGGGCTACAGAGGAGGCTAGTCCGCTCAGGAAGTTTACAAAAGCATAGGTTCGCCCCCTTGTCTGGAGCATAACAGAGTCAGCTTGTATTCCTTCAAGGGCAGGCTGGTAGAAAAGTGATAGGCTGTTGAGCCCTGTTAAGATAGCGTAGGAGCGCCAGTCGGGGGCAAAGACCATTAAAAGGTAGATAAGGGAAACGAGTAGAGTCCCGATGATTATTATTTTTTTCCTGCCGTGCCTGTCCGCTATATATCCTCCAATTACCCTGGAGGCAGCATTAGCAAGCTGCTGGAAAGACTGTACTATCGAGATATCCTCTGTTGTTGCGCCAAGCCGGCTTACATAGAGCTGTATATATGGGCCTGACATTGCTTGAACAGGCGACCATAATAGCCATCCCGCTGCAAGCACTTTTATGTTCCTGGGGAGGCCCTTAACCTTCGAGAAGACTTCCCGGAACTCTCTCATCATATATACCTCGAGAAATCATAGACACCTAGTCTTAAATTTTATTTAAGTGTACTTGATAAAAACAATGGTTGGAAGTGAAGAGACCCGTGCTCTTGACAATCATTGCAGGGATAATCCTTGCAGGAGTAATCTACTACATCTACACTTCGAGTTTTGAGGACGCAAAGGTCCTTTTATCGCATGCAAAGAGCTCCATTTTGAGCTGGAAGGGCTGGGGCTTCGAGGAACGCATTAATTGCTCGGACACTTACGTCTTCGTTAAGGGTAATGTGAGCTTGGCTACACATGAAATCTCGACAAGCATATCCGTGGTGCCTAAGCAGGGGAGCCCCGAGGCCTACCTCTTCTACTCGAATAAGAGCACCTCGCTTGTAAATCTTGAGGGGGCGTGGATCTCGAGGGGGAGAGGATGGGATGTAGAGGACCTACTAGTATTAAGGCTTCTCGACGTGGCCATGAACTCGACCGAGATATATATTAGAGGGATTCCTGAAGGAAAAGTCATCTTATTCAATTCCACTTGCGGCAAAACATGCTTGGATGTTTTCACCCTTACGGCAGCTCTAACCGAGACGAAGATTTCTAGCCCCTCTGTTGTCTCGGGCAGGATAAAGTTGACCTTGAATGGGCAGCCTGAAAGCCTGGTGGTCGTCTTTAAGGGTGAAAAAGGGGTATGCAGGTTGGAGTATGACCTTATCCCGTATAATGAACAGCCATTAATCATCAAGCCGTAAAGCCTAATTATAGCGGATTGTAGACTAAAAATTTAATATTCTCCAGGTGAGATTCTCACGCTATGAATCTAACGTTTAAAGAGTTGCTGTTCGACTTCTTCAAACTTAAACAAAGTTTGCTATTGATTTGGACCGGATTCTTCGCCTTCCTGGCGGCAAGCAACGTGAAGCCTAACCCTTCTCATCTCGTCCTGACCCTCCTCTCTATGTTTTTTACAATGTCGGGCACAGTTGGGCTTAACATGGTATTGGATGCTGATATAGATTCCTTAATGTTTCGGACTCATAGGAGACCTATTCCCTCAGGTAGACTGAGCAAGCAGGAGGGGGCTCTTCTAAGCCTTCTCGCGGTTGCTATTGGTCTCGTTCTAGGTGTAATGGTCAACTTTTGGGTGTTCTTAGCGGGACTTTTAGGCTTCACTATAGATATAATCTTGTATACATACCTCCTGAAAAGAAGGAGCCCCTGGAGCACTGTCTTCGGCGGCTTTGCGGGTGGTATGCCAGCTCTGGGGGGATGGGTAGGAGCTACAGGAAGCCTAGACATGCATGGTGTCCTCCTCATGCTCCTTGTAGCCGTTTGGAGCAACCTTCACATATGGACTCTCGCAACGTACTATGTCGAGGATTATAGGAGAGCAAGCGTCCCGATGCTTCCCGTAGTAATGGGCGAGAGAGCCGGGGTTTTAGGCTCCATTACATCAGCTATCATAGTGGGTCTGATCGTATATTCCCTTTATACTCTAGGCGTCTTAACAACATATGGGTTCCTCCTATCTATAGTTCCGCTTGTGATCGTGCTCTTTTATCTAACGAAGGGATTAATGACAAAAGAATACAAGACCTGGTCTTACAAGGCTTTCAAAATTGCCAATATGTTCATGGCTATAGTGTTTCTAGCGTTAATATTGCGATAAGGATTCATGCCTTCATTGCCTCCGGTTAGAATCTAATAACAAGGCCGAGAGCCAAGCCCAAAATATACCATATAGCGAAGTCTTGTACCAGCTTTGCCGTCATAGGGTCTGCTGTGGCAGGAATCTCTTTTTGGAACATCTTCACAAGTCTGAAAGCACTCGGGAGTGTTAAGATGGGGAGAAGCGCGGTTAAGGGTACTAGTCGAAGAGCCGTCAACACGACAAGAACCATATATGCTAGATACACTTCAAAGTAGGCGAAGAATCTTAACCCCTTTTCACGGCCGAGCAGAACTTCAAGGGTTGTGGCCCCCCGGCTTTTGTCGAACTCTATGTCCCTCAGGTTGTTTGCGGTAAGAACAGCAGCCACTAGCAAGCCTATTGGTATGCTTGCGAGGACCGGTTGTAGGTCGAGAAGGCCCGTCTGAACATAATAGGTTCCAAGCCACATGAGTGGCCCCCAGCTCAGAAAGACTGAGAGTTCTCCAAGAGCCTTGTACTTCAAGCCCAACAATCCGGAGTATCCTATCACGAAGAACACGCCGGAGAGTGCAAGGAGGATTACTATGAGGGTTCTATAGATTGCAAGTATAAAGGCGAAAAAGAGCCCGGCGGCTAAAAGTGTGAGAGCAAAATTCCTGAGCTTTTCTGGGGTTGTCAAGCCGGTTATAAGGGGGTGGGGGCGATACTGGGTTGTAGGCGCTCCTGGGATGTCAACGCCTCGTTTCGTGTCGTAGTAGTCGTTCAGCACGTTTGCCGAGGCATGTAGCAAAGTTACCCCTAGAAGTGTCGCTATGAAAAATGGAAGGTTTAGGATACCTGTCAGGAAGTAGGTGTAGACCGTAGCGGCTGTGATAGAGGAAGCCGTCATGACAAATGACCAGGGTCGGGTCGCTATGAACCAGGCTCTAAGGTTCTTCATACGACATATTCTTCCCGAAAAAACTTATATTTTCATCTATTAGATTATTGTATTACCAAAACATATTATAATGAGTTAAGCATAAATAATCGGATATAGGATGTTATGCGATAAACATGCACATCCCCGACGGATACCTTGACCCCTTAACGTGCGCGGTCACCTATCTTATTTCTCTGGCCGTAGGCTTCTATGCGTTTAAAAAGGCCAAGCATGCTCCCGAGGAGACTAAAGCCCTACTACCTGTTCTTGCTGCAGCGATCTTCGTCGCCCAGATGCTGAACTGGCCTATACCTGGAGGCACATCATTGCATCTTGTAGGCGGGGCTCTTGCCTCAATCCTCGTGGGGCCCTGGCTAGCTTACCTCGCAATGGCTCTTGTACTGTTGACACAGGCGCTAATATTCCACGATGGGGGTATCACAACCCTCGGAGCAAACATTCTCAACATGGGGGTGGTAGCCGTGTTCACAGGTTATTTTGTCTACAGGCTTGCCCCGGAGAAATATAAGGTCATAGCGAGCTTTCTGGCGGGCTGGCTTAGCATAACTTTAGCAGGAATTGTATGCGGGGTCGAGCTGGGGTTATCCTCGAGCTTTCTTTATGGGCTAGGAATCACTGTTCCAGTGATGGGTGGATGGCACGCTGTTCTAGGTGTTGTTGAGGGGGCTATAACCGCTGGTGTATACGCCTATCTAAAAGCCAGGCATCCCACCCTTATCAAGGGGTGATTAACTTGAGTATGAGAGAGTATTTCATAAAATATAAGAAGGCTTTTACCCTTATCGGCCTGCTACTCGTCATTAGTCCAATTTTCGGAGTGTATTTGGCAAGCCTAATCGGGTATCACGAGCCCCTCGACATCGCCGCTAGTATGCTTGGCCTGAACGAGACTACAGAGGAGATAAACTGGACACCCTTGCTCGACTACACCGTGCCCGGTCTCCCTGACTGGCTAGGATATATCGTTTCCGGTGTCATAGGCGTGCTTGTCGTTCTTGTCTTAGCATTTGTTTTCCTTAAGCTGACGAGGTTGTAGGGTTGAAAGCTAAAGATATTGTTTTTTCCCTGACCGCAAGGATTCTCGAAGAGCTTTCAAGCAGTGAGACATCTTTGAGCTACAGCAGTTTAGTTCTCATTGCAGGCTTACTGCTCACCGCTGTGTCCTCCTTTTCAAACTCCTTGCTGGCGCTTGCCGCGGTAGTGGTTTTTAGCGGTGTTCTAGCCTTTGCGTCTAGGAAGGAGAAAAGTTGGCTTATAGTCACAGTAATCTCGGCCTTATTCTCCTTTATTGTTTCCTTTCCAGTCTACGTAAGTCCACAGCTTAACTTCAAAGGCTCTGTTGACGCAGCAACCTTCATAGCTAGGGCTACCGCATCGGCTTCAGTCTTCACCGCTTTTTACAGCTACATGGGGTGGCGTGGACTCTTAAACGGGCTGAGGGGCTTGAAAGCTCTAGGAGATATGGGTGAACATGTAGCCTTTACGTTAAGGTTCATACCGCTCTTCGCTTTTAAGGCTGACAAGATGCTTGTTGCACGTGAAGCCAGAGTATTCACGGTGAATAGAGAGCCGACGTGGAGGATCTCACTTAGCATTGTGGGAGACATTTTGGCTGCAAGCTTTATTAAGGCGTATTGGGCCAGACTGGCGTTTACCGCAAGGAACTTTGGAGAGTTGAGAGTAAAGCGAGGATCATACAGAGCAGATTTAGGGGAAATTACGATCGTCATTTTAGCAGCTATATTAATCGTCGCCTGCTTGGTGTAAATCGTGTTTGGCTGCGAGGATCTCTGGGTGTCACTACCCACAACCGGTGAAGTTTTGAAAGGAGTAAGCCTTGTAGTCAACAAGGGGGAGATAGTAGCTCTTCTCGGGCCAAACGGTAGCGGGAAAACAACCCTCATACTCGCCCTAGCCGGGCTTCTAAACGCTAGATCGGGAAAGGTAACCCTTGAAGGCGTGGAGCTTCGGCTTCAGCTGCCAGAGGCGAGGAGAAGAATAGGGGTTTTGTTCCAGGATCCTGACGATCAATTGTTTAACCCTACAGTGATGGACGAGTTAATGTTCACGCTCGACCAGCTAGGATTGCCGCCCCAAGATAAGGAGAGGAGAGTAAAGGAAGTAGCCTCCCTGCTCAACATCGAGCATATACTTCACAGGCCAGTGTATAGTCTAAGCTTTGGAGAGAAGAGGCGTGTTGCTCTTGCATCGATACTGGTTTACGATCCAGAGTACCTCCTCCTAGATGAGCCCACAGCCAACATTGACCCGGGCAACCTTAATATTATGCTGAAAGTGGTCTGCTCTCTGAGGAAAGCCGGCAAGGGTATACTCCTCGCTACCCAGGCTGTTGATCTAGTCAACAGGCTAGCGAGTAGAGTCTACGTGATGAACGAGGGTAGGATCATATGGTCCGGAGGGCCCGAAATCCCGGAAGAAGTGCTTGTAAGGGCTGGATTGAAAACCGGGCAAGTGGCATGCCAATAAAAAGGCTCAGCTCCACTTAAGTGAAAGCTTGTAAATATATATCTCTTAAGCCTTAGCACAGTGTGTGCGATACTATTGTCGCCCTAAAAGATTCTACTGCTTACAAGGTTACTATTTTTGCAAAGAATAGCGATAGGGAGCCCAACGAGGCCCAGTACATAGAGATTATACCCAGGCAAAGACACGAAGAGGATTACGTCAAGTGCACTTATATCTCCGTTCCGCAGGTCAATGAGACATATGCTGTCTTTCTCTCTCGCCCCTGGTGGATGTGGGGTGCTGAGATGGGAGTAAACGAGTTCGGGGTTGCTATCGGGAACGAGGCCGTCTTCACAAAGGTTCCCTATAGCAAGGAAGGACTCACAGGAATGGACTTAGTGCGTCTAGGATTAGAAAGGGCTAAGACGGCGGGAGAAGCTCTCGAAGTCATAACGGGGCTCATCGAGGAGTACGGTCAGGGCGGAAACTGCAGCCGAGAAGGCAAGCTCTACTATCACAACTCGTTCATAATATCTGACCCTAATGAGGCTTGGGTTCTCGAGACTGCGGGAAAATACTGGGTTGCAGAGAGAGTAAAGGATGTAAGAAGCATATCTAACGCTCTCTCAATAAGTAAAGGCTGGGACAGGTGCAGCAGTAGCTTAACCCAGTACGTGGAAAAGCTGGGACGTCAGGAGAGCTTTGACTTTGCTAAGCATTTCTCGGACTTATTCTTTACCACGGTTGCTAGAGGGAGGGAAAGGCATAGATTTACCCAGAGCTATCTCGAAGCGCATAAGGGCTCAATCGACTTCGTAGGAGTAAGCCGTCTTTTGAGAAGCCACACCGTAAACGCAAACTATTCACCGATACGAGGATCGATGCGGGATATATGCATGCATGCCGGGGGACCTACAAGGCCAAGCCAGACCGCGAACTCGATGATAGCACTTCTCTACGAGAAGACGCCAATCATATTCGTCACGGGAACATCCTCACCATGCATATCGCTCTATAAGCCTGTCTTCCTTGAGGCTGGTCTCCCCGACCTTGGTCCTAGGCCGGAGAATCGCTACAACCCTGAGGCTTACTGGTGGATACACGAGAGGTTGCACAGGAAGTTGCTTGCATCGTACCCGGATTACGCAAAGGATATCAGAAGTGAAATAGAAGCTTTTGAGAGGGAGCTCTTCCAAAGGGCTATGAGGCTACGCGAGGAGTATCTTTACGGCAAGACTACTCGAGAAGACTTATTCAGGCTAACGCAGGAGGCGTTCACTACAGGTAGAATAATCGATGAAAAGTGGACTAAATCTGTTCGGGCGAGACGTAGCTTCAACTTGCTGTTTGAGTTTTACTGGAGTAGAGCAAACAAAAGAGCCGGGATTCCCACATAACTCTCAGCGAAAATGACTGCGGAGCACTCGAAACAAAAATATATTATATCTTTTTGAATAGGACTCAAGAGCCCTTATGTGCGTTATCTCGCGCACACTTGTATGTGCCTCTTCCAAAACCTACGTTTTCAACGTGAAAGAAGACTGCATCGACAAAATAGTCGGCCTCATCGAGAAAGAGGGGAAGGTTACAGCAAGGTTTGGCCCCCTAGTTAAAGGGGTATACAGAGACGCTATCGTCACCATCGTTAAGCCGGACAAGGTTCAAGTCATCCTCCAATTTAGCAAGGTGACGATAGACGAGTTCGAGCAACTCCTCAGAAACCTCCAATAACATAGTTTATACAATTGGTTATGGGGGCCGAGACATAAGTGAGTTATTATCCATTCTCGTTGAATTTCACGTAGAGGTTGTA
This sequence comes from Thermofilum uzonense, assembly GCF_000993805.1. Classification (NCBI taxonomy): domain Archaea; kingdom Thermoproteati; phylum Thermoproteota; class Thermoprotei; order Thermofilales; family Thermofilaceae; genus Infirmifilum; species Infirmifilum uzonense. The sequence continues at coordinate 906,302 of NZ_CP009961.1, forward strand.
GTTGATGTACGTAGATGGCCAGAGTCCAGCAGAATCCCCCTGTTCACTAGGGATAACTTGAGAAAAACGCTTGAGAAACATGGGATAAAATATGTATGGCTTGGAGACACGCTGGGGGGATACAGGAGGGGGGCTACGAGTCATATATGGAGACTGAAGAGTACCGTAGGGGCCTGTCCAGACTCGAGGAAATCGCCAGGAGTCACATTGTAGCGGTGCTGTGTGCTGAGCGCCTATGGTTCAGGTGTCATAGGAGATTTATTGCAGAATCACTGGTAAGGGACGGCTTTAAGATTCTCCATATTGTTGAGAAGGGTGTAGTGTATGAGCACTGGAGGAGGGTTTAGGCGAGTCGCAATAGTTGGGGCTGGCCCTGCGGGAGCCTACCTTGCCAGGCTATTAGTTGACGACGGCTTCGAGGTTAAGGTTTTTGAGGGGGCTCCAAGGCTTGCCTCAAAGCCCTGTGGGGGCGGCTTACCATTTAGTGTTGAGAGGGTTTTGAGGGTTCCCGAGGAAAGTGTGCTTGTTAAGGTTAAGGGGTACAAGGTTTACGTTGGTGCAAAAGTTTCCAAGGAGAGTCATGGGAAGTTTTACGGGTATATTGTGGATAAGGAGTCTTTGCTTAAATATCTCTTAGAGGGCGTCGAGGTTGTCAGGAAGTGGACCTCGCCTGAGAAACTTCAAGACTTCGACTTAATCGTTGATGCTAGGGGGCATCCGGTTTATAGTGGAAAGAAGGCTCTCGCTCTGCAGGTTGAGGGTATGTCAGAGGAGATTGTCGAGGACGAGATTCAGATTTACTTTTTCCCCGAAATTGTTGGATATGCTTGGGTCTTCCCTACTGGTGATAAGAGAGTTAAGGCTGGTTTTGGTGGGCTAGCTGAGCATGATGTGCTTCAAAGGCTTCTAAACGATTTGATCAGACGTATAAGACTGAGAGAGATAACGGGTGTCAAGGGTAGCCCTATAGCTTCAGGCGGGCTCCTAGGCCATTATAGTGATGGCGTTTACAGGATAGGAGAAGCTTTGGGTGCAGTGATGCCTCTATCAGGGGAGGGCATAAGGCCTTCGATGATAACTGCTGTAGCTCTGCACAGAGACCTCACGGGCCAGGCCAGCTTTAACAGGACTATCTCTAGCTTCGGTCTGGACCTCAACCTCAAGGTACAGCTCGGAATACTTAGATTTCTCGAGGAAAGCCCTCCCAGTGAGAGAGCAGCCCTCCTTGAGAGAGCCCCTCAGGAAATCTTAGAGCGGGTGACAGCTGGAACAGTGACGCTATCCTTTCTAGTAGAGGCTGCAGCCAGGTGGCCGGGATTCTTTTCAAAAATTGCGGGAAAAGTAACGGGACTTAATATTAAACAATTAACGGGAAAGTCGGATTAAACAAGGGGAAAAATGCTAGGTAGGTGTTGCTACGACAGCAAAAACGCCGCATGATGAGCAATATTCCCCAATATAGAGCCTAGGGGGTTTGCTTGGAGTTGTTAATGGTTCATAGTCTAGCGTGAATGCCCTCTCATAAACCTTATATCCCGCAGTTTTCAGATACTCCTCGACTTCGCTCAAGGTATATAACCTGGCCATCGAGATCACGGGGTCTGTTCCCTTTTCAGCAATTTCTGCATACATCCTGCCCCAAGGACTATTCTTTTCAATAGACAACAGTACTAGCCTGCCGTTAGGCTTTAGGAGACCTTTAACAGCTACCATCATTTCCAAAGGGGTCTCTAAAAACTCCAAAACAGTCACAGCGTAAATGAAGTCGAGAGAACCAACCCTTAACGGGGGATGCTCGCCGACAGCAAGCACGGAATGCTGACACCTAGACTTGGCCAACACGAGCATCTCAGAGGTAGGATCAAGGCATACTATCTCCCGGTTAAGGGCTAGTTTTTCGGCAAAGACTCCAGTGCCAGAGCCGAGGTCTAACCCGACCCCGCTTGGGAGAAGGAGATTGAGAAGGTTTGCCTCTGATTCGAGAACAGCTCGACCATATGGCGTTTTATACCAGGAGTCGTATTCAACTGAGTATCTGGAGAAGACCTCTATAACCTCTAGGCTCACGTGTAAACCTTATACTCTCTTGCTCAAAAACTTCACCTTCTGACAGAATAGGAGAACATATTGTGTATGCTGAAGACGTTTCTATCCAGTTAAATATAACGAACTCTAAAAAACGTAGCTTTAGTTGAGGGCTAAAAGAGTCAAAATTCTATATTAGAAGAATTCTATATTTGATCAGGGTGTGAGAGTGTAGTAGATTCTCTTTCTCTTTGCACCCTTGCTTTCCGTCTTTTGTAGAACAATCTCTCCGACTTCGCAAGTGTTCTTGACGTGCGGTCCACCGTCCGCCTGTATGTCAACACCCGGAATCTCAACAATTCTGATTTCCTCTACTTCTGGAGGGAGGCGGCCGGCTAGCTTTACGATGCCCGGGATTTTGAGAGCCTCATCCCGCTTGAGCCAGTATACCTTAACCTCGAGGCAGCTCTTTAGAATCTTGTTTGTCTCGGAAATAGCCTCGCTCAGTGCCGCTTTCCAGTCATCGACTCCCGTCAAGTCGAAATCATCCCGTGCGCCTTCCGGTTGGATGTGGCCTCCCGTTACGAGTGCACCGTATTTTTTGTAGAGAATTGCGGCTAAGACGTGGCTGGCTGTGTGTAAGCGCATCATCCTGTAACGTCGATCCCAGTTTATTATCCCCTTTACCTTTGTTCCGGTTGTGAGGACTGTAGGTGATGATAGGATGTGGGCCACGTCATTGGGCTCCTCGACAGCCCTAATGACCTCCAACTTGGTTCCGTCGGGGAGAATAAGCCAACCTGTATCCGTGTCTAGTCCCCCGCTTGGACCAGGGTGAAAAGCTGTTTGGTCGAGGTATACTTTCTCGCCTTCTACGCGCGTTATTGTTGCTTCGAACTCACGTAGGTAGCTGTCGATCTGGTATAGGAGCTTTGTCATAGATTTCCAGTTATGGTTAGAACATATTATATGTTTTCTTATCAGTCCGCGGCAATCCGGATCACAGGTCACCGGGGGGCAAGCTTAGTCATCATTCCTTCTTTTAGAGGGGCTTCCTGGTATTAAGTTTTTTCCTGAGCACCGATATTAGACAAGGCCAGTCTAACCAGCTCTACAAGCTTCACTGGATCGTCACCTAGTATTACGAGAGAAGGCTCAAGGTTCGGCAGGTTTCGGTAGTAGAGAGCTAAAGCCTTCGATCCCTCATGTAAGGCCTGCTCTATGGGACACTCTGATGGAACTGCTTTGACCTCGAGTGGGTTTAGACCTATCCGCTCTAGCCCCTTGAGGAGCACTGGTTCTGGCTTGAGGTTTATAGCCGCCCTGAGGTCAGGGTTGTTTCTAGTGGCTTGGAGGATTACCCGTGCAAGGTGCCTTGAGGATCCATAAGATGGCTTGCCGCAGATCCTTGCTCCCTTTGACGTTCTCACTATCCTGCCGTCTAGAGCGACGACATCCTCTGTTCGGGAAGCGCCTCGCCTGGCATAAGCAATGTTGGCGCCTACCTCGGGTATGAATCTCTCTATATCTTTAATCTTAATCAACATGGTTGCTGCGAGCAGGACTTGTGCCAGCTCAGGGTCTCCAGGCGTGTAGGGGTTGTAAAGTTCTATGAGAGGAGTACTCAGTGGCTCAGAGTACAGTTTAGACTTGTACTCGACTCCTTCCCCCTTACCAACTATGACAGCTAGGGAGGTGCACTGTACTCCTTCGTCTCGACAGACCGCTTCGAGCTCCTGGGGCGAGGAGGTCACTGCTAGAAGTGCACCGTATGTTGGTGCGGTGAGGGGGTCAAAGTCTCTTGGTAGATCCTTATTGGTGGGCATACTTGGGGCTGTAACTTTTATGATGAAGCCATAATGTTTGCTAAGCTCTAGTAAGGCTCCGAGTACGCCGCCTTCCGAGACGTCGTGGAGAAGCTTGACCTGTTCAAATCGCATTAGCTTCAATGCATTCGGGAGAGGGGTCATTTCTTCAAGCGGGATGCTTTTTCCTAGGAGCCAGGCTGACTCTGCTCCTATTGTGCCTATAAGGTATACCTTGTCACCCGGTGATGGGTTAAGCCTTGGTCTGACCCGTTTACCAATTATTGTTGAGACGGCTAAGGGGTACTCGATGCCCTCGTAGCGCGCTGTATGCCCGCCTCTTAACTCTACTTGATACTTCCTGCATTCGGCGACGAAGCTCTTCACCACCTCTTCCATTTCTTCGTCGGTGGTTGAGGGTGGGCCTAAAACGTTGAGTGTCGCATACATGGGTTTGGCAAAGGCAACGGCGACATTCGAGGCAGTGTAGTGAAAGGCAAAGAATCCGAGCGTTTTCAAGGGGACTCCTATAGCTGGATTTGTTGAAACAACCTCTTCTTCACTGAGAGGGTTAGCGTCTAGCTCTGCTCTAAGCCCTACGGTTTCAAGAATTCTACGAAGGTTATCAATAGAAACTTTTCCGAGCTTCATCGAGAAAATACTCGGAAACGTCGTATTTCAAGCTTGGCCCACTACTGGTGCCATGGAAAGGGATAACCTTGCTCCTTCAACTTCTTTAATTCTTCAGCAAGTTTTCTCTCGATCTCCTCCACCTTTACTGTGGGCGGTGATAACAGGAGAGATAAGCCTATAACAAGAGTTACAAGCAAAAAGGATCCCATCGTGACCGCGGCTGTTAATTTGAGGACAAGCATGCTTATAGCTTCACCGGCAAAGAACAGGGAGTAGATAAAGATAGTCCCCGTAAACAACGAGAAAAGCGTTAATATGAATCCTACAAGCCTGTCCTTGTCCACTAGTTGCCACCCCATATCTGCATAAAGTACTCTGTTTCCGCGTTAGCTATCTCGGGGCTGTCGATGAGTACACTGGCCTCGTGGTTACGCATCATGGCCATATAGCTCCAGTTATGGGATCCCACTATGACAAACCTTCCATCAACTATGATTAGCTTCGCGTGAGTCGTCTTGGCTCGTGTATCAAACCTTACCGGGACTCCGTTTGCGAGCAGCCTCCTGTATGTGAGTTCATTGTCATCGATGGTGTTTTCGAGAACCACCTTTACGTCGACGCCCTTCTTTGACTTGCCGATGAGGATCTCGACTATTCGGGAAATCTCATCGGTATCGCTCTTAAACTCGAACATCGCTACATATATAGACCTGTTAGCAGAGGAGAGGAGGGAGAGGAGCTTTGGATAATAGTCCCTGTCGTTTATAATTTCAACCTTGATCCCGGAAGGCGCCGTTGCAGGCGGCTGTTCAATGGTGATCGTTCTTCCTCTACTACCGAGGTAGTAGCCTCCAAGAAAGGATATACCGACTAATAGAACTACGAGGAGAAGGATTGATCCTATAGACCCTCTACGCATCTAGACACCCGACATGAATATAGCGAGATGTTTTATAATTATTTTCCTAAGGTCTAAGAGTTGAATCCAGCCTGCTATAAGATCTGGGTTTTCAGTGTTCTCAAAGAGTTGGTGGCTCCTGGAAAAAGTACTATAAATCGATCTTTATCGACTTGTTTTTCAACTTCTCGGCTAGTTTCGTTAGAATCTCTTGGTGTACCTCATGGATCGTCCTAGAAGCATCAATAACGATGAAGAGTGAATTATATTCCCGAGCCAATTCTAGATATCTTTCCCTGACCTTCTGCATGAAGCTTGGATCCTCAAACCTCGTTGTTTCTCCTCTGGCTTCCAAGCGTTTGACAGCAAGCTCGAGAGGAAGGTCTAGAAGTACAACTATGTCAGGCAGCCTTATAGAGCGGTTGATTGCCATTATGAAGTCTGCGGGTAGACCACGAACAACCTGATAGGCGAGGCTTGCGAAGACTGACCTATCAGAAACCACAATTTTTCCTGATTCAAGAGCCGGGAGTACAACTTCCTTTTGAAGTATTATTCTGTCGGCTGCAAAAAGATAAGCCTCGGCATCAGGGTCAAGGTCATGCTTGTAAAGGAAGTCCTTTATGGCTTTGACCCAAGGTTCTCTTACGAGGACCACTTCGAAATTTCTGTTTGAGAGGTACTCGTAGAGCATTACAGCCTGTGTAGTCTTACCGCTCCCGTCTATCCCTTCGAAGACTATGTATACTCCTCCCGGCGTAACTTTACGCTTTGGGAGATCCAGGGTTTTTCTCTCAGACATTATAAAGCCGTGTTTGGGACAATAATACTCAATTACAATCTCACCGGTAAGCGTAAGGTTACGAACAACCTTAGGTGTTACGTAGTCCTGGCATTGAGGGCAGAAGACTTTTTTCCTGGAGTATCCGGACATAACTCTTTGATAGCTATCTACATTTTAAAGTCATTTTCGCAGCCTTCAAGCATAATAACAATGATACGTTGTAGAATAATATTTTTATACTCGATTAGAACGATCATATTGTGGATGAATTCGAGAGGATAATTTTTTGGGTTTGGAGGATAGGGGATAGCGAAAAGACACTTGTCGAATTGTCGAGAAATGCGGCTACTGCAAAGGAGGCACTCGAGCTCTTAAAAAAATACTCGCTGGTAGTCGTACGTAAAAAGGGTCGAATATACCTTGTCTCCCTATCAGAAAAAGGTCTGAACGTCTATAGAAAGCTTGGGGAGCTTAGGGAATTCCTGGGAATACCTGTGCCATCTGAGAGGCGAGAACAGCCAGCTATAACTGAGAGTCAAGGAGCTTTAACTGGCCTGGAGAGTGTTCCCACTTTCGTGGCAGATAACCCATGGCTGAAGGTTCTAGCCCAGAGGGGGAGAGAGAGGGTTGGTTTATGAATGGTCTTATAGTTGTTGGTAGGGAGGAGTTTTCGCGGGTTCACCTGAAGGTTTTCAGGGAGGAGGAGGTGCGTGCTATTTTTGGAGAGATGTCTGAGGAGCTTTTAAAGCTTAGCAGGGATACGCTTGTATTGTTTCAACCTCTCTCAGTATCTGTAGAGTTCTGTGGTAGAAAAGTGAGCCTACCATTTGGCGTCAGCCTAGCGAGTGGCGTCGAGCTCGAGATTCCAGGCTGCATATATGTCCCTGCCCTCCTTGACGGAGAATTTCTAGAATTCCTGCTGTTCGACCTGCCTCGGAAGCTAGATGAGAACAGGAAGCCTGTAGTGGTCGAGGACGTTGATCAGCGCTTCACCAGGGACGTTCGTGAAGGGATACTCTATGCACTTGATATTCTGGACCGCATCTCATCAACTTATAGGATCCCGGTCGTTGTGTATGGGACTACCTCTCTAGCTAGTTCCTGGCGTTTTACGAGGAGGCTTTACTGTGACAAGAGTGGGACATGCTTCCTTGACGGCGAGCTGTTCTGTGGTGAGGAGGGTGCATAGTATAGACGAGCTCGCAAAAGAGGAGAATATAGGCAGAGTCACTATTTCGAGGCTTAAAGCTGCTGGTATCGAGAACCTCGAAGATCTTGTCCTCTATAATCCTGAGGAGCTGGAGGAATTGACGGGGATAGACTTCGAGAGAGCCTTAAGAGTTATACGGACCGCCAGAAGGATAGTGGGCTGGGAGGCACGGGCTATCCCTGGGAAGGAATATGCTTCATTGCTGAAGAAGAGAGAGGCCCTCACTACCGGTGTTAGCTCCATCGATGCACTGACTGGTGGCGGGTTAGCAGTATATGACATTCACGAATTTGCCGGAGAGTTTGGCTCGGGCAAGACACAGCTCTGCCATCAGCTCGCGGTTACTGTTCAGCTGCCACCTTCGAGAGGTGGTCTAGGAGGAGGCGTGGTATACATCGACACGGAGGGGACTTTTAGCCCTGAAAGAATTGAGTCTATCTCTGCCAGGTTTGGTGTAGAGGATCCCTTGGCTAATATTTACGTGTTTAGACCTTTGAGCGTAGACGAGTTGGAAGAGTTTGTTGTGAGGGAGCTTTCCCGGCTTGTAAAAGGTGGATCTAGGCTCATCATAGTGGACTCTGTTATAGCGCTGTATAGAGCTCAGTTCAGGGGTAGGGAGTGGCTGGCCATGAGGCAACAGAGGATAAATTATATGCTGGACTGGGTTAAGAGGCTGTCTAGACTCTACAGTCTCGTCGCGGTTATCACGAATCAGGTCGTGAGTGTGCCTAGCGCTTGGGGCGTCGCTGTAAAGCTCCCGGCCGGAGGCAACATTATAGCCCATGCAAGTACGCACCGCTTCCTTTTGAAGAAAACGGGCGATGCATTCCTCCTCGAGGTCTTGGACAGCCCGCGCGTTGCCCGTGGCGCGAGTGTAGAGTTTAGAATCGAGGAGGACGGGCTCCACGATGCCAGGTAGCTTTTTAGGAGCTCAGCTGAGATCCTGTCTTGAGCGTTTTGAACACGCAATGTCTTCACGGAAGGAGGCCTTCACTGTTACGGAGGTGGCTAAACCTTTTGGGAGAGGGAGGGGTAGAGGGCTTCAAGCAGGTGTTATTCTTCATAGGAAGTTCTGGGGTGACTTGAGCCTTATATTGCAGGAGGACAAGGCTTCGACACCCTTCCCAGTGGCTTGGAGGTTCCGGTTTGGCTGGCTTCTCGGTGTGGTTGACCAGGTTCTATTTGTAGACGGCTTGCCTGTAGAGGTTGCCGAGCTGAAGAGTTATGACGGCTTCAAGAGCTATGAGAAAGTACAAGCTTCACTCTACGGCCTCCTAGTTATGCTTAACTTTCAATACCGTCCAAGAGTCTCGATCATAGGCATGAACGAGAAGCTGGAGATAAACAACTGGGAGGATTTGGCAGTGAATGCATTGGAGAGTTTTGTTAGGAGTAATGTTTTGCTTAAAAACGTTTCTAGGAAAACATAACTAGGGTATTAAAGACCTCTTTCTCGGTGATAACGTGAAACCTCTCGGTGTTGCTGTTGCAGGACTGGGTCGTATCGGTGTCGTTCATACTGAGATACTGTCGTACAGGGTTGAAGGGGCTCGTCTCGTTGCAGTAACAGATGTTGTTGAAAAACTTGCTAGAACGACGGGCGAGAAGTTTAAGGTTAAGTATTACACAGATTATGACAAGCTTTTAAGTGATCCGGAGGTAGAGGCCGTCTTCGTGGCCACACCCACATATCTGCACCATGACATGATTGTTAAGGCCTTTGAGGCCGGGAAACACGTGTTTACCGAGAAGCCGATCACAGTTACTGTCGAGGAGGCTGTGAATGTCGTTAGGAAGGCGGAGAAGCATGGCTTGAAGCTGATGGTAGGCTATATGAGAAGATTCGACGATGCCTACATGGAGGCTATGAAGAGGATTAGGGAGGGCTCTATAGGCAAACCTGTAGCCTTCCTTAATATTGCTAGGGATCCTGGTGCTCCCCCAGGCTGGGCGCAGGACCCGAAGTTGAGTGGCGGGATATTCCTGGACATGTTGAGCCATGACTTTGACATGGCGCGCTATCTTATCGGAAGCGAGGTGAAAAGATTACATGTCATGGGCTCAGCTGTCCTATATGATGAGATAAAGGCTAAGGGCGACTTAGACCTTGTAAACATAAGCTTCGAGTTCGAAAACGGCGTCTACGGGGTTCTTCACGGTAGCCGTAAAAGCGTGTTTGGCTACGACTTGAGGACTGAGGTTCTTGGAACGGATGGAACTATTTACGTCGGTAATAGCGTTGACCCTAACCTCGCCTTAGGTACAAAGAGTGGGGTTTTATTCCGTGGAGTGCAATGGTTCTGGTCTCGCTTTTATGAGGCGTATGTACGCGAGGATCAGGCGTTTGTTAAAGCTGTCTTGGAGGATAAGACTCCCCCCATTACGGGGTTGGATGGTCTTAGAGTTGTTGAAATCGCCGAGGCGTGCTGGCAGAGCTTAAGAGAGGGTAAACCGGTGAGCGTAACTAGGAGTATCTAGTCCTCCCAATATTGGCGTGTCCTCGTATAGTTGGCCTCCGCTTGCAAAATGTTCTTTACAAGGGTTTCTATATCACGGCTTTTCGATAGAATGTTACGCGCTGTTGTTGGTCCTATACCGTGACCCGCCATTGCGAGTACCGCTGGGTAACCGTAAGACATGAATAGAGATGCAGACTGCCTGACCTTCTCGACGAATTTCTCCTCTTCCTTTGAAAGCTTCTCACCTTTCCTCCACTTCCTTAAGATCGGAAGGTTTTCCGAGTCATATGGCCTGAGAATTGCTATGGCTCGCGAGCCACACCTGGGACACTCCCTTATACTTTTTGCCTCGCCCGCCCTGAGCTCGCTTGTCCACTCGCCACAGTGTAAACAGTAGAGTAGAACACGTGTGTTCTCTAACCTCTTCAATACCGCATCGAGGACTGCGGTAATGGGTAGTCCCGAAGCTAGAATACCTGTCCTGACAAAGGGCTTCTCGAAGATTAGCTGGGCCAATGGGCTTAGTTCTTGAACCTGATGGACAGTCACCCTTTTGGCGCCAGTTTTTATCTGCTCTACTAGTTTAGCAACGACATCCACATTGTAGTATTCTACAAGGGAGGAATCTACGGCCTCCTTGTCGACAGGTGTGCCCTTTAGTTTCCTCTTAAGTAGAGAGAGGTAGCCCGCCTCAATTCTACCCTTGCTTTTATCTATGACCCCCATCCGCGTAGCGACTTGGAGTAGCTCTAGCATGTAGGCGTTACTTTCCCTAATGGCCTCCTCAGCCCTCTCCAATGCCCAATCAATACCCTCCAGCAAGGCATTGCGAAGTTTTTCAGGTCCTAGTTCCGCGTCTGCATAGATGAGTATCCTATAGGGATCCGAGTAGTATCTTACTGTTACACCGTAGAATCCTCTCAGGGCAAAGGCCAGTAGCAATGCTAGGAGGTTATTTCCCTTAGTGCCAAGGAAAGTATGATAGACAGCAAGGGTTTTACCGTTCTTCCTTGTAAACTCCACGACGAGACTCCTGTCGGAAGGCATGAAGCCTAACTGAAGCTGCTTCCTTACGATCTCCTCCAGTTTCTCGGCCGTCTTAGGAGGTATCATGTACGACTCATAGAGTTTAATACTCTCCTCCCGGTCTATACTCTCAGCAATCCTACGGTACAGGGCTCCAAGCTCCCTAGCCGCACGCCACTCGACGGGCAGGGTTTGTCCTGTCCAAACAGGAGGCTCGCCAAGGTCACCGGTATGCTCGGTTACGTAGACTTTGTTGCGCTCGATGCTGATCTCCTCTATGGTCCAGGCTCGACCGCCAAGTATGATGACTTTTCCCCTGTCTATCAGCGAGGCGAAGGAGTAGTCTAGGTGACCGATCTTTCTCCTAGACGCGATGTCCTCCACGTCGAACGATGGGTTATCAGGTATCATTGAGGCGGAGTTAAAGTAGTAGCTTATCGTCCTTCTACCCATTCTTACCACATCGTCCAATAGTCGAACAATCCCTATTGAATCCAGGAATCTTAGTAGTTCAACAAGCTTAGAGAAGTTCAGATCATGGTAGGGGTAGGCCCTTGTGATTATTGCGTAAAGCCTCTCAAGTGACAGCTCACGATAATCTATGAGTAAGCCTGCGATCTGGTGTGCAAGTACGTCTAGCGGCTCGTGGAACAAGTCTAGGCTCTCGAGTATACCGCTCACAGCTCTCCTAGCTAGTACGGCTGACTCGATAGCATCCTCTATGCCCAGGGGGACTATCAACCCTTGAGAAACCTCGTTTAACCTGTGCTTGGACCTGCCAATCCTTTGCACGAGTTTTATGGATTGACGTGGGGACCCGAATTGTATGACGAGCCTTGCGTAACCGACGTCTATTCCCAGCTCGAGACTTGAAGTCGCAACAATCGCTTTTATCTTCCCCTCCTTAAAGAGAGCTTCTGCCTCCTCTCTTTCTTCACGTGAGAGGCTCCCGTGGTGTACCCTTATGTTCAGGTTGAAGTCATGCGAAAGAATTCTACCTATAAGCTCTGCAGTATCACGCGTATTCGTGAATATTATAACGCCTCCCTTTGAGACCTCTTCGACTAGAAGCTTGACACGGGCGTACAGCTCTGGTGGAAGATATTCATGCTGGGCCTTGTCGTTTTCCGGAATATCCGCTAATGTTATCCTGTACTGTTTTCTTTCTGCCCACTCTATGACCGCGCCTCCTCTCCCCCCGCTTATGAAGTTCAGGGCGATCATGGGGTCTCGTAGCGTCGCGGATAATCCTATTACTTTCAAATGCTTGGATAGTAGGCGAAGCCTTTCCAGGGCAAGCGTGAGCTGAACCCCTCTCTTGTCATCTATCAGCTCGTGAAGCTCATCCACCACGACCCAACGAGTGTTTTTAAGGTGCTCTCTGAACCTCTTGTCGACGAGGATAAACTGGAGGGTTTCAGGCGTCGTTATGAGGAGGTGTGGTGGGCTCTCTGCTATCCTCCTACGCTGACGCATCGGTGTGTCTCCATGACGAATTTCGGCTGAAAAACCTATTGAGAGAAAAATATTGCGCATCCTTACAAATATGTCACGGTTTAAGGCCCTCAACGGAGTGACGTAGAGAGCGTAGATCGGCTGTCCTCCTTCCTCTATAATCCCCCTGAGCACGGGTAGAATCGATGCCTCTGTTTTTCCCGATCCAGTCGGAGCTATGATTAAGAGATTTGAGTACGCTCTAAACTTGAGCGCTTGTAGCTGGATATAGTTCAGGCTGCGATAGCCTTCACTCTCCAATACATCTATCAACTTGTTAGGCAGCAGATCCCCGATCTGTCTCAGCGATAATTCCCTCATTACAGTACAGGCCTAGATTGGAGTGATATTTCGCTGTAAAAAATTTTCACTAGGGGAATAACATGTTCAAGGGACGGAAAAACAATTTTATACTCCTATCCAGGTAATACATGCGAAAAAGAGGTGGAGGAGTACAGTAAGCTCAAGGAATCCCTGATAAACCTTGTTAAGAACAAGGGGGTGGTTACAGCTCAAGAGATAATTTCCTGGGCGAATGAGAATGACGTCGGAGTATTCACGCTATACCTGCTAATCCAGGACCTCTTAGAAACAGGAGAAATTAAAGGTGAGGGGGAAAAATTCCTAATTGAAACCAACATTAATCTCGAAATACCTTCCCGGTTAGTCTGTCCCAAAAAGGAGGTCAGGATAACTAAACCTCCTCAGCATAAGCAAAAGACAAAGCAAAGGCCTAGAAGACACTCTTCTCAAACCCTAATGCCGTATATTCAACAAAAGGAGGGTACCGGGGAGGCGAGCCAACCACCTAGAAAAGAAACTCAGGCAACTAATGACGCCGCAAAGACATCAACTAGTAGTGCGAGTGTGCCGATAAAGAAAGACATTATTTTAACAAGGGAAATAACGGACAACCCGGAGCTAGGTAATCTGCTTAGCGACCAAGACTTTGCAAAAGCTATACGGTACCTTGGAAGATATTGGAGTGTTGGAAAACTTCGATTCCTTATAGATATGAGCAATGAGAACATACAGCCTAAAAAAGCTGAGAAAATTATCGTAGAGCTAGCTAGATTAGGGTTGGTTGAGGTCTCGGAAAACAACGTTATAAACGCTAAGGACGCACTACGAGAACTTTACAAGCAAACCCAGTCGCAAACCCCTCTCTACGATATCTTCTCGTAAGATAATCTAGGACTTTTTACTTGGCGGGGCGTAGATTGGAACCCTACTGTTCTTGTCGATGGCCACCAGTATGCCTCGTGATTCGAGTTCACGTAGGACGCGTTTAGCTCTGCTAAGCTTTAAGCCGAGACGAGAAGCGAGCACGTATGGAGTGACGTATTTCAGGCCTTTTATGTCTTTTATGAGCGCATCCATGGATACTTCGGTAAGCTCTCCGGTTGTACCTGAGAGCTTCATTTGAGGTTTTTTACCGCCTTCTTCTTTCTTCCCCTCCGTCGCTTTCTTTGCCCTCTTCTCTAGTGAGGAGACTGTTGGTCTTTTTTTCCCGCCGCCCAAGGTTTACACCTAGAAAGGTAATCATATACATGGGTTTTTATTGTTTGCGGATTTAATGGTCGAGAGCCTATCTCAAACTTCACTATTCTATCGTGTGCTATGACGTTATTTCATTTTAGATGTCTGTCACTCCATCCTCTGAGATCGCAAAGGCTGCTTCTTTCTCGGCGTGTTTTGGACTGTCTATTATCCTCGCGATCCTTTTGCCCTCCTTGGCTTTTCTAAACCATATCCGGTATGTGAAGCCGTGAGCCATTATGTTTCCACCCGCGGGCTTTAATGGGTTTCCAAAGAATATGTCTGGGGCAGCCATTACCTGGTTTGTCACGACGACGGCCAGATTGTATAGGCTTGCTAGCTTGTGGAGCTGGCTGATATGCCTGTTTAGTTTTTGTTGACGGGAGGCAAGGTTCTCCCTGCCAGGGTACTCGGATCTGAAATGGTTTATCAGGCTATCTACTATGATCAGCCTGATGTTGTTCTTCTCGATATACTTCTTGGCCTCATCCACTAGGAGCATTTGGTGATCGCTGTTATACGCTCTGGCATAGATTATGTTCTCCAAGACCTTCTCAGGGTCGGCCCCTTTCGCCCTGGCTATTTGAACAACCCTCTCAGGCCTAAAGGTTCCCTCAGTGTCTATGTAGAGTGCTCTAGCCCCGAGCCCTCCCTTCTCCTTTGGCAGCTGAACCATCACACTGAGCTGGTGGCAGAGCTGGGTCTTACCGGCGCCGAACTCACCTATGAATTCTGTTAGACTCCCAACCTCTATTCCTCCCTCAAGCAAGTCGTCTAGAGCCTTGACGCCGGTACTAATGTATTCGACATTTTTCCTTTTCTCGAAGAGCTCCTTAGCTGTAATGAACTCCTCGCCACGGCTTACCAGCCTTTGAGCAGCCCTGATAATAGCCATTGCTCGATCCTCGGAGCCTAGGATTAACGCGAGCTCGTGCGCAGAGGCGAAAGCAAGATCCTTCACTGAGTAGTACCCAGCTGCTCGAAGTTTTTGAGCAGTAATACGACCAACCCCTTCGAGATCTTCAAGCCTAATCTCTCCTTCCTCAATTTCCTCGGCGGCCCCACCTGTAAACTCTTCCTCTCCGAGAATTACTCGTTCGAGCTCCTCGTCTAGACTCTCGTTTTCACTTGCCTCTGCCTCCTTCTCCTTTAGTTTCTTCGGCATTCTCAGGATACCTATTTCGAAATTCTTGCGTAAGATATTTAAAGATATCTTACAAGTATGGTGAAAGTGAAATCTAACGTTTAATACCTGGGAGCAGGAGTATCTCTAACGTACGACAAGCTTAAGTAGCAATTTAGATGTAAAACACGATATGACTATGGAATATGCGAGAGCTCCATCTCTCGAAGAGGCTCTAAACCTGATTCTTGAAAGATTAGTAGGAATCTCCAAGAGAAAAGGATTAAGGGCTTCGAAGAGCGGAATCCAGCAAGGAATAGGCTTCCACCTCGACACCCCATATATAATTGTTGAGGGTCTCATCCAGAGAGGTCTTATTTCCCTTACTGGGGAAAAGTTTGTCCTCACAAGTCCTGGTGAAACATTTGTGGAGTATGTTGTAGAAATTGCAAGGTTGATTAAACCTTATTCTCTTTTCCCGGAATTCGATGAAGGAAGAATTGTTGGAGCAGTCCTCTATGCGCTTTATGACTGGACAAACAAGAAGGACGCTAAACAAATTGTCGAGGATGCCCGGGAAACTCTGAGGCTTCTCAACGAGGTCAAAAAGAAGAATAGCGATGCTTTTAAAATAATAGCCGTCACATTACCGAGACTATACTTTGAAGATGGGAAATACACCCCATTCTCGCTCATCGAAAAGATTTATCCCTCGATAGCACATGAGGCACAAGGCGTCAAGAATACTTGTTGATTAAGCCCAAAAGTATGAGGCTCCTTGTGTGTAAGGCAAACATTTACCTTTATCTAAAACATTACTCTCGAGTGAGCACCTGTGATTAAATTAAAACGGATAGAGTTTGATGTTCTGAAGTCTCTCCCCACCTCGAGGGATTTTACAGATATTGTGAGGAGTTCAGGGATTAGCCCATCTAGTGTTCGAGATATTCTAGAGAGGATTAGGAGGAGCTTTCTTATAAGGGGCTTCTTTCATCTTTCAGGGCTCGGATACCAGTTGTATTTAGTGAGGAAAGAGTTTGACCCGATTCTACACATAAGACTTGTGCCCTTCATTATTGAAAAAATACCTGTTTTGGTCAGTAAAAGTAGATCCTTAACATTCTATCTCGTCATGGGACCCCCTGAAGGCAGAGATGAGGTAGCTGATATATTGAAAGTTGACCCAGATACTGTAACCCCTGTGAGAAGATTTGTTTGGAGACCCGACGTTGCGCGCGGTTTAACACTCAAAGACGCCGACCTTAATCTCGACATAGATTATATAAGGGAAAACTTTGAAAAAGTGGTAGTACCCTCGTTTGAGCCCCCGATTAGACAAAGACCCGATCACATCGATTTATGGATAATAGCTGAGCTCGCCAGGAACCCATTTGTTAAACTGTCCAGCATAGCCCGAAGTATGGGAATAAAACAACAAGTTGCAAGCTATCATTACCTACAACATGTAAGGCCTTTCCACATATTTAATGCTGTCACCCCTAGGTTTTCCTCTTTGAATATTCCCGGGGTTTTTCTCGAAATTTCTGTCAAGAATGGAATGGCGGATCAACTGGCATGGGCGCTTACAAACCATCCTTATATAAGGGAAGCCTTTTCAGCATCCGACGGGAACGTGTACGCCCTCACATATCTTCAAGGACGGGAGTTATGGGATCTTTATAAATTCTTGAAAGAATCCGATTCGATAGAGGACTTAAGACTTTATGGAGTCCTTATCGATGAGATAAAGGAGTATACACCTCCTTTTGGTGAAGCCTTTAGGGAGGACCCATACAATCTTAGGCCAATGTATGAGGCGGTTCAAGTTCCCTCAAAAGCATCCGGGTGGATGCTCTACGAAATCACGTAAAGAACTATAAGGCTGTAATGGGAAAAATAATTCTGATTCTTGGAGTGATACTACGGAGAAGACTTATCAAGCAGAACCCTTTATAAACTTGTGATGGAGTCATTATCTTGTAAGAGATGCGGGGCGCCTCTCTCGGTTGATCCCGAGTCTCTAATAGCCGTTTGCGATTACTGTGGGTATCCAAACATTATTGGAGGTGACTTTTCAAGCGAACATGTTAGTATAATACCGTCGAAGACAAGGGAAGTTGTTGAGAATAAATTTATTGAGGTCGTGAAGAAGGATCCCCAGCTCTCAAAGATTGAAGACATCGAGGTATTAGAGATTTCAGGAGCATATTTTCCAGCATGGTATACTACTATCATCAGGGCAAATGTAAGGGCTTCCTGGTATACCACAGTGATAGAAGAGAGAAATAACAGGGTTATTACTCGTCGCGTACTCCAACATGAGGAACGCACTATTTCAAGGAAGATTTTCCTGCCTGCCAGGCGTCGTATTCCCTCAGAACCAGTACTTAATGCGTTAGCAAGCTACACGGTGAAAAAGGCTGAATCTATCTCACCTACACGTGAAGACTTTGACTGGGAAAAAATTAAGCTAGAATTTCTAGGTGTAGAAATTGGGAGGCAAGAAGCGCTTAGGATACTTACGGACAAATTCATCGATTCGCTCAGAGAGGAGTATAAGAGTAGAGGAGAGCAACTGGACTTCTTCTCAGCAAGCATAGTTAAGGTTGAGGAGCCTGTGCTTCTTTACGTTCCTGTTTGGACAATTTCCTACACGGCCCACGACTCTGTTTATTTGGCGGTATTTGACGGGTATGATTTGACGTGTCTTTATCGCTCGGAACCTTTAACTTCTTTGGAGAGAATCGCAGGCTTTTCGTTAGGCCTAGCCCTGTCCTCTCTCTCCGGCCCTATTTTTGCGGCAACCGCATCGCTTACAGGTTTTGAAACATCCCTTCTATTCCTAGGACTCTTAGCGACAGCCGGCTACACGATAACTAAGAGCGCAATGGCCTCAGCAAGGGTGGAAAATGCATGAGCGTGGCAAAAGAGCATACTGTTAGATGTCCTCACTGCGGAGCTGAGTTTCAAGTTCCTCTAAGCGCCTCGAGAGTGACTTGTCCCTACTGCTTCACCGTCTTCGACGCCAGGGAACTTACGGTTAAGGAGGAAAACCATTACTATTTCCCCTTAAGTAAGACGTTGGATCCCTTTGAGAAGCTCGTCAAGTTCATCTCGCGACAATACGCGGTTCCAATAGATCTCCCTAAGAGTTTCACTGTAGATAAGAGGGAATTGTACTGGGTACCCGTTTACTTCTTCTTTGCCGATGTCACGGCTGAGGCTAGGGGGCATAGCAACATGTATGGCGAACAAACCTCCGAGATTAGAGAGACCAGGCTTGTTTCTATTCCCGCCTCTGGAACCTGGCTTGACGAAATCCTGAACAAATATCCTTTCCCCGTCCGCGGAAAACTCCCCTTCAATCCAGAGATAACTTCTAGGGGCCTTTACTTAAATCCGGCTCTTGACGGTAACGCTGCCCAGAAAAAAGTAGAGCAACTCGTAACCTCGAAGGTGAGGCTAGAGGCTTCAGAGAGCTTCAACACCTTGTACTCAGTTAAGATTATCGAGAAGAAAATTGAAAATCGTGGACTCATACACTATCCCATCTGGGTTTTAGGATATAACTATAATGGGAGGAGTTACCAAGCAATTGTTGACGGCGCTAGTGGAATTGTTATACACTCCGAGTATCCCCAGACAGTGAGGGGAAGAATCTCCCTGGCTGTTTACGCCTTGCTTTCAGTTGTTATGGGCGTAGCAGGCGCTTTGCTTTACTCGTATCTAGTAGGTGAGGGCTTCCTAGCACTTCTTGGAGGGCTCGTCGTAGGCGGCGCGACGGCTTTGCCGGCTCTAACGAGGTCTGCGACTCGTGTTGCCAGGGCAAGCGAGTATATGGAGTTTCGGTGAAAAAAAGAACATGTATGTTAGGCCTTTTGACCCTTGGCGTAAGACAAGCCTTTGCACGTGTCCTTTCAAGTACAGCGTAAATCCTTACACTGGTTGCTTTCATGGATGCCTTTACTGTTACGCCTCCTCATACATTAAAGACTTTTTTAACCCACGGCCAAAAGAAGACTTTCTAAGAAGAGTTCAGAGAGACTTGGAGAAGATAAAAGAAGGCTCCATAATAAATATCTCGAGCAGCAGTGATCCCTATCAGCCCTTAGAAGAAAAATACAGGTATACGAGACACCTACTCGAGATGCTAAAGGATCGTTTCATTATTGAGATAGTAACGAAGTCGGATCTCGTAACCCGAGACGTCGACATACTCTCAAGTTCAAGGTCACTGGTATCGATAACAGTGACAACTCTGGACTCAGGCATTGCTAGACTACTCGAGCCTCGCGCTCCGCCGCCTAAGAGAAGAGTGGATGCGATAGAGCGTCTCACGGAGGCGGGTGTTCCCGTTGTTGTTCGCTTAGATCCTCTCATCCCGGGTTTAAACGACGACATTGAAAACATCATAGAGGTGCTCGAAGCCGTATCGCTAGCTGGCGCAAATCACATAGTAAGCTCGACTTACAAGGTTAAACCCGATAATCTGGGACGGCTTTCCAAGGTGTTCCCAGAAGTCATCCCAAGGGTAAAGGAGCTTTATCTCGAGAAGGGTCAGAAAATTCACGGATATATCTATGCTTCTAGAAGTTATAGAGCCGAGATTCTGAAGCTCGTCAAGGTCGAAGCTGAGAAAAGAGGGATGACCTTTGCAACGTGCAGGGAAGGCTTATCAAACCTCAACACACCAGGGGTGAGTTGCGATGGTACTCACCTAGCCCTGAGAAAAGCAATAATCTAAATCTTAAAGTGTTTTTGATTCCTTAGGTTATTTGATGATGAAAAGAAGATAAATAAAAAATGTTTTTAGGCTAAAGGAGCTTCTTTAACTCATAGGGTTTCCATCCAAGTTTTTCTCGAAACTCATTTATGAGCTGTATAGATTTCTCTTTCTCCTCTTTGGGCATCTTCGAGGATTTAAGAACTCCCATGAAGAGGGCGTATAGCCTCGCGTTGATTGTAGCCTTGGATATGCCGAAGTCGAGGTCATCCTCTAGCTCCTTCAGGATGCCCTTAACCTCCTCAGCGGAAGAGAGGCCGGGGGGACCTATGTCTTTTACTTCTCGCCCCAGGTAAAGGTGGCCCTTTTGGACTACAACCGCTTTCCCATCCTCGATAGTAAGCCTACCTTTCATTATTCTGTCGTAGAAGACCCAAGCGTCATGAGCATGCGGAGCCATTTCCTTTAACCTGAGTAGAACAAAGCGGCGTATCTCGCTTGTAGAGGCACCATCCTTTATCTTCTCCTCAGCTTCCTTCGTTATCTCGTGGGCAACCTCAGGAGGGGCGCCTGCAGCTATACATGCATTATATATTTTTTGCGGATTAAAATCCTCGACTTTACCGCTTTGCTTTACAACTTTTTTAGAAGCCATTATGATACTTGGGGTAAATGCAAGGATTTAAGCGTGATGTTTACCCTAACACTTCTTGATCCATCAGTTTTTCTATAAGTCTGCGTTTTTCAGCGAGAATCTCCTGCTTCTTTTCAGGAGAGAATATAATCTGCCCATTGACCACGACATACTCAAGAGACTTGGTGTTTAATCCAAAGAAAAGTAGGTTTGCATCCTGGTATGTCGGTAAGGACAATTCTTCGAGAGAATAAAATAGAAGGTCAGCCTTTGCACCATCTCTGATTTCTCCACCCTCAAACATTAAAGTATTGTAACCCGCACTAGTCGCAGACAGATAGGCATCAGATATCGTGTAATCAATATTTTCGAAGAAACCCCGCTGGAAGAGGTAATAAGTTTTAAGCTGCTCAAGCATGTCTAGTGTGAGCCCTAGACTCGGCGACTCGCTACAGAGGGCTGGTGTGACGCCCCGGTTGCGTAACTGTTCATGGGGTAACAGGCCCTCGCCTGTGTAGAGCCCAGCTATTGGTGCTTGAACGATGCGGGTTTCAGTCTCAGCGAGTAAACTTAACTCCCAGCTTGTGAGCCAAGCGGGGGAGATGAGTATTGTTCTCGAACCTAGGAGGTTCTTCATGTAGAGGTATTCAATAGGATATCTGCCTTTCCTTCTTTTAAACCCGAATACTTGCTCCTTGCTATTGGATACGTGTATCATAAGGAAAGCCTTTGCCTTTTCCTGGTATTCCCGCAGATCCTCTAAATCTTCCTCAATCGAATCAAAATTATCTATGAGGATAACTTTTCCCTTTGAAACCTCCTTCTTCGGCCACCTCGCAGAGATGATATAGTTTAGTCCTATTTTTCCTGCATGAACACTAATCTCCTCCGCGTATAAGGATGCGTCTACAATGAGAGTGGTCCCTGTCTCGAGTGTGTTGTAAAGAGATAAGACAGCTAAGCTGATTGCAGACTCTTTTGGTAGAGGCTCGTCGTGATGACTCGACCAATTAAGTCTCGAGAGAAATTCCCGCTTATAGAAATAATGCGTCAGCTGGGTGTGAAGATTTGCAAAACCGTGAACCACTAGAAGACCCTTACAAGGTACTTTTTCCTCCCCTGCAAGCTCTTCTCCAATGTTGATTCTACCGTCAGGATGTACAAGGATGTCTACGTCTCTGAGAATACCTTCGGACGAATACACCAGCGAACATTGTTTGAAAACGTATGCCATCGCGAAAACCCATTCGCTAAAACTAAACTTTTCTGAAAGATAAAGTTAGTAGTAGCCACACTTTTTTACTGCCTCTACCTGTGCCCAGAGGTTCTCTATCCTTGTGGCAGCACCCGGGGAAACACCTGAGCCATAAAAGACGAATCCTCCGGGCTCCTTTATATCATTGAGAAGGTTACAAGACTCCTCGAAGACTTTTTCCCTGGAGCCATGCATAAGTATCGATACGGGTATACCTCCTCCAATGTTTACGTGATCCCCTAGGATTTCTCGGGCTTTTCTGAGGTCTGCTTTCTCGAAGTATGCGAAGACCCTGCCCTTGGGGAGCTCTAAAATGTAATGTAGGAAAGGAGTGAAGTCGCCTTCGAAGAAAACCCAGGGCGTGTAGCCTAGCTCAATGGCATAAATTATTGTCTCCTTCAGGCTTGGCCAATAGAATTCCTCAAAGAGCTTAGGAGGCAACATTTCGTCCAAGTGCAGTGGCCAGAAAACCAGCACCACCCGTGTACCAAACAATTTTTCGGAGAGCTCTTGAGGTATCGTAGAGTTTTTTATTGCCTTTTTAATTAGGGGAGTTAATACTTCTGTCGCCTGTAATACTTCCTCTGGATGCCTCCTTAGGTCAAGCATTACTCCGGTTGGCATTCTCATAAAATCCCCTATAAGATCCAACGGTGCATAACCATATCCCATATAGAACGTAGGGAACCCCATTTGGAATGATTCAACTCCTATACGGGTCATTGTAGCGTTAAAGTTCTTTGTCTCAGCCCCCAGTTTCATTAATGCTGCAGCCGCCTCAGGAGAATAAGGTTTTCTCAGCGCTTCTACAGCGCGCGGAAGTAGGGTACTAGTGATAAACTCCAGAGGGTCTTCTATGAGCTTCCTGTACTCCCCGGGCTCCATGAATGTTCCCCCGATAAACTGGGGATGAAAATCCGGAGGAAGCTCCCTGCCCGGCCACCTTGTCCATTTGTCGCGTAGAGCATCATGGAACTGTCCGGTAATGAAGCGTGTGGCTATCCACTCCGGATAGTCAGCCCATGCAACGGCGAAAATCATTCCTTCTAAACCCGGAGGAAAAAACGGTAGAAGATCCACTCCCTCCACGTTAAAGTCTCTTCCCCATTTAACGGCGGTTTTCACCCATGAATCCCAGTTAAAGCAATACTCAGCTACCGTGATACCTGCATATTTGGCTTGTAGATCCATTGCGGGAAGAAAGGTGTAGGGAACCCTGTCAGGTGTGCCACCAGTGAAGGCTCTCTCCAACCTCTCTCTCCTGAGCTTTAAAGTCTCTTGGGGCTCCAGAGACGCCATGTTCCTCTTCACCTCTTCTTTTCCTTCACCCATTCTAGCATAATCTTTATCCCTCGCCCCGCGTCGGTTGTCCAAGCATCAGCCCCAACGTATTTGCATGCTGACTCGTCTACTCTTCCACCACCTATTATTATCTTCACTTGATCACGAAGACCAGTGTTTTTTATGACATCAACGGTTCGCTTCATTGACTCTATAGAAAGGGTTAGCAGACCCGAGAGACCGACAATGTCAGGCTTATACGTCTTAATCGCCTCAACGAACTTCTCAGGTGGAACGTCGACCCCGAGATCAATAACTTCAAAGCCGGCAGCCTCCGCCATACTTACAACTATATTCTTCCCGATGTCATGGATGTCCCCCTGAACAGTACCTATAATTAGGCGTCCGACGTATTCATGTCTTGGCTCTGATTGGAGAAGAGGCCTGATCATCTCGCTTATCTCCTTGAGTATCTCACCAGCCATAACGAGATCTGCTACAAAAAATTCTCCCTTGGAGTATTTTTCTCCTATAATGTCAGCAGCCTTACGCAGAACCTCAAGCATCTTGAAAGGTGACTTTGAGTTCTCCAACTCTTTCCTCGCAATTTCCAAGGCTCGCTCCTCATCGAGCTCAACTATAGCCTTCAAGAGGTTATTCTCCATAGACAAGGGAATCAGCCTAGTTCTGCTATCCATTCTAGAGAGTATTTTAAGATATTTATTTAATGCATGAGAGTAATTTTTTATCTCCAATTATCAGCCTTCATTACTCTCTCGCGGAAAAGTCAATGCCCTAGGGAAAATTTTCTTGAATTCCTGAGCCACTGTAAGCTCGATATATTCGGTCTCGCGAGCTACCTTCTCGGCCTCCTGGACAGCCTGTTCGGATATAAGCATGAGTTTAGCTCCTTCTATAGCCGTGTTACCGGTAAGCCTTACCTTTGAAAGATCAAAATTTGGTAGGAGTCCTATCCTTACAGCGTTCCCTATGTCGAGATTATACCCGAATGATCCTGCTATTAAGACTTCTTCTATATCCTTAGGGTCGAGATGCGCTCTTTCAAGAAGAACCATAATACCACTGTATATGGCAGCTTTTGCAAGTCTTATCTCCGCTATATCCTTCTCAGATATAGTTATATCCCTGCCCGTAGCACTATCCTCAGCTCTTACAATGACAAATTCATAGCCATTACTGTTGGGAAGGTTTAGGAGCCTAGAGCTATGAATACCTTTGTTGAAGAGGCCCCGCCATGATAACAAGCCGTTCTCCAGGAGGCCGGCAACCACATCTATAAGGGCTGAACCCGCTACTCCTAGAGGTTTCTCGCCTCCAATAACCTCGTACTCAACGTTCTCGGAGTCTCTTATTACTACCCTCCTTATGGCTCCTGGAACTGCCTTCATGCCATGTTTTATGTGCCCACCTTCGAATGCGGGCCCGGAAGGAGTTGAGCATGCGAGAAGCTTTTCGCCTGTATTCAGTATAATTTCCGTGTTGGTGCCGATGTCGATTAAGAGTATAGGTCTGTTCTTAAGATGCATTCCGGTTGCTATTATATCAGCTAGGGCATCCCCTCCCACGTAGCCTGCGATTATCGGTGGAAAATAGACATACGCAACGCTCTCAAGACCTAACTGGTATCCTGGTAACTCTAATGGATCACTCGTAACTGGTACGTAGGGTGACGCCCCTAAACCGCTAACGTCGAGGCCGAGGAAGACGTGGTGCATAACTGTATTGCCGACTATGACGGCTGACGTCAAATGTTCTTTCTCTATACCCGCCGTGACAAGAGCAACTCTAACTAGGTTATTCACGGCTCGAACAACGAGGTGTTTCATATCTTCCAGGTTTTTTGCGTCGAGAACGGCCGCGTGGATTCTCGAGATTATATCGTCTCCATATACTATCTGTGGATTTTCGGTGGATAACATTGCCAACGTTTTTTTATTTGCAAGGTCTACGAGGTGTAGAACTATCTTTGTTGTTCCAATATCAACCGCTATACCCAGGTTTTCACGGGAGGTGTCACCTTCTTCAAGACCTATTACTTTATTCCCACGCCACAAAGTTACTGTAACGGCCCAGTTAGACCTTCTAAGCCTAGCTGAAAGCTCTTTCAACACATTGAACTCAACAGTAAGCTCACTGGAGCCCAGAGCCTTAAGTAGGGAGTTAACATCTGGGTGGGGCTTTTCAAGACTTGGAGGCTCAACCCGTAAATAGATCTTCTTAGCGAGCGGGCTAAACAACACATCGCGAGTCAAGCCCTGTATTGCCGCTTCTATCCCCTTGCTCCTTGTTTCAGGTGGAACAAAGAGCCGAACATCACCTTGGAGAACCACCTGACAAGCTAAACGATATCCAGCTTTGATCTCTTCCACGCTGAGTAGGCGTTTCTCCGTTGAAGAGAGCTGTGATACCTCTCCAGACTTTATTACAACTCTACACTTACCGCACAAACCCCTTCCGCCACACTCTGTTCTAAAGGGTATTCCCGTCGTTCTCAAAACGTCATAAGCCCTAACCCCCTTAGCCACCTCCACCGTTATGTTGTAGGGTTCTATAACGACCTTTACCACGGATTAATCGAGAAACCTATTCGTATATAGAGTTTCCCATTTTAGTAACGTCAGAAATACCCTCTTCATGAGACTTTTCTTCAAGTCGCGCGTCACTTATCCTGAAATACCAGCTATACTCTCCCGTTCTCAAGGCTTCACCCCTCACTCTTAACCTTTTCTTGAAGAGGGGGGCATCGAGGACCAGGGTCTCTGCCTCGCCACCCTCAAAGGCAGGGTTAAAACCATGTATCTTTGAGCTATTGATTATACTGGTTATATCTTCACGACTCAATTCTTTACCTAGAAGTTGTGGGTCAAGCCCCTTTACTGTTATAGATGTGATTATAAAATGAAATCCCATATCCACAAGTCGAAACATGTATCTTTCTTGGCTGCGCCACCACAACGGATTGTATAAGTTCAACCCATACATATGAGCACTCTCAGCCACGCGCATCCTCTGGTAATCTGATCTCAAGGCTCCCGTGACAACACCTGAGCAACCATACTCCCTCAATGCTATTTCGAGAGCCTTTCTCAGAGCTTCCTCGTCGCTCTCATATCCCTGCTCGTAGTATACCAGAGGTATCTCCAGCGCCTGAGCCTGTAACCTTGTAAGCTCAACATATGGAACATGAAACATCATTGACTCCTGTGACCGTGGTTTAATAGATACCAGGCATGAGACGTTGAACATTTTCAAGACAGCCCAGTGAAGAGCATATGTGCTGTCCTTACCTCCAGAATATAACACGCAAACCTCTTCAGACGAGCGCTTCCCGTAAAATCCTTGCAACCTCTTCACCCTCATCTCGGCTCAGCTGAAGCCTGCCTCTACGCGGAACCCCGTAGGGTATCACGTGTATATGAGCGTGCATTATCTCCTGCCCAGCTTCACGGTTGTTATTCATGAGTATCTTAACGCCTTGAGCACCCAGACCCCGCGACTGAGCCTCTGCAACTCGCTTTGCTAGTATAAAGGCCTCCCCGATTATATCCTCTGGCATATCAAATATGTTTGTGAAGTGTTTAATGGGAGCTATAAGTACATGCCCTACACTTACAGGAAATTTATCTAGGAAAGCTATGAGCAGATCATCCTTGTATATTATGAAGGCCTCCTCTTCTCCCCTAGCTATAGCGCAGAACACGCAGTCCCTCATAAGCCAAGATGGAATAGCATGAGCTGTTATTAAGGTTAGTTGAGGTTAGGCTTCAGGATGCTAGACTTTTTAACAAGCCCTATAGTATAGATGATGAGTCTAGTGGAGCCCCTGGTACCAATCATCACCGAAATGCTTGGAGAAGATGTAAAGGGAGTAGTGTTGTACGGGTCATCCACAGTCCCAGCAGACCATTCCCCTCTAAGCGACATTAACATAGCAGTACTCCTACGCAAAAAACCCTCCATTGAGACTATGGCCTCTCTTACTGACAGGCTTGGCCCTGACGTATCAGTGCTCTTCCTAACGATAGACGAGTTGAAAAGGTTAAGAGAGGAGGGCGAGTTCATAGCTCACGAGATTATTAGAGGAGGAAGGATACTCTACGCTGATGAAGAAGCAACTAGGGAGTTAGCGAAAACTCCACCAATTACGGAGCGTACAAAATCTTATCTACGGAGACATTCCACGGCTTGTCTCGGACTGTGTCTCGAGAACTATTTCAATGGACGGTTCAGCCTATCACTAAACTATGCGTTTAAGTCCCTTCGAAGTGCTTGTCGTCTGTTAGCAGTCGAGGACTCGCTTGTTATCCTTTCGGACGGCGAGATGCTCGGCTATCTTGAGAAGAAGGGAATGCAAGACATTATAGCTGTCTACCGGGAACTCCGTGACAGGAGGTTCAAGGGAGTGAGAAAAGGGGAACTTCTAAGCGTGCTCAATGTAGCCCTCAAGTCATCCATGAAGATCCTAGGCTTTGAACCCCTGGAAATTAATCAGGTGATTGAAACCATCGAGAAAGAGTTTCGATTTGTCTCAGACGTTAAGTTTCGATTAGAGAATGGTTCCCCAACCCTTCACGTCACAGGCTTAAACAACAAGGGCAGTAACCATGAAATACTCATCTCGCTTCGAAAATAGGGGTTAAGGGTTGACTGCTTCCAACGACGTTTCCAAGATAAAAAGCGAGATAAGGAGGCAGATATGGGAGAGGATGATACGCGAAAAGGTAGCCTTACCCCCTTTTCCAATAGAGGGACGTATACCTAATTTTAAGGGAGCTGATCGGGCTGCAAAGAGACTCGTTGAAGATAAACTTTTCCAAGAAGCGGAGGTTGTCTTCTGCAGCCCGGATTCACCTCAAAGGCATGTACGAGAAGCTGTACTTAGGAGCGGTAAAATACTGGTAATGGCTACACCACGTCTACGCGAGGGGTTTATCGTGCTTGACCCGCGCAAAATAGAGGAAAAAGTATTTCATGAAGCGGCAACAATCAAAGGCGCGTTTAAGTATGGGAGACTTGTCACTCTAGACCTACCAGTTATAGATTTGAAGGTTACGGGTAGCGTGGCTGTAAGCCGGGATGGCGGCAGAGTTGGTAAGGGAGGAGGGTTTAGCGACCTGGAATTTGCCATTCTCAAGACAATAGGCGTAATAGTCGATGAGACACCAGTGGTTACGACTGTACATGACCTGCAGTTCGTTGAGGCTATTCCCATGCTTAAACACGACGTCCCACTTGACGCTTTGTATACCCCTGAAAAGAAGATTTACACTACTAGAAAATTAAAGAAGCCCGAAGGTATTTACTGGGACCTCATCCCCATAAAAAAGTTTGAGGAAATCCCTCTGTTGAAGATTCTCAGGGATAAAAACTTAAACAGATGAAAAACCCAAATTGTTAAGGGTATGCGAATGGCTCTCAAAATTCTATTAACAAACGATGACGGTCCCTTCTCACCCGGCCTAGCGATTCTACGCGAAGCAGTTAAAGACCTGGGACAGGTCTTCACCGTTGTGCCCGAGACTCCCAAATCCGCCACGGGACTCGGTCTAACCCTCCACAAACCAGTACGCGTGAACAAGTTAAAGGTTGATCAGGAGCACATTTATCTGGTAAGTGGAACTCCCAGCGACGTTATCTACATAGCCATGAACGTTGTGACGGGTAAGCCTGACTTGGTGGTCTCAGGAGTAAACATAGGAGATAACTTGAGCGTCCAAGTCATCCTCTCATCGGGTACCCTGGGGGCTGTCCTACAAGCCTCCATAGAAGGGATACCTGGAGTGGCTTTTAGCGCATCCGTGGACTCCCCTGAGGAGTTGGAAGAACCTGAGTACAGAAAGTTTATAACGAGAACCTCACGGATAATACTGGAAAGCCTTCTCAAAACTGGTTTCCCAGAAGGAGTGGACGCCTTGAACGTAAATTTCCCACCTGTTATCACGAGTGAAGTAGTCGTTGCGCGTCCGGCAAGGAGAAGGTTCTCTACGGCCGTCGTGAAGAGGAGAGACCCCCAGGGAAGACCCTATTACTGGCTATACGGACAGCCCGTCGAGGTCGAGAAAGACACAGACGTCTACGCGGTGCTCGAGGACGGCAAGATCGCAATAACGCCGATATCGCTTGGTATGCTGTTCGAACACAAAGTTGAGACAATAGACACGTTTCTCAAGGAAATCAAAAACAGACTTGAAGGATGAAGGACATGAATAAGAACTTTCTAATCACAGGTAGACCCGGCATAGGGAAGACTACTTGTCTAAGGCGCGCCGCTGAAATCCTCTTGAGCAGAAACGTCGTAGTCGGGGGTATGTTAACGCTAGAGGTTAGGGAGGGTGGTATAAGGCAGGGCTTCCAAATCATTGACCTGATAAGTGGTAGAAAAGGAAAACTTGCCGACGTAAACCTAAACAAGGGGCCAAGGGTGGGAAAATATTGGGTAAACCTTCAGGACCTCGAGGAGATTGGTGTTACTGCGATTAGGAGAGCTCTCAGGGAGGCAAAAGTGGTGATAATTGATGAAATTGGACCAATGGAATTGTTTAGTGAAGCTTTCCGGGAGGCGGTGACAGCGGCACTAGATTCTCCAAAGCCTGTACTGGCATCCATCCATTTTAGAGCACGTGAGTCTACATTTGGCAGGATGATCCTAAGCAGACCTGACGTAGAGGTTGTCGAGCTAACAATATCTAACCGTGAGCAGGTCCCGGTTGAACTTGCAAGAAAAATAGCACAGCTGGTGGCAGCCTAGTACACGGCCTCAAAAATACTACGAACAATGCTTTCACTTACATCCAAAGGCGCGTTCGCTAGGTTTCTCTGATAGCGAAGCCCTTCTTTGACATAGTGTTCTAGCTGCTCCCGCGTAACTCCCAGATCCCGAAGCTTCAGAGGTGCTCCAACACTCGCCTTTAGTCTCTGTATTGCCTCTTCTAAACCGCCGGGCGGTCTAGCAACCCCCGTTTTGAGATAGAACGTTTCACTTTTTGCTGGGAGTATTCCTTCATAGAATCGGGCTGCTCCGGGTAGAATCATCGCGTTTGCAAGCCCGTGAGGTAGACCGAGCTCGACTGTGAGCGCATAGCCTAGACCATGACCCAGGTTCGTGCCACTATAGTTAATCGCTATCCCTGCTAACATGCTAGCATAGAATACCTTCTCTCTGCACTCAAAAAGACCAGTCACGGCACAGGGCAGATACCTGAATATTATTCCTGCTGCCTCCAAGGCGAGAAGGTCGGAGTATGGATTGCTCCTGCGGCTAAAATAAGCTTCAATGGCGTGGCTCAGAGCGTCAAGACCTGTACTCGCGGACTGATCACGTGGGAGATAATTTAGAACCAGAGGGTCGAGAACTGCGTAGTCTGGATATATGCCATCACCGGAAACTGCTATTTTCATCTTGTTAGTCTCATCCACAAGAACAGAGTACTTAGTCACCTCGCTACCCGTACCGTGAGTCGTAGGAATTGCTATCAATGGAGTAAGCCTTTCATCGACCGTTTTTGGATACACATAATCCTCTATGCTGCCTCCGAGTGTGTAGACCACGTTTAAGGCTTTAGCAGCATCAATCACACTGCCACCCCCAAATGCTACTATCACGTCTGGCTGAACCTTACTCGCTACTTCCATGGCTTTTCTAATAGTCGTGTAAGTAGGGTTCGGTTCAACATCGCTGAAAAAGCTACACGTTAAGCCTGAATCTTCAAGTATTTGTCTAATCTTCGCGTCATAGCCGTATTTACGGGCGAAGGTCCGCCCCGTAATAACGAGGGCTTTTCTTCCGTGCTTAGAGGCGAGCTGCCCGATGGTTTCAATTGCCCCCCGCCGAAAAATTATCCTAGTGGGAAGCCACAAGTTAAAGGGAGTTGTCTCCGTCATAAATGTCATGTTGAAACCCTGAATGAAAAGTATTGTCCCAAACAGTATTTATGCGTTTGAGTGTGCAAGGTCCGGGTAGTACTCAGTCAGAACCCTTGTAATGTCTACTCTTGGTGTGAATGTCAAGACGGCATTTAGCCCAATATTCAGGAACCCTTCGCGATCCGACCTGAAGAGATCGAGGGCCTTCGCCAGCTTAACTTTAAGCTCCTCGTATTCACGCGAATCAATCTCGGGGACGCGGGGATCCCTGGCAAAGTCTATAAGGTCTCGTATATCGTTTCCGAAGAGCCATCCATTCACCCCATCCTTTATCAGTTCGATGGCAGCACCGTCGCGTGAAGCTATCGATGCTGTAGCGTTTAGTGCAGCCTTCATGAAGCTGGTCCCACTGGCCTCGTATCCCGAGAACGGGGTGAATAGTAGGATGTCTCCGCCTGCAAGGATTGTTCTGGCCTTCTGCACATCGTAGTCGGGAAAGTATACTACATTCGGTCTACTCTTTTCTAGCTCTTTAAACTTTCTCATGTACCCGAGACCTTCCTTGTCCTCGGGGTGAGCCTTACCCCCAAGCAGGAAGAAGACATCTCTGTCCGCTTCCTCTATCAACTTCAAGGCAAAGTATGGGCGTTTATACTTGGTGATACGTCTCGCCCACACGACTATGGGGGTTTCAGGGTCTATACTCACGTGCTTACGCGAGCCGACGAGACGCACAGCTTCTTCACGAATTTTTTTCTTGGCCTCCGCTAGAACACCGTTGTTCAGACCCCCGTTCAACAGATGGTCACGAATACTCGGATGCATCCATCTCTCAATGTCAACACCGTTAGTAACGAATCTGGCCTTGTCAATAAGGTGAGGTATTACCCTCCTCATAACATTAAAGTGCTTTGCTGAAACCATTATTAGCTCTCGAGACATTATGGCCCCCAGGGTTGTCAGAACAACTTTGTCCTCTATCATTTTGTATCCAAATTCTTGCTCAAAGTATTCTCTGGGAAATGACGGGTGTCCCCATGAGCCGGGCGTATGGATGATTAGTCTGAAGTATCCGGGAAGGTTGAGTACGAGGGGTAGCAGTGCAGTATATGCCTCTTGCAAGTCGATATACTTGACGTATTCAACTCCAACAACATTTTTTATATACTCCGCTGATGCACGGGCGAGGAAAACATACTTCAGGAATTTTTCTTTTGGGTCTCTCTCGATAAAGACTCTATCAACTATACTCTTGGCCCAGTCCGGTTCCACTGGCTCAAAGAATACCACTCTAGCACTACCTTTAGTGTAGACCCATGTGGAAACGCCTACTCTTTCACCTTTAAGCGTTACTTCGAGCTCACAGCATCGTTGAAGTTTATCGAGAAAGCTCTTGGGTTGACCTTGCGGGACTGGCCTGGGGCTTCCGTCAGCGTCGAACTCATAGTCTACGTAGCCTCCACGATAGAGGAGCGAGAGGACGTGATAGTTTAATCCAAGACGTGAAGCTGCGTAAAACTTGTCCCCCTCTAGTACACCGAGTCCGCCGGCGTACGTGAATCCCTCATCGAGAGCTATTTCGGGTGTAATGCTTATTATGGCTTCAGCGGGCATTATGACTCAGAAGCGGTTATTTTGTGCATCCTTAAATTCTTTTTTAATAATATTTTAATAATTTCACGAAATTAGGATATAAAATAAAGTGTGAGGAAGTTCTTCAGTTTCGATTGTCATCTGACCCAAGATGTAATTTTTGATAATCGCCTCTGTTATTTAAGTAGTAGCCCTTTATTATCCCGTTGTTTTGGGGAACTAGAAGAAGCCTTCCGCCATCCTCGAAGTGTAGCTCAATATAGCTTAAACTTTCGCCGAGAACTTCTGAGAGCTTTCTTGCAATGCTGACCATGGCGGCAGATGCTGCTGAGATCATTAGATCTCCCTTATTACTCAGGGGAAGGCCCTCTTCATTCGTAAGGAATTCCTCATTCTCAAGTTTGAGCTTCCTGACGATGCCGATGCTCTCTGCTCCTCCAGCATGTTTGTTTACCAAATTATTCATTTTCATCATCACCGCATTGTCTAACTCCAAGCCATTTAAAAGTAATTTAGTTCAATGGGTTTCCTATGTCTAAACAGTTTCTAGGAGAAGTTTTATCTCGCTCATATTCTTAACCGTATAGTCCGGTTTCTCCCGGCCATTGTACTCATGGAAACCTGTGTATGCCACCGTCTTCATCCCCAAGTTTTTCGCCCCTATGATATCGGCTTCTTCGTCCCCGACGAAGATACTCTTTGTTGGGATTATACCGGTGTTGTAAACTATCCAGGAGTAGAACCTTGGATGTGGTTTCCTGTAGGCTATCTCATCGGAAAAAGCGAAAGCATCAAAGAGTGTTGATAGCCCTTTGTGCTTGAGAAGTTTTAGAGTATGCTCCCCACTAAAAGTGTTGGATGCTATTATAACCTTGTAGCCGAGACTCTTGGCATGAATGAGTAGCTCCGGTGCGCCCAGTGCCATGGTCATCGAGTTCAGGTATGGATACATGTATGCCTCGCTAAGCGATTTGAGTAATTCACGGTTGGGCTTGACGTTTAATTTATTCAGGAATATTATTATCTCTCCCTGGAGATCCACCTCGCGGAACGTGTTGTTCCTTATCTCATCGGCTAGGAGACGGGCTTCAATGTATGCCCGGTAGACATCTTCGACATCGAATTCATACCCGTTGCTAGCCAGGGCTTCGGCAACCTTTAGGGAGCGAAGCCTATGGTATTCCTCTATTGTAACCACTGGGTAGAATAGCGTTCCCCAGAAATCTATTAGGAGGCCTTTCTGCACTCTTCAAAGCACCTTTTGAGGTGTGAAAGGTCTAACTCGCAAATAACTACTGGAACTTTTAATTCAAAGCTTTGTAGCACGGCTGGATGAACCTCGCCGATAATCCCTAGCTCTCCGAGCTTTGAATAGATTTTCGCTGATCTTCCCTGAATGAGGCTTGGGTGTTCTAGGGGCTGGTAAGTCACTTCTACCCCGAATTGAGAAGCAAGTGTCTTCAGGACTGCCATCCCGTCGGTGAGTGTAACGCCCCTACCTGCGATAGCAAAGGCAAGGTGCCTCTCGTCCCTAGCTTTATTTTCGCGCATAGGGTCTGGTATTACCACGTCTCCCACCTCGAATATCCTTTGAGGGTATCCTGCGTGCTTGCTTGCCGAGAGAGTGGCGAGAAGCTGTGGAGAAATCCAGACACGTAGGGCGTGGAATGTTTCGTGCTTAGGGTTCTCGACCTCTATTATATCTCCTGCCGGGAGGTTCATCCTATCAAACATCAGCGCCTTGCTAGTCATGATGTAATTGTTTACCTCCACAAAACCCATCCCTATCATCCCTTCCCTGACAGCTCTCGAGAAAACTTCCAAGCCATCCTCACGTCCAGGGTGGAGTGGAGGCATGTAGCTCGGCTCGATTGTATCGAAACCATATGCCATTGCAACCTCTTCTGCTATGTCAACGGGGTGAAGGATGTCTACTCTGAAATATGGGTATTCTACCGAGAGTGTTGTAGGTGAAAGCGGTGATGCTTTCATCCTCATTCTTGCAAGGAGCTCGACCGTATTTTCTATATCAATATCAAGTCCGAGGAGCATCTGATTCAGAGCCGTGTCGTAGACTATCCTTTCAGGCTCCGTAATAGGAGTTGTCCTTAGATCTTCCCGGTAAATGTTACGCACAGCATGTATTGTACCTCCTCGCATGGCTACAGCGTAGGCGACAAGAGTGATGATACGCTTCCCAGCCTCGGGGTCCGTGCTTGTAACATCGATGAGTATGTCCTTTGAGTTCTCTGTTAGTCTATAGTCCTCACTATTTGTGATTGGCGGGAAGCTAACAACTTGATCCCTCGCGTCAACTATAAGCGGAACCTCCTCCTGGCCCTCTAGAAGGTGCCTGTACGCTATACCCTTGGGGTGGGTCTTTAGAACCTCTCTTGGAGTCATCTCTATAGTGAAGCCGAGCGGTTTGAACTTAACAGCATCTGGTTTAACAGACGAATATTTTACAGGAAACTCGACGCCAGTTAGGTCATAAAGCCCTATGGAGACCTTTCGCCTGTCTCTACCGTATGTCAGGTGTATCTTCTCCTGAAGCTGCATAAGCTGCCGAATACTTTCGTCGTCTAGACTAACACCCTTCACGACTGCAAAGAAAGCATAGGGACGGTAAGATGGCCCGTTAATATGGGCCTCGTAAGTATGGTCGCTGATTGACACTTTAGGGAGCCCTTTCTCTAACCCTAGGAGTCCTTTCACGTAGATCGAGAGAAGCTCTGCGGAGTACAAGTCTGGCCTGTCATGGGTAGCCTCAAAGGATATAGTGTCTCCCGCTATGTCTTCGACCTCGCATTTTAAGCGGGGTAGTATGTTCCTCAGCTCGCTTTCTGAGAGGCTTACACCAACTAAGCGTTCCAGGTCCCAAAGTTTGACCTCAACTACTGGCATACACTCACCTCAGAAGGCTTGTGGGGAGGGGTCTAGGCGCCCGCCGAATAAAGTCTAGATCCTGGGTGAAGAGGAGGCGTATATCATCGATTCCTAAAACAGTCATAGCTATCCTGTCAATACCTATACCCCAGGCGGCAACGTTTACCCCTTTTACGCCTAGAGCTGCAAGCATCTCGGGTCTAAACATACCCCCTGGAAAAACCTCTATCCAGCCCAGCTTCTCGTGTTTTATAAAGCCTTCAACGCTTGGCTCAGTGAAGGGGAAATAGGCCGGCTTCACCTTGACCTCGCCTAGACCCAACCTTCTGGCCATCTCGTTGAAGAATCCGAGTAGGTTTCGGAAGGTCACTTTTCTACCAACGATAATTCCTTCGAGCTGGTAGAACTCCATGCTGTGCTTTGCATCGAGGTTCTCAGGCCTGAACACTCTGTCGAGCGAGAAACACATATACTCGCCAGCCCCCCTCTGGTACAAGGTTCTCGCCGAGACGGCTGTCGTCTGCGTCCGGAGTATAAGCCTTGCAGCCCTGAGCGGATCCCACTTGTAGCCCCAACCCTTAGAGCCTGTCCCGCCCCCGTTTTCGTGGGCGCTTGCGATCCTCTTTAAGAGTTCTAGGTCGCGGATCTCGCCTAGCATGTTACCTTTCACGAAGTACGTGTCGTGTATCTCGCGGGCCGGGTGGTCTTGAGCCTGGAACAAGGCATCAAAGTTCCAAAGTTCTAGCTCGACATGAGGCCCCTTCATCTCCTCGAAGCCCATTTCAACAAGTATCTCTCTAAGCCAGTCTAGGAATTCGAGATATGGGTGTTTGCGCCCAGCCGGAATACTTGGAGGCTCGGCTTTAAGGTCGAAGGGCTTAAAGACGGCGTATCTCCAGCTATCACTCTCCAGTATCTCTGGAGTAAGCTCGGTGATGACGGGAGCTTCCGCCAGGAGCCCTTTGCTTAATAGCATTGAAAGTGTCCCTGTTGCTCTGAGCCTCAGCTTGGTCCTTTTCCTGAGCTCGACTAAGCCCCTCCTCCTCAACGTGTTTAGGAGTTGTTGCTCAGGGAGCTGTCCTCGAGCTATGAGTTCCAAAGCGCTCTTATTCCTCTCGACGAGCTCATGCGCGTTAGGCTCTACAAGCTTTAGAAGCCCAGACTCCACGATCAACGCTTTCCCAGCTGCCAGCTGGGCTATGCCGATCTCTATTTCCTCAGGCTTAAAACCCTTCTCGACGCCCTTTCGTGTTAACTCTTCCCTACTTATAGAACCTAGAGAGGAGAGAAGGCTGAGAACGTTTTCCTCGGGAAGGCCTGATTTTAGACACCTTTCTCCCTCTTTTGTAAGCACGTAGACGGGTACTTCTACTCTCTCAACCTCGAGTAGTCCTTTCGACTTTAACTCCTCTATGTCCCGCATGAGGTCTTCGCGCTTAACGTTAAGCCGCGACGCAAGCTCGTCGACGTCGAGCTCTGACTCTTGAATTGCCATCAGGATTCTCATTTGACGTGGAGAAACGTAGGTTTTCGTCAAAATTGGCGAGTCATGGTCACCATTAACGCTCATACCTCCCTCCCTATTAAGATTTTCGAGACTGGCTTGCATACTTAAGTTTAGAACTATTTATATTGTTTAACATTCTCTTTTCATAGGGGTGCACTTGATTAATCCTTACGAGATACGAAAGGACTTCCCCATATTTAGCAGGAAGGTACACGGCAAGAGCCTAATTTACTTCGACAACGCGGCGACAAGCCAGAGACCCATACAGGTCCTTGAAGCTATAGAGAACTTTTATAGGAACCAGAATGCGAATATTGGACGGAGTGTACACGAGCTCGCTCTATCCGCCACTGAAACCTACGAGGCGTCCAGAAAGATTGTGGCGACCTTCCTTGGGGCTAAGCCTGACGAGCTAGTATTTACAAAGAATACAACGGAGAGCATTAACATGGCAGCTTACTCTCTGCTTGTCTCGGGTATTATCGACAGAGGGAGTGAAATCATGATCACGAGGATGGAGCATCACAGCAATCTTCTCCCCTGGGTTACCGTTGCTAAACTGGCCAAGGCCGAGCTACGGGTTGTAGAGGTCTCGGATAACGGTAGGCTATCCATGGATGACTTCTATAGAAAGTTGAGCGATAAAACTCGCGTCGTCGCAGTCACGCATGCTAGTAATGTTACAGGAGTCGTCAACCCGGTACGCGAGATCTGTGAGGAGGCTCACAAGCACGGTGCACTCTGCCTTGTGGATGGGGCTCAAAGCGTCCCGCACATGAAGGTTGACGTTAACACCATGAAGGCAGACTTTCTAGCTTTTTCCGGGCATAAAATGCTTGGTCCCATGGGAATAGGTGGACTTTTCATTAGGAGAGAGTTGGGAGAGAGGCTTGACCCGCCTTTTCCAGGGGGAGGAGCTATATCGCTTGTGGGATGCGAGGTAGACAGGTGTACGGCGGAGTGGCTTAGCATGCCTCACAAGTTCGAAGCTGGGACGCCAAACGTTGCCGGAGCACTAGGCTTGTCTGTAGCCGTAGAATATCTCGAAAAAATAGGGCTTGAGAATATTGAGGCTCATGAGAAAAGGCTTCTCGAGAAAGGCATGGAAATTCTCTCTGGGTTAGGTGTCAAACTCTATGGCCCTGAAGAGACAAGGGAAAGGATAGGTGTTTTAAGCTTTAACATAGAGGGCATGACACCGCATGAGGTGGCTCAGCTACTTGACAGTGAAGGTATAGCTGTAAGAAGCGGTCATCACTGTGCGCTCCCCCTCGTTAAAAGGCTTGGCGCCCCGATGGGTACGGTTAGAGCTAGCTTCTACCTTTACAACACTCTGGAAGAACTGGAAACTTTCGGCGAAGTATTAAGGAAGATAAAGATCCTCGCAAGCTAGAGCCTAGACGGCGTCCTGAATGTACTCTTCCCCCTCCCTTAAAGCGTTTTCAGCGCGATACAACTCTCTTGCAAGGTACGCGGCATGTCTGGGGAGTAAAGCATCAAGGTTGATCTTTTCTAAAAGCTCCTTGGCGCTCTTTCCACGGAAGGAGGTGACAAGGGCGCCCGTCTGATCCCTATGCTCTAGTAGTATTAGGCCGTCCTCAACCCGTATTATGAAGTTGCCCTTAGGGTCTGGTACGAAAGCCGTGAAACTCTTCCTCTCGTTCTCCACCAGCTCCTTTACCCTTGCCCAATCATGCTCATAGAGGTGCAGGGAGCCACTGATAACTGTTAAAAAACCAGGGCGAACATTATTCCCAGTCTTATCTGAAAGCTGCCTCGAAATCTCTTCCATCAGGCGTAGAAGACCATAAGTGTTTACTGGCCAGCCTGCGTAGGCATCGTGACTTCGGAAATAAGCGAGCTGGTTGTACCTGTATCCCGACAGGTCACCCTGCACTATTATAAGGCATGGCGGGTCTTTGCTCTTAGGGTCTATTTCGAAATCCCAGGTTAAGGCTACTGCCCTCCTAGTGCTGGGGTTTGAGGCAAGCTTTGAGACGAGGGTGGCTATTTGATCCCCGGCAACCCTGTGCCTGCGAAGCCTGTCACCATACGAGTAGCTTGCACCGGAAACGCCTTCTAGGAGTGCCTCCACGTGTCTCTCGAGCTCTTCACGAGAGAAATATCGCTGTAGTTTGTGAGAAGTCTTTAAGGCTTCTTCCGCGTATAATACAATCGTAGAGCCAAGCAGTTGTTTCTGCATCTCCCCGTACTCGGTGCCTTTTAGGTATCCCCATGTGAGTACGGCATCGACAAGCTTAGCCCATGCTCTTACAAGGTTATCCTCGACGATGTGTAAACCGGATATTTGGCTAGGCCACGAGGTTGACCGTACTTCTACAAGTTCAATGTTAACTATATCCCTGTAGATCCCGGGAGCGAATTCCCGATTGATGACCAGTGCTATTGATTGGTAAGCCCCCTTGCTGAATTCTTCTCGTAAATCTATGACCTTAACTGTTCCAAGTATTGGTTTGAGCTTCTCTAAGGGCCACATTAGCCTGAGTCCTTCAGGGACTGACCCCTGAAACAGCTCTATCAAGGCTTTCCCGCTTCCAGAGAGATCTGCGCCGAAGACCACGAGAGTGTTTATTTCAGGATGCTTCGAGAGTGTATATAGCAAGTGGTTTATCCCGTACATCGTGTAGAGCGTTCCTACGATGTTTACTTTGGCGTCTACTTCTAGCCTTTTGAGAAGATCCAGGACAAACTCCTTCTTGGTCCACAGTGTGACGATGCTAACGTTTGACTTCGGGTTCAGTACGACAACATCAGGCATTAGACGCCCACTGATTATAAGATGGAAGCGAAGGAATAAAAAGGGAATGTTGAAAAAAGTGAAAGTCTTTTCAAAACACTGCTCAAGTAGGATTGAGGAAGCAATAAAGATAATAACGTCTGAGGAGAATATCGCTCGGTGATCATTCTGCAACGCAGGGTTAACGATAAGAAGTTTTTCAAAAAGATCGGGGCAGAGCTACCCGTGCTAGGTCTGGGTACCTGGGGTATTGGCGGTGGATTCTGGACCCCTGATAACTCACAGGATGATGCATGGGTTGACGCCTTGAGGTATGGCCTGGAGCTGGGTGCAACTCTAATTGACACTGCTGAGATGTATGGAGGTGGACACTCAGAGGAAATCGTGGGTAAGGCTATAAAGGGGTTCGAGCGCGAGAAGATTTTCATTGTGTCAAAGGTGTGGCACACGCATGCAAGCCGTGATGATGTTATAAAGGCCGCTCAAGGCAGTGTTAAGAGGCTTGGGACATACATGGACTTATACCTGATTCACTGGCCTCCCGAGAACGTTAAGCTTTGTGAGACGATGAGGGGGCTCGAGGAGACTGTTAAAAGAGGGTACACCAGGTTTATCGGTGTGAGCAACTTTAGCGTAGAACTCTTGGAGGAGGCTAGGAGCTGCCTGAGCACGAATGATGTCGCTGCGATAGAGAACAAGTTCAGCCTTCTCGACAGGCGAGACGAGAATACTGTTATTCCCTATGCTGAACGCGAGGGCATGCTTTACCTGGCTTATACCCCCCTTGAGAAAGGCCAGCTGGCAAAGGACTCTTTCCTTGCAAGTATTGGGTCAAAGTACGGGAAAACCGCAGTGCAAGTGGCTCTCAACTGGCTGATAATGTTTAACCCTGTGGTTCCAATTCCCAAGGCAGCGGACAAAAGACACGTTGAGGAAAACGTCGGTGCTATGGGTTGGAGGCTGAGCATTGAGGACTGGAGACTCATCTCTGAAAAATATAAGAGAGTGATTGCTTGAAGATGGTGCGAGTATATAGAAACGAAGATGTGAGGAGAATAATAGCTTTTATCCCTAAGGGTCACAGACACGTTAGGATTCTCCTGGAATTCGTCGATGGAGCTGTTGTAATCCAGGAGGCGACAGCGGCGGCGATAGTCAGGGCTTACATGAATGTTGTGACGCATCCTTTTAAGAGGGCTGTGGAGCTGGTATCCCAAAGAGTTAGTGGGCAAAAGGAGGGATACGCTGAATATCAGTTATTGGAGACTGGTAGAAGCGAGGAGGAGATTTTCTCTCAGCTTGAGTCGATATTAGAGCCCAATAAAAGCTAGCCCTCTTAAAGACAAGTTATTTGCGGTAACGCCGCTCAAGGAGTACTTCGGCTAGCTTTGCAGGGTTAAGCTCTTTTACGCCGAGCTCCTTGGCAATTCTTTGAAGCTGCGTAAGCATAAAGCCGTGTTGCTCAAGAAAATCCGTATCTGTGAGCACTTCGAGAGCTTCGCCATCTCGGATGATTTTTCCCTTCTCAAGGACGATAATCCTACTCGCATATCTCCCGAGCAGATCCAAATCATGAGTTATAACGATGATTGTTTTCCCCATCGCGTTCAAGACCCTAAGGGTTTCAAAAAGCATGAGGCTTCTACCGTAATCTAGGCCCGTGGTTGGCTCATCCAATATTATTGCTTGAGACCCCATAACGAGAACACTTGCTATTGCTAGTCTGTGTTTCTGTCCAAAGCTTAGTGTATGGGGAGGGGTGTTTAGAGGTTTGTCGAGGTCGACAGTCCTTAGGGCTTCACGAACCCGCGGTTCTATGTCTCTTTCAGCGAATCCAAGATTTCTAAGGGCAAAAGCAACTTCATCCTTTATGGTATGAGAAAATATCATTATATCAGGGTTCTGGAACACATATGCCACCGTCCTTGCAGCCTCAGATGCTGGAAGCTTTCTAGAATCCACGCCATTTATTATGACACGCCCCTTCGTGGGCTTAAGTAGCGATGCCGCTAGCTTTGCTAGGGTTGTTTTCCCTGAGCCACTGTGTCCTATTATGCCTATAAATTCACCCTGCGTTATCTCGAGGGAAATACCTTGAAGGGCCCTTACCCCCGTGGGATAAACAAACTCTACCTCTTCAAACCTTATCATACCCTTCACCAGCTGAGCTCCTTGAAGTCTTCAAGGCGGACGGGAATTTTCACCCTGACACCTTTCTTCATGAGCTGGTAGGCGATCTCCGCTACACCTGGGGGCCTAACGCCTAGCTTGGTCACCAAATCCATTTGCGAGAAGACTTCCTGCGGGGTGCCTCCTAGGAGAATCTTGCCCTCATCCATGAGATAAATTTTATCGGCAACATTGACGGCCCACTCGACCCTGTGTTCTGCTACGATAATTGTCAAGCCGTACTCCTCTTTTAGCCTCGAGATGGCTGTTAGAACCATCTGTGTGCCCAAGTGATCAAGCATGGAGGTAGGCTCATCTAGGAGGAGTATTTTGGGCTTCATGGTTAATACGCTTGCTATTGCCAGGAGCTGCTTCTCGCCGCCCGAGAGGGTTTGGGGATCCTTTTGCTCATACCCTCTGAGCCCAAGCGCATCAAGCGCCCACTCAACGCGAGCGAGAACCTCATCTTTAGAGAGGCCAAGATTTTCGGGCGCCATGGCTAGCTCCTCGAATACCGAACGAGTAATTATCTGGATCTCGGGGTTCTGGTAGACGATGCCCACCTTGCCTGTCAAAGCCTTGTAGCCCTGCTTAACGGGGTCTACTCCGTCGACGAAGACCTCGCCCTTGACGTGCCCTGGAATCACTCCTGGGAGGAGCCCTGAGATAATGTTGAGCAGCGTGCTTTTCCCGCAGCCACTGGGACCCATCAATACGACAGTTTCTCCCTTTGATATCTCTAAAGAGACGTTCTCTATAATCCATTTATCCGAAGTAATATACTTAGCGTACACCTCTCTTAACCTTACAACTGTATCAGACCCATACCCCAAGCCGCTATCACCCCGTAAAATACTAGGGAAACTAAGATGAATATAGTGTCCGAACTCTTCCAATTCGATTCCAATACATATGTTCTTTTACCGTATCCTACAGCTCTAGTAGCTAGGACGAGGCTTAGATCCCACACGTCAGTCAGCATCTTGGAGAAAAGAGGAACAATGATAGGGATGTGCTTCCTGATTCTTTCCACCAAGCTTCCTTTGTCCAATGACAATCCCCTCGCTCTTTGCGCGTCTATTACGTCGCCTGCCACTTTCACCATTGAGGGCAGTAGACTCAATGCTATAACAAAGGTTAACGCTAGTTTATGGGGAACCTTGATCTTCTCAAGAGTCCACATTAAATGGTAGGGCTTAGTAGATGCGAAAAATACTACAAATGCGATTATCGGATTGACTATGAGGAAAAACTTGCCCAAAGCTACTAAGAGGCCAACATCGGTAACTCGGAGCCAGCCCATCTCGAGCAACACAGTTCCCTGCGAGCTATAAATGCCGGCCCATATAATAGTGGAGACAAGGAAGAATATTAAAGAGTTGAAGATCAGGAGGAGGGCAACCCCCGTACCTAGTCCTGAAAGTGATAAGGCCATGAGTGTGGAGATGAAGACAGGTATTCCCTTTATACCGTTAAACTGTGTAGCTATCGAGGCCGCAAGCACCAGTATCGACCATATAAGCTTTGACCGCGGGTCGAGACCGTGCATGAATGATTTTCTTTCAATGTAAAGGCCAGTAAACATGAGTAAGACACCAAGGGTTTAACAGAGTAATGTTGAAAAAATTATAAAATTATCGTTTTTATGCTAGGTTTTTCACCCTATCCTTCCAGTATAAACCTCTCCCTTTAACATAAGGGAATAGTAGAGCGCCTAGAATCGGCGAGAGAATCGCGTTAACCACTATGTTGTTGCTGAGAATGCTGGGGGCAATAATTCCCCAGATTACGAAGAGGGGTAGTCCTACGACGGCTTGCATAGCGTCAAGCCACCAGCATATGTATACTGCGCTGACGAGAGCCTGAACAATTACTCCCCAGATGTAAAAGTCGGCTAGGGATACGGCCGACTTGAAAGTCTGGTCACGTACAAATTTGTAAGGAATGTAAGCTATAAGGAAGTTGCCCACGAAGCCTCCTATGGATCCCACGCCAAAGTAACCGGCAAGAACGTCAGCGATTAGGTTGCCGAAGGCTACCCCGAGTGCCCCTGGAATACCGAAGAACATGCCGAAGAGGGGTGCTAGTGAGTTGGCGGGTCTTATCCATGTAAAGCCCGGCACTATGGTTATAGGGGCTGTAGCTGCTAGGAGACCTCCATAGACTGCTGCGCTAAGAGCTGCTAAGGCTACGTCCAGCACGCCCCAGTTGCTTACGCCTTGACCTGTCTTTTTAAGGCCGCTAAGAGTGATTGTGTATCCGGCTAGCTCGACTAGGAAGACCAGAGTTCCTATAACCCACA
Source organism: Thermofilum uzonense (assembly GCF_000993805.1). NCBI lineage: Archaea > Thermoproteati > Thermoproteota > Thermoprotei > Thermofilales > Thermofilaceae > Infirmifilum > Infirmifilum uzonense. The sequence goes on from NZ_CP009961.1 coordinate 950,290, forward strand.
CAACCGCGCCTATGTAGAAGATTATGTTGGTGAACTGGGTGAAGAAACGTGAGAGGGGGAATACACTCCATGGATCCTGGGGGTTAACAGTGTAGGCTTGATAGAATTCATAAAGTATGGCAGCCGCGATCAGAAGACCTATTATTAAAATTAAGTAACTGTAAAGTTTGCTATTTGAGCTTTGTGCGCTCATATCAAGTTATATTAATTAGTCTTTCTACTTAAATATATTTTCCTAAGGAGAATTTGCATAACGGTGTGTATGCTGGAAGCCTATTAGAAGGCTCTACCTATTGATATGACAGGGTGTACCGTACAAGCTTGTTAAGAACGTCCGTTCTTGTCACTATTCCTACAGGTCTCTCTAATTCATCCACCACGACTGCTCTTCCCGTTTTTCTCGAGGCAAGAATTTTCATGAGATCCATTATGTCAGCCCCAGTTCCCACCCTTGGAACGTTCGTCTCCATGAAGTCTTCCACCTTTCCTTTATAATCACGCCTGAGATAAGCCTTGACGACATGCGATGCACTTATAATTCCGCAGAGCTTCCCGTCATCGTCAACGACCGGTATGGCTCTAATGTCATTAGAGAGTAAAAGATCCCCTACAGCAGTAAGGTCTACACTTCTCTTGACGACCACAGGGCTAGGCGTCATCACCTCGCCTGCAGTGGCTTTGGGCACCGCTATAAGGGAGTTAACCTCTATTAGTATCTCGTGTCGCTTGTAATCCACTTTCAAAACATATCCATCAATTATTAGTCTGGTTCTGGGCGTAGGGCCGAGTTTGACGTGAGCGCCCTCCCTCAACTGGTTTATGCTGCCAAACACCTTGAGAACAGCCTTAACTCCAGCGGGATCCGCTAGTCCAAGGATGTCGAGCTCTAGGGCATAGATTCGCGAGGGATGAGAGTCAATAACTATTGGTGTAGGCTCAATAAAATTCTCCAAGTATTGGGGGGACCTTGCTATTTCAATACCCTTAACCGTTGGGAGATAACCTCCACCCGGTCCCGTCCTAGCTTCAATGAGTCCCATCGCTTTAAGAGCTAATATAGAGTTTCTTACAGTTCCCTCACTCTTCCCAAGGTGCGTAGCTATCTCACTACTCGTAACGGGACGTTGAAGAGAGTCAAATAGTGTGACCACCGCAACTAGTAGCTCGTAAAGAGTACTCGAAAGAGACATATTTAGTGTTATTATTATAAGGTATTAATCTTTAACTCGTCGAATAAAGCTTCGTCATTTACTTAAAAATTAAAGCGGTTACCCTTTCACTGTTAACTCAGGAGATCAAAGGTAAACTTTACCCGGTTAAAAAATGCTCAACAAGCTTCATAGCGTCTCTAAAGCTTAATTAGTACGTGTAGAGACCCCTCTCCTCCAATCACACAAGCCTAGGGTTTCTTCGTCTCCTGCACCCTGTCAAGGAGATACCTCTCAGAGGAGATTCGGGTGTGCTTAGAGCAATGTACATCTACCTTATGATCACACATCCTTTGCCCTCCATGCATACGTGTTCATCCATCAGCTTTTCAAGGGTCTGGAGCTTTACTCCTTTTCCTACACTATACGTGTAGTATTGGAGGAGGACGGTACTATATCCCGGATAGGATTTATGTTTTCATAATTATATGGGAGGCGTAGGGTTTTAATATGAGTGATAGGTCTGTGAGGATCCTAAAGAAAGATGCCTCTTATTCCTCGAGGAGGCCATCGATCCTGGCTGAGAGTTCTTCTAGCTCTCTGAGCATCGCGTCTATGCTGTCGAGTGCGCTCCTTTGGTCTGGCAGGATTTCAGCGTAGGCCCTTACTGGAAAGAAAGGCAAGATATGACCGACAGAGGCAAAAGGAATAAAACAATAACCCCTCATGGGGGTAACCCGGGAGCCCGACTCAGTGGCGCAGGGCAGCTGTGTTTCCCCAGAAAAATTTTTCAAAACGTGTAATTGTGGTTAATTGCGAGGATTATGACGCTCGCAAGAGTACGCTATTTGCAAAAACAACTAATCAAAAGGTATGGAATTATAGGAAAAGTGGCTTCAAGGTACCTAGAGGCCGGGTTAAGTGTCCGTATACGGCATCCGACAAGACTGGGGGACGCCCATATAATAGTTCAAGGAAACGGCAACAGGCTTGTAGTAGAGGTGTACACGAGTCCAAAGCCCTTACATCCAAGAGACGTACAGGCTGTAGCTGAGAAGGCTAAACTGCTTAATTCGAAGCCAGTAATCGTAATTTATAGCGGGGGAAGGTTGAAGAGTAGAGTAACCAAGGAAGCGTTGGAGGAGGCAACAAGACTACAAGTGAAGATTAAGAGAGTCTAGTTACTGAAAGGCTTCACATCTAGCGAAATGTTCATAAAACCGTTAAGTTGTTTTTATTTTGTCCCCGGGTAGCGTAGCGGTATCGCGGCCGGCTGTAGCTCGAAGCGCACGGCGAGAGGGGTAAATCCCTGCTGTGAAGCCGTGTCAGCCGGCTGGAAACCGGCAACGCGTCTAAGACGCGCCGGAGGGTCCCGGGTTCAAGTCCCGGCCCGGGGACCATTCTATATCTGGGTGTTCACGTTCTTTGAGTTTAGCAAGGACTCTAAGGATCTTTAATCTTCCTGCAGAAGAATAATATTACAAGCCAAGTCATGTCGAAACACATTAATTCCCATCATGAGAATCTATGACTTGATGTATATGAATAATTGGAATGAACGCTTTATTTACGCCACGTTCGATGAAATAAAGGAGGGTTTGACGACGGACGTGTATTTCACGCGTACCAGAAGAATTCTTGAAAAAAACGGCCTTATAGACGCTGTTGTTCATATGGAAGTAACTGCCAGCAAACTTCCCGAGAGCTATAGATGGGGCGTCTTCGCGGGTTTACGCGAAGTTATAAAGCTCCTGAAAGGACGAAAAATAACTCTGCGGTCTTTGCCTGAGGGGGAGATCTTCACTGCTAGCGATTTTTCCGGCATCAGGGTTCCCGTGATGACAATAGAGGGCCCTATAGGTGAATTCCTAGAACTTGAAACACCTCTACTAGGCTTCCTCGCCTCGGCCTCAGGCATAACCACTAAAGCAGCCCGAGTGAAAAAAGCAGCTGGAGAGAAAATCGTTCTTTCCTTCGGAGCTAGACGCCAGCATCCAGCTCTAGCCCCCTTCATCGAGTTTTATGCATATATTGGTGGCGCTGACGGGGTTTCTGCTGTTCTTGGGGCCCAAGCCCTGGGTATAAGGGCCACGGGAACGATGCCTCATAGCTTGATGATACTCTTCAGAGCTTATAAAGGAGATCACACGTTGGCATGGATAGCGTTCGACGAGATTATCGAAAAGGATGTTCCTAGAATTGTCCTAGCTGACACCTTTTTCGATGAAGTAGAGGAGTCGATGCTAGCCGCGGACATTCTAGGAGAAAAACTCTATGGTGTTAGACTTGACACTCCGGGGAGCCGACGGGGGAATTTTGAAGATATCATAAGAGAAGTTAAGTGGAAGCTCAAAGCTAGAGGATTTAAGGATATAAAAGTCATTGTATCGGGAGGCATTGACGAAGAGAGGATTCCCGCGTTAGTAAAAGCTGGTGCTGATGGTTTTGGCGTAGGGGCATCCATATCAACTGCTCCTCCCATAGACTTCTCAATGGATATCACAGCTGTGCAGAAGGATGGAAGATGGGTGCCTGTGGCGAAGCGAGGTAAACTCTCGGGAAGAAAGGAGGTCTACAGGTGCAACAACTGTCTTATCGATGTAGTCACACTGGAGGGGGGTGAGCCTCCTAAATGCCCAAAGTGTGGAGGAGAAATGAGGCCTCTTCTTGAAACATATATCAAAGAGGGCGTAGTGATTAAGGAGCCTCCACCGGCTGAAGAGGTAAGAAAAAGAGTCTTAGCATCAATCCAGAAGCTTGAACTTTAAGATTCAAAATGAACTATTCGAATATCATTCAAAAAACTTTGCTTGAAAGCTTCTCGGACATCATCATAGCATTTGATGATTTCACTATTACATCTTAAAAAGTGTGAGTAGCACCCCAGCTTGCAGTCAGATGAACCAAAGCCTTTGATGGGATGCGTAAAGCCGAGATCTTCCAAAATGGGAGTTAAAACGCACTCTGGCCCGGGAGAGCTGGCAAAAACCACTCCAAGTACACGTGCATGGGGGGAAGAGGTTACGTTATCTATGTGCCATCTGATCTTTTTTAGAGGCTTTCTATGTCTGTCTACGCGTGCTTTTACTCCTCCAGGTCCTCTAGCAGAGCCTATGTAAACGTAAATCCCAGGCTTCAAACACACATTTTCCCTTTTAAACATAAAATGTATGGGTTCTTGAACTTTTATTATTAAGGCATAGATTCCTTTTAAAGTTTCATGCATATTGATGTACACCTCTTTAAATCTATCGTACAATAAATTTATAACTTAATTGACATAGTTAAAAGGACAGGTGTAGTTGTGGGTAAAGATTGGCCTCTCTCAATCCTTGTGGCCGGCCCCGCGGGAGCAGGTGTCTTTGCAGCAAGCCTAATCATAGGACGCGTCTTGTTTAGACATGGAGTCAACGTGTTTATAACTAACGAGTACCCATCCCTTATCCGAGGAGGTAACCAGTGGGCCCTAATTAGAAGTTCTCCCGATGAATACATATTTTCCCATAGGAGACTTGCCGATATCGTACTCGCGTTAGATAACTACTCGGCAAGAGCGTATATTTCGAAGCTTAGCGAGAGAGGAATTATTCTTTGTGATGAGAAGGATTGTGGCCAAAACTACAACGAACATATTAGGGCTTTCCCCTTTAGAAAGGTACTTGAAGAGTACAAGGCTCCTCAAGTCGCATTAAACACATTGGCATCTGGCGTCATTTTTGGTATCCTCGGTGCATCGAAGGATACGGTAAGTGAGGTTATCAGCGAACAGTTCAAGCATAGAAAAGAGTACGCTGAACTTAACTTAAAACTCATAAATAAGGGTTACGAGCTTGGCGTAGCTCTTTCAGTGGGCCAGTTCCCACAACTCTCGAAAAAGGTGGAAGAAAAAAGGAGACTCCTTATAGACGGGAACTCTAGCGTAGCTCTAGGCGCTCTCGCCGGCGGTATGAGCTTCTTCGCCGCATACCCTATGACTCCCGCCAGCCCAATCCTCCATTTCCTAGCCGAAATTCAACGTGACTACGGAATCGTGGTTTTTCAGCCAGAGAGCGAGCTTGCAGCCATAAACATGGCTATAGGAGCCGCCTATGCTGGCGCTAGAGCGATGGTCGCCACGAGTGGCGGGGGGTTCTCACTCATGGTTGAGGCGCTTGGTCAAGCAGCAATGACCGAGACACCTATAGTGATAGTAGAGGTGCAGAGACCTGGACCCTCGACGGGGCTACCTACCCATACGGCGCAGGGCGATTTGAGGTTCGTCATACATGCTTCTCAAGGAGAGTTTCCGCGTGTAGTTTTAGCTCCAGGTGATCCTGGCGAAGCCTTCACATTGAGCTTTAAAGCCATGGAGATAGCGTGGAGGTATCAAGTGCCCGTTATTCTTCTCTCTGATAAATTCCTCGCTGAGAGTTACTGGAGCATCGACGAGTTCCCGTCTCTAACGCCCAGCCCAGGCTCCGTTATACGCGGAGAGTATCAGGGAGATTATGCTAGATACAGGATAACCGAGGATGGAGTGTCACCCATGGCACTACCTGGGACGAAGAATGCTCTTGTGTACGCTAACAGCAGCGAGCACGACGAGTATGGTGGAGGAACCATCGATCCCCAGATGGTGAGATCAATGAATGAGAAAAGGTTTAGGAAATATGAAAGCCTAAAAAGCATAGCTGAGAAAGAGGGAGTAAAAACGTATGGTAAAGGGGACAAGATTATAGTTACCTGGGGTTCTACGAAGATGCCTATACTTGAAGCCCTTAAGAGCCTTAAAGATATCCGGGTTGTACAGGTTCTCTGGCTTGAGCCTTTCCCTGAAGAGGCGCTACGTAAGGAGCTAGCTGGATCACAATTCGTGGTAATCGAGAACAACATGACAGGTCAACTTGTATCTGTTATACGGGAAAAATTGCTCGTCAAGCCTCATGGATTCCTTGGAAAATACGACGGCAGGCCTTTCGACCCAGAGGAAATAGAAAGTTATATTGCTTCATTGGGGTGGGTATAAATGGATATCACGACGTATGATTCTGGGAGGAGGCCGGTTTGGTGCCCAGGCTGCGGGAACTACGGAATATTGCTAGCTTTAAGGAAGGCGTTAGCGGAGTTAAAACTAGCCCCCGAAGAGGTCGTCATAGTCACCGGAATCGGGTGTCACGGACGAATCAGTGACTACATGAAGACAAATGCTTTCCACACGATTCATGGAAGAGTACTGCCTCTCGCTACGGGCATAAAGCTAGCAAACCCCAAGCTGACTGTGATAGCTCACTCGGGAGACGGGGACGCTTACGCCATTGGGATGGGCCATCTTCCCCATGCTGCCCGTCGGAACATTGACATAACACTTATAGTCCACAATAACATGGTGTTTGGTCTTACTACCGGACAAGTCACTCCTACTACCCCGATAGGTGTCAAAACAAAGTCTACTCCTTTTGGAAACTTTGAGAAGCCGATCAACCCTCTATTGCTAGCCCTGGCTAGTGGGGCAACTTTTGTAGCTAGAGGGTTCAGCGCTGAAATAGATCATCTAAAGGAGATAATAAAGGAGGGCATCAGTCACCGGGGCTTTGCCTTTATTGATGTACTCCAGCCGTGCGTCACCTTCTTTAACACCTATACGGTTTTGCGTGAAAGAGTGTATAAGCTTGAGGAGTCCGGACATGACCCCTCAAATCTCGAGGAGGCGTTCAGACTAGCAATGCAGAATGATAAGAGAATTCCGATAGGCGTCTTTTATAAGAGGGAAGAGCCTACACTTGAAGACACTTTCAAGCATGCTATGAACCCACCTCCAGCCGAGAGATTGCCCGTAAAGGTAGACCTTTCCAAGGCTTTAACAAGGTTTAGATGATTTTTAGACGGGTAAGGGTTCGACCCTTGGTATAACCTTTTCTATTACAAATTGACGAAACTCGTCCTCGTCCAGCTTGCTGAAAGCGAGAATAAGACCCCCTACAGATGCCCCAAGTAATCCTTTTTCAGTCTTAAACACCACGTATTTTTCCTGGCCAACCTGCATATACCTCTTCAAAAGAGTGGATTGCGATAAGGCTTTACCGTATAAAACTACCGTGTCGACACCAGCCACTTCTCGTAGCCCCGTGAAGATAACCTGTCTGGGCTCAGCATCTACCATGTATAATTCTCGAAGCCTTTGTGGTGGAAGGTAGACCGGCATGATCCCATCGGGACGCTCAAAGAGCGCTTGTGAAAAAGTTGATGACACTCTCATGCCGTTCCGCTTCCCTGAGGCAACAAGCAGGAATATTCCTTGCCGTAACCAAGTGAAGTGGAAATTTATCCGAATGTAGCGTGGAAGTTTTACGGATTCGCTGTCAAGACTTAGAGAGTGTGGCGTTACCTCCTCATATACCCCTGAAACCTCACTCTCCCCACCTTCAAGTTCGACAACCCTCACCCCCAGGGTGAATTTACGCCCAAATGCTTCTAGGCTCCCTCTGGCAAGAGAAAATCCCTTCAATTTATCGTAGACGTCTTTACTACTTATATTCTCGCGAACCTCAAAAACAGTAATCGCTTTAGGCAAGGCGCCCCCCAATTTTTGTCACAAATCTTTATTTATTATACTAAACGTTTAATATCATCCGTGATATGTCCTTAACTCCACAAGATGTCGAAAGAATAGTGTTTCGCTCTCTTAGAACGGCCTATGAAAAAGACAGAGGCTCGTGGACCGCACCTCCTAACGTGATCTACGTTACTGAGGTTACCGGTTGCCTTCTCCGCTCCTGGTACATGAGGACAATGGCAGGGCCAATATCTGACGAGAAAATAGTAATACTTCTTTTAGGGGATGATGTCCACTATCTAATTAACAGTCAGTTTCCTCTTGGAGAAGGCGAGAAAAGTTTCGAGAGAGAATACAAAGGAGTAACTATAAAGGGACGTGTTGATAGGATAGCCGGAGAACTGATTTTTGAGTTTAAGACGGCCAGCAATATCCCGCGCGAACCGCGTGAACATCATGTTGATCAAATGCAGCTTTACTTCTGGCTAGCAGAGAAAAACAAGGGTTTCCTAGTATACGTGTCGAAGACGACAGGTCAAGTTAAAGCATTCCCGATTATACGTGATGAGCAGAGAATACAGACACTCTTAGAGAGAGCAGAGAGCCTCAGTAACTCACTTAGACTAGCTGTTCCTCCGGCCCCCGAGAAAGGATGGCTATGCGAGTATTGTGAATTTAGGGATCGCTGTATCGGCTTTAGAGAGGAAGGCCCACCTTAGTATTACGCAGTATCTTGGAGACTTTTTGTAGACTAATTTGCTTATATTCGATGCTCTCCTTCTCAAGCGCGATCAACGCGGATTTAGTGAATCCGGGGGCAACGAGAATCCCTCTCACATGATGACCAGTACTCATACTGAGCCTGTCAATATACCTTTTAAGCTGATATACTGCGTCGACTCCCGCCGTATCTTTTTTGACCTCGATAAGGACGTAGTTTCCATTATTATCAATCATTAAAAGGTCTGCAAACCCGGCTGTCCCCAGTTTAACCTCTTCCTCGATTGGCTTAAGCTCTTCACCTAAAACCTCCAAGGGATACGCCATAATTGCACGTTTGATATCGTCTTCATCACCCCACATGTCAAACTTTGCCGTATCCTCTAGTTTGAAGGTGTAAAGGCCGAGAACCCTATAAGCATATATTTTTAACTCTTCACTGGGTTTCGGGCGAACCGCTGAGATTACAAGTCTGTTAGACTCTGCTCTAACAGATAGTATGCTTCCTTCGGGTTGGTAGTTCACGGGCGTAGACCCATAAGGTCTGTGGACTATCGTTGTTCCATCGCCTTTAATCAGTACTATGCGTTCTCCTCTACCTAGTTTTGAGGATGCACGACCAGAGTATTCTACCTCGCAATCAGCAACCAAGATTATAGTCTCTCTCTGGTTAAAGCTCTCTCTAAGCTTCACTGCAGCCTCTTGTATGCTGAGGCCCTGGGTCTGATTTTTACTCATTCCGAAAAATAGTAAGAATGGTTTCTATTTATTTATAATGGGAAAACTGAAGCAATCGATATCAGGACAGTGATGCAGAACAGAAAATACAGTTTAAAGTGCCTGAAGTTTTCCGAGCTCCTCGAGGCGTCTGAGCCTCTCTACAATGTTGGGGTGTGTTGAGAAAAGCTCCATTAGCTTGTCAGCCGTGGTAACCTTGCTCTGGGCTATCCTCTTGGCAGCCTCGTATCCTTCTAGTGCTTCCATGTCTTGGACGGCACTGTCAGGGTCGGCTATGAATAGCTCCTTGAATCCTGCAACGTGTAGCTGTGCTCCTTGGAGTTTAAGCCTGCCAGTGTAACCAACTATTTTTGCTAAAGCGGACATGAGCCGTGCTGCACCTATGCTGGGGTTGGGGGCGGTTTTGACGCTGTGGTAATCTGCATAGTATTCACGTATTCTGCTTAGGTGTAGATTTGCTAGACTCAGAATAAAGTACAAGAAGATGCTTAGAGCGCCTAGGGCAATAGCCCCGCCTCTGTCGCGGTCTCTACCACCACCTGAATAGAGGAACATCCTCCCAATGATATAGAAGAAGGCTGGCAACACCGAGACGAAGGTCATGAGTTGGACGTCCCGGTGAACTATGTGTCCAACCTCGTGTCCGAGGACTCCGGCTATCTCGTCTCGGTTAAGAGTGTTTAGAAGTCCTCGCGTTACTGCAATCTTGTGTCCGGTTAGCGGCGAGCCGTAGGCGAAAGCGTTAGGATAGGGAACTTCAGCGATCATTAATTTTGGTTTTTCACGTAAGCCACTTCGGGAGACTACTTCTTCAAGAGCCATATGTACGTGAGGGGCTTCACTATAGGGTAGCTCCCTAACATGGTAAAATAGTTCTACCAGGTAGGGAGAAATAAGCCATTGCCCTACGTTGAAGATTAAAGCAAGTATGAGGGCGGCGATAGGAGATGCCAGTCCCATTAAATCCAGAATGAATACAAATGCTAGTGTAGTTAAGCCGAAGATGAAGCCTAGCGTCAATATCATTGATAATTTGAGGTCTTCAAGAGCCATAAGCCTCTCCGTAGACTATAGTAATAGAGAAACACTTAAAAATTTAGTCCAACTGCTAACTCTTATAATTTCTTTAGGTATGAGCTAGGAGTGAGGAAAGTCAGTAATAGAGCATTTTATAACCGTGCTCCTCCATCGTGAAATCCACCACATGTTTCTTCCAGGATTCGTCTAATTGCTGAACCTTTTTTAGCCATTCTTCTCGCATTTTCAAGTTCTTTTCCCAAGCCCCCTCGTCTCTTACGAGAAGAACGACCCGACTTTTTTCATCCGTCAGTTTAACGTTGTATCCTGTGCGCTGGGAAACTTGCTCCGCGAATTTCAGCATCTCCTCCATGGTGGGCATCGCAGTTATAGGTAGCCTTTTCTGGCTCTCCCCAACCCAGGTATAACCTTTCAGCTCCACGAACATGGGGTTCCCGTGCCTTATCACTCGTGAGTATCCATCGGGGTCAACCATGTTGAGCCCCTTGACTAGGGTTAAGCGTATTACTGTGCGGCTCTCATTGAATTTTTCTAGTAATTCGAGGCTACGCATAACCATGTCCCATGCTCTAGGTATCTTGGGCTCTGCGGCAGCATTGAAAACTTCCTCGTTTGGTCCGTACACGCTTACGTAGAGATTGGATGGCTGGGCATCTTTTTTGATTAGCTGCTCAAGTCTCACTGGTATCGAGCCGTTAGTTACCAGGAAAGCGGTGAGGTTTCTCTCTTTAAGCTTCCTTATCATTTCCGGCAGTAAGGGGTAAAGAGTTGGCTCTCCATCTAGGCTCATCGTGAAGTGACGGGGAAACATTGCTTCGAGAAATCTCTCCTTATCCACTTTGGGATTTCCTTTGAAGCCTATGAGGAGTAGCCTTTGAGCTATTATGGAGCCATTGATTATTTCGTCAGGGGAATCCCACCGCCAATTGAGGGGGAGCTTGAACCTCCCCGGCTGGTGCATACGCCAGCAGAACTTGCAAGTGAAATCGCAGAAGTTCAGCACGGGGGTCATCTGAACACATCGGTGGCTCTGTATACCATACCAGTTTTTATAGCATAACCTTTCGCCTCTTAACGCTGATCGTGTCCATCGGCAAATGGAAACTGCGCTATGGTTGCCGACGAGCCTGTAGCCTGCTCGTAGATATTTCTCAACATTTATTCGCTCCTGAAAAGATAGAGCCATCATTTCGTATATGCCGTGGTTATTAAAATTCGTTTCTATATATGTAACAATAAGGTTTTGCAGTTACATAATAACCTATATAAATATAATTTTATATAAGGGAGGGAGGGAGATTTTTAGGGATGAATGTTGAAAAAAGAGAACAAGGCTTTACTACTCATTCTAGCAACAGAGGTGTTAGTTGGTAGTGCCACAGGTGTTCAGAGAGCAATAGCATCAGTAGCGACTAGTGGTAGTCTTCAAGGCTTACCCGTCCTACTTCCGTTAGTTTCATTCGGTGTTTTCAAGGCCACATTCGATTTAACAGCAGGATATATCTCACACAAGAAGGGCAGAAGGACTTCACTTGTTATAGGTACAACGGCGTATCTTATCGGAGCCACTTTAATCTTCCTCGCTAAACCCCCACTAAATTTCGTGATAGGTAATATTTTCGTTGGTATAGGTGAGGGTATAGTTTTCGCGACGTCCGCCATAGCTATAGGGGACATTCTTGGAGTTGAAAGATCATCGCTTACCTTCGGCTACATAGAGAGCGCGTGTTACATTGGTTATGCGTTTGGAGCATATATAGGAGGATGGGCTTGGAGCACCTTAGGAGGTACTACAGCCCTTATGATCATAGTGGTCTCATCCGCCCTAGCACTAGGCACTGCAATCAGTAGCCGTGAAACGAGCACTTATCTCGAGTCTGACAAGAAAAAATTCAGTGCAAAACCTAGACCCCAAGCTGCCCTAAAACTTATAATATCGAATCCCAGTCTAGTCTCTCCTCTCATAGCTGCACACGTTGCAAAGATGGCTGATAGTATCGTATGGGGCGTAATGCCGCTCTTCATGCTTAGCAGGGGGCTCGACGTCTACTATGCTGGCTATGCACAATCCGTACTTTTGATAGTATGGTCTGCCACAATGCCCTTCTGGTCCTCGTATTCCGACAGGGTTGGAAGACGGCTTATATCCATGCTGGGGCTAATGTTTACAGCCTTCATGCTCATAGCCCTTCCCAGCACACGTTCTTTTCCAGAGATTCTACTAATAGCTCTGGGTCTCGGAATAGGTTACGCGATGTTTTACCCTGTTCTCCCTGCCCCCATCTCTGACATGAGCCCTCCCTCGATCCGGGACATATCTGTAGGATTCTACCGTTTTGCGAGGGATTCAGGCTACGCGACTGGGGCTATTCTGGCTAGTTTCCTTTTGCAAGGAGCCGGGGGAGGATACCCCTCTGTCTTCACCAACGTCGGCGTTCTGGTCGCTATAACAGCAGCGTTTTACTCGGTATTCTTCAGGGAGACCAGGCCAACATGGCCTTTCTTCGACCTTGTGGTGGAGCATGTGGAAACTATCAAGAAAATTCTCTCTTTACAGAAGGACATTGTTAAAGACATTTTCGAGGGCAGGTTGGGTGAGGCTCAAAGGAAAACGGAGGAGATTAAAGAGCTTGAGAGAAAGGCTGACAGGATTAAAAGAGAGGTGGCTTGGAGGATATGGTCGGGTTTCCTTCCGATATCTAGCCGTATGGATTTTGAGAAACTCGTAGAGGAAATAGATAAGGTTGCCGGTGCGGTAATAGAGTGCAACGAGAGACTCCTCTGGGTCAAGTTTGTTCCAGAGCTCAGCGAATTAGAGCCCTCCATTGTTGAAATGGTTAGCGAAACAGAGGGGCTCGCAGGTAAACTTATCGAGAACATCCAGATGTTGAGACTGTCCCCTGCCTACGCTGTAAACATATCACGAGAGATAGACAGCGGTGAAAGAAAAGTGGATAGACTCAGGTCCGAGACCCTATCTAAGATAAGGCAACTAGTAGATCAGGGCAAGATCGACGTCATGTCAGCCTTAAACCTTATGGACGCCGTTAACTTGATTGAGCTCTCATCGGATGACTTCCAGGATGCAGCAGATATCATAAGAATAATAGCCTACAAGCACGCGGCGTTGCCGCCTGAGAAGGTAGAGACACTCTAACTATAGTTTTCTGCTCCCGTCTTCAATGGTACGATAGTATATTTCAGCGTATCCTTGTAGAATTTCTTTTGCCCTTTTAGCGGCTTCTAAGACTTGCTCCTTTGGCGTTTTCGGCTTGCGGCGGTACTCTTCTGGGACTCCTGTATAGGGGATGAACTGCTGGACAACGTATACAAGGCGAGGAGCTTTGTCGAGGCGCATCTCGAGGATCTCTCGTGCTATCTTCTCTACATCCTCTACACCTAGAAGGTCGGGGACTAGGAGTGTTCTAAGCTCTAGGAAGTCCTCTACACGCTGTGAAACCTGTATCCCCATTCTAACCCTCTCCGTCATCTTTACCGCAACGCCTGGCTGTAGCCCTGCAACTCGTGCGTATTTTACAGGATCCTCGAGCGGGGCCTTGATATCTATAGCTATGTGGTCGAGGGCTACACGGCTAAGAATATACTCTATCGCCCCGGGTATACTCGCGTTCGTGTCCAGGCTAAGCTTCAACCCGGTCATAGCCTTAACCCTGGCGAAAAGCTCTCCAAGTGCTCTAAACTGTAGCGTGGGCTCACCACCAGTCACGTGGAAATAATCCACGAAGCTCGCAGCCCTGCTAGCAGCGGCGACTATCTCGTCCACGCTTACAGGCTTCTTCTCAACCCCCCTGGCGAGCACAGAGTTGGCACACCAGGGACACTTGAAGTTGCAGAAGCTAAGCCATAAGGTGAAGCTAACACTCTCTAATACATCAACTAGACTATTCTCTTTCCACCCTCCCACCCATAAAACTTGGGTGTTCAACCGGGCATCACCAGGCTTAATAGGTGGTATACAAGTGAGGCTGATAAAGTTCCTATAATGAGCGTATAAAGTACTAGGATTAACGTCAGCCTTCTGTCGCGAAACTGTGCATGAAAGGCTGAGACCGTGGCCAGGCATGGCGTGTAAACGGTTGTAAAGATCATGAGGCTAGCCAGCTGTGCAGGGGTTAGTGCAAGGGACTGAACAGCTTCGGATGGGTTTGTAGCCCCCGTCATTACTATCAGGGTTGAAGCCACTGCTTCTTTCGCGATAAAACCCGTTATGAGGGCGAGGGATATTTGCCACGATTGGATTCCTATAAGAGAAGTAAGGGGAGTTATTGCTTCTCCTATTGATCGAGCATAAGAATCGGTGGCCTCTTGTACGTAACCTTGAGGCCCGGTATGTAGGAGTGCCCAAACGAGGATTGTAAGCATGAAGATTATCGTTCCAGCCTTTTTCAGGAAGTGTAGAGTATTATCCCAAGCATACCACCATATGACTTTCAAGCTAGGCCTATGATATGGGGGCAACTCAAGAATAAGCTCCGTTTTTGCACCTCCCCCCATCAACCTTGAAGCTATCTTTGCTGCGACTGCTACAAGGAGAAGGGAGTAAGCGTAAACCGCCAGTACTGCTATTATCTTAGCAGTAGAAGTAGCCGGGATCGCAGATGCCAAAAAGAGTAGAATAACCAGGCGAGCCTGGCATGGAATGAGGGGGGCTATCATTGAGACGAGAATCTTCTCTTTGTCGGTGTCAAGTATTTTGGTGCCCATTATGGCAGGAACGTTACAGCCAAAGCCGAGCAACAAAGGCATAAGTGCTTTCCCGGAAGCGCCAAGGCGACTCATAAGGCCATGGTAGACCGTCGCAATCCTAGCCATAAGCCCCGTGTCTTCCAGGAATCCAAATGCCACGAACACTATGAAGATCAATGGGAGGAAAGTTAAAACAGCGCCTACACCGCCTATTATCCCCTCAGTAATCAATGAGATCAAGTAGGGAGGGGCTCCATGAATAGTCATAAAATCTGATACGAACTGGCTGACCGTGTCAAAGAGGGATGATAATATGCTTGACAGAGTATACGTCTCAAATAATTGTGCAAGTTCCTTGTTACCGGTGAGCTCTAGTATCTGCTTTATTGGAAAGCCTGTGTTCACGGATAATACGAGAACTAGCACAGCAAATATTAGAAGTAAAGAAGCTAGTGGGCCAGCTAGAGGATGTAAAAATATCTTGTCCAGGTTCTCCGTGAACTCTCGCCCAGCTACACTAGTATAGGTCACGCTCTCAGCGACTAGCTTTCCTATAAAATCATACCTAACGCTCGCCGTGATGAGAGCAGCGGGATCCCCTAGATCCTGCTCGATCTTTTTCCTAGTCTCCTCAACCAGGACTTGGAGGGAAGAGCAGCCCGTCTTTTTAATTAGCTGTTCGAGCTCAACATCTCCTTCCAGCAAACGGAGCGCTGCCCATTGTAAAGGATATCGGCTCATCTCCTTGCACGCGCTTAGAGCTTCAACGAGGTCCTTAGCATAGTAGCCGAGCCCACCATAGTCAAGGCTTAGTTTTCGGGAGGGGTACTTGCCTTCGGCTACCTGTATAATATAGTCTGTTAACTCATGGATGCCTTCCCTTTTCAGTGCCGATATCGCTACTACTGGGACCCCTAGCCTGCGGCTAATCTTCTCAGTATTAATATGTATGCCACGCCGAGAGGCAGCATCGATCTTGTTTATTGCGACTATAACTTTGTCATAAAGCTCTAGGGTTTGAACGGCGAGATAGAGAGAAGTTTCCAATGACACGGCATTGGCAACCACGACAATGACGTCAGGCTTTTCGCTTACGATATAATCTCGGGCTATCGCCTCCTCCTCAGTTAAAGCATTTAGACTGTACGTTCCCGGAAGGTCGACGACCCTGATCCTGTACCCCATGTGTTCGAAGAAACCCTCATATTTGTCTACGGTCTTCCCAGGCCAGTTACCAACGAACCTGTTAGCACCAACAAGAATGTTAAAAAGAGTGCTCTTGCCCACGTTGGGAGACCCAGCTAGTGCCACTACTATTTCCCGCGCTCTGCTGGGATTACTCATTCTATCACCTCAACGATGATGCGTGCTGCAAGACCCCTTCCTATGGCTATCCTCGTCCCAGAGCGTTCTACAACTATCGGACCTGCATTGTTGAAAACAACTCTTAGTTCCTCTCCCGGAACAACTCCAAGCTCAAAGAGTCTACGCATCGAACCTCTTCCTCCTTCAAAACTGATAACCTTCACACGAGAGCCAGGCTTAGCGAAGAGTAAGGGTATTCTGTTAGACAGCGCCATAATCACGCAAGAGGTTAGACAGCAGGGTTGTTTTTAAATTTTTAAATCACTGTGAAAATACATAAGAACGCTCTATTAGGTGAACCAGAAAGTCTTAAGGATATGTCCGTGACGTTGTTCTTGGGAACGGGAGCGAGTCAACTATATGGTCTAGCCCTGCTATCCACATAACCAGTCTATCCATACCAAGCCCAAACCCTGCGTGTGGAACAGAGCCATACCTGCGCAGGTCGAGATACCACTCATAGTCTGAGGGGTTAAGCCCAAAACGTTTTATCTTTTCTACGAGCTCTTCAAGCTTATCTATCCTTTCCCCGCCCCCGATTATCTCGCCGTAGCCCTCGGGCGCAAGCAAGTCTGCCGAGAGCGTGACGCTGGGCCGCGAAGGGTCATTCTTATGGTAGAAAGCCTTTACCGACTCCGGGAAGCCGTAGAGAAAGAACGGTTTATCAAACTCCATTGTAAGGACTCTCTCCTCGTCTGCTCCCAGGTCGTCTCCCCACTTTATCCCTACACCCTTATTCTGGAGAATCTCGATCGCCTTGTCATAACTGATTCTTGGAAAAGGCGGTTCGACAAGCTTAAGCCTGCTTAAATCCCTGCCCAAGAATGTAAGCTCATCATGGTTCTTCTCCAATACTCTCCTTACGATGTGCGAAATAAGCTCTTCTTCCACCTTTAGAATACCCTCCAGGCCCATCCAAGCCGCTTCGGCCTCGGCGTGCCAGTACTCTGTTAGGTGGCGCCTGGTCCTGGACTTCTCAGCTCTGAATGAGGGAGCAACCGTGTAGACCTTTTCCAAGGAGAATATCAACGCCTCCAGGTAAAATTGCGAGGACTGGGTAAGATATACCGTGGAGCCATCCACATATTTGACGGGGAAGAGGGTTGCGCCACCCTCAACAGCAGCTGATACGAACATCGGTGCTTGAACCTCATAGTAGCCATTAGTTCTAAACCATTCATGTAACGCGGCAAACGCGGTATCCCTTATCTTTAGAACCGCGGTGAGCTTCCTCGACCTTACCGCGAGGTGTCTGACCTCTAGTAGAAACTCCCTGGACGCATCCCTTCTAATGGGAAAGTTATCGGCAAGACTCACTATCTCCAAGTTTTCCCCCTGGATTTCCTTTCCTCCTGGAGCCCTTGGATCATCCCGTAGACGTCCAGAAACAATGACCGAGCTTTCAACCGTGACTCTCCGCGCAGCATCATGTCCGCGGGCTGAGGGCGAGAACACAGCCTGAATTATGCCGGTTGAGTCCCTAACTACGACGAAGGCCTTGTCGCCGAGATCACGGCGCCTGTAAACCCAGCCTCTAACAGTGACCTCTTCCCCCTGGCTAAGTTTTAAAGCCTCTCGAACAGGTATAACCTGCGACATGCCCACCCCAGCCTCTACTATACGGGAATCCCTATTCACATTAATTACTAAAACTTTGCTCCGTTTGTACACGCGACGGTCAAGAAGACTCCTCTTCCATGGAGCAGAAATCATGGCGCCTAAGACATGCTTCCCCCCGATCCACACTATTAGTACGGAGGCATTACTAAAAGTACTGGGGGGCCTGGCAGGGTTTAAGAGAGTGGTCGTCGAGATAGGTTGTGGTCCTGGAAGCCTGCTTATAGCAATGGCGTTGAGCAGTGATACAGAATACTTTATAGGCACGGACATCAGCGACGAATGCATCAAAGCGGCACGCGTAAACTCCATCTTAAACAGAGTCTACTCGAAAACAGACTTCATCGTCTGTGACTCCGGAAGCTGTATAAGGGATAACTCGGCCGAGCTCTGTTACACGAATCCGCCCTTTCTACCATATGACTTGAGGGATCAACTGGATCTTCCCTTTGCAGGAGGCCGCGACCTTAAGACAGCTATAAGAATGATAAGGGACTGTTTTAGAGTGTCCAAGCGTGGCGGACTGGTCTTTTATACTCTCAGCGATCTTTCGACTGGGCTGAGGCTTAAAGCTAGGGGAAGAATAATCCTCGAGGCTAGTGGTCTTGGGGACAGGGTCTACGTCTTTGCGTCTAGACGATAGGCTTTCCGCTTCTCGTCCTATGAGATGATATAAGCTTTAATTCAAGGGTTTCGCCTAGTATCCGGGCGGCCCTTCTCCTTGAAAGTATCCTGTTGTTGTTTCCACAATAGGGTGAAAATATGCAGCGTGGACAGCCGTCCTCACAAGTACACCTTGAAACGATATCGTAGGCTTTCCTTATGACGTGCTCCATCCTCGAGTAGAGGGCCTTGGTTACCCCTGAGCCGCCTGGGAAAGCGTCATAGATGTAGATGTGCCCCGAGGGAAAGCTTATACCACCCATGTCTGTTGGAGCCGCGCCTAGAACCAGTTGCCCAGCATATATGAGCGCGTGTTCAACTGCGTGGAAGGCCTCGGCGTTTTGGAGCTCGCTCCAGTCGGATACAGCGGGAAACTCGAGGAGGATGCCTTTGGTAGAGAAGCGATATTCGAGCTCCTTGTCTAGTAGCCGCTGGTTTATCGTTTGCCCCTCTGGAAACGTCTTTGTAACATATCCGTAGACTACATCCGTGACGGTTAGGTCGAGGTAGTAAATCTTCACGCCCATAACCTCCCCCTCCTGATGTACAGCTCCCTCCTCGGGTAGCGTATAGTAGAGGGGAGAGGTGGTCACAGGTGGTATACTCTTTGGGAGTGGTTTAACGATCACTTTTCCACCCTCAAAGCGCAGGGATAGAAAGCTCCTTCCGGAGTGGAGGTATATGGCTCCAGGAAAAAGTTCTTTGATTGCCATCTGTTTTTCCCGGAACCCGATGAGTTTACCCGTGTCGCTGTATATCTTGACCTGCTCGCCCACACCCCTAAGGTTCTCGTGCTCTCGTAGAAACCTTATCCCAAGCCTTGTGGCACGGATAAACCCGTCTCTCGCAATTTTTAGATAACCCATCCTCAGAAGCTCCTCCAGCTGTTGTTTTTCAGACGGGTATAACTCTTCAAGCTTCAGAGGACTGTCGAGGGCCATGGCTATAAGGTGCGTCTTCATCACCTCATAGTTCACTGGCTCTAGGAATACTGGATCGGGAGCCTGACCATAGAATTCCTGTGGATTTCTCTCATAATACGAGCTTATGGGGTCATTGCCCAAGACTAGAAAGACATACCCGGTCTTATGCCTTCTTCCCACGCGGCCTGCTCGTTGAAGATACTTCGAGAAGGTAGGTGGAACACCATATAGGATAGCTGCATCGAGCTCACCGACATCTATGCCTAGCTCGAGGGTAGGAGTTGCAACCAGTGCGTCGAGTAACCCGCTTTTTAGCTGAGACTCAACCTTTCTCCTCTCTTTGGGGAGCAAGCCAGCCCTATGGACGGCGGCCCTGATTCCCATGCTTGACGCCTGAATTGAAAGCGACTCCGCTATCCTGTGACTGTCAACAAACACCAACGTCCTCAAACCCCTCTCTGTAAGCTTTTTCAAGAGCCAGAGAACCTCTGAGGTCTTCGACCTTGAACGAGGTGCTAGCATTAGGTGATAGATTGGTGCTTTCCGCGTGCGGCCGGCTTGAACTACTTCCACGGCCTCGCCGAAAAGCTTTTCAGCGAATTCACCCGGGTTGCCTATGGTGGCTGAGGCTCCTATGAACAGTGGCGTGGAACTGAGTATCCTCTTGAACCTTCGAAGCACGTAGTGGACATGGGAGCCGAAGACACCGCTGTAAATATGTGAGTCATCCATGACTACGAAACGTGTCCTCCGAAACAGCTCTTTGTAATCGGGCGTAGAGTGAAGAGTTAGGTGGAGCATGTCAGGGTTTGTGACGATAAGCTTTGGGGGATATTCTAGCATTCTCCTTCTTTCTTCCTCTGGCGTGTCACCATCAAAAACGCTTGACCTGAAACCAAATATCCCGCCTATATAGAACTCTATTCTCTCTAACTGGTCCCTTGCAAGCGCCTTTGTCGGATATACAAGAACTCCTAGTATTTCATCCTCATGTATGAGTTTCTCTAAGACAGGCATTAGAAATGCCTCGGTCTTCCCAACACCGGTGCCAGCAACTATGAAGACGTTCCTTCCTTCTCTTATTTTCCTGATAGCCTCCTCCTGGAACCTATAAAATCTGTAAATTCCTCGCCGCTTTAAAGCCTCTACGAGCACAGGCTCATTTATAACCTCTTCAACCTTGGAGCCTACTTCGGGCTCTCTTGCATCCTCGTAATACTCGTAGACTACTCTGTGCCCCTCGTCACTCCTTATCTCTTCGAGCAGATCACTAGCAGACACATAAATTAAATAGCTTTGGGGGAGTTATAAATCCCGTACGAGTCTAATGATAGAGGAAATCCACATAGACGTACTTGTCGACGACATACCCTCTGTTGAGGATCTACTACCCTTACACGGTCTCTCGATATATATTGTGACTAGGGATGACAAGGGCGTTTTCAAGCGTATTCTCTTCGACACGGGGCCAGACTCAAAGATCCTTTTTAAGAACGCTGAAACTCTTGGCGTGCAACTCAAGCCCGATCTAATATTTGGAAGCATGCCGCACTGGCATCACATAGGAGCCTTAGACAAATTCCGGGAAGCTGTACACGTTATCCCTAGCCCTCCTCTCGCACACGCATCAAAAAGAGGGTTAACCCACTTACCGGGAGTCGAGGGAGCATATGTGCTTCATGGAGACACCCACTGGAACGAGCAGGGACTCGCCTTAATGACACGTAAGGGATGGGTGGTTTTCCTCGGGTGCAGCGTTCACGGCTTGCGGAGGACCTTTGGTTCAAGCCTGCTGCGACTTGGAAGGATCTGGGGACTTATCGGGGGCTTAAACATCTCGACAAGGGATAACGTAAACTTGTCTTTCTTAAGAAAGCTAAAGGGAAAAGGGTTACAGCTAGTTATGCCCCTGCACAGCGTCAGCATGGATGCCCGAAAAATAATTTTAGATGGGATTAATATGATCGATTTCGGCTACGAGGTAAGCGGATGTGGCGTCCAGTCAGATTTTAGTTTCTATAAATAACGCAGTATATCTCGGAGCCATACTATTCATTTATGCGGGAATAATAATTGTCCAAAGGTTAAAGCCACAGGCCCTTGAGAAGCTTGGAATTAGTCTGGAGGGGGCAGTCATACTGCTCAAGACCAGGAGACTCAACACGATTATAGTTTCCTTTGCAGGTAGGCATCCCAAGCTGATACGTCTCTTAGGGGATGTCTCGACGATCATAGGGATAGGCTTGATGATCTTTGGACTTTTTTATTTCCATGCAAATCTTGTCAGCTTTTTTATCCGTCCCGAAGCGGCTAGCCCCGTAGCGCCTATCATACCGGGGGTTACTCTGGGCTTGGATGCTCTCCCATACTTTCTCATCGCCGTCTTCTTAACAATAGTACCGCATGAACTGGCCCACGCGTTTGCCGCTTCAGCTGAAGGGCTACCCTTGAAGTCTACAGGACTCTTCCTTGCCCTGGTCTTCCCCGGTGGCTTTGCTGAGATTGATGAGGAAAAACTTGGTAGTGCAAGCCTGCGTGCGAAACTGAGAGTCCTCTCGTCGGGCAGCTCGGCAAACCTGGCGTCCTTCATCGTTTTCGCTCTCCTAACCTCTCTACTAATCCAGCCCACAGGAGTCCTTATTGCTTCAACAATACCTGGCTATCCAGCTCAAGGAATACTGGAGCCCAACGACGTGGTGATTGCAGTTAATGGAGTCCCGACAAATACGCTTCAGGACTTCACAAGAGTAATGGAGACCACAAAGCCCGGCGAGGCGGTTCTTCTCACAGTCAAGAGAGGGAATGAAATTAAGAGCATTGAAGTAATCTTGGCTCCACGTCCCGGAAACACCTCTAGGGGCTTCCTGGGTGTTCAGATCCAGCAGGCAGTGAATAATCCTCTTCTCTACAATGTTCTATACTGGTGTTTAGTTCTTACTTCAAGCGTAGCTATTATAAACATGCTTCCTGCCATACCTCTAGACGGCGGACGGATTCTCCAGGCGTTGCTGGAGAAAATGTTTTCAGCTGAGAAGGCCAAGAAGCTTGCTTTCAGCATAACAATTTACACAGCACTTATCGTCGTCCTGAACATCGCGTTTTCAACAAACTTTTATGGACTTGTACCGTTTCCGTAAGGGGTTCGTATGAAAATAGATAATTTTGAAGATATTCTCCCAATAGTGATGCCTGCACTCATAGCCTCTATTTTCACCTTCGTCCCCATTGAGAATTTCTTAAGCGCGTATTTGGTGCCCCCTAGCTTTGCATGGTACGTGCCATGGAGGGGGGTTGTCGTCTCATTAATACTATGGTTGATAAGTGGCGCAATATACACTGAGAAATACTACTGGTTAAAAATGTTTTTCCTAGGCTCGGCGATCTCCTTCACAGTTTTCCACTACTGGCATTTGTTTATCTTGTCGCATTATCTCAGTGTACGTCTCTACCCTCTCGTATACTTTACCGGAGCAAGTCCCCCCATAGTTGATCTCGGCCAGGTTGTTATGATACTAACACTCTTCTCATTTAAGGGAGAAATATCTACTCTTGGTAGAAAGATTACCTGAGCATTTTCTCCTCTAGCTCTTTAAGATAGCTCGAAGACTCGGCCGTGCTTATGAACAATCTAGAAACCTCGGCTACGTCTTCCCTAGATACTTTTTCCCTCCCATTCTGTTTAGCATAGAGCAGAGCTGGGGAGAGCAGTTGCGTCGCATACCTCAGGCTTTTCTCAGCTCCAAGTTTCACTAGCTCTTCAAGTGCGTCAGCCTCGAGCTCCACTCCCTCCTCTCGCGCCCTAACTTTTATTATCTCGCGAATCTCATCTGGAGTGTAGGGTCGCGTTCTGATAATGAGTAGCCTGTCTAGAAGGTCTAGAGGCATACCGTGTGGCGCCTCTATGTCTGTGCCCCTTATCCTTGTGTAGCCACGGTTAGTTGCCAGTATAATTATAGGGCTGAGCTCGCTCTCCATTGCTCTCGAGAGAAAACTATATGTCTCTATGTCCAACATGTGCGCATCGTCTATGAAGAGAACTCCTGGTACGAGCTCTGCCTTTTTAGCTTCAACCCACTCCTTGACAGTCTTGTCAACACGTGCTCTGGCATCTGGAGGTATCTCTTTCTGGGATGGAGCTCCGAAGAAGATCGAAAGTATACTGTCGCTGCGGCTCTCCATCACATCCAGGTCGTGGAGGGTCAGGGTGTACACGAACTCCTTCTCCTTGTATATCGGTCCACTCGGCACTTCAACGATGTCCTTTGGCTGGACATCGAACTCCCCATATCCCTTGGCTCTCCCCGCGCGTGATACTCTGCCCGTCTCCTCGTCAATCCATATCACGTCCCCCTCTGTTATGCCCTTTTGGAGAATCTGGTAGATTATGTTAGAGTCCACCCTCAGGTTACGTGTTTCTTTCTCAGTCTTGAGAGTTATCGAGCCGCCGACTGGGACCTGGGTGTATGGGTTTAGGGGATGACGATCATACCGCACATCAAGCTTCTCTAGCACGCCCTCATAGACCCACCGTCTCTCACGAATTCTGACTCCTATCGATTTCCTCATCGCTTGCATCAAAACCTCTGTTTTCTTGAGCTCGGCAGAGTAAACCTCGCTACCAGTCAGGGCCATGAAGGGCGTTTCGGGGCCTAGTTCCCTAGCGATGGCCACAGCTATAGCCGTTTTTCCTGTACCGGGAGGGCCGACGAGAAGTATAGCCCTGCCAGCCATTTTACCTGATCTTATAAGTTGAACGACGAGCCAGGCTGCCTTTCGGGCTTCTGTCTGGCC
Organism: Thermofilum uzonense; assembly: GCF_000993805.1. Lineage (NCBI taxonomy): Archaea > Thermoproteati > Thermoproteota > Thermoprotei > Thermofilales > Thermofilaceae > Infirmifilum > Infirmifilum uzonense. The sequence goes on from NZ_CP009961.1 coordinate 974,532, forward strand.
TATAAGCCCGTCTCCAACAGGAAGCACTTCCCCATTTCGCACGCCTAGTCCTTTTATATGGCTGTGTGTTCCAACGCGTTCAAACGTTGCAGACATCGAAAAACTTATTTAGAAGCGATAATTTAAGCCTTTCCTCTCAATCTGACGTTAGGAGTCCAATCGCTTTCGTCTTCAACCGTGACTACCATATCTACGCTGAAGAGGGAATCAACTCTCTTGAAAACCCATTTCTGTGCTGAGGAGAACCATACAGCTAGGACAGCTTCTCGCTTTGAGTACCTCTTGAAAGCGTCCAGGAAACGGAATAACTTTGAAACCTGGAAACCCTTGATCTTAACCTTCTTACCTGATGTAACCTTAACTTCAAAAGCCACGATTCTGTCCTCTATATTGTTTACCATAAAAACATCGGGGAAGTGCTCTCCCACCCCGCTCACAGGTACTCTAAAGACGTGGTTTTCCGGGTTTGTGGAAAGGAGTTTGACAAGCCTCCTCTCGACGTTGAACGCGTTTCGCCGCCTTGCCACGACCTCGCTAACCATACCTTTACACGTTTTTCTTTGAAACAAACTAATTTAAAGATACTCGCCTTTTTATATCGGATGATGAAAGTCATGCAAGCGCGATTGGTGAGCTTGTCCTGGGGTATCTGACACTGCAAAGCCCTACACCTCGAGACCCTTAATCCACCATAAGTGTTTTTATCCCCCTTTTCTTGTGTGGTGTAGTGTCTGAGTCGAGGAGAAATCTAGTTTACGCTGATAAGGAGTACACAAAGGAGGAGGTTTTAAGGATACTCAATCCTGTCGTAGCTGAATGGTTTAACTCCAAATTCCCAGACCTGACCCCGCCGCAGAAGCTTGCACTCATCCCTATTCACGAGGGCAACAATGTTCTAGTATCTAGCCCGACCGGCACCGGTAAGACGCTGACGGCATTCCTTATAGCTATCAGCGAGCTTATCGAGATGGGTTTAAGGGGTGAGCTTGGGGACAGCGTATACGTCCTCTATGTCTCGCCGTTAAGAGCATTAAACAACGACATTTACCGGAACCTTGAGGAACCAATAAGAGAGATCAGGGAGCTCGCCGAAAAGAAGGGAATCAAACTCCCGGAGATAAGACATGTCGTTAGAACAGGCGACACAACGAATACACAGCGCCAGAACATGCTCCGCAAGCCACCCCATATCCTTATCACAACCCCTGAGACGCTTGCGATCATCCTCGTAGCACCAAAGTTCCGCGAGAAGCTTAAAACAGTTAGATGGGTGATTGTAGACGAGGTCCACAGCCTAGCCGAGAATAAGCGTGGTGCACACCTGACCTTATCGCTTGAGAGGCTCCGCGAGCTTACAGAACGGGATTTTGTGAGAATAGGACTCTCAGCCACGATAAACCCGCTTGAGGATGTTGCTAGATTCCTGGCAGGTTATGACGATGACGGGACTCCGAGGAACTGTGTAATAGTTGACGCAAGGTACGCCAAGCGTAAAAGCCTGAAGGTCGTGTCGCCTGTATCCGACCTGATATACACGCCCTCCCAGGAGGTTACACAGAGGATGTACGAAACACTTTACGATATAGTAAAGCGCCATCGGACAACGCTAATATTCACGAATACCCGTAGCGGCACCGAACGCGTTGTTTTTCACTTGAAGCAACTCGCCAGGAAGAGAAAAGACCTCCCGGAGGACTCTATAGCCGCACATCACAGCTCCCTGTCAAGAGGAGTTCGCTTGGACGTTGAGGAGAAGCTTAAGCGGGGGGAGCTAAAAGCCATCGTGAGCAGCACGAGTCTCGAGCTAGGTATCGATATTGGTTATATCGACGTTGTCGCACAGGTCGGATCGCCCAAGTCGGTCACAAGGTGCCTTCAAAGGATTGGGCGCAGCGGGCACAGGCTTCACGAGACAAGTAAGGGAATAATGGTGTGTGTAGATAGGGACGACCTTGTTGAGGTTGCAGTGATGGTTCGGGAAGCTTATAGGCATCATCTCGACAAAATCCATATTCCGCGAAACGCTCTCGACGTTCTGGCTCAGCATATAGTGGGCATGGCAATCGAGAAGAAGATGAGGGTTGAAGACGCCTTCAGGATAATTAGAAGAAGCTATAGCTTCCATGAACTTAGCTACGACGACTTCGTGAATGTATTAAAGTATCTCTCCGGAGGATACAGCGAATTGGAGAGCCATAAAGTTTATGGAAAGATATGGTTCGACCCTGTGGAGGGCGTCTTCGGTAGAAGGGGGAAATATGCAAGGGTTATTTACTCCTTGAATGTTGGAACCATCCCCGACGAGGTCAGCGTAAAAGTGTATACTACTGAGAAAAAATACGTGGGAAACATAGAGGAAGAGTTCCTGGAAAGGCTGATGCCCGGCGACAGGTTCGTCCTCGGAGGCAAGGTGTACGAATTCGTTAAAAGCGATGGTATGATCGCTTACGTGAAGCCCGCCTTTGAGCAGAAGCCCACTATTCCCGCCTGGTTTAGCGAGATGTTACCCCTCAGCTACGACCTCGCGGTGAAAATCTCGGAGTTCAGAGGACAGATGTTTAAGTGGATTGAGAGTGGAAAACCATTGGAAGAGATTAAAAAGTACCTTAAGAGGGAGTGCCGTGTTGACGATAACTCAGCCGAGGCGATTATCGGATACTTTAGGGAGATGTACTACTTCCTGCGTTCGCTCGGAATTAGGGAGTACCCAAGTGACAAGACTATTCTTGTAGAGAAGTGGCGCGACGAAAATGGAAGAATCCATCAGGTTTTCCACACTTTATTCGGCAGGAGGACTAATGATGCTCTCAGCCACGCACTAGCCTACTTAGCCTCCAGGAAGACCGGAACCAACATCGGTATAGCTCTTCACGATAACGGCTTTGCACTAATATATCCGAGAGGGGTAGAGCCGGCCGTTAGCCTCAGCGAGTTGAAGCCCGAAGAGGTCGAGGATCTACTGAAAAAGGCTATATTCAACACGGAGCTTATGCGGAGACGGTTTAGGCACGTCGCTGTAAGGGGGCTGATGATCCTCAGGAACTATAAAGGATACGAGATAAGTGTTCAGAGACAGCAGGTAAACGCCTTGACTCTCATCAAGGTTGTGAAGCGATGGATGGACTTCCCGGTCCTGAAAGAGACCTACAGGGAAATACTCGAGGATTACATGGATATAAATCATGCAAGAGAGGTTCTGGAATCTATAAGAGACGGGAAGATCAGGATTGTTGAGACGCCTCTCCTTGATACGCCAAGCCCCTTCGCCTACAATATAGTTTTGGAGGGTCTTAGCGATATTGTACTTATGGAGGATAAGCGTGCCCTCATCGCACACTTCCATCAACAAGTAATGCAAAGAGTTTCACGGTTCTTACAGGAGAAAAGTGTCTAGCCTGTATCGCTTTTCAGGTTTGATTGGAGTCTTCGAGCGCTGGTGTAAAAGAGATCCCACCTGACTTTGTATTTATATTCCTTCTCTAGATCCCGAAGAACCTTCTCCATGAGTTTAACTGCTTCTCGAAGATCTTCTGTCCTATTTGCAAAATCCTCTACAAGCGGACACTCGGGATCAAGGTGTAGACCCTTATTCTCGTCGAAGATTAATGGGTAGAGTTTGCAGCCTGAGGGGCGATGCTGGTATATGATACATTTTCCTGTACCCTTGTCGTAGAACACACAGCTGCCTCCTTCGTTTCTGAGTCTTAGGAATTTTCCGTCCCATACCGTAAAGTATTTGCGACTGTAGCCAAGCTTCTCGATCTGTTTAACGTCTTGATCGGTTAGGATCATCTCGGTTTGCATGCAACATTTTCCACAGGTTAAGCATTTTATGCTCTGAAACACGGGATATTCTTGCAAACGGGATGGCCTAATTTCTTGCGCTTCGCACTCGCACCAACAAGGATTTTTAAAAGTTTTAGGAGTTAATATACTGATGAACATAGGGGTATACGTGTTATTCCTCGGCTTCATCCTTTTCATTGTAGGGCTCTTTCTCATGTTTATAGAGATGAAATCTAAGGAGACTGGAGGAAAAGTGGAGACTGGAGCTGTGGTGATTATAGGGCCGGTACCCATAGTCTTTGGCTCAAACAGGGCTATTGCAAAAGACCTCATGATTTTTGCACTGGTTTTGACACTGATGGTTTTTCTAGCATATGTGCTAATGGTGGTTTGGCGATGAAGAAATACAAAGCTGGTCTGACACTTTCTACGCTCGGAATACTCATCATGATAGTAGGCCTCGTATTACTCTCCCTTCCCGAGAACACGCGGGCCTCGTTCGGTGGCTGTATACTTATCGGTCCAATACCTATCTGTGTAGGCTTTGGGTCTAATCCCTTAATCTTAATACTGCTCTCTCTAGTATCGCTCGCAGTGATTCTAGTTTTAGGCTACATACTCCCGCTGTATGTTGAAGAAGAAAAATAAAGTCGGCCACTACTCTACTTTTCAGCCTCATAGCTCTGCTCTAATATGGTGTTGAGCGCCTCTCCAGCCTCCTCCAGATAGTAAATAATATCCTCTAGAGCTGCAGCGATCTTTCTATCTTCACGTGCAATCTCGCGGAGTAGATTAATAGCTTCATCTATATTGTCTAGGGCTATTCGGATTTTCTCATTCACTCTCTTCATCGGGATTAATATTGGGAGCTCTGAAATATAACGTGTTCTATCAATACTCTAGCTGCGGTCTATGTGTTATACTTTTGATTTCCGTGCAGCTGTCCAGTTGATAACCTTGTTTATGCATGGAACGATAAGCTTATCCATGTCCGGGTTTTTCGGCTATGTGAATTTCAAGGAGACCATTATTAGAGAAACAGAGTTCTTGGACAATTATGACATTGTAGCAGGCACGCCCGAGGAGCGGGCTGCAATAGAACATTTAAAGAAACGTTTTGAGGAGCTTGGCTTGGAGGCGAGGGTTTTAGAGTTTGAGGCACTCTCATGGCGTGAAAATTACGTAGAGCTATCAGCCGGAGATCTTAGGCTAAGGGCTGTCGCTATGCCTTACACGCTCAGCGGGGAAGTCGAGGGAAAGGTTGTTTATACCGGAAGCCGTATCTTAGAGGAGGACTGGGCGTCTATAGACCTCACTGGGAAAATCGTGTTGATTAAGATCTACGACAAAGTTGACGAAGTCGAGTGGCAATACCTTCAGGCCGTTAGAGCTGGAGCTGACGCTGTGATTTTCATGGATCGTTATCCCTCCAGAGTTAGAAGGATGGTTCTAACCTTGAACACTGATTACCGGTTTAGTGCAGGCACGCCACCCCCTATACCGGCGGTAGCAGTTACTCTCGAGGACGGACTTCGCATCCTAAAGCTGGCAAGAGAGCATAGGAAGCTCTTCTTGAAGGTAGAGACTCGAATAGATCCAAGCGGTAGAAGCGCGGTTATATACGCAGGAAACCTGAGGGGACCTGTATTTTCGGCGCATGTTGACAAGTGGCTAACAGGTTTTCGTGACAACGTTCTAGGAGTTGGCTTAGTGCTTCACGCAGCCAATTTGTTCAGAGAGAGGGCGGGGTATATAATCTTCGGCTCTGAGGAGTCTGGTGCACCCAGCTTCAGTCCATGGTACTGGACATGGGGATCGCGTGTTTTCGCCGAGTTTCTTGAAAAGAATGGACTTCTAGAGGAGTTTGGTGTACTTCTCAACGTAGACACGCTGGGTGGATCTTCTCTAAGAATCTCAGCCTCGTCGCCGGATATCCAGGCCTGGCTTACAGACTTTATGGGTAGTGTTGTCACTGTGTGTTCTGATCAAGTCCTCTTTGACAGTTTAAGTTTCGCACTTAAAGGACTCCCTGCTATGACCTTTCACACTTTCCCCGAAATTATTCCTGTTTATCACACAGACCTCGACGTTGCCGATACGGTGGATTGGGAGTCTACTGAGAGAGCTTTTAAGCTTTTAGAGCACGTTGCATCAGAGCTTATTAAGCGGGGTGCAAAGGCGTTTAAGTATGAAGAGCTTATAAGGAGCATCTCAGAAAGTTTAGAAAAGGTGTCCTTTCTCCCAAGCGCCCGCAAAGCCTTAAACTTGGTTAAAGGACTTAAAGTAGAGAGTGAGAGTGAGGCCCGAACAATTAGACGCTTGCTGACACGCCCTATGTTTTGGGGAAGATATGACAGAGTTTTCAAGGATAGCGTCGTCTTCTATCCTACATATACGGATGCCATCGATGATCTACTTTTGCTGCATGACATTCTTTCAGGAGTTAGGAGCCCCGAGGAGGTGACAAGTATGAGGGGCTTAAGAAGAATACCGGGTTACGAGGAGACCCTGGCTTCTGTAGAGCCCGTTTTCTATGGAAGACCTCTCACCAAGCCCGAATTCCTTAGGCATACTTACATGGTATTGGAAAAAATAGTCGAGGAGGATGTTGAGCGTCTCGTGGGCATGATAGAGAATCTGAAGAGATAAGCTACGAGAGGGTTGTCTTCTTTAAGCCATCATCTTCAACTACTATTATATCTATAGAGTCGCGTCCGAGCGCCTGTTTCAGGAGAGGCAAAACTTTTTTTAATGCTTTAGCAGAACTGATAGACCTAAAAGTAGCCCCAGCCGCGAATTTATGGCCCCCACCGCCGAGCGGCTCGACAATGCTGGCAGCGTTATAGCCGGATTCAGGCTTAGCCCCAGCATATACACGGTACCTGAAAAGGCCCTTAGGAACTAAGATGAATGTGAAGTCTGCGCCGGATTTCTCGAGTAGTATTGTGAGGTAGCGGTAGGAAAGCTTGTAGTCTTTTTTGAAGAAGACTATAACCTCCTTTGGAGGCGGTTGGAGAAGAGCGGCGAACTCTTCAGTCCTGCTCTTATTCTTCCTGTAACGCTCAATATACTCTTTAACCTTCTCATCGTTAAGTGCATCAACCCCCTTCTTTGCAAGCACCTCAATCAGGTGAAGCTTCCCCTTGAAGTCTGCACCCTTGACTGCTGCCTCGAGATCCATGGCTTCCTGGCTCGTTATCTGGGCGGTATCGGTTTCCACGGCAAGGCTAACAAGTTTTGAAGCCGTAGGGTTCTCTTCCAGCCCAAGCGCTTTTAAGGCCAGGAGAGCAGAGGCGGGAGCATTCGGATCGTAGAATTCTACAGCGGCGCAAGGAGTATTTGAAAGATGGTGATCAGCCCGCAGCCTGGCCTTACCAGGGCAGGGAAGATCAGCAACAAAGTCCCACCGAATAGCTCTTATGAGATAGTTACTCTTAATCTCCGGGGGGTATGCTGTGACAACAACGCCTCGGGGAAACCTCATCTTGAAGAGGGCGCCGCTGACAATTCCATCCGGGTCTCCCTCATCTACAAGGGCAAGCTCGGATTTTGTGAGCTTAGCCTTAATTATCAAGAATATCCTGTATAATCCATGATAGAGCCACATTGAGACCTCTCCTACGACACAAGCCTTATCGTTTATTAAGGTTATTTATTGCTTGAGAAGATATTCTAGCCGATAACCGCTAGCTCCTGGATGAGCTTGCCACTCTCGAACCTTTCCAGGGTAAGGTTCCTAGCCTCGGGAATTCCAGGATCTCCTCTGAGTATCCAGTTCGCTATAATCTCTCCTGTTACAGGCCCCATCATAAAGCCGTGTCCGCTAAAGCCGGTCGCAACATAGAGCCCCTCATACTTGTTGACAGGGCCGAGCACAGGGTGATGGTCGGGTGTAACCTCATAGTAGCCAGGCCAATGTCTTAGAATGTTTACTTCGGGAAGCCAGGTAAGCCACTTAGACCACTCTTTTACAACCTTGTAGAGGAACTTAATGCTTACCTCAAGACTAGAGTAGGGTTTCTCTGGAGTCTCCACGCCCATGATTACGTTGCCATGAAATGTTTGGACGGCATAAGCACCACTCTCAAAGTCTATTATTAACGGGTCGAATAGTCTTCCAAACTCCTCAGTTATTGCTGCGTAGTGTGGAATCGGTTCCACGTGGGGGTCTACGCTTAAGGGCTTCAGTAACTCGTGCACATAAGCACCTGTAGCTACGACCACGTTTTCCGCTTCTAGACGCTGGTTTGAAGTGCGAACACCCTGTACAACGTTTTGATGCGTTATTATTTCCTCGACATTTTCCTCCGTGCGGAACTCCACGCCAAGCGATCTCGCCGCCGCGTATAACTTGTAAATAGTGTCGAATGGACTGGCCTTCCCGGCTAAAGGGTCGAAGAGGGCCCCTACAAGCCTACTTGTGTCCACGTGAGGCGCTACCTGTTTTACGAAGTCCTCCTCCACTATACGTGTAGGAACCCCGCTCTCGTTGTGCAACTTCATGTATGCTTTAAGCTTCTCAAAACCTTTCTCGGTTGAGGAGAGCCAGAGATATCCGCTTCTCGCATATTTTATGCTCAGCTCACTTGCGAGCTTCCCCCATAACTCGATGCTTCGCTTCATTAGTGCTATATGCTCTTTGCTGGTAAAGCTCGCCCTGATCCCCCCCGCGGAACGGAAGGTGGAACCGGAACCGAGATAGTTTCGCTCCAGGACCACAACTTTACCAGCACCCTTATTTGCAAGGCTGAAAGCTGTAGCCAGGCCCGTAATACCCCCGCCTATTATGATAGTCTCATATCTCATCATACTTCACCTGCAGGAAGAGTTTTGCGGGAACGGGCTCTAATGGTGGTCTAACTATTGGGTAGGCAAGCTTCTCGGGTGGAACACCTAGCTTTCTACTAACATAGGAAATGAGTGCGGGGATGCAGAATCTACCCTGGCACGGACCCATCCCTATTCTTAGTTTCCTTTTGAGCGACTCGAGATCCCTTATACCCTCCTTTAGAGCCTTGTCGACATCCTCGAGAGTAACCTTTTCACACATGCATATGTAGGCTTTCACTTCACCCGTATGCTTCTCACCTCCCATATAAGATCCCTTGGCACCTTTACAAATACAACCTGAGTCTTGTTAATTTCAAAAACTCTCGTAATTTCACCTTCTCCAAGCTCCCGACCGTCTCGGCCCATTAGTACTGCCCGCTTACCCTTCTCTGCGCGTGGCAGGAACTCGTATGGGAGTCCTACTATGTAATCATTGCCTGCCCTTCCCACCATGAACATGGCCTGTCCAGGACATGAACCAACACATACACCGCAGCCCGTACATCTATCCCAGTCTATTCTCGGTCTCCCACTGAGACCTTCGACACGTATGGCCTTAACTGGGCAAACAGACTGACAGACGTTGCATGGGATCATCTCAATACACTCTGAGACGGCTATAGCCTTAGACTCGACTAGCTCTTCGGGCGGGATGAAGCCAGCGTCTCGTAGCTCTTCAACCGTAGCATAACCTCTAAGCCTGTAGCTCACTCAGCATCACCTTGCCTACTCCCTTCAAAACTTTGGTAGAGAATGGCGTCATGCGCGCTGCTTCGAGTTCCCGTATGGCCTCCTCTCTTTTCCTTAGAAGTTCGTCACGTGGTCCTAGAATATTGATTGCAGCAGAGTATCCGGCGATCCTCCCAGTGAGTATAGCTGTCGTCGCCTCCTCTATGCCGGACGCGTCGCCTGCAACGAATACTCCTGGAATACTTGTCTCCATATATTTGTTCCTATATGGAACATAACCTCCAAGCTCACTTGTCCAAACCATTCTAGCACCCATTTCTGCTAGTAGCCTAGCTTCAGGCGTGAGACCCACGGCTAGGAGTAGAAGGTCAGCCTCAAAAGTCTTCTCGGTACCCGGTATTGGCTCAAATTTATCGTTGACCTGAGATACGATGACGCGCTCTACGCTATTCTTTCCCTCCGCTCTTATCACTGTGTGGCTAGTAAGTATAGGTATACCCCTCCTCCTGAGTTTGGCAGCGTGGACAAGCCAGCCCCCTATCTCTTTCATGACTTCAACGACGGCTGCAACCTCAACACCTGCCTGTAGAAGCTGATACGCCACAATAAGCCCGACATTTCCGGCACCGACCACCACTGCCCTGTTTCCAGGCTTTACCCCGTACTCGTTCATCAGCGTCTGCGCCGCTCCTGCACCCATTACACCGGGAAGCGTGTTTCCCGGGAATGGCAGAAACCTCTCAACGGCGCCCGTTGATACGATAACAGTACGAGGCTTAACAAGAACGAGTCTATCTTGAGCCGCCACAGCGAAAAAGCCCTCCTTGAACCACCCTATCACCGGGGCTCTCGTATGTATTCTCACGCCGAGAGAGTTAGCATCCTGGATTAGCCTCCGAGCTATCTGGAAACCCCGCTGACCACCAAAAAGCTTGCCTGAGCCGAAGAATTTGTGTGTCTGCTTCACTAGTTGTCCACCCGGCCTGAAGTGCCTCTCGAAAACATCTACCCTCAATCCTTCCCCTCTAGCAGCTATAGCCGCGGAAATACCGGCGGGCCCGCTCCCCACAACCATCACGTCTGTCTCAATTATCTCTGCTTTTCCTTCTTCGGCTTCATGTGTGACCTTCGGGGGAAGTGGTTCTTCCTCGATCTCAACGATAAGCCCCTCAGAGACAGGTTCCAGACACGTCCTAACACGGGGTCGTCCGTTTACCCGCGCCATGCAGCCCGAGCAATAGCCTATTTGGCAAAAAGGGCCTTGAGGGGGACCTCCCTTCTTTAAACTTTTTATACCGTTAGCCCATAGCGCAGCGAGTACGCTCTCGTTAGGGTATCCTTCAAGGATATTTCCGTTAAAGGTGAATTTTAGAGGGGGACCCCGGGTGAAATCTAGTATAGGATGTTCCCTGATTCGCACAGCTAGGATATCACTCAATCTTTTAAAAAATTTTTCTGTAAAAAAAGATATATATGATGTAGGGGATAAAATCTAGGATAAAATTTAACTTTTGCATTTTCTTTTTAATTATGATTATTACTAATAATAGTTTATAAATACAGAGATATATGCAAACATCTGAAACCATGCTGACATTATATTCGAAGGATGCACACTCATTTACCGTTTTCAGAGAGTTAACACCACAAGGCTACGTCCAAGCAAACCAGATTGTTATAGCAGACTCAGGCGAAGGCCTCTTAGCTGATCCAAGCGGTAGGGTTATCTTTTCGAGGCTTTTAGCAGAAGTCTCAATCATAGTTCCAGCGCCTAAGATAAAGTACCTTTTCTTTTCGCACCAGGATCCCGACGTAATCGGGGCTGCTTCAAGCTGGTATACGGCGTTACCTAACGCAAAGATAGTGCTCCCTGAGATTTGGGCTCGCTTCGTGCCACACGTGTTTCCCCCAGAAGTATCGCCGGGTAACCGTTTTCTACTAGTCCCGGAGCAGGGTACAGAGCTAGAGCTCGGAAATTGCAAGCTTAAAGTAATACCTGCGCATTTCCTGCACTCACCTGGGAACAACCAGATATACGATCCATGTTCAAAGATATTGTTCTCCGGAGATCTCTTCGCGTCGGTGTTTCCGGATCAGGTTGGTTACGACTTTGTCAAGGATTTTGATGGACACATCAAATACATGGAGCCTTTCCACAAGAGATACATGGCGGGAAACAAAGCTATTCAGGCCTGGCTTAACAGAATAAAGGGTTTGGAGATCGAGACAATTGTGCCTCAACACGGAGCTATACTTAGCGGGAAAGATGTCGTTGAAAAAGCTCTAAAGTGGATCGAGAGCCTTAAGTGTGGAATTGATCTCCTTTAATCTTGAAGGAAGCCTTATACAGATGCCAGGCTTTAGGTTAATTCGTATTTCTCAGACGGAGGAAAGACCACCATGTTCACTCCATATTATGCTCAGATCGTGCCGCCTATCGAGAGTTCTGGGCATCAACATTTCCTCGTTCACGTAGAGCTGTAATTTTTTCGATAAGCGCACTTCCCGGATAAGCCCCACTCGTTCTAGGATCACAAGGTGTCCCGAGAGAGAGCCTATACTAACGCCTAGCTCACGGGCTAGTTGTCTTACACTTAGGCCCGGGTTCTCGATAAGGCAGGATACTATTGCCCGCCTTAGAGGATGACTTAATGCTTCTCGGAGAGTTAGGACCTTGTCGGGCATACTGTTCATCCTCGGTAAGCTTAACACGCAAGAATATGCAAGGCTACAAATAAATTCTCCGCATCGCTCATAGTCCTTGCAGGGATACTATCTATAGGTTATATAGTCTATAACATATACTATAACTGGAGAAATAGGGCTACCTTCCCTGAGCGTACGCCGCTTTACCTCAAGATAATCGCTTATATGACCATGAGAATGATAACTTCCCGAGAATACGAGGAGAAGAGATACATGTATACACCTGCCAACCCTCTAGACCCTTCATTTATCACGAAAACGGACCAGTCAATGGAAACCCCCACGACGGAGAAGTTCTGGGCCGTGGTACTATTACCATATGTAACGCTGCTGGCAATAGCCTTCTTCACACATATTATTCCTCTAGGAGGCCTTCAATCCTGCTTTTGAGTTCTTCCAGCTCCCTGAGCATTGCATCCATGCTGTTGAGTGTCTTCCTGTATTCTGGGGGGATGCCCGCGTAGGCCCTGAGGGAGGCTATGCGTGTGCGTCGAATGCTTACCTCCTCGATCGCCTCGCTTAGGGCCTGGTACGCCCTCCCTGCATGGTCAACCTGAAAGGCCTGCATAGCCCTGGACTCCCCCCGGGTTAATGTTGAGGCCACCGGCGAGGGACAACGCCCGGCTGTAAGCCTCCAAGGCCTCCCTGTACTCCCTCTCGACCACCCTCGACGCGTAGGCAGCCAGCCTCCCGGCGGCCTCGACGCTAGGAGGGTTGGAGACAGCCGTCCACAGGAGACTCTCAGCCTCCAGCCTAGCACCCTCCTCGCCCTCCACCGCAGAGACGAGAAGCATTACTAGAGCTGTGCAGGCAAGCATACGCTAAAAAGCATTAAACAGGAACATTAAAAAGGTAAACAATTAGTCTTTTTATACCTGAATAATAATAATATTAATCACACAGGCCGCCGCAAGGCCCTCAACAATGGCCCTCAACCCCCGACGAGGGGGATGAGCGGGCACACGGCCTCGACGGCTACACAGTGCTTCCCCGAGAAAACTGGGGCACACACGCCCCTGCACTCTCGGGGAAAAGAAAGCAGGGCGAGGGGCAAAGCACAGCACGCATGCCCGGCGCAGCAAATACCATGGGCCGAAACCAGACCCCCTCAAAACATGAGCCTTTTTTTACCCTTCACTCCCGCCTTTAGTGGTGGCGCCCCCTTGTGAGGGGGTGGAGGGTCCTGTGAGGGCCTCGCCGGCCCCGTGGGCCGCCTGGCCCGAGGGGCGCCCACGGAGTAGCCCGAGGCGAAACGGGGGCGCCGGGAAAGGCTTGTGTTTTTGAGGGGGTCTGGCGGTCGCGGGGCGGGGCGAGGGGCGCGCGCCCGCTACCCCTCACCGGGGTGCCCCCGGCCATCATGGGGGTGTCCGCCTAGAGGATCGCCCCAAGAGCGGGCCGGCAGCCCGCCCCCAGGGCTCCGGCCACAGCCCCTGAAGCCCCCAAGGCGCGGCTAAGCCCACGCGGGGTTTGGAATGGGTGGAGGCGGGGGGTAAAGAGGGGGTAGTCACTGGGGGCGGCTCCCGGGTGGGCCGCGTGGGCGCCGAGACGCAGGGGGCGTCCAGGCATGACGGGGCAGTGATACAGGGGGGCTGCGCGCTGGGGCATGGCTCCCGGGTAACAACCCCACCCCTCAGGGGCCCGGGCCTACAGGCCTGCGCCCCTTCACTGGGGCCCCGGGCAACAGGAGCCCGGGCTACGCTGTGACGCGTGGACGCCGGCCATGGTCGGCGGCTCCACGCCGAGGAACCCGGGCCCCCGAGAGGGGTGAGTAAGGGATGGCAGCTGAAAAAGCGGAGAGGCCTGCAGTGGCCCCGCCCCTCCTGGGGGGTGGGGGCGGGGCTAAGGGCCGTAAATCCAGGAGAAAGAGGTGTCAGCGAGGGCGAGCGGCTCCCGCTCCTCCGGGGCCGGGGGCCGAGGGCGAAGGCCCGGTAACTTCGACTATGACGGGGTGTTCCCCTGAGGATGTAGAGGCCGTCCGGGCCGTCACCCTCAGGCTCCACCTCACCCCCGAACAGGAGCGGGAGCTCGAGGCCCTAGCCGACCTCTGCACGAAGATGTACAACCAGGCGAATTATGAGCTGAGGCAGCTCTTCTTCGCCGGCAGGCTGACTAAGGCCGCGAACGAGGTGCTGAAAAGGTGGTACAACATCTACAGGCCCCGGCTAGGCAGCTACGTAAGCGATGCAGTAGTGAAACAGCTTCTCATTGACTGGAGTAACTTCTTCAAGCTACTCGAGGCGAAGAAGCAAGGCAGAGTGCCCGGGTGGCTCAAACCCCGGCCTCCGGGCTACAAGAAGGACAAAGTGACTGGGAAGAGGGAGAAAATATTTTTTGTGCGGGACAGGGGTTACAGAGTGATCCCACTTTCCCCAAAGAGGGGCAAGTTGATAATCAGCATTGCCGGGAGGAGGCTGACGCTAGAGTACAGCGGCCGCCTACGATGGAGGGGGAGACAGGGCACCTTAGTGATAAGGAAGCTCAACGGGCGGTGGTACGCCCATATCCCTGTGGAAGTGGGCGTGCCGGCGCCACGGGAAAAGAAGTATAGCTACATGTTCATCAACGGCGAAAGGGATAAAGTCCAGCTCCAAGGGCCCCGGGGTCGGGAGAAGGCCTTCATCGACCTCGGGGTGAACAACATCATCACCTGCGTTACCACAGGCCGCCGGGCCCTCCTCTACAGGGGAGGTCCCATCAAAGCAGAATACGAGTACTGGAGCAAGGAAGCATCACTATGGCAGCGCGTCCATGATAAGTGCCGCAATGCGGGCCTCCCCACGGAGAGATGGCACCTGCTACTCAAAAAGGCGTACGAGAAACGGCAGAGGAGAGTGAGGAACCTGAAGCGCGCGGCAGTGAGACACCTCGTTCGCGAGCTCTGGCTCGAGGGCGTCAGCGAGATTTTCGCCGGCTATCCGTACATGATAACACACAGCAAGGGGAACAAGTGGAACAATAACATTTGGGGATACCGCCAGCTCCTCACATGGCTGGCGGTAGCCGCGGCGGAGTACGGCATCAGGGTACACGTTGTCGACGAGCACAAAACGTCTATCACGTGCTCGAGGTGCGGCTACGAGGACAAGGAGGCCCGCGTCTTCAGGGGCCTCTTCAGGTGCCCCCGCTGCGGCCTCGAGATAAACGCGGACATAAACGCAGCCCTCAACATCGCCAGGAAGGCAGGATACACCCCGCCAACACCGACCAGAATCGAGACCTACACCCCGACACACCAAGGCGTCACACCACTCAACGAGAAGAAAAAAAGTACCAGGCCAGAAACAATAACCCCTAGAAGGGTAACCGGGAGCCGCCCCCCAGTGTCGCAGGGCGGCTGTATAGACCCGTTAAATGTGAGAAAAGGTGCGGCCGCCGGGATTTGAACCCGGGTTCTCCGCGCCTACAGGGCTCTGCGGCGTGGCAGGCCGCCATCCTACCAGACTAGACTACGGCCGCCGTCTTCTATTTCTGGTTTGGGGGTTTTTATATTTTTGTCGACTCTTTCGAGCGAGTACCTAAAGCTTCCCAGATGGATTGAGCCGGGAATTTCATGACTGAAGTTGTTACTTTTGCATCATACCTTTTTCTTTAAGAAGGTTGGCAAGCTTTGAGGGTTCAGGCGTGTAAAGCCTTATTCTCTGCTTGACCTGGCTACCCATGACTTGCTGGATTAGTGTTATCTCTACGAACTTCCTCTTGTTATCGGTGCCGATAGAGCCTTTTAGTGGAAACTTTATTGGAAGCCTGTCGTCCACTATAATACCTCTAGAGGTTATTGTGTATTTTGTCGCTATTGTAAGTGTCCCCGTTTTAGATTGAACACGCCTGGTATAGAGGCCAGTGATCATCGAGATTAGATAGAATGAGCCGTACATAGCCAGGAAAGAATAGAACATCGCCATTTTCTGATCCTGTGTGAGTGTGTTTCCTATGTTCTGAAAGAATTGTCGAAAGGAAGGTATGTAAAAAACCATGAGAAAAAGGATCATCGTCAACATGGGAATCAATGACACCTTGAATTGAGCTGCGAGCTCACCCTGAGTCTTCTCCATGTCCTTCTCGCGAAGCTTAAGGCTCTGATCCGGATCGGCCTGATATATTATCTCGCCTTTCTTAACCTCCTCTAGGTCTCTAAAGATATTCTGGGCTTGCCTACCAGTTACGAAGAAGATTATGCCCATAAAAACTAACAGGTAAAGTGTGAAAAAGAGCCATGTCTTATCAGGGTAGTGTGCGTTCATGTAGGAGAAAAGTACCATGAGAACAAATCCTAGCAGGTATTGCAGCAGTAATGCATGCCTCATAGACGGACCCAGAGTAAGGTTACATCCATGTTTTTATACTTTAACACTTCAAGGAGGTTGTGGACGAGACACAACTGATTACTCGAATAGCCTTTGCCTTAGCCTTTCTGAGTCTCTTAATAACAGCAACCATCGTGTATAATCTTATTAGTGTTCAGAGAGACATATACCGAGTAACTGAAGAGATTAAGACGATGGCCAGCTACCTAGGTAATAATACTGGGAGAATTGTGCTTGTAAATGTATGCATTAAGCACAGTGATCATAAAGAATGCTTCTACAATCATCCTGTACACGCTGGAGAGACGTTTGTAACGGCGATAGCCAGGATAACCGATGTAACAATCGGGGTTAGAAATAACACTTTAACAATCTTGTCTTTGGGAAAAGTCCCGGAGTGTAAGAACTGGTCATTACTCGTTTATAAGAATGACTCCTGGCTGAGGGTGCCACCCGATTATCCTTTATTTGGTGGGGAAACCTTAATTTTGAGTTGTAGCGGTTAGGGGTGTATGAGACATAACATACACATTCTTTTTTTAATAGTGGTTGTATTAACCGAGATCACCTTAGCCTTAATTCCCCCCAACCAAGCCTTGACAGGCTTTCAGCAAGGACCAATACTTGTAATCTATGTATATCCAAGTGTTTTACAGTTGAGGCAAGGTGCTACCGGAACTGTGAGAATACTCGTGCATAACTATGGGAGCAGCCCTGCCATTAATACTTCTCTACATGTTCTCGGACCTAGCTATGTAAATCTCACCTCGGATGGAATAAGGTGGGGAAGTAATCTAACAGTAAGGCTTGGAGCCGTTCCTGGCGGGAAAGATGTCCCTGTCACATTCTTTGTTAAGCTTCTGAGAAAAGAAAACGCGACTGTTCAGATTAGCTTGATAGCAGATAATGCCGATCCAAGCTTGTCCTCCTTTGTAATTACGGCTGTAGAATCAGAGGCTCCAACGGGAGAAAGTACAATTTCCTCGAATGGACACCTAATAGTTGTAGTCTTCGCTATCATAGGGGCTTTGACCTTGCTGGGAATCTACATAAATAATAGATCAAAGTTCTTGAAGACCCGCTCGAGTAAAAAGAAAAAACGGAAAAGTTAACGGAGACAAAGACAAGACAACGATATTTAAAATAATTAACGCGGTCAAAAAGATTTTAGAATTCTTCCTCCTCTTCCTCCTCCCACTCTTCCTCCTCTTCCTCTTCTTCTAGGAATTCCTCCTCTTCACCGAAGTCTTCGAATTCTTCCTCCTCTTCCTCTTCGAATTCTTCCTCGTCCCATTCCTCTTCCTCTTCACTAAAGGCGTAAGGTTTCATGGTCTGTCAATTCCCATGCCAAGATTCATGCATATATTTTTATCGTTCTCTTTTGAAGCCCGTATCATAGGAAAATATTCATTAAAGAGCATTGAGGTAGTAATGGGGCGTTTGGATGAGCAGTAAGCCTGTGCTTGAAGTCTTTGCTGAGGACGAGGATGTGTTGAAGTCGCTGAAGAGCCTTGGTGTTAGCCGTATCGTAGCGTTCAACTCGGATAAAATACTCTATCAATATCCTCCTAAGGTAGAGGTATCTGACCTCCTGGCATATGTAAGATCGACGTTAACGGTTTTAGGCTACTCTGATCCCTGGCTTGCGCTAAAACAGGGATCCAAAAGTGTCCTTATTTTCAAGAGGGGAGATCTTTTAGTAGCTGTTGAAGGGGTTATCAACCCTGCAGACTTTGATGTCATCGTTATGCTTGTTAGCCTGCTTATAAGTTAACCCCTGACACGCTAAGCTCGCTAGCTAGAATTAGAGAATGACCTTCTATGGATTGAATAAAGGGTATATTTTTCTGCGACGTGCCGTGGATTTTTAGAGAATTGTATTCCCTTCACGCGACGTATAAAGAGGAAAGGTGAAAAGGGTCAGCCGCGACGGTTTACGGTCATTATTCCCTGCTTTAGACCCTCATCATCAAATAGTTACATTTCGCGTTAAGCTTAATACTTTTGGGCGCGGGCTTTAGACCCGTGAAATACGCGCTCGCGGTTGACATTGGAGCTACAAACACCCGTGTGGGCATTGGAAACTCGGATGGAGAGCTTTTACAAATAGAAAGTTTTAAGACATGGGACTTCCAAGACCCACTAAAATACGTAGAGCATATTGCCAGAGTAGCTAATGGAATTTTAAAAAGCTTCAACGTGGAGGTCGTAGGGATGGGAGTCGGGAGTCCAGGTCCACTCGACATCAAGAAAGGTGAGATAATCAATGCGCCAAACATGCCATTCAAGAAGCTCGAACTCGTTAAACTCCTCAAAGAGTTTACAGGTCTACGCGTCGCTTTCGCAAACGATGCAGTAACAGCCGTTGTCGGTGAAAGGTACTGGGGAGAGGGTTCCAAGCATGAAAACATTGTTTACGTGACTATTAGCACTGGTATAGGTGGTGGAGTATACGTTGACGGATCCCTTCTTCTAGGCAAGGATGGCAACGCGCATGAAATAGGTCATTTGGTAGTGGACTCCCGAGAAAGGTTGACCTGTGGCTGTGGGAAGAAGGGACATTGGGAGGCATACTCTTCTGGGAGCGGGATTCCTAGGTTTGCAAGGTTTCTGGCCGAGGTCGAGCGCGAGAAAATTGAAGGCTCCGTACTGAAGGATAGAAAAGATTTAGATGCACCCCTAATTTTCGAAGCTTATCGTAAGGGGGACCCGTTAGCACTCCTCGTCATATCAGAGGTTAGAAGGTTAAACGCGTACGGTTTTGCAGCTATTGTAAACTACTACGACCCTGAGATAATAACTGTAGGAGGCTCTGTAGCCCTAAACAACGTCGACATACTGTTGAACAACATTAGGGGGGAAGTGGAGAAGTATGCCATCAACAGGGTTCCGGACATCAAGCCGACGAAACTAGGCCAAAACATAGGGATTGCGGGAGCACTTGCCTTGGGATTGGGCTTAGAGCCAAAAATCCCTCTCAGGTAAGACAAAATAGGGAGGCTACCTGCGCAACAGCCACCGTGTTTTATTCTTTTCATCCATTAGCACTATTCCCAGGTCTGAGAGCCTAGATCTGATGTAGTCGCTTAGCTCCCAGTTACGCTGTGAGCGTAGCACGTTGCGAACCTCGACTATGAGATCTACCAATTGCTCTACTGGTATCGTCTCACTCGGAGTCTCATACATTATGTCATCTAAAACACCCAATACTCTGTTAAACTCCTCAAGCAACCTGTATGCTATATAGACCGTTGTGTAAGAAGGTTTGCTAGATATCCGGGAGTATATAATCGAGGTTAATTGCATGACGGAGGCAAACGCGGCGCTAGCATTAAAGTCAGAATTCATGGCTTCATAGAAATCTCTGCGAAGCTGGGACATTTCTTTCAAGGTGACAAGGTCTTCATCTGAAAGCCTGCCAGCCGGCTCCACCTCTTTGAAGAGCTTCTGTACTAGTAACGCGGCCCCCCTCAACCTCTCCAGGTTAGAGCGCGCTTGTTGGAGAATCTCATCGGAGAAACTAAGTATAGTCCTATAATGGGCACTGGCCAGCCAGAGCCTGACCACTAAGGGGTCGTAGGAGTTGAATAAGTCTTTGAGAGGCACAATGTTCTTTAAACTCTTACTCATCTTCTCACCACCAACCTGTAGCATCCCGGTGTGCATCCAATACTTCACCCAAGGCTTCTCTCCAAACAATGACTCGCTTTGGGCCCTCTCGTTCTCATGATGAGGAAAGATCAGGTCAGAGCCTCCTCCATGTATGTCAAATCTGGTTCCAAGGTAGCGTGAGGACATCACGCTACATTCGATGTGCCAGCCAGGTCTCCCGGGACCCCAGGGTGAGTCCCAATATGGCTCGCCTGGTTTACGGGCTTTCCAAAGCGCAAAGTCATAAGGGTTTTTCTTCTCAGTAGCAAACTCCTCTTGACTCCACATCTTTTTATCCTGACGGCCACTCAGCCTGCCGTAGTCGCCGTACGTGTCCACGTCGAAGTATACGCTGCCACTTGGCGCCACGTAAGCGTGACCCTTTTCTATGAGCTTTTGGATGAAATCTATGATCTCGCTTATGTGCTCTGTGACTCGTGGATGGATGTCCACAAAAACATTGAGTTTTTTCAGCGCATCTAGGTAGTCCTTGCTGTACTCATCGACGATTTCCCTCCAGTTCTTTCCCTCGTCACGTGCCCTGTTTATGATCTTGTCGTCGATGTCAGTAATGTTTTGAACATGAAAAGCGTCGTAGCCTATAAGCCTCAAATAACGTTTTATCACGTCGAAAGCTACATAGGTTCGGGCGTGCCCAACATGGGAATAATCATAGACTGTCGGACCGCAGACATACATCAGAACTCTTCCAGGGTTTACAGGCTGAAACACCTCAAGACTTCGCGATAGAGTGTTATAGACTTGTAACACAATGGACCTTCACCGGCACCTATAGCACGTAAGGCATCGTTTTTATACTTTTCTTTAAGTTTTGGGAATGGTGTCGATAGTCTCCTTCATCGACAGCTTGGAACTAATAGATAAAGAGGGTGCGGTGATAGTCTACGATGATCCGGGACTTGTTATTAAAAACGCTAATTCGATACTCGTAGATGAGTTAGAGCTCACCAAGCTTGATACTCCACATCTCATAATTCAGAATAGCTTGCAGCAGAGGATTTTAGGGATAGGAGGATTTAAAGCCGTAAACGCTGCAAAGATTCTCTCGGTAAAAAGGCTCAGGAAGGGCGGGCTCAAACAAGCAATTTTTGAGTCTCCCAGACCTCACATCCCGGTAACTCTTGTCCCGCTCCGCCCAGCACTCTGTAGCGAGGTGAGCTCTCTAACTCTTGTTTTCGACGAGACAGTACCAGTTTACTATGCTTTGTTCATCAGGCCCGAGAGAATTGTTATACCTGAAAAAGTCTTCATGGAAAATATCAAAGGTAATGAACTTGTCGCGCTTCTCTTGGAGAGCGACACGAGGAGTCTTTCGACTGGAGAATACGTGTCTCTTTGCCTGAGACTGTCAAAGAGACTATTCGGTGTCCACTTCATCATCTCGCTTTCACTAGCCGCACTCACAGGCCTCAAGCTGGATAGCGTCATACCGTGTGTGGCCAAGGCCACAGGTTATCCGAGGGCTGCCAGCTGCGACGTGAATGTTGTAGATAAGATACATACCTTGATAGAGAAAAAGATAGACCACCTTGTCGAACACTCTTGGTCTTTCTATATGAACTTCTTAATCTACTGGGGGGTAAACAACAGAGGTGAGCTCTACCGGCGCTATCTGGGTCTCAAACCTTCTGGATAAGCCTTAGGAATTTCCGCGTGCGTTCCGTGGATGGATTTTCCAACACCTCCTTAGCCTGACCGCTCTCCACAATGGCGCCATCCTCCATTATTATTACACGGTCAGCGATCTCCTTTGTGAAGTCCAATTCATGGGTTACGGCGAGCATTGCTATGCCTCTACGAGCAACTTCTTTGAGAGTGTCCAAAACCTCAGCCTTTAACTCTGGGTCAAGTGCAGAGGTTGGTTCATCTAAGAGGAGCAGAATAGGATCCATGGCGAGGGCCCTTGCAATGGCAACCCTTTGTTGTTGTCCACCGCTTAGCTGTAAAGGATATTTTTCCTCGAATCCTCGAAGGTTGACTTCTTCGAGAACCTCAAGAGCCTTTTTAATTGCTTCTTCTCTAGTATATCCTTTCACGATGCGTAGCGGCAGAGTTATGTTGTCGATCACTTTTAGATGGGGGAATAGGTTATAGCTTTGAAAGACAAAACCTGTCTTTGCGCGAGCTGCTCTAAGGTCAACGTTCTCTGCGGTGAGCTCTTCGCCGTCCAAGTATATTCTGCCCTTAAAGGGCTTAACAAGTAGTACCGCTGTTTTTAGCAAGGTACTTTTACCGCTTCCGCTTGGACCCATTATCACAACTTTCTCGTGCTTCTGTACCTTGAGAGAAACACCCTTTACTACGGGTTGCTCATCGTAGCCTGCCCAAATATCTTCCATTTCAAGCACTATCTCTGTCATCACTACGCACCCGTGTAGCCTGGTATTCTGACCTTTCTCTCTAGAACACGGGAACCGTGAGAGAAGACATAGCATAAAACAAAGTAGAGGAAAGCTACTATCAAGTATGCCTCAAACGCCCTATAGGTATACGCTGCCACGTACTGCCCACGCCTCGTAAGCTCTACGATACCTATCACCGCGGCCAGCGAACTTTCCTTAATCACGGTTACAAACTCGTTTACAAGCGAAGGTATCGAAATCCGTAAGGCTTGTGGTAATATAACATACCGGAAAGTCTGGTATTGTGTGAAACCTAGAGACTCGGCTGAGAGTATCTGAACATCCGGTATTCCCTTCACCGCAGACCGGAATATCTCTGCTTGATAAGCCCCGCTATTAAGGCCAAGGGCTAGAATACTGGCTGTAAAGGCATCTAGTTTTATTCCTATGGACGGCAAACCAAAATAGAGAACAAAGAGCTGGACGAGTAGAGGAGTCCCACGTATCGGCTCAATATATGCCCGGGCAACCGGCCTTAGAGGGGATAACGTGAGCGCTAGGAGAAAAGCACCGAGTATCAAGCCCATCAAAAAAGAGATTATTGAGAGTTGAAGAGTGGTGAGCATTCCCTGAGAGATAAAGGGTAGATATTCAATAACAAAGCTAATAAAGTCCATCTTCAACCCACGTAAAAAAATCATTACTATCTATTCAATATTCTTTGCTCAGCTTCCACCAAGCCATTTAAGGGTCTCGTTTAGGAATATCTGGTCCATCTCCCCACTGTTTATAAGATCCTCAATTACCTTGTCGACAAATACCTTCAGGTCGGTTGCTCCCTTTGGCAAAGCGACCGCAGCACCCGCTGTTGGCTTGCCAACAATGAAAGCTGTCTTGAGATCAGGATTCTTTATGATGAGGGCGTTTGCAATTTTTTCTCCTATTATTATCGCGTCAACGTCGCCCCTCTGCAGTACCATTACCATGTCTGGGTATACTTTGTCGTATGTTTTTATCTCAGCCTTCCCCTTCAGATACTCGTTAGCATAGTCCTCCTGTATTGTTCCAAGCTGGACTCCGACCTTTTTTCCGTAGAGGTCCTCCAGCTTTGCGATGTTTGAATTTTTAAGTACTACAACCACGCCCTTACTAGCAAAATAGTATGGAAATGAGAAGTCTACTACTTTTTCGCGTTCAGAAGTGGGGGTCATGTCTGCTAGAACCATATCCACATCGCCGTTCTTTACAGCTTCAATTAAGGCTGAAAACTGCATATCCTTTATCTCGAGCTGTACTCCTAACGCCTGTGCTATTCGCTTCGCTATCTCGATGTCTATTCCTGCAAAGTTCCCGTTCTTATCGACATACTCGAATGGCGGCCAGTCTGCCGATGTTCCAACTATAAGTTTTCCACGTGATTTAATTTTATCGATATAGCTAGATTGTAGTGATGGTGATGTATGTCCGAGTAGATACCCTAGTCCACCACCGATTAAAAGTCCTATAATGAATACAGCTGTAAGTAATATTTTATTTGATTTTTTTACCTGGTTCTGCATCAAGGCTTTTTGAAAACTTTTGTCTTTATAAACATTTCTATTTATTAAAAAATTTTTATTCATTTAAAATAATTTATTTTTTAATTTTTCCTAAAAATGTTTTTAAACTAAGCTCCCCATCATCCAGCGTGCCTGCTAAGGATACTGTTGTAAAATACGTGAAAATGGTTCTCATGACTAGGCCATACATCCTAGAATCTATGCGCCTAGGTATTGTAAATTACTCGGCACTAGCACGCCTTTTACACGAGGAAGTTGAAAAGCTTTCAGGTCGCAAACTTACGGGTATCTCCGTAAAGATGGCCGTGTTAAGGGCCTCGAAGGAGTTATTAGAGGAAGGCGTAAAGGCAAGGAAAATTGCGACAGCGCTTGTGGGAAGCGAGATAAGACTCCTTGACAAGCTCGGGGTTCTCTCGGTAGATACTCTTGAGACATCCACGATTATTAAAAGCATCCATAATGAAACCTCTAGTAATGGGTATCTACAGCTTGTTCAGGGAACCAGTGCTTTAACAATCATAGGACGGGAGGATTTCCTGGAGAAAATTTATGCGGGTATAAAGAGGGAAAGCGTGAAACAGTTTCTTAGAAATCAATCTGCAATAATCCTAACGGGTCCTCCCGAGATCCTCGTCACGCCTGGAGTTGTCTCAATTGTTGCAATGGCTCTTTCTGTTAGAGGGATAAACCTGACTGAGGTTGTTTCAAGTTACCGGGACATAATATTTATTGTCGATTCGAGCGAGTCGAGTAGGGCATATAGTATTTTAAGAGACTTTATTGTGAGTTTGAGGAGCCTTCTTGACTAGGCTTCGCCTCAGCTTTTAAAGCCTCCAGAACCTTGTCAGCCAGACTCATCAGGCTTTTAGCTGTCTCGGTGTCAGGGTAGGCGAGAACAAAGGGAACCCCGTTATCCACGGACTCGCCTATACGTGGATCTATGGGTATTTCTGCTAAGACTCTCACACCAGTCTCCTCTGCTAGTCTCGTTGCACCTCCTTGACCGAATATATAGTGTTTAGTGCCGCATACGGGACACGTGAAATGGCTCATATTATTAACCACGCCGAGCAGGGGAACTTTTAGCTGCTTACAAAACGTGATAGCCTTCTTTACGACTATACGTGTCAAGTCGTTGGGAGTGGTGACAACTATAGCCCCGCTTAAATCTTTGATTAGTTGTGCTATTGTTAGGGGTTCGTCGCCTGTACCAGGCGGGAGATCTACAAGCAGAAAGTCCAGGGGCCCCCACGCTACCATTGATAGAACTTCTCTTATGAAACCCGTCTTCATGGGGCCGCGCCATATAAGTGCGGTTTCCTCGTCGGGTAGCATTAGATCCGCTGAGACTACGCGTACACCTCCAACACCTACGAGGGGTAGCAGTCCTCCTGGACCTGCGTATATCGCCTGACCGTGGAGGCCAAACATCTTTGGTATAGAGGGACCATGCACATCTGCGTCGAGAACACCAACCTGGAATCCCTTTGCTGCAAGCGCGGCGGCGAGGTTGGCTGTAACAAAGCTCTTTCCCACACCGCCTTTTCCGCTTAGAATAACCAACTTGTATTTTATTTGGCTGAGTCTTTTTCTAGCTTCCTCCTCTTGTTCTCTTACCTGCCTCAAAGCTTGAATTTTAGCTTCGCGTTCTTTAGCTGATGACACAGTCAATGCCGGTAATCGTATGATATAAGTTTTTTGACTCACTGCTTACAATACGAGTAACTTAGAGAATAACCATTGCTAGTGACACAAGCATTAGAGCCGCCCATACACCCGCGTTCCAGGCTAAAACTTTTCGCCCATCCAAGGGACCAAACGGTAGTAGGTTGAAAAAAGCAATCCAACCGCTAAAATTCATTACTGTTTTTGCAAATGTCCCACCAGCAATCATTCCGACCAGTCCTAGTAGGATGTTTGTCACGGGTCCAGCAGCCGATATCATCCCGTCGGTCTTCTTGTCTATAAAAGGCCCAGTATATATGTAGACGGTTCCCGGAGCTATGAATTTAATTGGGATCACGGGTATTGCAGAGATGAGGGTTAAAAGAAAGAATTCCCATACGATAGAGAACCTTGCAGGGTAACCAAAGTACATCGCGATAAACTTGTGGGCAAGCTCATGGGGTACGTAGATAACGAAGGATAAAGTTAGAAGTCTGAGTAATTGGAGAAAACTCGGTGTATAGAACGGATAGAGATACTCCCCTGCAATTACAGCAAACACTGCAAGGGTAGCGAGAGTCAGCTCCTGTACCTCACGTGGATAAAACGTTTCGCCATGCACAAGAGAGGGTATAATTACACGGAATATATTCCTTTTTGTCTCCTCCCAAAAAAGAATGAACTAAAGCATTACCTTTATATTTTCGGTTTTAAACCCATGTGATACGTGAAGATTACAAGAAGACAGTTCATCCTAAGCGCTGGAATTATAGCAGCGGCAGCAGCTCTTGGCTATTACTATTTCGAGAGACAGTCAACGGGAGGACAGAAGACCTTAAGAGTATACAATTACAGCACATACATAGACCCAGACCTAATAAAGGAGTTCGAAACCAAGTACAATGTTAAGGTAATCTACGATGAGTACGAGTCCGCTGAAGAGGCTTATGCGAAGCTACAGTATGGTGGCGGGGGGTATGATGTCGTAGTTCTGACAGATCAGTTCTTGACACAAGCCGTTAAGAAAAACCTTATAAGGCCTCTCGACAAGTCTAAGATCCCAAACCTTGCAAACATAGACCCCCTCTTTCTAAACAATAAGTTCGACCCCGGTCTCAACTACGGCATACCTTATGCTTGGGGTACAACAGGTATCGGCTTTAACGGTAAGTTTGTAAATGCTGGAGAGATAGAAGGATACGAACAGCTCTTTGATACTCAAGGGTTCCTTCAAAGGCATAAGGGAAAAGTCTCTATGCTTGAGGAGTTCCTAGAAGTTGTGAACGCTGCAAAGCTCTACCTTAATATTCCCTTAGACGACTGGTCTGACGATGCCGTGAACAGGATAATAGATTTACTCCGAAAACAAAAAGACTATCTGGCAGGCTACTATGGTGCTAGCATATATATACCCCAACTGGCGAAGGGCGACTTGCACGCTGCACAGGCTTGGAGTGGCGACGTAATGCAAGCGCAAAGTGAGGAAAAAGCTGTAGGTTATATCCTACCAAAAGAGGGCGCTTTCATCTGGATCGACTTCATGACTATTCCAACGGGTGCTAGGGAGGTCGACCTGGCCCATGAATGGATAAACTTTATTCTTGAAAGAGAGAGTGCTGTCAAAAACGTCAGCTATACTTATTATCCGAGCCCCATAAAGAAGAGCCTATTAGAGGGGTTAGTCCCTGATGAGATCCTAAGCAATCCAGCGGTATATCCGCCAAAGGATGCTAAACTGCTGTTTACGAATCCTGTGGACGAAAACATACTGGCAATTGTTGAACGGATAAGTACAAGTGTAAAGAGGGTTTAGTCTTCTTTACCTTTAAAGACTTGCCTTGTATATATGTAACTTGTCAGCAGCGATACAGCAATGAGTATTGTAGCCAGCGCGTTAAGCTCGGAAGTAGCTCTGCCACGCGCCGCTCGCGCCCAGATAACCAATGGAAGAGTCTTGAAGCCCGGCCCTGTCGTAAAAGCTGTCTTTATAAAATCGTCGAAGGACATCGAGAATGTAATGAGAAGCGAGGATATGATGCCTGGGAGTGCAAGAGGAAAGTATACCCTAACGAATACATCAAAAGGCTTAGCGCCCAGCGTGTACGCTGCATCTTCTACATTGGTAGCTGTCAGCCTAAACTGTGGCTTGAGCGCAACATAGGCATATGACACATTATATGCGGTGTGTCCTATCAGGACGGTCCAAAAGCCCAGCTCGGCACCAACATAGTAGTAGAGCATGAGAAGACTTACCGATTCTACGATCTCAGGGATGACTATAGGGGCGTAGAAGAAGTTATCAACGAGTGGTGATGATCTTCTCCTAGCAAAATAATACGCTGCTAAACCCCCTAGTATCGTTGATAAAATCGATGAGATGAGTGCGACGGAAGCCCCGTTTAAAGCTGCTGTAAGGACTTCAGAGTCAAGCAGAAGCTCTGAGTACCATCTTAGTGTAAACCCTTTTAGGTCTCCTGGATATTTCGAGACGTTGAAGGACTGTATTATTACAAAGATGAGAGGCGCGTATATGAATGCTAGGAGAAGATATGTGTATATCTTGAGAACTTTCCTAATCATTACCGCCACCGTAACGTGTATAGAAGTATACCGCAAAAATAGAGGTCAAAGTGACTATGAAGGCTAGTGCGGAGCCTACAGGCCAGTTTCTATACTTCAGGAAAAGATCCCATATAAGGTACCCGACTGTATATCCATAGACGCCTCCCAGGAGTCCAGGAACCACGAACTCCGTAAACGCCATTAGGAATACCAGTATAACACCTGACGCTATACCTGGAGTCGCTAATGGGAGTGTTATCCTTAAGACGGCTTGCCAGGGCTTGGCACCAAGTGTCTCTGCGGCCTCGAGAAACCTCCTCTCTATGCGTTCAAGAGTGGAATATATTGGTAAAAGCATGAATGGGAGGAACTCGTAAACCATGCCTATTATCATTCCCTGGATGGTATTCGTAAGGTTCACAAGAGATAAAATATTCATTAATGCATAGGCCCTTAGTAGGAAGTTTATAAGCATGGGAACAGTGAATGCAACTAGAAATTTGTTCTTGGTTTGTGGGTTTTCGACCCCAAAGGACAGATAGTAGGCAGCTGGAAAAGCGAGTACTAGTGTAATCAGAGTCGTTATGAAAGCGATAGCTGCAGAATATAAGATTATAGAGGTGAAGTCTTTATTTGTTAAAACCGACGTGTAAACTTGTACTCCGCCGGCTTTAAGGCTCTCCATGGCCATCAGTATTATTGGAACATAAAACGTCGTTAATACATAGAGAAGCGGTAGAATCGCTATGAGAAAAACAGGGTTTTTCCGCATTGCGGCTACCTGGTGAAGATCTTAACCGAGGATGGTTCAAGGTACATTCTGACTCTCTCACCCACTTCTATCCCCCAGCTTTCACGTGTTGGAGCCAAAGCTTCAAATTTAACGTCGCCCCAGCCATCAAGGACTATTTTCGTTAGGGGACCCAGGAAAGTTTTCTCGATGACTACAGCTTCTAGCTGAATCATCCTGGATGGATCACCCGATAGTTTCACGTCTTCAGGGCGGAAAAATAGGAGGACGCGGCCATCGTAGCCACTAAGCTCTGGTGAAAAGAGGGAGAGATCAATTTTGACACCTTTTACTTCGGCTACACCCCCTCTGGCTTCAACAGAGATTATGTTAGCCTCGCCAAGGAAAGAGGCGACGAACTCGTTCGCCGGCCTGGTGTATACTTCTAGTGGAGACCCCACCTGTTGGAGAACACCCTCATACATTACTGCAAGCCTGTCTGAGAGCATCATGGCCTCGTTCTGGTCGTGGGTCACGTAAATCATTGTGACTCCCGTCTCCCTTTGAAGCCTTTTAAGCTCTCTGATAAGCTCGATTCTTATCTTATAGTCCAGGTGGCTGAAGGGCTCGTCGAGTAAGAGGACACTGGGATCTCTAGCCAAGGCACGAGCTAAAGCCACCCTCTGCTGCTGGCCACCGCTGAGCTGGCTTATTCTTCTATGAGCAAAAACATCGAATGGTAGCCTGACGAGCTCAAGAACCTCTTTCACTCTTCTCTCAGCCTTGTCTTTTGGCCATCCTGCAATTTCTAGGCCGAAGGAGACGTTCTTATAAACTGTTAGATGAGGGAAGAGTGCGAGGTCTTGGAAAACCATCCCGATAGGCCTCTCGTAGGCAGGTTTGTCTGTAACGTCCAACTCGTCAAAGAACACGCGGCCAGCATCTGGTTTCAAAAGCCCGGCTATGATCCGCAAGAGAGTCGTCTTACCGCAACCGCTGGGCCCTAGAATACTGAAGAGCTCCCCAGCCCTAATGTCCAGTTTTACGCTTTTTAGAGCAGTAGTTGTACCTCTATCCTTATACGTCTTGCTGACATCCTCAACCCTGACGCTAACTCCTCTGACCATCTCTCCGGGACGTTTAAACGTCTACGCTTAAAAGCATATCGTTTATATGGGAAGAGCTACAATGGGATCTTGTACAACTTTAATCCCTCTATCTCTCTTAAAACTTTCACCACGTAAGCCTCCACGTATGCCCAGTTTACACCTTTGCCGGCGAGAACCTCCTTGACGTACTTCTCCGTGTCCCTGTAGCTCTTAAACTTTTCATTGATCTCGCGCCACGGAATACCACGCAGTGCTTCCGCAAGCTTCTCGTCGAACGGTAAGACACCTTTAAGCATGAGAAACGCTATGGAGGGATAGCCTAGATAGCCCCTGTAGACAGAGCCGTTATCGTTTGATGCAATACCTCTTCCACCATCCCAGACTACTCTGTACACTCGACTCCCGTCAGACCCTACGACCCTAGCCTCCCTCTCACTTACAAATTGTATGCGCGAATCTCCAATACAACCCAGCGCCTCAAGAACTTTTACTCTTGGAGGCAGCTTCCAGTAATCCACACTAAAGTTATGTATGGAGAAGTATATAATTCTATTACCTCCACTATTCCCGAGCAGGCTTCCCGATGGGCAT
Organism: Thermofilum uzonense; assembly: GCF_000993805.1. NCBI lineage: Archaea > Thermoproteati > Thermoproteota > Thermoprotei > Thermofilales > Thermofilaceae > Infirmifilum > Infirmifilum uzonense. Next base: position 1,005,078 of record NZ_CP009961.1, read on the forward strand.
TAGATACAATGGATTATCAATTCCTGTTAGGCTTGCTATCTTCTCGTCGTCAAACGCGCCTACAGCAACTGTCCCTAGGCCCTCGTGAGTTACATTAAGGTAAATGTTCTGGGAAACGATCCCCGACTCTACCTCTGCTTCGGGACCTATTCCCGAGAGTATGACCACGACTGGAGCCTTTAACAGGGCTTGCTGTCTGAGAGAATATCTCCAGAGAGCTTCAGAGAAATCCCCCATCTTTATAGGCTCTAGGGTTAACGTCTGCGGGTTCACGTAGTACACGCCTGAATCTATGCCTCGGACTAAAGACACCGAGAGATAGGTCTCGACTCTTGGCTTCCCGAAGAGACTTGGATAGACTCTGCCACCCTCAACCACCTCGCCGACGGACCATCTTAGAATTGTTATGAGCTGTTCTTCCGAGAGGCCCTCCTTTCTATAGTTGCGTATGCTCGACCTCAAGGCTATGACTTTGTCTAGGGGAAATGCGCGCTCTACCAGGAAACCTCTACAATAGTTTTCCACGTTCTTTAACTCGATTCCGGCAACTCTTGAGGGGGACTCTTCCTCTTCTAGTCTAGGCTTCAAAAACCTTAGAGACCAGGAAAAACCATGGCTTATCAACGACAAGAAAAGATTTTGTAGCGCATGCCCGATTTCCTGCCTAACGTATCTATAGCCCCTTAAACCGTAGAAGCTCGTGGTTCTAGCGGTGACAGCTGCTATCACAAACCCTTCGAACTCTGCCTCCGCGTCAACATCCTCGAGAGCGTTCTTCGCCGGGACATACTTGTATATCCCCTTTTTTATAGGTAAAAGATCATTCCTTGAAAAAACGTACACCTCCAGCGGATATGTAGCACCGGCTGAGGGAACCGTTCTAAAACCCCCGCGCCGTATACCTTGAAGGTGGAAAAGAATGCGGGACAAGCCTTCCAGGTCACACCTGGGGCACTGGAGGGGGGTTGCATTGGCTAGACACCATAGAGCCTCTCGAAGAGTCGGCTTATCACGCAGGCTAGGAGTCGGCAGCTTAGACGGGACTGACATAACCTCGAAAACATTGACCTATCATTCTAATAATATTTTCTATATTTTCTAATCACGCTTCTAAATCCTACTCCTTATCAAAAACCCTTAGGTTTAAATTACTAGTAGGAGTACGAGACACGTGAAGTTGTACCTAGCTACACAGAATAAACACAAGATAGATGAAATCGCGATGATTCTAGCCCCTTACAGCATACAAGTAATAGCTGCTCCTTTCAAGAAGCTAGAGCTACAGTCTAAGAACATTGAGGAGATAGCGCTTAAAGCCGTGGAGAGTATAGAGCCACAGGATGCTCCCGTAGCCGTCGAGGACTCGGGACTCTTCATAGACGAGCTGAACGGTTTTCCAGGACCATACAGCAGCTATGTCTACGAGACGATAGGAATAAAAGGGGTACTAAAGCTCATGCAGGGAGTAGCTGACAGGTCCGCTACCTTCATCTCAGTAATAGCGGTGAAGACCCCTCAAGGCGAGATCAAGGCCTTTAAAGGAGAGACAAAGGGCACTGTAACCCTCCAGCCCAGAGGAAAACATGGCTTCGGATTCGACCCTATCTTCCAGCCGCTCGGGTCAAACAAGACCTTCGCGGAGATGAGCATCGAGGAGAAAAACATTTATTCCCATAGAGGCAAAGCTGCTAAAATGCTGGCATGGTGGTTGAGAGGGATCATTTAAGATTGACAAGACTAAAGAGAATAATTATAGGCTTCTATGGAGGCGGGCCTACCTTGGGAGCATAGTTCTCTAGAAACATGGATGCATAAATGTAGGCATTCTTCCATGCATCGCTCCCAGGATATGTGCCAAAGCCGGGGCCGCTACTGCGGAAATCGAAAATCACGTTCCAGAACGCTACTAAAGTACCTTTATTAACGGTGCGCTCGACATCCGACGGCCAGAAAACATATTCAATGGATCCCTGCTTTGTACCCCCTGGAGCATACTTTGTTGTACAGAACCTTGCGTCACTTCCGCCCACGCTGTACAGTTTTTGAACACCGTTCCAGTTAAGTATGAGGGCTCTGCCCAGGTCACCGCTCCAGCTCCAATGAGCAAGCATGATACCGGGATCCGGATAGCATTCGACGGGAGGATCACTCCTCCAGGGGAAGGGGGAATTATATGTCCGGTTTTGCAGCTTTACATTGCTTATGGCTTGTAGCCCCGCTGTCAAGTAGAGGAACCAGTCGGCAACCCCTCTGCCCATCTCTGTGGCCAACCAGTACCCCTCGCCATCCTGGTTGTTCATCCAGTAGACGTAGGTCAGGACTGGGACATACCTCGTCCCGTTCACGACTGATAGTATGCTCAGTGTCGCGTAATAGTCGCTCCTAACGTCACCGCTGGCATAAACATTACCGACAAATGTAGTGTTGAGCAAGGCAAAAATCCTGATGGGGGCTTGAATCCAGCTGTACCTAAGGTAACTATAGTAGACCTTCCACACCCCGTAGGGTCTATATCTCCCTAAAGATGACCCGTATGTGTCGAAAGCATGGAGGTTGTAGGGGCCAAAAGCAAAGTCTGTTTGAGGGTCGCGTAGCACAGCAGCAGCGACGCCTTCATAGTCGAGGTAACCTCTAGACTGGGGATGCTCTAAGTCTACCAGCTCGACGTCATAGAGCGGGTGCATAATATCCTTATGTGTGGAGTCCCAAATGTACGTTATCTGGGTAGGGTAAGCTGCGGGCTGCGCGTCGAGGTCATCTTTCCACCAGAGTGCTACCAGCTGCTGCTTGATGGAAGTTGACGGGAATTTCACCTGGAAGACAAGCCTCGTGTTGTACTTGTCTCCCCTTACGAAGTCCATCTGGGGGTCGGAAAGTCCTACCGGCAGGTTAACAGGAATGTTTGCTAGCCTCCATATGGTGGTGGTCCAGTTCTCGTATTGGATAGGCCTCTCGTTTAGAACATCATTCGTCCCTCTGAGGGTGGTGTTGACCCTTATCTGTTTGATGGGAATATATGGGAATGGGGGCAGCTTTAGATTTGGGTCTATTTGCAGCTTAGTGTTCAGCCAGTAGAAGGACAGGTTGCTACTCATCTCGAGCGTGTAGACCTCGTTACTTATATCGCTCGGCCTGTTGAGCGTCTGCTTTTGCCCTGAAGAGTCGTAGTAGACAAGCGTATCAGGGGTGTTCCTCTGTATCGAGAAGACTATATACTTGTAGGTGGAGGCTTCCACGATTATTCCTCTCTCGTCCGAGACAACAACCATGATTGGCACGTACTGCTCCTTCGTTAGCGGGTCAGTCAGAACATCTACTGCTGGCTCGAATGTTATCGAATAGTTGCCCATGCCTCCGTAGGTTATGTCCTTGATTCTCGCCTGCCTCCAGGCGCCTGTGTACCTGCCTTGGGCGTCCTTCTCTGGGTAGTAGATGCGGACCCATCCGCTTGTGATGAGCCTACCGTAGGGAGCGCCACGGACGCTCGGCGGGTTTCTTGAATAGTCGAGGTCCCCGTCTTGACGGACATTTAATATTATCGTGACGTTGGAGGCCGTGACGCTGACGGGATTCCTGTATACCGTCACGGTCAGCCCGACAAATACATCGCTCTCCCAGTTGTAGAATCCTAGCGCCGTTAGGTTCAGCTTGAGCTTGGCGTACGCATAGCTCCCAGAGACCGGGAGGTACCAGTAGCCCTTCATAAGGTTATTTACACTCCTGGGTCTCCCTAGTTCCTGGGACAGGTTCAGCTCTAAGAGTTGGTAGGATACTTGGGCACCGTACTCGCCGTACGCCTTCATTATGGACTGCCTCCAGTACTCGAGGTAGGTTTTGGCGGCTATCCTCGCCACCGTAAAGTTGTGTCTGTTATACGCGGACACGCCGAAGCCTCCAAACCTGTCAGTGAAATCTGTGAACTCAGAGTAGTTAAAGTAAGCCCTTGTGGCTAAGGCTAGCATGGCCGCGATAGCTCTTTTAAAGTCGGCTGTTATAGCGCCTACCGTCTCCCGTACCACTGGGCTTCTAGTAGTTAGGAAAAGCGTGTGGGCCTCGTATACGGTTACGAGGATGGACATCACCAGTAGACCAATTATGAGAACCGCAGCGACCACCATCTGGGCTCTACGTTTAGTCATGCATGTCACCCTGAATAACCGATGACGAGGTGTATAAGAAGCGTTGTCCCCCTGACGCTGTCAGGATCGCCTGTACAGACATATGTATATATTATCGGTTCCGATTCTACTAGTCTTATGTTCTTCCAGTCGTAATTAGAGGCACAGCCTATCCATTTGAGTGTAGAGCTTCCCGTAGTCAAGTTAAACTCTACCTTATAGACATCCATTTTGAACAACAAGCCTGGCGGTAGGCTAGCGGTAGCCGTGAAGCCCAGGTTATACAGCGTACACTCGTTGCCTGCCTGTGGCGAGCCTTGAGGCATCGATGAGATTGTTTTCTCAAATACCATGTTGTCCGCCAGGGTGTTTAGGAGGTTGTAGGCAAGACGCCTTAGATCCGCCGTCTCTCTAACATAAACACTTTTTAAAGGCCGGGTAAAGGCCATGACAAGCATTATCACAGAGACAACCATGAATGTTGCGAGTATCGCCTCTATTATCCTAACCTGTCCTTTTTCACGCTTGCCTCTTGAAAGTTTTCTCAGCAAATATATCACGGGAAACCCTCAACACGCCTCCATATCGTCAGCTCTACTATATACGGGTAGTTGTATAGTGTGCACATGCGCCTCAGGGACACCGAGTTCGCGGGAACAGCCCCTGTGCCGCCGTATGCTATGTCGATGTTGGGTAGCCGGCTTATCACGATAGCCACGGGGTTGCCCCTGAACTGTGCAAACACGAAGATGTGGCTGGACAGTGGCTCAACGTAATTAATGTAACCTATAAGGTACCATTTTTGAGCACTGGGCAGAACTTTGCCGGCATTGTTGCAGAGTGGATCGTTACTCCTGAATGCCCCAGTCGCATCCCTACACCAGGTAACTGTTGTGAAGTTTAGTAACTCCTGGTACTCTGGAACCGCCTGGAGAAGCTCATCCTTTACGAGAACAGCACCTGAGTTCTGCCCTTTCTTTAATACCGTCGTTATGTTAAGCCCCTTGTCCACGAAGACATAGTTGCCAATGATATACCCTTGGGCCGGAACTCCGCCCTGTGCTGTAGTGGCATAGCCGGCAATGCTCACCAAGCCCTGCCATTCGGCGCGGACTATGAGGAAGGCGAAGAACCACTTGTCAAGCTTAGCACCAGCGGAGTATGCTTGAAGGTCGGGTGTGTAGTTGAGGATACACTGTCCTAGAGGGTCGGTGAGGTTGGATTTGGTGAAGATTGTCTTTAGCTCTAGGTCGCCCTGGTTCCCGGTTCCTGGCTGTACTCTCAAAATGACGTACATGCCGGTTACGTTCACGTTGGGTATCCCGAGGCCGTAGTAGTTGCTGACTGTGACCCTGAACTTGGAGGCGAATTTGAGATTATTTATAGGTGTATAGTCTAATACGGTAATATTCACGACAAGCATGGGGCGTATCCTGAGCCTGAAGCCGTAGCCCTGGAGGTTGAGGAGCTGGGCTAGCCTTGTCGTGTTTAGCAGGAGTGGGTTGGGGAGGGTTGAGAGGTTTGCGAGCCTCATGACCTTGTCGGGATCCACTGTGTATGGGGTTCGCGTCCCGTAAAGTGAGAGGCCGAAGTCCTGCAGGGTGTCTGGGGTGACGTTTATGTTTGTACCCCAGTCCTCGGGGTAGCCGGGCGTCAAGACAATCTTGTCCATGGTTCTCTCGGCTATAGTGTAAAGTTGCTCCTCGTAGGTTGTTGCTAGGGTAGATGTTGCTGCCTCGACCATATGATAGGATACGGTCACAAGTACGATTATCAGGAGACCAACCGCGAGGTACTCCAGGGTAGCCTCCATAAAGCTTCAGTATAACACCCGCTATTCCATATTAATATCTTTACGTTCAATAACCCCGCTTCATGAATGGTTTCTACGGAGGAACTCGGACAGACGAGAAGCCTACTAGAATGGAGTCGCCATCTCTAAACGCGACTACAACGGGTTTAAACCCCGGGGGTAGAGGCATGTAAAGGCTATCGGAGATTTTGAGTGCTCCTATGATTCTCGTACCTCTCACTGCATGAACAGGGTTTCTTCCAAAGTTGGGCGTAACGACCACCCGAACCTGACTGTAAATCTGCAGCCTTGCAGTAATGTTTAGTACGTTCTGTGAGCTCTCACCGATTGTTAGCATGTAGGGCTGTCCTCCAAGAGTGTCTGGCAGGGAGAGGAACATGTAACTGGTAGAGTTTCCGCCGAGAGTGTAAACGGAGATGAGCTCTACAACCTCTCTGGCAGCGCTCTCAGCGACCTCTCCAAGCATCAGGTTTTGCGTTCTCATGTTGAATACGAAGCTGACGAAGCTGAAAACGGCTAGCATTACAACTACGGCCTGAAGTACGGCTATAGTCCCTATAATGTGAGAGATTACCGGGCTAGGCATTGCGTTGTTAACCTTGAAAATTTATATGCGAAAGGATTCTTAAAAGGTATTCGGTTAGGACGTGCTTATGTCGACGAGAGCTATCTTCACGACTAGCACTGAGCCATCTGAGGGTGGGCCTGTTAGAGTTACAGTCTGACTTGCACTGCCTCTAGTTATGGTTAGGGTTAGAGTATTGGTGTTATCAAAGCGGTATTCGTTGACGGTCATGTTGACGCTGCGGAAAACCACCGGAATAGTTCCGGTGCCTCCCAGTCTCCCGAATTTGAGCTTAACTATATGCAGAGTGTAGTAGTTGTACCTCTTAAGCACCCCGTTCACCGTTACGTTGATCTGCCCGCTGAAAAATGCTCTAAGCCGTGGCACTAGGTAGGAGCATGCTGCTCCTGAAAAGTTCTCGTAGACTATCACGATGGGCTCTCCGGCCCCAACTACGAGCTTTGAGAGTTCTTGTTCGAGGCTGCCTGTTTCAGGGTATATGAGCCTCTGACTTGTCGTTACGAGTGGCCCCCCGCAAACCTGCAGGTATAGGGGGGTGTCCTCGTAAATTTTTAGGGATCCTGGAGTAACGCTGACGCGTAATGTCTGGCCTGAGTTGAGGAATGAAAGCCGTGTGGATGTTAGGCTGAACCTGATGTACCTTGATCCTCCAGTCCCGAAAGCTACCTGTTCCAGTGCAGAGGCTGCATATGTTAGCTGCTCCTTTGCATACTCGTACTCCATTGTTTGCCTGTTCATATCTATGAGGGAGGTAGAGTAAAACAGGGCTACGGATATTATCGTGAGCATAATGCTCGTCAGTATCACAGTAGCTATTACTGGCGATATCCCCTTAACGACACGTGAACCACGTCTCATCATGAAACCACACGTTCTGATATAGCACCACTAGTACAAATCATTTTAGTCCCTTTTAAATGCCTGATCAAGACAGGAGATATTGTATAAAGCTCCTAAAATAAAATTATCAAAAATCACTCTTCAGCCTCGTAGAGGCTTCATATAGAGATATTTTCTGTATGAGCCTTTGTTCAAAGTCCTTGTCGAGGTAGGCTCTAAATAGACAAGCCTTACAGACAGGTCTAGATGATGGCTCCCCGCACACCAAGCACCTCTGCGCACCCTCAAGGGGTTTTGGGAGCAGCTTGCGAGTTAACTCTTTGAGCGCTAGAACCTTGTATTTGAAGCTCGGAGTCTCGTCTTCGACGTGGTTTATCCAGTGCCTTATAGGATGTCTAAGCGCATAAACAATGTACGGGCATTCCACGAAGGGGGTATGTATTCCTTTTAGGAGGGTGTATGTCAGAACCTCCTTTTCAGTTATTAGGTAAAGGGGCTTTATTCGTGGTACCAGTCCTTCCCCTGTTGTCCTTGAATTAATTCCCTCCCGCTCAACGCCTTCAATGTGTGCTTTCAGCGCATTCATTACGAAGACTTGAACCTCGTCATCGAGATTATGGCCCGTAGCTAGCTTGGTGGCACCAAGTTCGCGCGCCATCTTATTCATGATGAACCTCCTGAAAACTCCGCAGACGCTACACGGCTTAATCTTCATCCCCTTACCTCTGAGCCTTTCAACTGCTTCATCCAGAGTCATGTCAAAGTAGTCCTTAAAACGTCCTATGAATATCTTGACCCCGAGATCGTTTGCGAGCTTTGAGAGGGCTTGAAGCTTGTATTCACGATAGCCTGCTATGCCCTCGTCGACAGCGACTCCGAATACCTCTGATTTCAACTCTTTCGAGAACTTGGTGAGCAGGTAGAGTGTCGTTAAACTGTCTTTTCCCCCGCTCACAGCTACAGCTACCCTGTCTCCCTCTTCGATAAGTTGGAAGTGTCTTATTGTCTCATAGACCCTTCTCTCAAAATACTCTATGAAGTGTTCCCTGCAAAGATATTCTCCCAGGTAGGGTACATATGCAACTGCCTTGGCACCGCATACAGCACACTTAGCCGTCTCTAACCACCCGAAACCACAGAGTGTATCTTTACATGTACGTCTGGTCCGAGCTCCTCGTCCTCAGCAACAACTTCACCGTTAAGAACCACTACAACCTCACTCTCGGATAATCCTAGAATCCTAAGAAGGTCTCTTACCGTAGCTCCCTTACTTACACAGACTTCAAAGTACTCGCGTCCAAACTTGTCTACTCGCACTTTGAAGCCATTACATTCTCCCGCCATGCTTAATAGCCATACAGAAAGGCGTTAAGGTTAAAGATGAGTTTTTCGGGGAGTGTGTAAAGGTGCTGTGCTTGTCAAGCATTTTTCAAGATCCGACAGTAGTTACAATAAACATAGGGAAAAACGGCATAGACGAGAAGATTATCAAGGAGGTCGAAAACGTTCTTAGGGCTCGTGGAGTCGTGAAGATTCGATTGCTGAAAAACTTCAGGGAAGCCTATGGTTATACTCGAGAAGAGGTCGCTATTATTCTCTCACAGAGGCTCAATGCGGAGGTTGTCGGGATAAGAGGTTATGTCATAGCCCTGAAAAAGAGAAGAGGGTAGCTTATAGCTCGGAAGGCGTACTGCTAACTAATCTTAAATGCTTTATAAGCCCGAAATCATAGATTCCTGCCTCGATGTCAACCGCGTAGACCCTGAAGTCGTCGACTCTAGCTTCCCGTAGCAGGGGGGATAGGAGCTTTCTCTCAACATTGACCTCTGTTCCGGGCATGAGGGGGCTAAGCGCTGGCAGGACGATTACTCTCTTCCCCATGTATTCGCCGTCAAGGAACACCTTGAGTTTCACCTTGGCTCCTAGTTCGTCTCGTAAAACTATGGCTGGGTGCTCGTGCCCCATCACTATAAGCTTGACACTCTCCGCAAAACCCTCCACAGGTAACGGTTTGTGGCCGTGTATAAGTAATGACGACCCTACGGTCGCATGAGGGTCGTATAGGGAGATGTTCATCTTCTTCAGGATGGGTATAAGGTAATTATCATGGTTCCCGCGCACCACGCTCACACTCAGTCTCAGCTCCTCTGTGAGAAAACTTAATAACTCGTTTGTTTCACGCCACTCCTGCCTCGTCACATCCCCAAACTCATGCTTAATGTCACCTAGGAGGACGAGCTTCGATGCACCCGTCTCCCTTACCATTCGTGATATGAGGGCGCGCATCTCGGCGGTCTGAACAGGGGGAATAAAAATCCCGTCCTCGGATAAGGCCTCCTCGTATCCTATGTGTAGGTCTGCGATCAAAAGTGTATCTTCATCTGAGATATATAGTCCTAGCCCGACCAGTTCAAGGTTCCTTGAAAGTTTTAGACGGGGCAAGCTAGCTGCATCCGCCAACACATAACCCCTTCCTATTGGATGAAGACATATTTATATCATATACGCTTTTTGATTGAACGATGAGCGGTACGAAAACATCCCGAATCCCAGAGTTTTATAAGAGGAGTATTGAAGAGAGGTTGAAGATAGTCGCTGATTTTGCAGGTTTAACTGAGGACGAGGTTAAGCTCCTCAAGAACTTCGGGAACCTCGACCCCAAGATAGCCGATTCAATGATTGAGAACGTGATTGGAGCTATGAGCTACCCACTAGCAGTAGCCGTGAATTTTCTGATAAACGGGAAGGACTACCTTGTTCCAATGGTCATAGAGGAGGCCAGCGTCGTCGCGGCCGCTAGTAATGCGGCGCGAGTTATGCGGAGGAACGGTGGGATAAGATCAATCACCACTGGAAGCCTAATGATAGGACAGATACAGGTCGTGGGTCTGTCTGACCCATGGTATAAGCGCATGCTTGTCCTAGAGCATAAGGACGAGATACTCTCCAAGGCAAACGAGGTAGATCCTGCACTCGTAAAGGCAGGTGGAGGCGCGAGGGACGTAGAGGCTCGAGTAGTGGAGCATTCCACTGGCCCCATGCTTATAGTTCACCTTATAGTGGACGTTAAAGATGCCATGGGGGCCAACGCTGTTAATACCATGGCTGAAAAAGTCTCACCATTAATTGAAAGAATAACTGGAGGGAGGGTCTTACTCAGGATCATTTCAAACCTCGCTGACAAAAGACTTGTCCGCAGCTATGTTAAGGTCTACAAGGAAGATATAGGCGGAGAAGAAGTCGTCGATGGCATTGTCAGCGCATGGGCGTTTGCAGCCGCAGACCCCTACAGGGCTGCCACGCATAATAAGGGTATAATGAATGGTGTTATAGCCGTTGCCCTCGCAACCGCGCAGGACCACCGTGCCATTGAAGCCGGAGCCCACGCGTATGCAGCAAGAAACGGCAGATACGAGCCCCTCTCAAGATGGGAAAAAGACTCTGACGGGAACCTAGTTGGAAGCCTTGAGATGCCAATGGCAGTAGGCACCATCGGGGGTGCAACAAAAGTGCACCCTGTGGCAAAGGTCGCATTGAAAATCCTTGGAGTCAAGAGTGCCAACGAACTGGCAGAGGTTATGGGTGCCGTGGGCCTCGCCCAGAACTTTGCAGCATTGCGGGCTTTAGCTACGGAGGGGATCCAGAGGGGTCATATGAGGCTACACGCGAGAAACCTCGCAATCATGGCCGGAGCCTCAGGGGATTTAGTAGATAAGGTTGTTGAGATAATGGTATCAGAGGGCAAGATTAATTTTGCATATGCCCAGGAGCTTGTGGAAAAGCTCTCAAAGGAGGGGGTCGCTGATAAAAAATAGAGAGACATTTCTCTTTTTCTTCTAATACATTCTTAACTCTTCTCGAAGATCTCGCTCAAGCTAAGATAATACTTGTTGAGCACCTCGTCTGAGGAGAGGCTTAGCCGCACCTCCTCACTTAATAACGTTATGAGAATATCTTTGACCCCGCCTGACTTATCGCTGGCCCTAATTTTCCTTTCAGCTTTCACAACATGTTGTTTTTCCAGCTCTTCCACCGCTTTCAGAAGTTCACGTTGATCCACCGGAGAAGCTTCTCCGAGGTGAAGGCGGTTTATCGCGTCCAAGAGTTCTGAAAACCATATGGCACCGCCAAAGGCTATTAGAGCCCTGAGAACGTCTAGCTTAAGCTTTGAGAGTTGGTCTTGTCCTGCTTTCAGTTGCGAGATAAACGTTTCCACATACTAATAAGTGGCTAAGGCTAAATAAGTGTGTCGTGCTTTACCTGTCCCTATGAAGCAATTTTGCCCCTCAAATTTCATGGCTAATTTATGGGTTCCAATCCTCCTAGCGTATTTTATTTTGGTGAATCTAAGTCTTGCCACAACAGCTTATCTTCTTCTACTGATATACTCGTATTTCGCGTTCCTATGGAGACGTGAAAACCCCTCAACCTCGAGCGTAAAAGACCTGCCTGTGTTATTCTTGCTAGCGGTTCTATGGCATGTCCCATTATTACCCTATTACAGGATTCAGTTTCAGCCTGTCTACGTCTACGCGTTCTCCTTTGTTGCAGCAGTCACCGAGGAAGTTTTCTTCAGAGGGTTCCTTCTCTATCGGCTGGGTCTTCCATTACAGGCGCTTGTATTTATGTACTCGCATCTAAACGTAACTGATCCTGTTTTCCTCGTCAACACTGCGCTTCTAGCACCGCATTACTTTTCCTTCGGATTTTCGGCGGGACTGATAGCAGAGAAAAAGGGATTCATGGCTTCCTCAGTTCTGCATGTGGGATACAACCTTATGGGAATCAACCTTTTACTAGGATTCGACATTGTAAAAGTAGCTATGTTATTCGCTGCAGACCTTATGATTATCGCAATCTTATTGTTCTTTTTACATTTTAACCTGATAAAATAAATTTTCTACAGTTATTTTTTGTTCAGATAATGTTAATAAATTTACATATATTCCTCTTCGGGGACATATGCAGAAGACACAAGGAGTAGTACTAACAGCCCTTATGGCCTCACTAGCGTTAAGCTTCTCAATGTTAAAGCTAGAGCTACCGTATCCCGTGCTGCCCTACTTGAAATTCGACCTCGCAGAAATCCCCGTCACTATCCTATACTTCCTTGCCGGTCTTAGGTGGGGATTGGCAGCAGAAACACTACACCTCTTAGGTTTACTCGCTAGAGGGGCAGAGCCTGTAGGAGCCCTCTTAAAGTATTCAGCTGTCATCTCCATGTTAATCGGGGCGCGCTTGTTCAGGAAGATTATGAAGAGCATTACACTTGAGTTCGCTGGTGGAGCCGTAACCCGCATCTTTGCGATGAGCTTTGCAAACTGGGCTTATTTCACCTTCCTGTTCCCCAACTTTCTAGATTATGCTGTTAAAATGGCTGGAGGTGTTTACCTCCTTTACGTTTACACGGCTGTATTCAATCTGATTCATACGCTTGTAAGTATGGGAATTTCCTGGCTTGTCTTTAAGGAGATAAAAATCCGTTTAAGGGTACCAGCCTGACGCGAGCAACAAAAAATTGCAATTATGCTGGGACTTAGCCTACTCTACTTAATCCTGGGGAGGTTTGTATATGAGAGATGGGAGGTCGAGGCTCGTAGTAAGGGAGAACTCGCGAAATACTAGGTTCGTTAAAGGGCCTAGTCACTATCTCCACGACAGGGACTCTAAGGAGCAATCTAGCATTAAACCAGCCCTTCTACGTGTCAAACGGAAGTCTCATCTTGGCCCTGGTATGTCTTCTCCGCCTCTTATTCATCGAGGAGGCCTTCAATCCTGCTTCGGAGTTCTTCCAGCTCTCTGAGCATCGCGTCCATGCTGTTGAGTGTCTTCCTGTATTCTGGGAGGATGCCCGCGTAGGCCCTGAGGGAGGCTATGCGTGTTCGGCTGGCATGTATCTCCTCGACCGCCTCCGTAAGGGCGTGGTACGCCCTCCTCGCGTGGTCAACCTGCCAGGCCTGCATAGCCCTGGACTCCCCCGGGTGTAGGTTGAGGGCACCGGCGAGGGACAATGCCCGGCTGTAAGCGTCCAACGCCTCCCTGTGTCCCCGCTGCGGCCTCGAGATCAACGCGGACATAAACGCGGCGTTAAACATCGCCCACAAGGCGGGATACACCCCGCCAACACCGACGAGAATCGAGACCTACATCCCAACACACCAAGGAGTAGTGGCCGCCACCGAGAAGAAAAAACACGCCACCAGGCCAGAAACAATAACCCCTAAGAAGGGCAACCGGGAGCCGCCCCCTAGTGGCGCAGGTCGGCTAGGGTAATGCTATATGTACAACCATGGCGAGGACATAAGAGACATGTTTATTATGTATCGGTTCATGTGAGGTGAATGGATGTAATAGAATGGCAGAGCGAATCTTAGACCAAAGAGTCGTGGCCTTAAGCCTACTATCTGTCGGAGTTATTCTCTTGCTCTCAGCGTATTTTGGATCCATCCTCTCAACACTAGATCTCGGCTATCTTGGATTACCATTCGCATCCGAGAACAGTGTAGGGTCTGTTCTAATTAATAGCGTAGTATTCCTGGGGCTTGTTCTTATCGGAACTCTAATCATTATGGTGATTATTAGGTCTAGAAGAACACATATACTACCCGTAATCATGGCCGGATCCATTCTTTTCTCTTTCTGGGGGATCCTGGAGCTCATCTTAGAGCTCGTAGCACCCTTCCCGCCAGGCTTTGAGCAATGGCGTGAGCTACTGGCCATTGGAATCCCCCTCCTGACGGCAATTCTGATTCTAAGACCTTTCAGTTTAGTCTTACTTAACCTTCTCTTAATGCTGTACGGTTCCATGGCTGGAGCCTTGTTTTACGCGGTCTTGCCTCCTTGGAGCATCTTATCGATAGCCGTCACGCTAGCTGCATACGATCTCTACTCCGTGTTTAGAGGCCCCTTAAGGAGGATTCTTGAAAGCACAGTGAGCGGTGAGAGCGCTCGGCAGGAACCTCCTAGTAGTCTGAGAGGAGCCGTGGTTTATATTGGTGGCCTGGCATTAGGGATGGGAGATGTCCTTATATACTCCATGTTGTCACCGCTCTTCCTCTTGTATCCCTCACCTTCACTGATTCGCTGGAGTTTAGCCTCTCTAATGCTCCTGGCCGGCTTTCTACTCACATTATTAATGTTGAGAAAAAGAAGGTTTATGCCCGCTCTCCCGCTTCCCGTTACGCTTTCAGTGATAGCTTACCTCGCAACCATTATGTTATTCAATATTTTCCCATGAAGAATACATTTCTCTATACTATTGGAGAAATGGGAGAAAAAAGGGTCAGCACGCCCGTTGATACTCATCCAGCATCATACACCAACGCGTTCTTCATCCCCTAGATTACTATCTAGAGGAAGTTATTAAAGTTGAAGTCTTCGTTACACCTCCCATCTTTCTAATATTCGATACAGCTTGCTCGAGAAGTTCGAGCGCGGGCAGTTTAAGTTTCGCAATAATGTCAAACTCTCCATAGACGACGTAGGCTTCCTCCACGAATTCCATGCTTCTAATAGCTTTGAGGACCTCGTCCTCCTTGCCAACCTGTGTGTTTACAAGTATGTATACGGTTATCTTCTCACTCATTTCGAAGTCAATTTTACATAACTCAGAAGGAATTATAAAAATTTACGCGTTTAGTTAATGGTTAATTTTATGGGTTCCCTTTATTTTAAAAAATCTATTTCGCTGAAAACTAATGCTACAACTACACTTCCATAAAACCCCTCGGGCACTTCTAGTTCTTCTGTTAGATACCGGGGTCTCTCTATAACAAGGTTTCTCTCAAGTCGTATTTCTTCCCACATCTCCTCTAGCCTTGCGTGTGTATAAGAGTTCGAGTCCCCCGTATGAAATTCTATCACGTAACCGTGGGGCTTTCCGTGCGCCCACGAGAGTCCGGTGCTTATTTTCGCGGGACCTTTAAGCCTGCGCTCACTCATAACTACGAAGACCACGGAGCCAGGGGGTAGGGGGTGGGGGGGTTCTTCTTCTATGCCTGGAGGGAGTATAGAGGATACGGGTACAAGGTTTACGTTGTGTATTCCTGCGTTTCGGAGTGCGTTATTGAACGCCATTAGTTCTGATATCTTGCTTAAGCCTTTTCCTTTGACTACGAAGTATTTTCTTGGTATTATCATATATGCAGACCTGTCAACGGACACATTGAATAATAAAAAGTTTTTCAAACAGCGAGATGTGCTTCGTTTTTACAACAAGGAGCCGTTTATAAAATTTCTTTAACTCTTGGATCAAAATTCGAAAATTTGACAAAGACGAGACTAGAAAGACTAATGAACCATTTTTTATTAAGTGCTCCATGCTTTCCCTTGCAAGTCTAAGCGAAAACTCTATTCCATTCGCTCCCCCGCACCACATGGGCTCCTTCTCGTAATCGCATGGAAGATATGGAGGATTAGAGACTATTAGCTCGAAGCATTTCTTTCTAAAGACTGATACTGAGTCCGATACTAAGATGTCAACGTTTCCAATAGACTCTTCCCTTAGCCTTTTTATCAAGTTCATAGCCGCCCTGAGAGAGATATCACTACCAACAACATAGTCCGCCTTCTTAGCCAGAAGCCTTGTAAGGTAGCCGTTACCAAATCCTACTTCGAGAACTACATCTATAGGGCCGAGTTGTTCCAGGTAATCCGCCAGGAAAAAAGTGTCCTCTGATGGGGGATAAACCTCGCCCTCGTAAATGTATGCTATTAGAGACCCAGAAGCTTCCTGACCTCTGGATTCATGCGGTCCGGAGTCCATGGCGGGTCAAACACCAGGTCGACTTCTACTTCTTCGATGCCTGGAACCTTCTCTTTTACAACATCCTTAACCATTTCGACTAGAAAATAGGAGAGCGGGCACCCGACCGCGGTCAACGTCATCCTGATTTTAACTTTTTTACCCTCGATTTCGACACCATATATGAGTCCTAAGTCCACAACGTTGAAGGGTATCTCTGGATCGTAAACCTCTTTCAGTGCCTCAATAACTGCCTCCTTAGTTATCGTACTCATTATATCCCCTTGTCATATCCGAGCCTGAGTTAATAGGCTTTTCGCTCTCCGATAAGGTCTTGGCCGAGACATAAATGGTATCTAGAACCGCGAGAATCTTCTGGATCTTTTTTGGACCTAGTCCAGGCACCTTCCTCAACTCGGCTGCGGTTGCTGTAAAAAACTTCCTTGGAGTTTTAAACTCGCTTAGTATCCTCTCTGCCAGCTCGTGGCTTATGCCGGGTAAGGAGGCAATCAGGTTTATCTGAGCCACAGGTATGCTCGTATTCACTTTTACGATTCTTTTAACCGGAGGGACATAATGAGAACCCTTCCTCTCGACACGCTTAGAAGTTATGTAGATGAAGAGTGCTGTTTCGTGAGGACCCCCCGTCGTTATCACTGAAACACCTCTCTCAGCTAAAGCTAGTATGGCTCCGTAAGCCTGATTAAGTGAAATACCCCGGTATTTTGTCTCTTGAGATAGAGAGCCTTCAACAATGATTAAGGGGATAGGATAAGCCTGTTTGAGATATCTTGACTGCTCAAATATCCTCTTGTCTAATATTGAGTCTAGGAAGTCTCCAGCTGTTTTCCGTTCAATCCCATAGGTTCCAGATATATCGTAGTCGGCGATGTCAAGCCTCTTAAACTCGAATCTTACACCTAGCCTTGCAAGCTCTGGTATTACAGGCGACCTCCTCTCTCGGTCATCTATGATAACCTCCATGTTCGTATCATCTGATATTCACAGATTTATTTCTGACCTTTTTTCCTCAAATATCGAGAAAAAGTCCTCCTATGATTAGTTCTATTCCGTGAATTTTTACGGGACTTATCCTCAGACGCCTGTCTGTAGACCTCAGCTATAACTGGTAGAAGCTTCTCGGAAACATAATCGATCTTCGAGGCCAGGTTCTCGTAGTATTCTAAGAACAGTTGCTTCATTTCGTCGACAACTTCTGACGAATCTCTCTCACCGGTCGCTATGCGTGCAAGCTGGGCCTCCATTCTCCCTCTTATCTCAGGTAAAACAAGCCTCGGCTCCACCTCGAGAAGCGATACAATAAGCGTTCTGCCCAGTGGAGTTGGAATACACCTTTTCTGACGCACAACGAAGTACTTCCTCTCGATATTGGTGTGTATATGATCCTGCATCGTAGCATCCGTGCCAATACCGTACCGCTTCATGAGGGCGAGGAGCTCGCTTTCACTCAGATAGGGTGGTGGCTGCGTGGTCCTCTCTTCCAGCTTTATGTTCCTCACGTCCAGCACATCGCCTTCAACTAGGTAGGGGAGAGGCTTCTCCTCGGGCTTCGCATAGGGGTAAACATAGTAGAACCCCGGGTAGACTATACGTCTACCTTCAGCTTGGAGCTCGACACCAGCCAAGCTCACCAAGATCTTCTGCCTTTCGACTTGGGCCTTCTCGCTAAGTGTCGCGATAAAGTGGCGTGCAACGAGCTCGTATATGAGCCAGGCTTTAGAGCCCATGTGTCTCTCCAGTTGTGTTCTCGTAGCCGCTCTTGTAGGATGTATAGGTGGATGAGCCTTGTCATCCTCCCTCCCATGCGTAGGAGTAAAACCTTTTGTGAGGAGCTTAGACACATACCAACCTGCATCTTCCCAGTTCGTGAACATGCTGGCTAAAGTGTTGAGATTCAAGGTTGGAGGATATATTGTGGTCTCAGTTCTCGGATAGGATATGTAGCCGTACTGATAGAGCTTTTCAGCTATTGCCAAAGCCTCCTTAGGCCTTATATTGAGGAAGGATGATGCACGACTCTCGAAGTCGATGGTATTCAAAGGAATAGGAGGGTTAACGTCCACTATAACCGCTTCAGCACTAGTGACTGCAGCATGTTTTACCTCCTTAAGCTTCTCGTATATTTTTATCGCTTTCTCCTTATCTTCACCTAGATTTACCGATGCCGAGAATATCTCACCGTCAACCTCAAGCTCTGCAATGAGAACATAGTACTTCTTCTTTTTATACTGTTCACGTTCTAGTTCCCGCTTGACAACAAGATAAAGGACTGGCGTTTGACAAGGTCCATAACTCAGAAACTTTCCGGAAGGTAGTTGGGACTTACGCCTCTGGACTGATAGTGTGAGGAGGCGGGTAAACGAGGCACCGATTGTCAAATCAAGCATCATCCTAGCGAAGACTTTTTTTGCCCAGAGCTCGTTGGGGGCTCGCGGCTTGTTTACAGCCGCCAAAATATCACTTTTTGTGACTGCCGAAAACCAGACTCGTTTAAACTCAAGTGATGGGTTGACCTGGCTCATTATTTTTATGACCTCGAAGGCTATCCCTTCTCCCTCGACATCGGCATCGAGTGCTAAGATAACGGTGGATGTCTGATTTGCTAACGTTTTTAAGGCCTTGACGTACTTGTAAGAGCCTTCACGCACCACCCAGATCGGGTTCACAAAAAAGAGTTGTTTTGGCTCGACCGAGTCCCATTTGTTGTACTCGCGGGGAAAGTCAAAGTCTAAGACATGCCCAACTAGTCCTATTGAGAGGTAATCTCCACCCTTATAGCGGAACAAAAAAGCCTTAACACCATCTACGTAAACTGTTTTGTAACCCGTCTCGGCTAAATAACGTGCAAAAGCGAGGGCAACAGCAGGCTTTTCAGCAACAATAACGGCATCGTAGGGCATTAAGGCTACTTCCTCTTTTTCTCCTCCGTCTTAGGGGGCTCGGCGTGCCTTCCTCTTACCCCTATCCCAAGCATCCTCTTTAGTCCATCGTCCAGGAAACGCACGTAAGCGCCGCTTTTGCCCACAAAGGCTCCGTACTCGTCTGGGTTGACGTATACCTCCAGTTCGCCCCCAGCTAGCTCCACCTTTACGATGTGCTTGTGTATCCAACCCACAGGGTGGATGGCCTTAACTATACTTGATAGGTCGTTGGTGAGCTCGATAGCTCTTATCTGTACCCCGGCTTCTTCCTGTGCTTTATTTATCCTCTCACCCTTCCTCCCGATCAACCTACTCAGGGAGTTTTCCTTTACTATTACAAGTACATCAGGAGAAGTCTTACAGGAGTATTTCTCCTTAAGATCGTGAAGCCATACGACGCTAATTATATCCGCATCAGGTGCATGAGACAATAGAATACTTTTAACCCTAACCTCCTCCTCTCTTAGTTGGCGTCTCCTAAGTCTCGTCTCTAGTGCAAGCCTGAACCCTCTCTTTGAACCCGGCCTCACAATGTCTTCCACTCCGAAATCGATTACAAGTGCCCTCTCCTCTCCTAGAAGCAGCTCCCTGGCTATAATAGCAGTATTGCGTTCATTCCCGGTTAAAATTTGAAGAACAGGATCCCCTGCTATAACTAGCTTAGAGTTAGAGCCCATCCGGATTAGGGCCTCTGGAAGTATCGAGGAATCAAGAAACTGGACGTCGTCTAGAAAGACAAGGGTATCGTCGAAGGTTCTACCTGTCAGAAAGCCTGGATCAATGAAAATGAGCCTCCCGCTGGATACGAGATCCTGTAGGCTTTTTTCGTCAACATGACCAGTAACTATGTCATAGAGATAAGATGAGGCCAGCTCATAGTAGAGCTTTCCAAGCTCAACCGAGTTGAATACACGGTATTGCAGTAAGCTAACTAAAGGTCTTGCAACGACTACACGCTTAAACTTCCCTTCGAGGAGCGCGTTAACGGCGTATAGAAGCACTACAAAGCTCTTCCCAGTGCCGCTTGGGCCAAAAACACCTAGGAGGTCGACTTCCCTATTATCTAATGCATTGTAGAGGAGCTTCTGTTTCTGAGTCGCGGGCTGAAACTCCTTCACAGACATCTCAGATCCTTCTGGAAAAAAACACCCCAGCTTTTAAAAATATGTTCTTATCTCAACCGTGACAAGGCCCGCTTAGAGCACATCCCTCTTTGATCTCAAATTAAACGAAAAGTAAAGATATAAACGCGATAAACGCTAACATTCCATTGGTATATTCATGGTTATTTGGAGGCCTGAGCGTGTGTATTTCGGCCCGGCAGGCATGCCGACGACTGTAAAGAAGGGAGGTGTTATAGAGGGTATCGCTGAAGTTAAAAGGCTTGGTCTCGACGCGATGGAGATAGAGTTTGTAAGGAAGATATTCCTTAACGAGAAGAGCGCACTAGACGTTAAAAGTGCTGCTACACAACTAGGAGTCGTCCTGACCGTACATGCCCCTTATTATGTAAACCTTAACAGTGATGACGAGGGCAAGGTTAAGGCCAGTATCGAGCGCGTCGTTGAGTCTGCCAGGATAGGTTACAAAGCTGGGGCATGGAGCGTTTGTTTTCATGCAGGATACTATGGCAACCTAGATAATAAGAAAACGCATGAAGTGATGAAGGAGAGAGTGAAGGTAATTGTTAAGACATTGAAAGATGAGGGGATCGAGATATGGGTTAGACCAGAGACAACCGGAAAGCCCTCACAGTACGGCTCTCTCGAAGAAATACTTGATCTGAGCCTGGAGCTCGAGATGGTTCTACCCGTGGTTGACTTTGCACACCTTCACGCGCGTGGAAAGGGAGCCTTTAAACAGTACCAGGATATTACCCGAATACTGGAACTTATCGAGGAGAAGCTTGGGAGAGAAGGATTAGAGAACATGCATATACATGTCTCGGGAATAGAGTACGGTGAAAAGGGTGAAATCAGGCATCTCAACCTTCAAGAAGCCGATCTGGATTACAAGCTGCTCGTTAAAGCCCTTAAAGAATTTAATGTAAAGGGGGTTATCATATCTGAAAGCCCAAACCTTGAAGGCGATGCTATCCTGCTACGAGATCTCTTTTATGGGTCTTCAAGGAAACGCAAGTCAAGGAAAAGAGAGTCTCTTAATGAGTAGCCCTCTAGAGAGCCCTGTAAAACATATTTTAATTCTCCGATATTCAGTGAGGGGCCTGGAAAAATCTCGGGATCATCTATAACCAGTCGGGGACAAGCTGTATTGATATATGCGTCGAATACACCAAGGTTTTCAATCTTCTCCCTAGACAGGTCGTTGAAAACAGCTATGATCGCTTTCCTGCCTCTCCGTTTTAACGCCTCTTTAACCCTCATCGCTATTTCCATCCTCTTCTGTCCCGGCTTCACCGAGACTATCAACAGGAAACTTGATGCATCCATGGCCCTGGAGAGTGCGTAGAGCCTGGAAGCTAGAACACTCTTCAACTCTACCCGCCTGTAGACCCCCGTGTAGGGGTCAAGCCCCCAGGTGGGCAGGCCTGACCAGATGGCTGCTCCTAACGCGTGGAAAGACCCGCCTGCAACAACCACTATCGCATCGCTTTTACCTGTACCAAGAGAAGAATAGTCACAACCCACCACGAGCCCCTCAAAACCCGCGTAACGTCCAGTTTCAACGGTGAACCCACGTTTTCTAGCAGTTTCCTTCAGGCTGGTGAGCCATGTGATATGCTGTATCGTCGTGGCAAGCCCTATGGACTTTACACCGTTCCTCTCCAGCTCATCCAATAGCTTTTCAAATACGTGTGTAGGATCAACTATAGAATAAGC
The DNA here is from genome assembly GCF_000993805.1 of Thermofilum uzonense. NCBI lineage: Archaea > Thermoproteati > Thermoproteota > Thermoprotei > Thermofilales > Thermofilaceae > Infirmifilum > Infirmifilum uzonense. Next base: position 1,026,960 of record NZ_CP009961.1, read on the forward strand.
TGGGATGAATAGTATGGGAGGGTTTTCCGGAGGCTTAAACCATACGGGACCGTGATGACCTATGTGTATAATACCGTCAGCCCCTACAGACTTGGCCTCATCTAACGCTAGGTCGCAGCCTCCCCAGGTATGATCAGCTGATAAGAGTGCACTCATACCTAGACTCTCGAGATAGTCAATGACTCCTAGAGCAACGCTCTTGAGGCCGTCTGGGGCTTGTACCAGGATTCTCCTTAGAGTGTTTCTTTTAACCCATCTCTCTATTTCTCTTTCATCAATCTCGTAGCCGTTTACATTCATCGTGAACCGCCCTTAACTGACTGGTCGCCAGCAAATGCCCAGCTCATCGGCATATCTATACGCCTCTTCTAGCTCTTCAGCGCTTGGCCTCCTGGCTATCTCGGGCCACCTGTTAGGCTCGCGCGCGACTAAATGGTCGGGCCGGTACTGTTCCATGAGATTGACGAGAGAGCGGGGGCAATTCTTGGATATCCATTCTAGAACCGGTCTCGTACAGCATTTTACGTGACCGGGAAGTACTAGGTGTCTAATGATGATGTCTCCTCCCCTGTCACAGACATACTTGATGTTTCTCGTTACAACTTCAAAGTATCTTGGCACTCGTGAAAGTCTACGGGCACACTCGTTATTTCCGTACTTGAGGTCTGGAAGCCATATGTCTATCAAGTCGTATAATATCTCTAGCAGCTCCATGGTCATGTACATATTCGAGTTCCAAAGCAAGGGGACGTCTACGTCCATGTATTTTAGCGACTCTACAATTACGTGAGCCTGCTGGTCTGGATTCCCCCCCACGTAATTGATGTTCCTAGCCCCCCGTAGATAGAGTTGAACCGCGATCTCAGCAAGCTCCTCCGGCGAAACCTCAACACCATTCTCGGGCTTCGTCGAGATATCCCAATTCTGGCAGAAAACACACTTGAAGCTGCAGCCCGTGAAGAATATCGTCCCCGAAGGGACCAAGGGGGCCTCTTCACCCATGTGGAGGAAGGCGGAGGCCACTCTAACCCTTGAGTCAAGCCCGCAAACCCCTTTCATGCCGGAGGCCCTATCTACTCCGCAACGCCACTCACAGAGGTGACACTTAGCTATAATTCTTCTCAGTATTTCAATCTTTAAGTCCAGGTAGGATTTCTCGGGGGTCTTCGACGACAACTCAACTTTTCTATCGAGAAGATCAAGGTATTCTTCTTGAAACTCTTTAGAGACGAGCTGATGAACTTCGTAGAGCTCTTCTAAAGTCATCCTAAGTTCAAAATCCGCCTTAACCCTCTTCGCTACACGATATTTTGCAGGTCTCTCCCCCTTCAAGACCGCGTAGTAGTGGCTTAGCCTGTGCCTAACTTCCTCGTTTAGCCATACAGTAAACGCGTCGGGCCGTAGATACTCGACTAGACCCATTTCAAGGAATAGTGGATATCTTAGTATAAAAGGTTAAGTCGTGGAGCCTTGAAGCGGCATCGTGAGCTTTTTGCCACCTGACCTTTCCTTACGATTATGATGGAGCATTCAACAAGGAATTTTTAAACTATCACAGGAGCTGCAAGCACATAAGCCCTTAAAACTAGGAAAGGTTTTATCCCTCCAGGAGGCCTTCAAGCATGCTCCTTTGCTCCTCGAGCTTCCTGAGCATCGCATCAATATCGTTGAGTGTCTTCCTGTATTCTGGGAGGATGCCCGCGTAGATCCTTAGAGGGGCGATGCGTGTCCGTCGAATGTTCACCTCCTCGACCGCCTCGCTTAGCGCCTGGTACGCCCTCCTCGCGTGGTCCACCTGCCAGGCCTGCATAGCCCTGGACCCCCCCCGGGTTAATGTTGAGGCCACCGGCGAGGGACAACGCCCGGCTGTAAGCGTCCAACGCCTCCCTGTACCCCCGGTACGGCCTCGAGATAAACGCGGACATAAACGCATGCTTGAACATCGCCCACAAGGCAGGATACACCCCGCCAGCAACAAGCAAGATCGAAGCCTTCATACCGACACACCAAGGAGTCACACCACTCAACGAGAAGAAAGACAAGATACGGCCACCAGGCCGGAAACAATAACTCCTAGAAGGGGTAACCCGGGAGCCGCCCCCTAGTGGCGCAGGGCGGCAATAATTAAGGCTTAGTATTACACTCTCTGTATATTTTTGATGATAAATTTATTAAATATGCGACTCGAATACCCTTTAATCCTCATAAATTTTAAATCATATCGTGAGGCTAGTGGGAAGAAGGCGCTTGAACTTGCTCGAACCGCTCAGAAAGTTAGCCGTGACACAGGCTTGACGATCGCCGTAGCTCCACAACTAACCGACCTGCACTTTGTCGCCGCTAACGTCGAAATCCCTGTTTTCTCACAACATGTCGACGATGTTTCACCCGGCAGTTATACGGGTCACGTAACTCTAGAGGCTGTCAAAGACGCCGGTGCTATTGGAACTATGATAAACCACTCAGAGCGTAGGGTTCGAGCAGACCAGGTGGACGTTATAGTCAAAAGGGCCAGGGAGTTAAGCCTCGTAACAGTCGTGTGTACAAATACTCCAGAAGTTACAGCCGCCATGGCGGCTCTAGGCCCCGATATAGTAGCCATAGAGCCTCCTGAGCTCATAGGCACGGGTATCCCGGTGTCAAAAGCGAAGCCTGAGGTCGTCACATCCTCAGTCGAGCTTGTTAGGAGGATTAACCCTGCTGTAAAAGTATTATGCGGTGCCGGTATCACTACTGGAGAAGATGTTGCGGCCGCGTTACGCTTGGGAACAGTAGGAGTCCTGCTCGCCTCGGGAGTTGTTAAGGCTAAGGATTGGGAGAAGGCTATAAGGGAACTTGTAGAACCTATACTTAAAAGAGCCTAGAAGGCTCATCACCTAGCCCTGTTCCTCACCTCTCAGAACCCGAGTTTTTAATCATAGCCCATTGATACCAACCCGTTGAAGTTATTATTGTTTCGCCCTCCTCCTCGGGAGCTCGAACTCTATCTTCTCGTATCCGTATATTTTCTCCCCCTCCTCCAGATGAACAGACAGAACATTGGGACTGATAATGATCACATCCCCGGACATCTGAACGTTGACTATCTTTGAGCCAGGTGGGAAGACCCAGTAGGCGGTTATAGGGTATTCTGCGGTCTCGTTCTCGTAGAGGTTCTCGTAATAATTTAAGCCCTGTAGTGGTTTACCCTTGAAGAATATAAAGTAAGTTATGAAGACCTCGTCGGGAGATCCCTTGAAGCCTACATCAACCGCTCTCACGCGAGGCTTTACTCTTTCACCATTAATTATGACTTCTTCCTCGTCAAGGAAATCCTGCATCACCGCTGCTAACCTTTTCAGTTCTTTCTCAAGTTCTTCTTCATCTTCGACGAGAACCGAGTAGTACGACTCGGGGTCAAAATACTCGAAGATCAGTGATTGGTAGACTTCAAGTTTGCTTGTCACATGGAAGAAACCCATAGCGCTTAAAGGTTGCAGTTGCTCCATTTTCTACAAGAAAAAAGCATTCCTGATATATTTTTTCATTTTAAGCCAGTCCAGAGGAGTAGGCTTCATTATACAATGAGAAGTTGGCTTTAAAGAGACATATATCTCGAGCACATGGATATAACAAAAGTAAAATAAGCATGCCTAATTTGATAAATATTTAGAGTTTGATGATTAAAACCGCCGTAGTCCTGGCGGGCGGGAAAGGTGTCCGTCTCAGACCCTTAACATTGACCACTCCCAAACCATTATTGCCCGTCGGCAACAAAGCAATTATCGAACACATATTATCACTCCTCATCTCCTACGGATTCGAGAGGATAATAGTAGCGGTAAACTATCTGGGACACAAGATCGCCTCGCATTTCCTCGAGAAGTATCTTGATGCCGGCGTAGAGATACTAATTCCCGAGATCACCCCCCACGACACAGCTGACGCAGTGAGGAAGCTCTCGAGGTTCATAGATGAAGACTTCATAGTTACAATGGGGGACGTGATCACCAACATGAATCTCCGGGACTTCGCTGATTTCCACGAGAGGAGCAAAGCTATAGCTTCGGTGGCAGTTATAGAAGTGGGATCTGTAAGGGATTTTGGCGCAGTTATATTGGATGAGAAAGGCAGGATTTTGCATTTCATGGAGAAGCCGGGGACAAGCGAATGGTATGTGGCTACAGTCGCTTATTCAACGCTCTCGCACAGACACTTTAGACCCTATGTCAACTTGGCTAACAGTGGCTTCTACGGCTTTAAACGAGAAATACTAGACATTTTATCCGATACCCCCTACTTGATGGATTTTGGAAGGCATGTCTTTCCCTGGCTTCTGGAGAATAACTATACGGTGATGGGGTGGAATGCTGGCGAGGCCTATTGGATGGACGTGGGAAGACCTTCCACTTATCTTGTCGCCAACATGGATCTCTTAGATGGGGCTGCCTTACCACTAGTCCCCTACGGGAAAAACGTGAACAACGTGTGGGTTGGTGAAGACACTGTTATAAGCAAGTCTGCAGTCATAAATCCTCCAGTGGCTCTAGGCGACTATACTGTGATCGATGAGGGCGCTGTTATAGGACCCTATGCGATAATAGGAAGTCGTGTTAAAATTGGAAAAAAGGTTTCAGTAGTTAATACAATAGTAATGGATGACTGTGTGCTTGAAGATCAAACGATTCTTATGAATAGCATTTTGGCGAAAAACATATTAGTGAAAAGAGGTAGTAGCGTTACGGAATCCGTTATAGGTGATAATAGCGTGATTGAAAGTGGCTTGTCTGTGGGACCAACTACCCACATTAACCCAGGCTCAAGAGTCGCTAAACAAGAGGTGAGTTGATACGAGGCGTCCCCCGCTTCCCTTTTACAATAACAAGGTTTACGGTGTCGCAAACAGCCAGATGACCCCTGAGAACTCCGCGGAGCTTGGAGCAGTCCTTGGAACAATCGTTGGCGAAGGCGCACTTGTGACAGCGGCCAGGGATTACTACCCACCTAGTAGAATGCTCAAGAGATCGTTTACAGCCGGCTTAATGTCTACGGGTGTCTCTGTAATTGATTTTCACGCAGCTACTTTACCAGAGGTAGCATTCGCTGTCAAGAGGTTTGGCGCTAAAGCAGGTGTACATTTCTCGGTTACCCCGTTTAACGATAACAGTATCCAGGTCAGGATTATAGACTCAGCGGGTATCGAGATAACGGGCGACAGGCTTGAAGACATATTATCCATGTTCGAGTCACACCATGCAGTCAGAGCTATTCCCACTCGAATAGGTTGGGTAACTTATGCTGAGTACATACACGACATCTACGCGTCATCAGCTACGAGCTATATAGACTCTGCTCCAATCACGGCTAAGGAGCCCTTAGTCCTTGTAGACATGAACTTTGGACCCGCAAGCGAGGTGTTCCCAAACATATTAAGCTCTATAGGAGCTAGATTCATAGGAGTCAATTCGGGAAGACCCCCACCTAACCTTGTGCCAAGGCAACTCCCCTCCCTTAAAACGCTTAATATGTTAGGAGAGCTTTGCAAGGCCACAGGCGCGAGCTTTGCGGTTGCACTGTCCAGTGATGCATCGCATGCCTACTTCATCGACGATAAGGGAAGGTACGTCGACCCCGATATTTTCCTTGCTATCGTAGCTTTGATGATACCTCAGGGCTCTAGGCTTGCTATCACGGACTCAGCCTCGAGAATAGTCGATGCGATAGCTGAAAAGAATAAACTGTCTCTCATCCGAGTCAAAGGTATCGCCGGAGATATCGCTAGAGGTGTGAGACGCTTGAGGGTTAACCTGGGAGCTACCGATTCAGGCGAAGTTATATTCCCTCAATTCTCACTTTCTCCCGATGGGATGATTCTGACAGCAAAGCTTCTAGAAATGCTCTCCACGGAAGAAGTTAGGCTTTCCACACTTGTCGAAGCTATCCCAGAAGCTTCATTATACACCTTAGAGTTGGAGGCAGATCAATCAGTTGCAGGTAAGGTTTTGGATGCTGTGTTCCTAGAACACACAGAAGTTGCAGTCGCGCCGGGCATGGTTAAGTATAGGGTTGGAGAGACATGGGTTAAAGTTCACCAAGACCTGGATGGAGGCAAGATATACGTAAGCGTTGACTCCTCTAACAAGGCGGCAATTGAGATAGCTAAAAAAGAGTACGAGAGGCTAGGAGAACTCATAGAGAGCCTCAAATAGCTAGGTTGTCTTATGTTTTTTCCGGATGAGGAAAAGGCTAAGGTTATAGGAGTCTCGCTAAGTGATCCACTACTAGCTGAAGCCTTCGTTAAGGTGGACCCGCAGTACGAAAGTGTTTCCGAGATCGTTCGAAAGATGGGGTACGTTGAGGGCTCGCTCTACGTCATAGGAGTCGCACTCATAAGCTATATGCTCAGTAGTAGAGGAGAGGAACATTGGCGTATAGCCTCTAAGTATGCTGAAGGGGGGTGTATTAAGGCCTTACAGGAATTTGTGACTAAAAGCCCCTCCATAAACTGGCTTCGAGACCAAAGGAAAAAGAGGGTTGAGTTATATGTTTCCAAGGCTTTACCCAGCCTGCGTGAACAGCTTCAGAAGAATGAGGTTGACCTTGATACAATACACCTTGAGCTGGCCAGGCTACTTAAAGCTAGAAAAGAAGACAAGACAGTGGTCTTTGCAATAAAGATGCTTTACTACTCGCTCCTCTCGAGCGGGAAAGGGTTCCATGGAGGGATAGACATACCGATACCTGTCGACTACCGCGTTAGTCTCGTATCTTTCACATCAGGGCTTTTTAGGGGATGGAGTTGTGGTGAAGACTTGAGAAGACTTGCACGGGAGGCCAGGACCAGGCAAAAGGAGACCATTATCAGGCTCTGGAAGATAGTAGCCGAGGTGGCGGGCAAGCCCCCATTTCTTCTAGACAGTATAGTATGGGTAACTGGGAGATGCATAGACGAGCATCTTTCTAACCCGGGACTCATTGAACGATGCCTTGGGGAAAAGTACGGGATCAGTGAATACCATACCCGTACTGTTAGGATTCTTTGGTCGACTCTTGAAGAGTGTCTAGGCTAAGCCGTAGTCCTCTGGCTCTAGGAAGAAAGTGTTACGCCCCGTCTGCCAGTCGCGTATGATGATCCTAGCTGCCTCCTCTATGAGGGGGACACCGCCCTTCCCGAGGAGTCCCCGTCTAAGCGCAAGCTTTTCGAGGAAATTCTGGGCATCTTGCTGCCACTCAACCCCATAAAGAGACTCTAACAATTTCGGGTTTTTCTTACCTATGAGTTCCAGCAGTCTGAATGCCACGGGGATAGGATCATCGAGAGACTCGGGTCGGAGAGCGCTTATAAGCGCCAACTCTCCCAGCTTAGGTGGGATAATCCCCGGTGTGTCTATTACGCTGAGCCATCTAGCGACTCTCAGACGGGTTGCGTTGCGGGTATATCCGGGTATTGGAGAAGTGCCAACTGCATGTGCCCCTTTAAGGTAGTTAATTATTGTTGATTTTCCAACGTTGGGGATGCCTGTGACTGCTACTACGAGTGGCCTTTTCCCTGACGCCTCACGTAGTACTTTCCAGAGCCTGCGCGTGCCAAGCCGCTTAGAGGCACTAATGAAAACTGTTGGCCTTTCTTTTGAAAGAATTTTCTTCCACTTTTCGGCTATGTTTTTAGGAACAAGGTCTGCTTTGTTCACGACTATTACGAGGGGTTTGCCGAGGGTGTCTGCTAGCTTTTCTAACTGTGGACTCCTAGTACCCCATGGATCCCTCGCGTCAAGCACCTCAACAACGACGTCTGATTTTGCGATTATTTTTCTTAGAAGACGCCAGGATCCAGGAGATGTACGCTGTGACATATAAAGGTATTTGATAGCTGTAATTTAAATTATAATAGAAATAGAAGAATTTTAAATCATCTTCACTTTCTCTAGTGGCCTGACCTTTAACACTTCCTTGTTCACGAGCGCGGGAGGCATCTCTCCCTTCAGCACTGCTATGAGGTTACGGGCTGCGAGTTCCGCCATTCGCTGTCTGGCTTCAATAGTAGCGCTGGCTATGTGAGGAGCCAGAATCACATTGTCAAACTTTGTGAGTGGATGATCAGCCGGGAGGGGTTCCTGCTCGAAGACATCAAGTGCTGCCCCCGCGATCCATCCCTCTTTCAACGCCTTTACCAGTGCATTTGTGTCGACGACTGGTCCACGAGCTGTGTTAATGAGGTACGCTGTTTTCTTCATCTTCCTTAACCTTTCCTCGTTAATCAGGTGGAAAGTATCTTTAGTTAATGGGACGTGTACTGAGACTATATCGGATTCCTTCAAGAGAGTGTCGAGGTCTGCATATTCCATGTTGAGGACGCTTTCGACGTCCCACCTCCTCTCGACATCGTAGTAGAGGATTTTTACGTCAAAGCTTGAGAGCCTCTTGGCTGTGGCGACGCCTATGCGTCCCAAGCCTACAAGACCTATAGTCTTACCCTTTAACTCGGGGCCGGTAAGGAAGTATGGGTTCCAGGGCTTGTCCCATTGACCTGTTCGGATTATCTTGTCGGCTTCGACTATGCGGCGGGTTACAGCAAGGATAAGACCTACGGTGAACTCGGCTACGGCGTCAGTAAGGACGCCGGGGGTGTGCGTGACGTAAATGCCTCTCTTTGTCGCCTCAGGAATATCGATATGGTCGAAGCCCACGCTATATGTGCTTATAACTCTGAGATTGGGTGCAGAGTCCATAACCTCAGCATCGATCTTATCGGTGAGGAGGCAGAGAAGCGCGTCCTTGTCCTTAACCTTCTGGATAAGCTCCTCGCGTGAGGGAGGCCACTCCTTTGAGTTGTGAAGCTCTATGTCGCAACACTCTTTAAGCATAGATAAGCCAGGCTCGGGAATTATCCGTGTAACATAGACCTTTGGTTTTGACATCGATATATACAAAAAACGGTTGTATTTAAATATTTCCCCAAAAAAACAATCTAATATTTGAAGTCGCCGGGGTTAGGCCAAACCTGAGGAACAACCCCTGGTGGATACGTCTTGTGAAGCCACTCCGTGAACTCTACCAGGCGCTGAATAGCAGTCTCCACTATAGCCTCTCCCTTCTCCCTGCTAGCCTTGCTTGGATAACCGACGCTACCCTTCGGATAGTGATGAATCTCCATGTAGGCGCTTACATCATACCATGCTAGTGGTCTGTTGTACACGTTCCCCGCCTTGTCGATCCACTTGTCCGGTATGACGCCGACCATCTTCTCAGCATCGGACTCCTTGAGCTTGCTAGGATCAACAAGCTTTGGTGCCACGTACCAAAGCACACTAGCCTCAACCTCGTCAGCGTGAATGAACGGTGTCTCGATTGAGAGACCTGGCTTTAGCTCTGTACCCACCTGGAGCTTATCGACTGCCCAGCGCCACCAACTCGTCACGATAATAAAGGCCTTCACGCCCTCCTCGATTATCGCTTTGTCCTTGACGATGGGGAGCACGTATTCCTGTCCATGAGAGTTGAAAAGGATGATCTTCTTGAAGCCTGCATTGCTCAGCCACTTTACGACGCTCGTAACATAGTCGATATATGCCTCTTTCTTTACAGGTATTGTTCCCGGCATTCCATAATGGTGACTTGGGTGGCTTCCATAATATATTGGAGGAGCTACCGTGACTCCTGTTTCGAAGGCTATTCGCTCCGCGATGTAGGTGCCTATTATCGTGTCCTCCCCTGTTGCCTGTGCCAAGCCATGAGCCTCAACGGAGCCACAGGGCACGTAGATGATATCGTTCTTCTTGACCCTTTCTGCTAGTTCAGCCATGGTAAGTTGATCAAGATAAATTTTTTCCCCAAATTTGTTGTAGATTGGCCGTGCAAAACGGGACTCATATTCGACCATTTTTATTCCCCCTAATCGATATGACTATGTCATATCATATTATTATAATTTACGGTTTTAGAGTTATTTTACCATCAATCCTCTGATGCGCCCTTTCAAAGGCTTTATGAGCTTCGTCGAGCTTGAACCTGGAGGTTATTATTTGGGTCATGTCTATTCTGCCTGCAGCCATAAGGCGGATAACATTGCCGAAGTTCCTGAAACCTGAGTGCCCTTGGCTTCCAAACAGTTGTCCTCTCCTCACCTGGAATACTTCGATGTATATGGGAACCTCTTTGGGTGCGCGACCAATCCATGCTATCTTGCCGTCTATTGCTAGACTCCTCTGCATTTGGGGTAGCGTGTGCTGCGGGGCTCCCGCAGCCTCAACGTGGAAGTCTGCTCCTTGCCCGTCCGTTATTTCCATTATCTTTTCCCATGGTTCAACGCTGTTCTTTTGCAGCTCCGCAGTATTAAAGACGTAGTCTGCCCCAACCTTCTTCGCTAATTCTCTTCGCACCGGACTAACCTCGAAGACGATGATCTTACCGGCTCCAGCGGCCTTAGCGAGGGCAATGGCGCCTAACCCGATGGGGCCTGCTCCCCAAACCACTACATAGCTCCCGGGTTTGAAGCCCCCCGCTCGAGTGAACATCGCATGGTAGGCAACGCTCGTGGGCTCGACCAGGCTTCCCGCTTCGAATGCTTTTTCCTCACTTCCGTATGCCTCTAGGAGAGAGTTTATCTTCCAGACATACTTAGCCTTGACAACAACGTAATCAGCCATGGCACCATCGTGAGTGAATCCAAGCTCTCCATACTCTAAGTCAGCAGGGTCGTTGAGGCGGGTGCAATGGTTGAAATCTATGCCGCGGCATGCATCACATTCACCGCACCAGAACATTTCCTCTGAAGTCACCATGTCCCCGGGTTTCAGGTTTCTGACATTAGCTCCGACTTTTTCAATAACTCCAGAGAACTCGTGGCCGATTACTACGGGAAACTTTGTGAGTCCGGGGTAGATGATGTAGCCTTCCTCATCTGTTTCAAGGAAGTGTATGTCGCTGCCGCAGATGCCGACAGCTTTTACCCTTATCAGAACCTCGTCGGGCTTGGGCTCTGGTACAGGATAGTCTGTGCGGAGAACTAGTTTCGGGTTTCTCCATACCTTATTACCTTCCCTGACCTTATGAGTTCGGAGCTCATCCTGTGTAATCTTGTATCCGGGCCTGGGGGCGAAATCGGCGTAAACCAATACGGCTCTCATATGTGTCATTCTGATCCGTATTGTATTGAAGTTATCACCACATATATTAAAAACGAGAAAAACTTATAAAGACAGGGGAGATAGGCGTAAAACGACCAGGTATTAGCGAGTGTTTATAAGTTATCCGCACAACTACGATAATGTGTTTAAATTCTCGATGGCAGTTACGCCTTTACACGCTAAGTTCGAGGCTGTTGCTAAGGGCAGTCCTGCCGAGTTTGCATTATTATTATCGGAACTGGGGTATAACGGGATTGAATATTCCGTGCTTGAACCCGAGACAATTATAGAGCTTGTAAGAATAGCCTCCGATTATGGCCTGCGTGTGCCCGCTATAGGAACTGGCCTGAATTATATCCATTACGGGTTGGATCTTACAAGTCCTGATGAGGGAGTTCGTGCACGGACACTTAATCGTCTCCAGAGTTTCGTGGAGTACACTGGGAGGAGTGAAGCCGGAGGAGTTATAATAGGTCTGATAAGGGGGCGTGGTGACTCTTATTCTTCGCCTGAAATGGCTTTGAATCTCCTGGCAGCACAACTTTCGACACTGTGTAGACAAGCGGTTGACGCGGACGTCAAATTGTTCCTCGAGCCTTTAAATAGGTACGAGTCGAAAATAATAAACACGGTAGGGGAAGCATTGAATTTCTTAAGAAGAGTGGACTGCCCCAACCTTTACTTGTTGCTTGATACTTTCCACATGAATATCGAGGAGCCAGTAATCGAGGATTCCATACGCGTTGCTGGCGATAAGATAGGGCATTTTCACGTTGCTGACAGTAATAGGTATGCGCCTGGTATGGGGCACTTGGACTTCTCATCGATTCTAAAAGCGCTAAAAGATACAGGGTACTCAGGCTATGTATCGGCTGAGATAATTGTAAAGCCTGACTTTGAATCTGCTGCCAGGCTGACTCTCAACACTCTAAGAATAGCCTCCGGTTGCGAAGAAGAGAACAGGTAGCATCGACTGATCTAGTCGACAGAACAGTTATTTATTGTTGTTTAACATCCTTAAGTTTAGTATTTGAGACGGTACAAGTGATGTCTCGATGACAACGGGTAAAATAAGAGCGATTTTTCTAGGAACTTCAGGAAGCACGTTCACTCCAGACAACATCCAGCCATGTATTTACGTTGAAGGCTATCTCTTCGACTGCCCGGCCTCGTGCCCACAGCGACTCTTGAGCCTAGGATTGTTGGATTCTGTTCACACAATTCTTCTCACTCACACCCACTTGGACCACTCTCTCGGGATATATGAGTTGGCCTGGCATCTGGGGACAGTACTATCCAAGAGGAGAATAACGTTGTATCTTCCCCAAGGTGTCTTGGAGGGGGTCGTTGATGCGTTCAGGATTCTTGGAGGGAACCTGGCTGAGAAACTGCTGAGTTTTTACGAAATGCGGGAAGTTTATCCTGGCTATGATAACGGGAAAATAAGAGTTGTTGAGGCTAAGCACTCTGTGGTAGCGGTTGGCTACAGGCTAACTTTAGATGGCCTCTCTGTTTGTTATACAGGTGACACGGCACCATCGGATTCTGTCGTGGAGTCATTCAGGGATTGTTCCTTGCTTATACATGAAGCTACTTACCCGTCGGGGCTTGAGGAACAGGCTGTTAGGGATGGCCACTCAACACCTCGTCAGGCTGCTGAGATTGCGCGGAGGGCTGGTGCTAAAATGTTGGCTCTAGTTCATTTACCATATGCAAGGTATGGGAGAGAAATAGATGAGGCTTTCCTCGCATCCTCCCAGCAAATTTTTCCAAATACGATCATCCCAAAACCGGGACAGGTCGTGGAGCTCGGGTGAACATCTTGGACATCACTATTAGAGAGGCTAGACCCGAGGACTTGTTTTACATAGTCGAGTTAGAGGAGAAGACTTTTGGCCCTGACGCCTTTGGGTTTAACCATGTTTTCTACCTTTTCGAGAAATGCCGAGACTACTTCCTTATAGCTGACTATAAGGGACTACTGGTTGGCTATATTGTTTCTTGTCGTGAGTCTGAGGAGGAGCTTCATGTTCACAGTATAGCCGTGGTGGAATGGTTTAGGGGGAAAGGAGTTGGCAGGAGGCTGATGGAGGAGACGATAAACCTTGCTCGCCAGAGAGGTTTAAGGCGTATCAGGCTTGAGGTAAAGACTGAGAACGTTGCAGCCATTAAGCTCTACGAGAAGCTCGGCTTTGTAAGGAAGGACATCTTAAGGAATTTCTACGAAGATCGTAGCGATGCGTATGTCTATCTGTTAACCCTGTAGTCGAGCTTCTCGAAAAATACCGTTGGCTTCTCCTCGCCTGGTGTTTTAGCTCCATTGTATATTGCGAGGGAAAGGAAGAATAAGTGCCAAAAAGCCCAGAACAAATTAATTATTATCGCTGCCACTTCGCTCGGGTTACTGGAAGTGTAATACCAGTAGAGGCCACTTACAATTGACAGTAAGAGGAGTACTAAAAGGACTAGATGGATCACGAGGACTCGAAGGTTCCTCATGCTTTTGCCTTTCGGAGTAACCTTGAATGGTATTCTTCTACCCAGTAGGAATGAGATAAAGGCTGCAGTTATACCGGTGAATGCCAGATACTCGTTCGCCTGATGGGCTAGGAAGCCCTTAAAACCGTATTCGAAGCCCCTCATGCTTAGAACAAATACTGTGACCGAGATAAACATGTAGGGAAAGTAGGCTAAGGCGTAGAGATAAGGATCCATGCGTATGAATGGTTGTTTTAGCAATAGGAAAACGATGGGAGCGAGTATCTCGAAGAAAGTAAGTGGTCCTTCTTTTAGCCAATAGAGGAAGCCGGCTATGTAGTCGAAGAAAGCCGCGAAGGATAAATCGCTTCTTATAATTTTAGGCGTAAGCTTGAAGTAACCGAAGGCCCAGCGATTTTGCTGCTGAATATATGCGGCTGCGTCTTGAGGGGGCTCTCCATACCAAATCAATTCTTCGTCATGATAGACTGACTTCCAGCCTTTCGAGTGTATTCTAACCGATATCTCCGCGTCTTCAGTTATGCTGTTCTCGTCGAAGTATCCGGCCTCCTTTACTGCTTTAACGCGAAAGACTGTTCCCGAACCGAGGGAGAAAGCTGAGATCAGGCTTCTACCCCTCATTATTCTTCTCAGGAAGGGCTCTTGCTGAAATTTCGCCCCATAGGCGATAGGGGATCTAAGCTCAGTATATCTCTGGGGTACTTGGACAAATGCGACTTGAGGGTCTTCAAAATATGGGAGAACTTGATCCAGGAAATCCAGCCTTGGCTTTTGATCAGCATCGAATATGACGAATAAATCGTATTTATCTCCGAAAAGCTTCAATGCGTTGTTTATCGCTCCAGCTTTAAAACCTCGCCGTTCCTTACGGTGAACATATATTATTCCATGCTCTTCACAGAACTTCTTAAGCTCCTCTACTATCATCTGATTTGTAGAGTCGTCTAGTAGGTAAACATCGCCTCGCCCCCTGAGAGCAGCTTTTGCCGAGAGGAGCGTCTCCTTTATTATTTTCGGATCCTCGTTGAAGCTCGTTACAAAGACTGCAATTCTTAGGCTTGTAGGACCACCTATAAACCTTGGCGAATACCTGAATGAGCGCAGGTATACAACGAAATATTGAAGAAAAACAAGGAAGCCTGTCACTGTTGTTAACCAAATGGCATAGTTTAACCATATGAAGATGAGAGAAGAAAGAGTAAACCATGTTAGTAAAGCTGCCGAAAGAAATGGAAGAGCAAAGAAGGCGACCTTGAGTAGCTTTACCGACATCATCATACCTTGCTAAATTCTACAAGATAGTTTAGTCCTTCCTGATCGGGGCTTACTTCGAGAGTCATGTCGACGAGTTCTTCAAGAGGATGGCAATTAGCTCTCTGAGGATTACAAACGACGATTACAGAAGTATTCTCCAGTGTAAATGTTAACTGCACAAGCAGCTCATTCCAGAATGATTTAGAAAGTAGGAATAAGTCACATTGTGCTACTATAGGCTCAATGTCGTTTGACAGATAGAATACAATAATGTTCTTTTCAAACTTGTACTTTTTGACCTCATCGGATATTTCAATCGCGAGTCTTTTAGCGAGCCGTATAGCATCGTCCAGGCTCTTGGCTTTTGATCGCTCGGATAAGAACGAGTAAATTGTTTTAAAATTGATTATGTTCGGCGTACTCATTGTACTAGTCGCGCTAAAGAGGAAAAGAGAGGACTCCTTGTAGTATTCGCGCACCATGTTCGCGAGTAATCTTATTGTGTCTTCTGCACCTCCTATGCTTCTTGTCTTTAAGAGGACGTTTACGTTTTGGAAGACGACTTTCTTTAATAAATCTCCCTTCTGGGGGATTACGACCTTTTTTGTTAGAGGAGGGCGTTCAAGGTAGTGCGCTAGTTCCATGATTTGGACGGGGACTTTCATATTCTCAAAGTCTTCAAGAGTTTTGGAGAGCTCGGGCTGATAGGCTAGAACCACGCCTACATGTGAGTCAATTCTCTCCATAAATTCCAGCAGTGTCGAAAAGATCTCGTTATAGCTGAGTACACGCGTATCCACCTTGTTTAGAACAGCAACATCGATTCCACTCGTTATATGCTCTTTCTCTTTAAGGATACCGTAATATCTGATGGAAGCCTCAATTGATGGCTTGACCGGTTCGCTGACCATTATATACTTTGTTTTTTCGTTGACGTGTTTTCGGTATGTAGATGACTCCCACCCTACTATGGGTTCGAGGGGCGTTGTAGCAGGAAGGGTGTCCACTATCGTTACATCAAAGTTGCCTTTTTTTAACAATCCAAGATAAGCCTCACTAACATCCTCGATGTTCTTAACTAGATCAATCCTCTCATATTCTACAGGAACACCATCACTAAATATTTTCAAAACTGTAAGAGAGCCATTCCTAAGAGACATATTTACTACAGCCTTTTCAGGAGGTTGCCCCTCCTTAACGAGTTGTATCAGCCCTAGACCCCTAAGACCGAAAACAGAGCTTATAGTACTTATAACATCCGAATCTACAAGTAGAACCTTCTTACCCTTATAGGCAAAATGCTTAGCAAGGGAGAGACTGACTGTGGATCCACCTGAGCCCCCTTTCGCGCGTAAAACAACAATCCTCATCTATACCTAATTATAATTTCAATATATCAAAAGGATAAGCCTTTCGCTTAAATTATAAGACAAATATGCAGGCATCAGTAGCTTTTAGCCACATAGACTATTTGTCGGGCGGGCGCGCCGCACCAGGCACATTTCCCATAGTCCCCTTCTTTGAAGCTGATCTCTGTGCCCCTTACCTTGCCGCCATCGGTTTTTTCCTTAAGATCCATCGCGCATTCCTCCCTCCCGCAAAACGGCATCTTGACAAGATAGCCTTCTTTTAGAGCTTTTACAACCTCTTCTGGTGTACGAGCCTCTACCGTGCGACTTTCCATGAATCTCCTAGCCTTAGTCTTTAGGTTCTCAAGAATACTTTTCTCGAGCTCCTGTATCGTTTCAAGAAGCTTTGCTTCTTCAATTTGCTTCTTTTCCCCAGTGTCTCTACGGTATATAGTCAGTGTCTTACTCTCCGCTTCCCGACGCCCTATCTCTATCCTCACGGGGACTCCCTTAAGCTCCCAGTCGTTGAACTTCCAGCCCGGAGTGTACTCCTCCCGGTCGTCCAAAAAGACACGATACCCTTTCTGTTTTAACATCTCTTCTATACTGTGAGCTTTTTCGAGCACAGACTTCTTGTCTTCCTCTCTGTAATATATCGGGACTATAACGACCTGTATTGGAGCGACGCTGAAGGGAAGCACTAAACCCTTGTCGTCGCCATGAATAGCTATAAGAGCTGCTGTTATGCGCCAGACACCAGGTCCGTAACATGTCTGCCATACATGCCTCCTGGTCCCCTCCCTGTCAAGAAAGGTTACATCAAACGCCTTGGCGAATCGTTGTCCAAGGTCATGTGTAGATGATATCTGCAGGACTCTACCATCGGGCATAAGTGTATCGGCAGCATATGTGTCCTCGGCTCCCGCAAACTTATCCCATGGAGGTCGCCTAAGGAAGAGGAATGGTATTCCGAGTTTCTCCCAGATAACTTTCCTAGAATTCTCCATGTCTTCCTCAACCTGTCTCAGAGCTTCCTCGTGAGTGGAGAAGGCACAGTGTGCCTCGATCCAGAGAAACTCTCTCCCTCTAATGAGTGGTCTCGTGTTGCTCTCGTTCCTGTAAACGCTGACGCTCTGGTAGAGCTTTAAGGGGAGGTCGCGCCAGCTCTGAATCCAGAAGCTATACATGTAGTAAAAGGCCGTCTCCGAGGTTGGACGTAAGGCCAGCCTTCGCTCCAGTTTCTCGTCACCAGCCTCCGTAACCCAGAAAACCTCTGGCTTAAAACCCTGCACGTGCTCCTTTTCACGCTCAAAGTTCTCCTCCGGTATCACCAACGGGAATAATACCGGCTCGTGCCCCGTTTTCTCAAGTTCCTCTTCAAAGAAGCGGTAGATCGCCCTTATTATCCTCATAAGCCATGGCCTGTGTACAACAAATCCCTGAACATTGTAGCGGAGATCAACAAGACCCGCTTTAACAAGTACTTGAGAATACCATTCCGAAAAATCCTCACTCTTCTTTACTGTTATACCAAGCGACGACATGGCTTAACCTATAAAGGATCTATAAAGAAATATTTTTCGCAATGCGTTTGATGATACAGAAGTATTCCGTCTAGAAGAGCCCCGGCCGGGAATCGAACCCGGGACCCCCGCCTCTCTGGATGCCTGAGGGCTAGGTTTACCAGAGCGGTGCTGTCGGCACCTCCAAGTCTACCGGACTGAGCTACCGGGGCTGTGATTATATGAGAAAAACAGGGCAATTTATGGTTTTCGCGGTTTTGACACTGGATCGGGGCTCAGCTCAGGTAAAAACTAGAGGCTAGTAGAAACACCTGTATTTTCAACATTGAGCTTCAAGAGCCTAGGGCTTACTTTTCTCAGTTCCTCTATAATCTTTCCTTCATGATCTCTCTTGCAAAGTATCACCGCGTAACCCCCTCCCCCCGCACCTGTAAGCTTAGCCCCAAGGGCTCCTGCCTCTCTCGCAGCGTATACTATCTGCTCTAGCTCGATCGTTGAGACACCGATGGCTGAAAGGAGTCCGTGATTTACATTCATCAAGGCTCCTACAGCCTCCCAGTCTCCCCGCTCCATCATCTTGGCGGCCTCTACAGCAAGCCGACCCGCAGCGTAGTAAATCGGTTCTAACACAGAGGGAAAAGCATCGTAAAGATCAAGTACACGTTTAACGAGTAGCCCCGTACTTCTTGGTTTCCCGGTATCGGCTAAAATTAACGACACATCCTTAAAGTCAACGTTGAGTCTCAGGAATCCTTCACTTTTACGATAAGCTATTGCTCCCCCATATGTGGCAATGGTATTGTCTATGCCGCTCGGTCGGCCATGGACTATCCTCTCTGCCTCGTAAGCCATCCTTGAAATCTCCTCTAAACGCAAATCCTCGCCCATGGCCTTAGCGGTTGCTGCTATTGTAGCTACGGATACTGCGGCCGAACTGCCCATACCCGCTGAAGGAGGAATTTCAGAGTCTATTTCGATGCTAATGCCATGGTAGGCCCCCAGCTTATTTAGAACTGTAAAGGCTGCATGAGCTACAGGGTATAGAGGGTTTTTATCGTCCGCAGGGGGGAGAGTATACTCACGACTCAATGCCAGATTCCTACTGTAGACTCTTATTGTTTTTTCTTTCAAAAGAGTAGCTGTTACGTAGGCTCTTAGAGAGACGGCGACCGCTATGGCAGGCTGGTCTTTCACTACGAAGTGTTCTCCGAATAATATTACCTTGCCTGGCGCGGAAGCTGTAGCTCTCATAGGAGTTTAATCGGAGATTTGACTAAAAAACCTTACAAAAGACAATAAAAGTTTAGGACTGCCCTATAGTAGCGAGGAAAGCTTTCAGCTTCTGCATGGACTCCTGGACCTTCTCCGCAGGGTATTCATAGGCAGGCAGTTTTCCTTGATGATAATCCGCATAGGCAGCTAGATCGAGAAGCCCATGACCGCTTAGATTGAACAGTATGACTTTCTCCTCATTCTTTTGCCTTGCTTCCATAGCAAGATCAATAACAGCCTTTATCGCGTGCGCACTCTCGGGGGCAGGAACTATGCCCTCTGTCTTAGCGAAGAAATCGGCAGCCTGGAACACTGAAACCTGGTCGTAGGCGACGCTTTTCACTATGTCGTGTTTCCTGAGAAGGCTTAGAGTTGGGGCAGCTCCATGATACCTGAGGCCTCCGGCGTGAATTGGGGGCGGTATAAAATCGTGGCCTAGCGTATACATTTTTAGGAGCGGTGTAAGCCCGGCTGTGTCTCCGAAGTCGTATATGTACTCTCCTTTTGTAAGAGAGGGGGCCGCGGTCGGCTCTATAGCCACTAGGCTTACTTTTTTCGGTGCTTTCCCGTCGTGTACAAGCATGTAGAAGGGGTACGCTAGTCCCCCGAAATTGCTGCCGCCGCCGACACATCCCACCACGTAGTCGGGGAAGTCGTCTGCGAGCTTCATCTGCTCTATAGCCTCTAGGCCTATAACCGTCTGGTGCATGAGGACGTGGTTGAGAACACTGCCGAGGCTATATTTTGTATTTTCATGTGTCACAGCGTCCTCTATAGCCTCGCTGATCGCTATTCCAAGGGAGCCTGGGTTTTCGGGATCCTTTGCCAGTACCTCTCTGCCGGTCTTGGTTCTATCGCTGGGACTCGACAATACCTCGGCACCCCAAATCTTCATGAGTATGGCTCGATACGGCTTTTGAAGATAACTGGCTTTGACCATGTAGACGGTTAGCTTCAGGTTGAAGAGATTTGTTGCAAACGCTAGAGCGCTGCCCCACTGGCCTGCACCTGTCTCGGTTGTAAGTCGCTCTACGCCCTCCCTCATATTGTAATAAGCCTGGGCTACAGCTGTGTTAGGCTTGTGGCTTCCTGGAGGACTCACTCCCTCAAACTTAAAGTATATTCTGGCGGGTGTTTTGAGAGCCTTCTCAAGACGCGTAGCCCTTATAAGAGGGGTAGGTCTCCAAATGCGGTAGACGTCTCGCACTTCTTCAGGTATAGGTATAAATTTCTCTTGAGACACTTCCTGTCTCACAATCTCCTTGGGAAAGATCGCTTCAAGCTCCTCTGGATTTACTGGTTTGCCCGTAGCCGGGGAGATGGGTGGAGGAAGGGGTTCAGGTAAGTCCGGTAAGATGTTGTACCATTGTCTGGGTAAGAGGCTTTCATCTAACATGTACTTTTTTGTCATTTTTTGTTCACAAGATCACTTTTTTATTCATTATAGTATATAAATGTTTCCTCAAAGGAGGATGGGGGAGAGGATATATTATAAATTTCTGTATTCGCAAGGATTATGCGTGGATAAGAAGCTTGTAGAGAAATTTACAGAGACCGTAAAGGGTCATACGAAAAAACTTGAGGTACTCAAAGTCTTACTAAAGTACGGCTTGAGTGTCCGTGAAAATACTGTAACCTTAGGCGAGAGAATCAAGGTGCCTTTCAAGTCAATCGCGCTTGAAGCAGGCGTCGATAGGCGAACAGTTATAGAGACTCTCCGAGCTATACGCGAGGATAGTTTCCTCAGAGAGTTTTTCCGTCGATTGAGACCCGCAGGTCCATCTCTAGTCGAGGTCTCGAAGCTTCTAGGGTATAGGTGTCTTATCGTGGAAACTCACAGAGACCAGCCTGGCATACTGGCCTGGGTAGCGAACGCACTTGCTGAGAAAAACATAAATATTCTCCAAGTGGTCGCCGAGGATCCAAACATCTATGAGGAGCCGAAACTATACGTCGTAGTCTCTTCGAATGTTCCGGGCGAGGTTATCGATAGAATTCTCGAACACCCAGCAATAAAGCGAGTCTCAATTAGCTAACCTTGATTTAGAACCTCTTGAGCCTTCTCCACTTCGTTGATGATTTGTCTAACCACCTTGTCTGCAATGCCTGCTGGAACTCTCAAGGAGGCGGCGTAGTTGTGTCCACCCCCGCTTACCCCTAATTCCTCGGAGAAACGTGAGAATAGTTGAGCTAGATTTACGGGAAAACCTGTTGGTGCTCTACCCGTTATCACGACTATGTTTTGACCTATCCGGAAGAGTATTAAGATAATTTTCCTCTGTGCAGCAGCCTCCTGTGAAGCTATTCTGCCTGAGAACCCATATACTCTAAGGTCTCTTAGATCTATAATGCGTAAGACAGGTGAGTCATATATTACCCTGTTTTTTACCTCTTTAAGCAGTCTTTGCAGCTTCTCTTCACTTTCTTGAAACCTTAATACCGCCTCTTCAGGAACAAGTATGCGCTTCTTAACCCAGCTCTCGATTATTTTTTTCCTTAGATCGTCGTCACGAGGCTCTAAGGCGATAGCGCCGGTTAGTATCTCGGCTGCCGACTCAAGCCCTAACTCCCTTACGCTAGGATCAGGGTTTGGTGTGTCTGTTAGCTCTGCAAGCTTTATTAGTCTTAGAGAGAAGTCTGGGTCGATGGTAAGCGGTATTAGATTGGCCAGGAGCGAGGCTGTAGATGGGGCGGGTGTGGCCAGGACATTCACACCTGTAGCTGTAATTTTATCTTTATGAAAAATTGTTGAGGGATGATGATCAATCCATGTTGTTTGCGCGACTCTGGTTAGGAACGAGAGGGCTTGACTAGTTGTTTCCCAGTACTCCTCGTTGAATGCGATGTCAAGAATATAGACTTCACCCGAGGTAAAGTGTATTCTTTGAAGGGTGTTATGAAGAGAGAAAGGCTGCGAGAAATATACTTTATACTTCACCCCCTCCTTGTTTTTGAGATAATATGAAATTATTATAGCTGCGGAGACCATGCCGTCTATGTCGCCGTGAGCTATTATTGTTAGCATCATTAAACTCTGAGCTTAAAGTCGCATAACAAGTTTAATAACGTTATAGCTAGACAAGCTATAAGAGAAGATTTTTCGACCGAAGTTTTAGCGCATAATTGTTTAAGATCTCTTTTACTTGAGGCTCGGGTAGGCCGAGGTCTTCAGCTACCTTCCCGGTGGTATATCCTAAGGCTAGTTTCGCTAATACAACGCGATGTATCTGGGACTCGTCGATGCCGTAAGCTAATGCTAAGCGGGCCACTAGAGAAGGATCTACCGCCTTTAAACTCTTTATTTCATTCACTGGAACGGGAGATGAGTAACGTGTAATCTCTTCGAGAGAGATTATGGTGACCCAGTCGTCCTCCTTTATATCTGGATAGATTTCCTTCAAGGCATCCAGGAGATCTTCTAGGCTATTAAAACCATCCTTCAAGGCATCATCCTTTGTGAGCTCCGAGACCCTCGTAAACCTAAGTGATTTTACGCGCGCTTCTCCATATATCTGTCCTCCACTCTCCAGGAAGACCTCATCGCTTTGCGGTTGAAGAATACCCTTCCTAATGGTGGTAGTTTTTTCACCCCTTAGGATTTTCTCAAGGTACCTTAGTCTAAAGCTCAGTGTTTTCCCGAGCTTACGCGTGGTGTGACCACTCATCCCGCTTTCATGTAAAAGTTAACGCCAATTAAACTTTTATCACGTATTTAGGCGCTAACTCCTAGGAGCTTCTCTACCAGGTCTGGCAAGCCCTCCTGACGTGCGGGGGGCGGCAGCATGGTGATATATACTCTCAAAGGACCCTTGAACTGTATGTACCCCTCGTCGGTGAGCCTCTGTAGAGCCTCGTCCGTTTCGCGGGGTGTGAGCTTCCTGAGCCGATAATTTTCACAGATTAGCTCAATGTACCTCTGGATATCTCTGAGAGTGATAAAGCTTTGGTTCAGCTGCCTTGAAGCCAATAATATAGCGGACAATACTACGCGTTCAGCTGTTCCAAGCGTTTCAGGGTTGATAGAGAAAAGGTATTTTTCACGCAAGCCCTGCTCTATGGCCCTGTTTATGTGGTTATAGGAGAGCTTCTCATCTTTGCTGGTCTCAGCTATTTGCGCTGCAATAAGCAGGATATCAAGAGCCTTCCTCAAGTCAGAGTCGAAGAGAGTAACAGTGACCTCGGCCAGATACTCTGCAACAGCCTCGGGAAAAGTTCCAATGACAAACGCCTCGGATGCCCGATAGAGGATTATATCGACCAATTGATCACGAGTATAAGCGGGATAGTTTACTATCATGTTGCCGAGCGAGGACTGCTCTTCAGGAGCAAGGCGTTGAGACCAGCTCTCATCCCTCGAAATGAATATCACACCACTAACATTCTCGACGCCGAGCTCGGAAAGCCTGGTCAAGTTGTAAACTATTTGTCCACCTCTTAGCGAACGGTAGCCCGAAAGCTGGTCTGCTTCGTCGATGGTTAAAATGAATGTCTTTCCCTTTTCTTTGCGCAGGGATGAGACGAACTTGTCAAACAGCTCGCCCGCGCTCAGGCTGCGTGAAGCTTTGCCGCCCATCTTTGTAAGCAACTGTGAATAGAATACCCAGGGAGATATGTCTGCCAGAGCACGGAGGTTAACGTAGACGTGCTGGATGAGTGGATTTTCCTCTCGTAAAGACTTCAAGAGCAGGTGTGAAGAAGTAGTCTTTCCCGTACCTTTCGGGCCGATCAGTTGTATCACCTTAAAAAAGGGCGGGCCCTCGACAGCGTCCCTTAGGAGAGTCTGAAGCATGTCAAGCTGAGATTCACGGTGTGGGAGACGACTAGGTATATGTTGACGTGAAAGGACGCTGGGGTTACGCAGTATAGCCATCCTTAGACTCGGGTAAATAACCTGTGGCAGCTCTTATAAAAATTACAGTGAAAGAGTAAACGGTGAAAGTGATTCTTAGAGGGAGATCCCTAGTATGTCTTCTCAGCTTCCCATTCCTCGAGGAGGTCTTCGATCCTGCTTTGATGTTCTTCTAGCTCCCTGAGCATTGCATCAATGCCGTTGAGTGCCTTCCTGTAGTCTGGCAGGATGCCGGTGTACGCCCTGAAGGCTACGATTTGTGTGCAAGAACTGCGGGTCTAGAGATAAACGCGCACATCAACGCATGCTTGAACATCACTCACAAGACAGGATACAGCCCGCCCACACCAACGAGAATCGGGACCTATATCTCACACAGCGGAGTCGTATCACTTGCCAAGAAGAAAGGCAAAATACGTCACCAGGAGCCAGAGAATAACCCCCTAGAAGAGTAACCGGGAGCCCGCCCCAATGGCGCAGAGCGGGTGGCAGTATTCATGAGCAAAGATTTAATCAGATCGTCGCGAGGCTGTCATCCCCTTCTCCACACAACTGGGACGGCGTCATCATCCACCCGGATAAGTGTCGACATAGTATATAAGCATTTGTGGCGCAGGGTAATCTTTTAACAAAACCGTTATTTACCACACTGCCTTCTAGCGTTTTGTTGGCTATGAATGGGAAGTTTGTCGTCGTCCTGCTGATGTCCCTGATAGGAATCACTCTCTACTGGTTTCCAGTCCCAATAATTATAGGTAGTTATGTTCTCGGAGGATACCCATGGTTAGCACCCGAACCGTCAAAAAACACAATGATAATCATCGGTCTCGCAATAACAGTTACCTTCCTGGCGCTAACGGCGATAATGTATTACATCACGAAAAAATTAGAAGAAGTTGGTCCTGAGGAGGCATACGAGGAGCCTAAGGAGAGGCCCGCTACAAGTGTTGAGTGGTGAGGAGAGGGTAAACGCGTGAAGATATGGGTAGAAGCGCTTACCCCTAAACAGATTCTCCTATTTTCTTATATTCAAGACATATTCGGCAGGCAAAATGTGTTTTTAACGACTCGCGATTATGATCTTAACGCCAACCTGGCTAGCAAGAGATGGTCAAAACACTTTCTTGTAGGCCGCTATCCCGGAGCATCGTCTATAGCCAAAACTCGAGAAAGTATAAAGCGGCAAGAGAAACTTATTGATATAGTGTCTTCTGAAAAACCGGACGTTCACCTTACCTTTGTCTCACCTGACTCAGTACGTGTGGCCTTTGGTCTCGGCATACCAGTTATAACTAGTAGTGACTCGCCGCACTCAGATGCAGTGTCAAGGCTAACGATTCCTCTCTCTAGGATATTTGTGACGCCTTACTTCCTATTGGAAGATTTTGAAAAATACAATAGGCTTGTGGAAGTAGTGGGATTTGAAGGAGTTTTCGAGCTAGCATGGATTCTACGTGAAAAACCTGACCCAAAGGTCCCAAGGGAGCTCGGATTGGAGCCCTTCAGTTACGCGTTAGTACGACCAGGAGAGGAGAAATCATATTACTACCCTTCCCCTGCCTTCGCGACTAGGATGCCTCTCTCTATAGCTAGAATGATTCTGAGGAGGACAGATCTCACAGTTATCGTGTATCCACGCTATCCGGATCAAGCCTTGCTATATAGAAGACTGCTTTCTAGGTGGAATAATAGGGTAAAGATTCTTGAAGGGGCTACAGATTTCGTGAGCCTGGAGTACCACGCAAGGCTTGTCATTACAGGTGGTGGCACAATGGCCACAGAGTCCGCGCTCCTCGGAACCCCTTCAATCTCGACGTATCCCGGCGAGCTAAAAGTTCACAAGTTTATAAGAAAGAGAGGATTCCCACTTTATAAGGCCCCTCTGCCTCAAAGCTTTATTGAAAAATTATTACTTCTCGAGACAGGACCAGGAGAACGCGAACGATATATCCAGAGAGCTAAGAAAACTTTACAAGACCCCATTAGCGTTTTCGCACGGGAAATCACAAGAATTATCAATAGAAATGAAAACTAGTGTTGCCTATTGCCAAACCAAAGTTTGCTTCTTGAAACCCAGGGACGCCTATATAATTATTCATAGAGACATCAAGCAAAAGCTTTAAGTACTGACGCGTAAAAAGCAGAATCGCGGTGGAAAGAATGGAGTATGTATATGCAAGCTTAATCCTCTACCATGCTGGAAAAGAGATAACAGAGGAAAGCGTGAAGAAAATCCTTGAAGCGGCAGGTATCCAGGTCGACGAGATACGATTGAAAGCTTTGGTAGCCTCTCTCAAGGAAATAAACATCGAAGAAGCCATAAAGACCGCGGCCGTACCTGTTGCCGCGGCTCCTGCAACGGCCCCCGCTACAACAGCCCCTGTTCAGGCTAAGACGGAGGAGGCTAAGAAAGAGGAAGAGAAAAAGGAGGAGGCGCCCGAGGAGACTGTTGAAGAGGGTCTTTCAAGCCTTTTCGGCTTCTGAGAACAGGGATATCATTGTTCAACATTTTTGCTTTACTGCCTTTAATCCGACGGCTGATTGCTTTTTCAACATTGATGTTAGCTGGTTTTACAGACTACCAAAGCAGAGAAGTCGATGATAAAGTATGGATTATCGGTTCGCTTATTATAGCCCCCTTGTTACTCCTTGAGTTCCTCTCGGAAACAATACAACTGGTACTATATGCGGTGTCTATTATAACTATTCTCCTAGTGGCTATTTTAGCGTTAAAGTTTAAGCTAGTAGGGGAGGCTGACATTATCGCCCTTATCTTTATATCCTTCGCTGAGCCACCAAGCCTCAGAAATATTCTGACACTCGTCCCGCCCGCAACAATTGTAATTCTTGCAGGGATACTATCTATGGGTTATATAGCCTATAACGTATACTATAACTGGAGAAATAGGGCTACCTTCCCTGAGCGTACGCCGCTTTACCTCAAGATTATAGCTTATATGACTATGCGAATGATAACTTCCCGAGAATACGAGGAGAAGAGATACATGTATACACCTGCCAACCCTCTAGACCCTTCATTTATCACGAAAACGGACCAGTCAATGGAAACCCCCACGACGGAGAAGTTCTGGGCCGTGGTACTATTACCATATGTAACGCTGCTGGCAATAGCTTTCCTCATATATATTGTGTTGTACTACTCCTACACCTTTACCTTCTTTAGCAAAGGATAAGAAAGCCAAGTAAGCCCACGAGTCCAGTAGCAATAAGGTTTGTCACCTCGTTTGTTATAAACGAGAACCCGCCGGCCGGCAGTGTTTTCTCGCCACAGCTATGCGTTGTTTTGTCGGTAAGCGTCTTGCAACGCGGACAATAGTATTTTCTCTGTAAAGTGGCTCCAACAACGCTGTCAAGAACTTCGCCCAGCCAGCCCAACGCGATTATAAGAGGAACACATGCGTGATTGATATTAAGTAAGCCTAGATTGCTTTCTAGAAGCGCAACTACACCTATAATCGCGGCTCCAAGAATACTTCCCATTGTGCCCAATGGTGTTATCCCGCCTGAGGTGCCTGGCTCTACCTTAACCCAGGGACGAGTAATAAGCCGGGGTCTACCCGGATAAATGGCTCCTAGCTCAGCTGCCCAGGTATCAGCGTTTGATGCCGCAAGAACGGCTAGAGCAGTAGGCAGTAGTTTCTGACGGTAATCTATGAAGAGTCCATGGAGAGCCGTGAATAGTGCGGCGACAAGCCCGGCGCCTATCACCTGGCTAGAAGAACGCCCTCCCTCGCGCTCAGCAGCATCCTTTTGCCTCTTATTTGCATAGCCGAGTTTTGTTATAAGTGAAGATGAGAAGAAAAATGTGAGGGACGCAAGGTAAAGCCCGATACCCCCCATGAAATAAAGGCCTGAGAACATAATGCTTAAAGCCGCAGCTTTGGCGTCGAGATATTTTAGCTTGTAAGCTGCTAGGCCTAGAGGTAAGCCTAACGCGAGCCCGAATGCAAAGTTGAAGATGACGCCGTTAATCTCACTCACGGAAAATAGGAAAACTTTGCTTGGTATATATACTCGCGTTTTAAAGGCTCCAAGTATTGCTTTAAGGCATTGATTAGTCCTATCCTCCTTTAGGAGGGGGAAACGATTCTAAAGCTTTATAACTCTTTATCTGCTAGGCAAACTATAATCTTTATAAGGGAAGAGCTGTTTAAAACACGAGATGCGTAGAACTTCGTTCATAATTTTTGTGATTATACTCGGTCTCCTTCTGGCTGCTCTCAGTAAAGCACAACCAGAAAGTGTAGCTGTAGTAGAGATCCATGGCGGTATTGATGAGGGGAAAGTTTACCTTGTAAAGAAGGGCTTATCCATTGTCAACGGGGGCATTCTCATACTGGTAATTGATAGTTATGGAGGCTACGTCAAGTCCATGGACGAGATAATCTCTCTCCTCAAGACCTGCCAGTGCAGAACCATAGCTTTCCTGCCTCCAGGCTCTAAAGCCGTCTCAGCAGCCACCGGCGTAGCGCTAGCAGCCTCAAAACTCTATGTCGGTGACGGCGCAGTCATTGGAGCATGTAAGCCAACACCGTCAAATGACAAGACAGAGGCCTATATGATTTCGAGGTTCACTGGGCTTCTTGAAGAGAAAAAGATCCAAAAGCCTGATCTACTTGCCCGTGAACTCGTCATAGAAAATAAAGCGTTTACCGCGAGGGAGGCGTTAGATTTAGGCCTTGCAGACGCGAGGGCAGGGAGCCTCGGCGAGGTATTAAGGGCGGAGGGTCTTGAGGGATTGCCTATCTCATACCTCAGAGACGATCTGGTCAGCGAGGCGCTCTCTCTTTTAATAGATCCTGGTATTGCGCTCCTCTTGGCTGTCCTAGGAGTACTTCTACTAGCACTGGAGTTCCATGTTACGGGGTTTCAGGGATGGGGTGTGATAGGGGGCGCCCTTATTTTAACGGCACTTTACACGTTCAACCTAATCGGGATCAACCTTTATGCATTTTTACTCGTTTCACTCGGCGTAGTGCTTATCCTCCTTGAGCTCTTCAAGCCGGGTATACAGGTCTTTGGGCTTAGCGGTGGACTTCTAGTCGGTATTGGGATTGCTGTTGAATACTATACTCAGCCCTACCATGCTCTCTCATCATTCACTGTAACTGCACTAGTCCTGTTGGGATTAATTGGAGTCTTTATAGCCCTCATAATCTACAAGGCTTCTCAAACCCTCGGGATGAAGACGCTAAGCCTTGAGGAGAAACTCATAGGCAAAACGGGTTACGCGAAAACAGGAATAACACCCGGAAAGAGAGGAGTAGTATATGTAGAGGGAGAGGATTGGACAGCAGAAAGCGACGATGAAATACGAGAAGGACAGAGAATAATTGTAGAAGCTGTGAGGGGCCTCGTTCTAAAGGTGAGGCCTGCGGAAAGCAAATAAAACAGTACCCCCGTGTATGTTTTGATATGGGTCCCCTCTCTGTTTTCTTAGCCTTTGTAGTCTTGATAGTCTTTGCCAGCATAATAGCCTCGAGTATTCGTATAGTTCCAGAGTATCAAAGAATAGTTGTTTTAAGGCTTGGAAGAGTAGTAAAGGTCGCGGGTCCAGGGCTCGTGCTGCTAATTCCTTTCATCGATAGAGGTATAGTTGTCGATCTTCGAGAACAATATATAGAAGTCACGAAGCAGACTTGCATCACGAAGGATAATGCTCCCGTAGACATCGACTTCCTCATATACTTCAGGGTCATAGACCCGACGAAAAGCGTGGTAGAAGTATCCGATTTTAGGGGGGCGGCTATAGGTATAGCTACCACAACTTTACGTGCAGTCGTCGGCGATATTGACCTAGACCAGGTTCTGGCAAAACGGGAGTACATAAACGAGGTGCTCCGTGAGAAGCTCGATGAAGTGACAGCAAGGTGGGGCGTCAAGGTGACAGCCGTAGAAATACGTGAAATAATACCTCCACGGGAGGTTCAAGAGGCTATGATTAAACAGATGTCCGCCGAGAGGAACAGGAGAGCCATGGTAACCGAGGCTGAAGGAAAACGTGAAGCAGCCATACGTGTGGCTCAGGGAGAAAAGGAGGCGCTCATCCTCAAAGCGGAGGGCGAAAAACAAGCAGCTATACTAAAGGCGGAGGGTCAGGCCCTAGCCCTGCGCTACGTTGATGAGGAAGCTAGAAAACTGGACTCGAAGACCGTCCTCCTACAGTACTTTGGAGCGCTCGAGGCGATAGCATCTTCCCCATCTACAAAGATAGTGCTTCCCATGGAACTCTTCAAACTACTTGGGCCCCTTCAGGAGTACTTCGCTGGGAAGAAAGAAGATAAATGATTTATTTTTCCTGTATTACCTCTCCTTGAACCTCGCCTTCTATTCGTGCCTTACCCCTCAGGATGATACGCCTGGCACGCACAGGCGCCTTCACAGTCACATTGTAGATAGTGACCTCCTCAGCATCTATCTTTGAAGCCTCAAGGACAGGCACATCTCCTCCTGAAAGCAACTTGATAAGCTTCACCACACCATACTTTTCAGCCGTCTTGACCTCAAGCTTCTTAACTGAGACCTCCCCAACCTTTGACTCGTCAGACAGATTCAGCACTAAATGTTCCCCCTCCGTCTTACCCAAGATACGGATACCCCCCTCAATTCTAGCGAAGGTGAACGTTAGACAGCCGATAGAAATCCCACCGGTTAATAGTGCCTCCTCCGCCTCTAGACACCCCATAACCTTTAAAGCGCCGGCAGAGCTAACCCTTTTAGCCTTAAGAGAGCCTAGCACTTTAACTGCTCCCGCCAGCTTCGCCTCGACTGCAACTACATTCCCACTGAAGACCGCGGAGCCAGCCACACTCACCCTCTCGGATTCTACGTCGCCTTCAACCTTCCCCGCCCCGCTTATCTTAATCTCCTGATAGTATCCGCCGTTAGCCTTTCCAGCCCCCGAGATGCTGAGACTTCCTCTTCTTTTTTTCCCACTCAAGGCTGACTCGTACGAGTCGAATAACTCGCTCATAACTAAACACCTGCCTTCTCGAATATTCTCTTTATCTCTTCAAGAAGCTCCCTTATCTCCTTAAGCCTCTTAAGCACAAGCTCCTCAACCTCTTCATCGCTGAGTTCCACATACTTCAGCTCTTTTTCACTCAAACCCCCATCCCCTCCTTCAAGATATCACGTATCTCCTCGAGCTCCTTCTTGATCGCGTCAAGTTCTTCAAGCATTGCGCGCTGGCGTGCACGATAAGCTAGGATCTTCTTCTCTGTTTCTCTCATTTTGAGCTCAATGCCTCGGTCGCCCACTTCCTCTAATGGTTTTACAAGTGTGAAAACTAGACTGAAGAAGCCTAGCGCCGCACCAGACAGGATACTTAGAGCCGCCACAACACCACCAAAAAGCGGGTCAAGGGTTCGGGCGGATACACCTTTTATAACTTCGAGAGGAATATAGAAGACTAGAAGGGCTACAAGCCCCAGCATCAGTACAAAAACTACTATGTTACTCAGCTTCAAGTTTCTCACCCATCCTCTTTAAAAGATCAGGTGAAACCACTATTTTGAACTCTGTAAGAGAGTAGACCTTCTTGGGGCGAGGACCTGGGACTATTTCTCCCTTTATAAAGCCTGTTCTTTCCAGTAGGGAAACATGAAGGTGTGTAAGCGGGTATGAGAGCCCTAGAAGTTTCGAGAGCTCATATGCATGCCTTGGCTTTACAGCTATTAGGGAAAGCATCTTTAAACGTATAGGGTTTGCAAGCACTTGTAACACCTCTGCGAGTTCTTCGATTTTATATTCATGTGCCATTGCATCAAATAATGTAATGTCAAACTTATATATAAATTTAATCTTATACTTGGCTGAATGAAAAATCTCGTCTATCGTTGCAACAGCTAAAACTTCGAGTTGCTTTCGAGTAAAATAGGTTGAGAACATTATAAACAAGAAGAGAAGAAAATTTGTGAAATTACAGCCTCTACGAGAGAGAATACTTCTTCAAAACTTCCAAGTGAGAGGCCCCACCATGAATAATCTCCATTAAGGCTTTGACAACCCTGTCAGGGCTCTCATGTTGAAATATATTACGCCCGATCGCCGCACCGGCAGCACCAGATTTCACGGCTTCCTCGACCTTGGAAAGAACTTCACTCAGTGGAGCCTTTGATGCGCCGAGAACAACCACAGGCACCGGTGTTTTTTTCGTAACGATGGAAAAGTCACTAGCGTAAACGGTCTTCACTATATCAGCGCCGAGCTCTGCTGCTATTCTAGCCCCGTATGCCACGACCTCTGCATCTACACTGGTAAAGACAGGAGGTTTGGGAACCACCTCTGCCATTACCGGTATGCCTAGGGGTTCTGCTTCTTCGACCACTCTGGCTAGTTTCTCCCAGAGCATAGACTCGTTTCTACTTCCCGGATATATCATGACGCTGACAGCGTCCGCTCCCGAATAAACGGCGCGTGCTACCGAGGAGATAAGCCTATCATCGGTTTCGTCTTGGCTTCGCGTCGTCCCGGTTCCATCTATCCTGGCTACTACAAAAACGTTGGACAAAAGCTCATGGTATCTTTGGATCATGGCAGGAGTAAGCATCACAGCATCCGGCCGCCCCTCTAAGACCTTTTCCAGCGTAGAAGCCATGTCCTCGATCCCCGGTATCGGCCCATGCCGTCGCCCGTGGTCAAGGGCAACAATGAGAGCCCTGCCGTCCTTGAAAAGCCTCTTAATCCTTATCTTTTTCCCCGGGCTCAAGGTTCCCACTCTACTCGCACTTTCTCCCCACTCTTTACCTTTTTAAGGAGGGTGAGGTCTCCGACGATCTTCCCAAAAACATTTACGGGGCTAGCTGGCCTAATCTCACCTCTCCTGCTTGCTGGTGTTGGGCCAAAGAATAAGCATAGAGCGTCCCCGGGTGGCCAGTAAGCTACGTCACCCTTCTCAACAACATCGGAGCCTACTTCCTGACCAATGCTAACAGGGGTTGAGAAGTAGATTTCATCCCCCCAAAGATGAACTCTACTCTCAAAGGGGGTTGCCTTTATAATGGCCTCAGCAGTCTTGGGATTCTTCCCAGTAAGCTCTACCTCTACGACCCCTATGCTCTCAGGGAATATTATTTTAAGCTTTCCCGTCTCAATCACCCCTTAAAAAACTAGTTTCGCGAATGCCGTATATAGAACGCCTTTCGCAGCCTCTACAACTTCCCTCCAGTGCTGACCCTCTTCAGGTTTCACCTCGAAGCCAATAGCGCCCACATAGTTTATCTCGTCTAAAACCTTGAGAAGATGAGAAACCTCCTCGACCCCGTTTATAGCTCCGGGCCTGTAGAAGCCTGGGTGCCAATCCATTAGCTTTCCGTCGGGTAGTTTCTTGGTACAGCCTATATGAATGTGAGATAGATAGTTTCTTGCGATCTTTAGGTCTTCAGGGCTCTCTCCCAACATTGGAGCGTGGCTGAGATCCCAGAGCAATCCAATATTATTGTACTCCTGCCTAACCTCCTCGACAACACTCACAGCCTCACGAATCGGACCAATGAGTTGTCTTTTGTCCCAGTCTCGGTCGAAGGTCTCTAAGATCAAGCTAACCCCTAGTTTCGAGCTGAAAGCTGCGAGCTCTTTAAGGCTCTTGACTAATGAATCTTTAGCGGCTTCCCTGTTATCTGACCCAGGATCCGCTCCGCTAGAGAAACCCACCTTCCTTACACCCCTTTCAGCCGCCTTCCTGATTGCCTGAGACAGGGCTTCAACAGCCTCTTTCCTTTTTTGCTCAATTATCGAGGCAGGGTTGTAACCCTGTGCTGTGGTCATGGGTTGTAAGCCAATTGCTAGGTCGACACCCGAGTTCTTGATCACAGGTTCGAGCTGGCGCCATATATCGTCGCTTAAAAGGTTCACCTCGATCATGTCGAAGAACGGGTCATTCGTGAGAACACGTATAGCCTCGAGAGAGGACTGCAAATCATTTTTCATTAGGAGCGGATGGGCCATAAATGCGACGATGCTAACCTTCCAGGGGAAGGGGACAGCATGAATGTATCTCCCTTTTTTAGAGAGAACTGCGAACATTTTAGATCGTTATTGAAATTGATGGAAGAGTTATTAAAGGTTGCTTACTAGCTGGAATTATGTTTCAAGAACTGTTCAACATTTACACGCCAATTATTTTTGGGGTCCTGATCGGCCTACTACTTAAGCCAACTAATGAGGAGCTTGCCTTCTTAGCAAAAATCGTCGTGTACATATTTCTATCATCTTTGCTCTTCGTGGCAGCCTATACAAGGTTTTCAAGGAACCCTGACCCCCAAGTTCTTATCCTCTCTTTGCTGAGCAGCCTCGGTTCCCTACTCACGTTTATTTTTACAAGGTTGATGAGGGAGAATCCAGAGATTACGCTCACCGCAATGTATGCGAACGCTGGATACCTTCCTGTAGGCATAGCGCAGTCTCTCTATGGTGAAGAAGGCGTTGCAAGCGTTGGCTTCTATATTCTGGGCAACAATGCCACTTCTAATATACTAGCACCAACCCTGTCCAAACACAGAATAGTTGATCTGAAAAATATGATAACTCGAGTTGTAACTTTTCCTCCAGTTACGGCTATTCTCCTAGGCTCGCTTATAGGCTTGTCCGGACTAAAAATACCAGACTCCTTGATAATGGTTTTAAAACCCTTCTCAGATTCAGCCGCATCAATAGCGCTTCTTGAACTAGGGCTCGAGTTCAGCATGAACCCTCGCTTGGACTTAGACGGGTTCAAAGCATACTTTTACCGCCTTGCAATAGTAATACCTCTCACCCTTGTTTTCACAAATAACGTGGCTATGAGGGGGGTCGACAGAAACGTAGCTATAATCGAGAGCGTTATGCCTGGCGCTGTTTCCTGCGTACCTATCTCGCGGGAACTTGGACTAGATGCGTCTAAAGTTGCTAGAATAATTTTTACCTCGACTTTGCTTTCAACAGCAGTCGCTCTTCCCATAGTGGTATACGCGATGGGTCTACTTTTTTAGCGTATGTACTGTGGCTACGTTTAATTTATATGAATAAAAGGGGGTAAAGAGGAGTGTAATGATGAAATCGCTAGTGCTGCTTACGGGAGCCCTTATTCTGCTTCTGTACTCCATTTATGCTTTATACAGCTTCGAATCGAGTTCAAAGATAGGGACACAGACGACTCCTACCAGTACAGGGCCTCTTAAGATTGCTGCGACTGAGAAGCATCCTGAAGAAAACACAACAACCAAGGAGGCATCGACTCCCTTAAGTGGCATACCTTACGTTGTCTCGTTAACTCTTATACTGCTTCCGATCTCCCTGATAACATTATCTATGTTAACCTTGGTAAACTACTTAAGAAATAGAGAGGGAAGGTTGGGGTCTCTTGTGAGAAAACTATCCCTTGCCAGGAGTGCCTCACTCTCGAGTTTAGTTGCCTCGCTTGTTTCTCTGCTCTTAAATCTCTTTTTAGATAAACCCCTTATTTCCCTTTTATCCTTAATAGTACTACTAGGGTCACTTGTATTATATGTTAGGTCACGTCGCGCCTTGAAAACACTTAATGAACTACTCTAGGGCCTTATTGTCTCACATTCAGGTTACGATTTATATGCTCCCGCCAATTCTTCATTAGCAAGTAGAGCTATCATAGGACCTTTCTCGGTGCTTATAAATCCCCTTATGAAGACCTCGCAATTAGTTGCTAGGCCGATTCTTCCATGAGAGTCTAACGCGATAAGACCAATGCTGTTTTCCTGGCCGAAAAGCTGAGTTATCTCTCCTACAACTTCTTCAACGGCCTTTTCCACGATCAAACCACTCTTGACCTTGAAAGCGACTTTCACCGAGGCAAGATACCGTGCAATAAGCTCACCTATACCCGTTGCTGACACAGCTACAACACCATTCTCAGCATACACACCCGCCCCCGGCAGAGGAGTATCTCCCACACGCCCGGGGAGCTTCAACCATAAGCCTCCTGTGCTGGTCGCAGCCGAAAGGTTTCCTTCCTTGTCTATGGCCACTGCACCGACTGTGTCTGAGAAGAAGTGCTTTGCAACCTCAAAGTTTTTTCTCCAGAGTTCGTAATCCTTCTCACCCACCATTTTTATGAGCTCGACATACCTTTCCTGTAGCCTGTTACTTGGCTTGCCGGCAGGATCCAGGCCTAGAATTTCAGCAAGCTTATCGGCTCCTGACCCGACAAGGAAAACATGGTCCGTCCTCTCCATAACTCTTCGTGCAAGAGTCACTGCATTCCAGGTGTACTTTACGGAGGCAACCGCGCCAAAGCTTAGATTCTTGCCGAACATTACGCTTGCATCCCGCTCCTGTTCTCCAAGAAGGTTTAAGGCTGCACCCTTGCCGGCGTTGAGTATGCCGGAGGCCTCCATTGCTTTCACGGCTTCCTCAACAGCATCGAGTGAACTGCCGGACTTTAATGCCTTGAAACCGTCTTCTAGAGCCCCTCTTAGGGTCTTTTCAATTTCTTTTCTCTCTTCCTGTAGAGACTGTCTATATCTGCCGGCGCCCCCGTGTATAACTAGTACTTCCCTGCTCATGCTCAATAAACGGAGGCTGTAGAAATATTTTTTACTATGTGTTGAAACAGCTCATTAGGTGCTAGAATGTATCCTGTAAGCGGCTCCCCAATAATTCCCCTACAGTTTAATCTAGGTCCCACCGAGATCCTCTTGTTAATCATAATCGCCCTGATCCTATTTGGGCCGAGAAAGCTCCCAGAGCTAGCGAAAGCCGCCGGAGAGGCTGTCAGGATCTTCAGGGAGGAAAGCCAAAAGATAACCTCTTCTATCGAGGAATCTACCTCTACAAAGACTTCCGCCTCATCAGCGAGCTCTCTGTCCGACGAGGATCTGAAGAAACTTGCCGAGAAACTCGGTGTGAAGAGCGAAGGAAAGTCTCGAGAAGAATTGATAAATGAAGTTATAAAGAAAGCTAAGGAGAAGGGGTTAATCTAGAATACTTTTTTCAACAATACTCTTTTCTTATAGCAGAGACCCTCATATTTAGAGAAATTATGGAGGTTGTTTTAAAGAAAAAACCAAAGAAGGAGCTTTTAGATTTCCTAGCGCAGTCAAGCCAAAGGGTAAGCGAGGAAATCGAGCTTGTCGAGAAATTATATGAGGACCTTCTTAGAAAGGGTCAGTCCAACCCATTTCTGAAAAACCTTATTGACCGCTTGATTGGAGAACTAAGAATCCCCGAGCCACCCTTGCCGCCTGAGGCCGATAAACTTCCCAGGAGTCTTGAGGAGTACGAGAAAAACCTGAGGAGTCTTGAGGAGAACCTAAGAGAGATTTTAAAGTTCCTGGATAAGGTTGAAAAAATTTTGCCCGAAGTTGAGAGCGGTATAGAGAAGGTGGAGAAAACAGCGGAGCTATTGAAACCAATAAATCCAAGTCTTGTCAACACAGCTTATAGACAAGTTTCAAAGGTCAGACGTATACAAGAACTTGTATTAAATGACCCTAAACCCGCGCTTCTAATAGATCTCGAGAAAGGTTTAGAAGATATCGAGAGAACTAATAGAGTACTCCTCGCTGAATACGAGAAAACCCTCGACTTTATACAAAGAGACCTGAATATTACACGCGAGCTCGTAGAAAAGGCTTTGAGCGTGACCATGCTCCAGGATAGGTCAATACTTACGCGTGAACTCGGGATTCTCGACGAACTTGCTAGAAAAATTAATGAACTTAAAATGCATCCCCAACCATTCGAGACTAGAGAGTTTTACTCTGAGCTGGATAGAATTAAGAGACTCGCCCAAGACATGATGCAGAAAAGCTTGACGCCTGAGGAAATAAAGGTGTTTGAGGCAATTTCATGGCTCCGCTCGGGGGGCGAAAGCAAGGTACTAGACTTCGCAGAGTTTGTCGAGATGGTAAGCAGGAAGAGTGGTGTGCCGTGGAATCAGACACTTGAGATACTTTACAAGCTATCAAAGGCTCGCGCGGTCAAACTGGTAACAAGAATATTGTCTTAGAAGGGTTAAAGCTTAACGACGACATTTTCGGAGCTGGAAAGGGCTTTCACGCGCTCGACTCCTCTGATACTCTTAATATATTCCGCTACACGAGTTGGAACCGTGTTTTCCCACCTGTCACCCTTTGCCATGGCTTCCCGAATTCTCCTACCCTGAAGCTCCTCCCTATTATACTGGGGAGCCTCGAGAACCTTATATCCGCTCGCCTCGGCGAGCATCTTTACAAAGGCGTTTCCAGTACATACTGCTTCGAAGCGAGGTACACGCCTCGACACGTATGAAAGCCAGAGTGAATTATCAGGTATATTGTCGAGAGACAAGACGAAGAGCCTGTCCCAAAACTCCCAGAGGGCAAGTCGAAGCATCTCGAGCCTTTCTCCCGCCGTAAATGGATTTTCAACCGTATAGTTGTACTGCCCCGCGGTAACGAGAATAATGACCTCTTTACTAATCGAGAGAAGCCACTTTACCACTTGTACATGCCCGTTGTGCACAGGTTGAAATCGACCCGGGAAAAGTACACGACTGAACATAACGTATAATTGTTTTTTCATAAGATAAACTGTGTGGCTTGGATAGCGGGCGTAGACGAGGCAGGCAGGGGCCCCGTGATAGGCCCTATGGTTGTAGCACTAGTAGCCCTCGATGAGTCGAGAATCGGCATTCTTGAAAACATCGGTGTCAAAGATTCTAAGATGCTTTCTCCAAGCCGTCGAGAGAGGATTAGAAAGATTCTGGAGGAGATTTTGGAGTATACCGCAATAAGGGTTGTCCAACCTAGGGAGATAGACGAGGCAGTTGAGGGAATAAGTTCCGAGAATCTAAACAGCCTAGAGGCTACAGTTATAGCTGACCTTGTCCTCCAGGCGTTAAAGAAAATAGGTTTAAGCCGGGTATATGTGGACTCTCCTGATCCGGTTGCCGAGAGGTTCGGCAGAATCCTTGCAACGAGGATAAACAAGGATATCGTAGTCGTTGCTGAGAACCACGCCGACATAAAATACCCGATTGTCTCAGCGGCCTCCATAATAGCGAAGAGCGAGAGAGAAAAAATTATTTCCGAGCTGAAGCGAGTATACGGGGACTTCGGCTCCGGATATCCCTCGGACCCTAAGACGAGAGAGTTTCTGAAAAGACTCTTGGAAAACAATCGTGAGTTGCCCCCGATAGTCAGGAGGAGCTGGAAAACATTAAGTAGATTAATGTGACGTGGTGCTTAAAAAGCCCCTAATCTTATAGCTTCAAGGAAAGCCCATGAGCCAAAGTAAATACTTCGCCCATCCCACAGCTGTTGTAGAGGATGGGGCGAAAATTGGAGAGAACACTAGGATATGGCATTTCGCGCATATAAGGAGCGGGGCAATAGTCGGAAGTGGTTGTAACATAGGAAAGGATGTCTATATAGACTCAGGCGCCGTTGTAGGCGACAGGGTTAAGATACAAAACGGAGTCTCAATTTACAGGGGAGTTGTAATCGAGGATGACGTTTTCATCGGCCCATACGCCGTATTCACCAACGATAAGTACCCGCGCGCCTTTTCAACTGACTGGCAAGTAGTTCCGACAAGGATCCGTAAGGGTGCATCGATAGGAGCCAATGCAACGATCGTCTGCGGTGTTACTATCGGGGAATACGCGATGGTGGCCGCTGGAAGCGTAGTTACAAAAGACGTGCCCCCTCATGGCCTGGTTGTAGGAAACCCTGCACGACTCATAGGGTTTGTCTGTTATTGTGGGAGGCCTCTGAAGGATAGAATAGCCGAGACCAATGAAGAAGTAGTATTCAAGTGTTCCCATTGTGGAAGAGAGGTGAGTATAAGGAAGGAATTCCTCAGAATTCTCGAGAGGAAAAAGTGATTTATTTTTAAATCTCAACATGGGTAACAAATAATAACGATTAGTAAGAACCCTTTATCTCTAGATTACTTGATATAATCTTGATGGAGAAAGAGTATATTCTCGCGATAGATGTTGGGACAACCACGGTAAAAACGGCGCTATTCAATATAAACGGTCAACTCTTAGCAGTAGAGGGCCGCGAATACCCTACATACTATCCCCGACCCGGGTGGGCTGAACAAGACCCGGAGGATTGGTGGAATACCACCGTACAAATCGTGAGAAACATCCTTGCACGTACAAAGGTAAACCCCAAGGGAATTCTAGGGATTTGTGCAAGCAGTCAACGCGAGACGATGGCCTTCATAGACTCATATGGGCGTAGCCTAGGTAGAGTCCCTATATGGATGGATAGACGTAGCACGCCTCAGGCTGAAAAGATAAAAGAGCGTTTAAGCCCTAAGAGAATCTATGAGAAAACTGGACTTGTGGTCGACGCCACGTTTACAGCGACTAAGCTCTTATGGTTTAAGGAGAATAACCCCGAATTTTTGGAAAAGGCGAAGGTAGGTTTACAGCCCAAGGATTATATCATATTCAAGTTGACTGGAAAGGCTGTAACCGACCACACTGTGGCTTCCAGAACTATGCTATTCAATATAAACACGAGCCAGTGGGATCACGAACTAATATCGGAGCTCGGACTAGAGGAATACTCACATCTTCTACCCGAATCTCTCCCAAGCTGGGAAATAGTCGGCGAGGTCACACCTGAGTCTTCCCAGACAACCGGTCTCGCCGAGGGAACTCCTGTGCTTGCAGGGACAGGAGATAGAACCGCCGAGATACTAGGTGCAGGTATTCTTTCCTCTGATAAAGTAGAAGAGTCAACAGGTACAGGTTCGACAACCGCCACTCTTCTAGGCACTCCCATGCTGGATCCGAAGATGAGATACTCGGTTGGCGTAGGTCCAATTCCTGGAAGCTGGGCTCTAGAGGCAGGCATGTCCACCGCGGGAGCTATCTTGCGCTGGTTCAGGGATCAACTAGCAGAAGGAGTTAACCTTCTCGCCACATCCACGAGACGCCGAGCCTACGAGTATCTAGACATGGAGGCAGAATATATACCCCCGGGTTCCAATGGACTAATAGTTTTGCCCTTCTTCTCGGGTGCTAGATCACCAAGGTGGAATCCTTATGCTAGAGGAGTAATATTCGGATTGACAGTCTTCCATACGAGGGCACATGTTTTCAGGGCTATGATGGAGGGTATTGCCTACGAGGTGAGAAAAATCCTGGAAGTTCTTAGAGAAGTGAACGTCAAGCCAAGAGAACTTGTATTAATGGGTGGTGGAGCCAAGTCGCCGACCTGGGCAAGGATCAAAGCTAATGTTACTGGTTTGGAGGTGGTTCTACCAGAACTACTAGACGCTGCGTTAGGCGGAGACGCTATACTTGTTTCAGTTGCTAGCGGCGCCCTCTCGAGCTATGATGAGGCTTCAAGAGTATTCTTTAAGGAAAAACTAAGAATAACCCCAGACAAATCACAGATAGAAATATACGACAAGTATTATGCTCTCTATGAGAAGCTAGCAGAAGTATTAGATGCATACTTCAAGGAGGTTTCGCAACTTGGAGAAATCACACCGCCTACACCTTCATGGGACATTGAGCGGCTTATCCATCTGTTAATGAAGCTAGAGTCATAGTTTTCCTAGATAGTCTTTTAGCCACGTTACGACCCTCTCATAGCTCTCTCGACCCTGTTGTGTGAGCTCTAAATATTCACCGTCCTTATCCTCTATTAATCGGACGAGCTTCTTCTCCTGGAGCCATTCAATATATTTAATAAAAGCAGGATAATTGAGCCTACTCGCCATCTGCAGGTGGGTCTTCTTCATTCTTCCCTCATTATATAGCGCATCGAGGATCCGCGCTATGACGATTATGTCGGGCCGCATTATCTACAAGATATGCTTGAAAGAACTAGAATATAAAATAACGTTCCAAGTTCAGCTTGAGAAATCCTTAGACTCCCACTAGGCTTTTCAGCTCTTCAATGGCGGAGGCATCCTCTATTGTGGATAGATCGCCTAGGCTCTCCTCACCCTTAACGATAGCTTTAAGAACTCTACGCATGATCTTACCGCTCCTAGTCTTTGGAAGCTTGTGTACAAAGAATATGTTGGCTGGCTTCGCGATTGGTCCGATTGTCTCGGATACAAGGTTGAGTAACTCCTCTTCTAGTTTAAGACTTGGAACGTATCCCTCACGTAGCACAACGAAAGCCACGGGAACCTCTCCCTTTATTGGATCGGGCTTTCCAATTACCGCAGCCTCTGCTACAGCAGGATGGGATACAAGTGCGCTCTCGATCTCCATGGTTCCAATTCTATGCGCAGCGACTTTGAGCACCTCGTCCGCCCTACCAAGTATCCAGAAGTAGCCATCCTCGTCACGCATCGCGTAATCGCCAGGGTAGTAGCAGTTAGGGAACCTGCTCCAATAAGTTTCAATATATCTCTTTGGATCCCCCCAAACTCCTAAAAGCATCCCAGGCCAAGGCTTCTTGATAACTAGGTATCCTTGCGTCCCAGGGGGGGCTGGCTCTCCATCTTCGGTGTAGACGTCTGCTTCGACACCCGGGAGCGGGATCGTTGCAGAGCCAGGCTTCAATGGTAAAAGCTGGATACCTGCTGCGGGAGAGATCATGAATCCTCCCGTTTCTGTCTGCCACCACGTGTCTATTATTGGACACTTCCCCTTGCCAACAATGTTGAAGTACCATTCCCAGGC
Source organism: Thermofilum uzonense (assembly GCF_000993805.1). Taxonomy (NCBI): domain Archaea; kingdom Thermoproteati; phylum Thermoproteota; class Thermoprotei; order Thermofilales; family Thermofilaceae; genus Infirmifilum; species Infirmifilum uzonense. Next base: position 1,069,430 of record NZ_CP009961.1, read on the forward strand.
TTCTGGGTTTATAGGCTCACCCACGCTGCCAAGTATCCTTAATGAGGATAGGTCATGTAGCTCGACCCAGTTTTTGCCGTACCGCATGAACATCCTTATCGCTGTGGGAGACGTGTAGAACCCAGTCACTCCGTGCTTCTCAATTATACTCCAGACTCGGTCAGGAGCCGGGTAGTCTAGGGCACCTTCATACATCAGCGTGGTTAGACCATGCATCAGTGGACCATAGACGACGTAGCTGTGACCAGTGATCCATCCAATATCCGCAGTGCACCACCAAATGTCTTCGTCGTTTAGGTTAAAAGCCCACTTGAAAGTCCAGTACACCCAGACTAAGTAGCCCCCCGTGGAGTGATAAATACCTTTGGGAGACCCTGTTGTACCTGAGGTATACAATATGAAGAGGGGGTGGTTTGAATCAACCTTTACAGGCTCTATGTATGTGTTTTTACTAACACCCTCAAGTAGAGTATGTAGCCAGAAGTCCCGGCCTTCCACCATATTTACTGGGTTTCCGGCCCTCTTTACGACTATCACGTTCTCTACAGAGAAGGTCTGTTCTAAGGCCTTATCGGCGATTTCCTTCAAAGGAACTATCTTCCCACGCCTAAACCCGCCGTCAGCAGTGACGAGAAGCCTTGCCTTGGAGTCGTTAATCCTCTTAGCTAGAGAGTCACTACTAAATCCTGAAAAAACAACCGTATGTATAGCTCCGATCCTCGCAGCTGCAAGCATAAAGATCGGGAGCTCCGGTATCATTGGCAAGTACAGGGCTATCCTGTCACCTTCCCTTATTCCAAAGTTCCTTAAAAGGCTTGCAACCCTGTTGACTTCCACAAAGAGATCCCTATAAGTATATTTTCGTATCTCTCCTCCTTCGCCCTCCCATATTATCGCGACCTTGTTCTTCCGCCAAGTCTTAACGTGCTTATCCAGGCAGTTGTAGCTAGCATTAATCAACCCCCCGACGAACCACCTGAAGAACGGCTTCTGAGAGTCATCGAGAACCTTCTCCCATATCTTGAACCACTCGAGTGCGCGTGCCTTTTCGTCCCAAAACTGCTCCGGATTCTCAAGTGCCTGTTTCCTGAGCTCCTCCATCTGGGCTGTTATTACTCTTTTTTCTTCGACTGGAAGAACTCCCATAGTTGTTCGACTAACATGGCTTCTACGATTGCTAATATCAATTTTCGAAAATCCATAATGACAAATTATAGGATATTAGCCGTCTGAGAAGTGGACCGGCCGGGATTCGAACCCGGGACCGCCGCCGTACTCGGAGCCCCTACATTAGCCCTTGCAAGGGCGGCATCCTCCCACTAGACGACCGGCCCCTTAACGTTTAGAGAGTAATCATTATTTAACTCTTTTTCTAATGGAATGTCGGATGATTATTGCACGTCAGCTTGAGAGATGAAATGATTGGTCTTTTCTGACAAGCCTCATTGGGCTTTTGAAATTACCTCCTTTACCCCCTTCCTAGTGATAACAATCTCAGCCCTCGCCCTCTCATAGTCCTGCTTGCTGCGTGGTATATTTCGAAGGTTTGTGACTACAAGGGATCTGCCAAGAGAGGTGTTTTCTGAGTATAATCGCAAGGACTCTGTAAAGGTGAGTTTCTCGAAGGAGGTGTAATTATATATTGGCAACCCCTCTGGTCCTCCCCTCTCCACTGCCGCATAGACGCCTAGCCATGGATTAAAAGGCTCTACCGGGGAGTCCGATGATCCCATGAGGCGGGCTCCACTCGAAAGGAGAGACTTGAAGACATAGACCCATTGGGTTCTGTCGCCCAGTCTGTCTGTTATCCAGGTGTCGCTTAGAATGAAGTGTGGTTGGACAGATATTCGAGGCCTTAACTGGGAAATTTTTTCGAGTAGATCTAAAGGAGTTAGAGAAGCATGCTCTATACGAAGCGTGTTTTTTAATTGCTTTGCCGCTTCCAAAACTTGTTCAAGTGCCTTGTCTCCGATCGCGTGGACAGCAACTTCAAGATTTTCACGAACAACGCCCGAGGATAACTCAAGGATTGCCTTGGCGTCGAGGAGGAGTTCGCCGCTTACTCCTGCGTCTGAATAGGGCTGCCTCAAGGCTGCAGTCCTGGCGCCAAAACTGCCATCGGAGAAGAGCTTAACTCCTCTTATAAGGCCCCGGTATTTCTTTTGAACTCCTCTCAAGAACTCTGAGTGCTCAATATATGCGTTGTACTCATGGATAAGTTCTCCGAGATCCTCCAAGCGAGCGATAACTTCAAGCTCATCCTCGGTGACAGACATGGAGTGGAGTTGTACCACTCCGTAGGACAAATATTCCTCCAGTAAAGATTTCACCAGACTCACAACTTTATCCATTGGAGGTGGTGGAATCTTAGATAAGACATAGTATACGAGATCCTCGAGTACAACTCCTGTGGGTTTCCCGTCTTCAATTTGGATAAATTTAGCCATCTTATCGTACTTCTCCTTTAAGCCGAGGATATCCATAGCCTTTGTATTAAGAACAGCTGCGTGACCGCAAACTCTTACGAGAACGACTGGTTTTTCAGGTGCCACCTCGTCGAGATCATATCGGGTTGGGAGTCGTTTTTCCTCCATCTTATCTTGATCCCAGCCCCTGCCCACGATCCACTCGTTCTTAGCGGATGACTCGTATGCTTTCCTTACCAGTTCCTTTAGCTCATCAATTGACTTTACCTTTCTCAAATCTAGGCGTCCCTGAGCTAGAGCAGTAGAGTATAAGTGCATGTGGGCATCGGTAAGTCCCGGGATAACTATACGCTGGTCGGCGTCTATTACTCTCAGAGGCTGAAATCTATTAATGCCGCTCTCGCTCCCAGTGTAAAGAACCCCGCTTTCGAATGAGAAAACGATGCTGTCTACATCTTCAGAGAGCGGATATGATGCGTTGACGACGGCTAAACGCATAAAGTTAGGATTGAATCAGTTTTTATTAAAGGTATGGTTACACTTCGGGATAAACTTAAGGGGTATTTACCCGACAATATCCTAGGAATGGTGCCGACAAGCTTTGACATAGTAGGCTCGAAAGGAAAGGCTGTAGCGATCATCGAGCTTCCTGATGAGCTTGAGCCATACAGCAAAATCATTGGCGAGAAGATAATGGAGATTCATAAGAGCGTGAAAGCAGTGTATAGGAAGATGGGGGAGAGGAGAGGAGAGTATAGGGTACGTGAACTAGTATTGATCGCTGGCGAGGAGGTTAGAGAGGTAATTCATCGTGAACACGGTTATGTTTTAAAGCTTGACGTTACTCAGGTGTATTTCTCTCCTCGCGAGGCAACTGAGAGGCAGAGGGTTGCCGGTAAGGTAAAGCCCGGAGAAAACGTTATCGTAATGTTTGCGGGTGTCGGGCCATACGCTATAGCAATAGCAAGGAAACAGCCCTTAGTGAATAAGGTGGTCGCAATAGAAATCAACCCGGTAGCCTACAAGTACATGGTTGAGAATATACGGCTAAACAAGCTGGAAGATAAGATATTACCCATACTAGGCGACGTACGCCTAGAGGCATTAAAATTCTCGGGATTTGCAGACAGGGTCGTCATGCCTCTTCCCAAGGGAGCATATATGTTCTTGCAGGAGGCTTTTGGCTCTCTCAAGCCCTCTGGAGGCGTGATACACTTCTACTTCTGGGATCGAGAAGACACTCTTTTTCAGAGAGGCTTCGAGGTCGTGCGTAAGGTGGCTGAACTGAAAGGCTATCAGGCCAGCCTGCTTGAAGCTAGGGTGGTAGCCCCATATGCTCCGCATGTTTACAAAGTCGTCTTCGACGTACAGATTAAAAAGGTAGGTATTTAATACAGTCATACCCCTAAAGGGGGATAGTTTAATGTTATTAGGTCCTGGATATGTTCAAGGTGGGTGCTAGGTTGAAGATAGGGGCAGTTGTTTTATCTGATCTCGAGAAGGCGATTGAGGCCAGCGGCGTAGACAAGGTATACGTTGTTGACAATTGGAAAGAAGCTTTGAAGGTCATAGAGGAGGTCGTAAACAAAAAAGAGGTTGACTTGCTACTTATTGACGATGTGCTTGCCAGACAGATAGGAAAAGGAAAGCTCTCAGAGATCAAGTATAAGAGCCCTTTACCGGCGATCATTGAACTAGAAACAAACAGGATAAAGAAGCCGCTCAGCTCGTAAAATTCTATTTTTCCTTGTTCTCGTAGAGGAGTTTTTTGAGAAGCTCGGGCAGTACTCTTTCACGTATCTCTGTCAGTCTGGCTTCAAGAGTGGCGTTGAAGTACTCTTTCGCATCAGCTGACTCTGCTACAAAGCCGCCCTGACAGTCTATCTCCTCGCCGACGCTTAGAACTAATCCGGGCTTAACCTTGGTCAGGGCTGATGTCTTATCCCTTATCACTTTTTCGATGATTGTTTTACTCCCCCGGCACGGTCTGATCGTTATTTGATTGTTTTTCATGTTTTGAATAGCCTCCTCAAATCTTTTGGATAAAAATGCGTAGTAGTGATTCTCGTCCCTTAAAACTTCTAGAGCCACTTGTGATAGCACTTCCTCGAGGAGATTGAATATGTAGTTGTATCTTTCGGCTAGGTATTTCCGCCTTATTTCCAACCTCCTAGGGGCAAGCTCTGCCTCAATTTTCTGCCTAGTCTCGGTGAGAAGTTGATTGATCTTCTGCTTCCTGAGATCCTCTGCCTTCACGTTTGCTTCATCTAATATTCTTTTGGCCTCTTCCTCAGCCTCTCTAATAATCCTTTGATATTCCTCCTCTGCCGCGCTTCTCAGCTCCTTTATTATAGCCTCCATAAAGTTCTGATTTTCGCTCATCATCTCACCCTATCAAAGTCTCCAGGAGAAGTTTTCTCAAATCTTCCCTGCGGGATTCAAGAGCTGACTTGACCTCGTTCAGCTTCTTTAGCTCCTGACTCTCATAGGCTTTAAGGCTTTCCTCGCGCTTCCTGCGTTCCTCTTCTAGAAGCCTTTGCACTTCCTCGTCTAGCGCTGCCTCTTGTGCTTTAGCTAGTATAGATTTGGCTTGTTCCTTAGCCTTGTTTAGAATCTCGTCGGCAATCTTCTTCGCCTCAGCTACTCGAGCTTCAGCCTTCCTTTGCTCCTCAAGTATCAATTTTATGTTTATCTCACTGGTAAAAGATTGAACAGACTCTACTCTCTCTTGACCCATTTCAACCTCACCCCGACTGCTAAAGAGAGCTTATTATATAATTCTTCCAACCTGTGAGTAGATGCCTTGGAGGAGGAGGGCACTACAACCAGCAAAGGAGGTTCCTTCATTACGGCCATTACCTCGCTGAGCCTGTTGCTTATCAAGGCGTATATTTCTCCCTCAATCATAGCGACCTTGCTCTCAAGTATCTTTGAAATAATTGCCTCTTCCTCCTCCTGACTAGGCTTCTCGCTAACCTTTATCACCTCGAACCCCAGAAGCCGTAGGGGGTCTATGGTTTCCGTAGCTCCTATGGCTACCACGCTCAAATACAACCCCCTAATGGTAACAATGATTCTTATTTATTTTTTCTCCCATATCTCAATCCCCCATGCAAGGAAGGATTAGGAGCTAATTCTTATGCCAAAGTCTGGAAAGGGTAAGCTATTTTGAAGATTAGTTAAAGCGCCGGGAATCCAGACTCAGAGTAGTTGCTTTATATCTCTCGTTACTTTATTTTCAAGATCTTGGAGTGTCTCCATATCCTCGGCCTCTATTGTTATACGTATTACGGGTTCGGTGTTAGAGGCTCTAACGAGAAACCAACCCTTATCGGTATCTACTCGAACACCGTCGAGAGTAGTCACTCTTTGATATTCCCTCAAATACTTCTCCTGTAATGCCTCGACAAGACCGAATTTCTTCTCGTCTGGAACATCCAATTTGAGTTTCTTTACAGGAGGCATTGGAACCCTGTATGATGAGAGAGGCCCATCAAGCGTTTCAATCGTCTCAAGCATGAAGAGAAGAGAAACTATACCATCGTCCAGGTTAACCCCTTTGTAAGTCACAAAATGTCCGCTACTCTCGACACCCAGTTCCACGCCCGCCTTGATCGCGTCGAGAATCATGAAGATCCTGCCCACAGGCACCCTGACAACTCTTCCGCGCCTCGCAGCCACCGCCTTATCAACTATGCTAGAACACTCAACATTCGCGGCAACCTCTGCTCTGCTTAACCGGTTAAGCATGACCACTGCAGCTTGCTCCGGGGTTAAGGGCTCACCATTTTCATCAAAAAATATTACTCGATCCCCATCCCCATCCAGGGATACCCCGAGATCAGCTTTATAATACTTGACAAGATGCTCCATATACCTCGTGTTATCAGGAGTTGGTTCAGAGCCGCGCGCTGGGAAGCGTGGATCAGCATCACAGTTTACAGTGTAGACCTCATATCCAAGGTCTCTCAACAGGTGAGGCAACATCAGGGATGTCGCACCGTTACCGCAGTCGAGTACGACTTTTAGGCCTCCCTTATGACTCCCTATCCTGTGTAGAAACTCGTAGTACTCTGGAAGTATTTCTCGCTCCTTGGATTTGCCGTAGTTTTTCAGATCAGCCCAGGCCACGCCTTTCTCTGCAAGAGTTCGGATCTTCTCGATATCTCCCAGACAAATCGGGTCTCCACCTCCTCGGAAGAGTTTAAACCCGTTCCACTCTGGAGGCAGATGGGATGCCGTGATATACGCTACATGAAAACCAAGATGCTTGGAGGCGTAAATAGCCATACCTATGGGTCCTGCTCCAGCTTCCACAACACTTGAACCTGCTCCTAGGAGACCACTAATAAGGGCTTTCGCTAGTATGGGGGAGCTGAACCTAGTGTCGTGGCAGACACAGTACTCGTCTTGCTCAAAATTTGAGAGAGCCCCCCCTATTATTGTTGCGACGTCAGGCGTGAGATCCTTTCCAAAAACACCACGAATATCATAAGCCCTAAATATATTGGATGGGACTCTCATACATTTCGATACTTTCAATTGCCTTAAAAATTCTTACCGTGCCAAAAATGATCCAGGAGAGAAATATCTAAATATTGAGGACTCGATTAGTTGTGAAGAAGAGATATGAAATACCGGTTAATGGATCTCCTGGCTTGCCCCTACGACAAGCATTTCCCGCTAGAGCTATACGTGGTTGAGAAGGTGGAGTACGAGGGGAGAACATTTACTTTCAAGACAAAGCCTGCCTGCGAGCTATACTGTGCCTATAGGGGTGTGAAGGTAGAGGATCTGGGAGGCAGGGATCCTGGTTGCGATGAATGCATAAAATTCGAGGTGAAGACCGGAATTTTATATTGTCCTCAGTGCGGGCGCTGGTGGCCGATAAAAGACGAGATACCCATAATACTTCCAGACCATTTACGTAAAAAGGAGAGCGATCTCAAATTCCTGGAAAGCATTAAGGACAAAGTGCCTGAGAAAATAATTAAAGAGGGGAAGCCCTGGAACCTCCAGAAACAAACCTAATCATGCGTGAATATATAGACACCTGGCTTCTCCACCCTAATGAAACCTATCCTGACAAATTGTACCCTATCCTCACTTTTTAGTTCACGTGTCGCAGGCTCCCCGTAACCTTTTATTACCCGAACCTCCGTTCTCTCAGCCTTCAGAATTGTTCCAGGGAAATTGTCGTCCTTAGGAACCCATTGAATTATTGGGAGCCCGTGATCCTTAGCATACGCCACGTCATTATTGAGAAATTCTAGCCTGCCCTCCTCACCTATCATGAAATTCCCGAGCCCCATTAGTCGAACTTCCCCTTTACCCGCGAGAGCACCTTCTTCAACTAGAATGTGAGGTGATTCGAGAATTATCTTCCTACGCCCTCTCTCTGGATAAGATGGGTGAACCATAACCTCGGCGACAACTGGCAGCGTAACCCCGGAAAGAACATACTCCTTAACGGGTTCGGCTACAAACATATACCTATTAGAAATGGGCTCGAGATACTTTTTATTCAAGGCATGTATCTTCTCAGTACTCAGGGTAGCAGTGGAAGGCTTTATCCCGACCTCAAAGACTAGATCCCAGATTGTTTGAGGGAGTATACCTCTCCTGCGCAGAGCTATTAAGGTCCCTAGCCTAATATCGTCCCAGCCATGATACGCTCCTTTCTCAATCCCTCTACGTATCACAGACTTGCTCAAAATCATCCCTTCAAGATTAAGTCTACCAAAGTGTATGCCTACCGGGGGCTTCCAGCCGAAATGCCTGTAGATATACTCCTGTTTAATCGTGTTAACCGCGTGTTCTTCCCCCCTTAGAATGTGGGTGATACCCATAAGATGGTCGTCAATAGCACATGCAAAGTTGTAGGTCGGCCAAACAGTGTACTTGTCACCCACGAGCGGGTGGGGGTTTTTACTTGTGTCTAGGACTCTAAAAGCAATCCAGTCCCTAACACTGGGATTTGGATGCGCGGGATCAGTTTTTATTCGCAGTACAGCTTGCTCCTCCCCGTACTCGCCAGCCAGCATTTTCTCCCATCTCTCGAGGTGTGTCTCAGGTGGGAGAAGCGAGCATGGATCCGGCCGGCCCTCATCACGGATCCTCTTTATCTCATCTCGCGGGTGAGTACAGACATATGCCCCTCCAGTTTCGATGAGCTTCCTCGCATGCTCATAATAGATGGGCATCCGGAGGCTCTGAATATACTCTTCATCCCATTTAACACCAAGCCATTTGAGGTCCTCTCTAATCATGTCGTAGGCTTCTAGCATGGGTTTCTTTGTTTTGGGGTCTGTGTCCTCGAATCTGAGGATGAATTTTCCCTTGTACATGACTTTAGCGTAGTAATAGTTTAGTATGGCTGGACGCGCGCTGCCAAGGTGTAGGACGAAGTCAGGGTTCGGGGCAAAACGAGTCACAACGAAACCGTTAAATTCTTCAACGCGCGGAAGTGGAGGGAGCTTTCTTTCCTCCTCCACCCTCTTCTCACGTACTAGGGCCTCGGGCCATGTTTCCCGTAGAAGTTTTTCTTGTTCCTCCAGAGTCATGTTGTTAACCCGTGAAACGACGTCCGTCACAACAGCAACAATTTCTCGAGCTCGTGTCCTCAGCTCCGGGAGCTCTGCGAATACCTTACTTACGACTGCCTTAACCTCAGCCTTTCCCCCAAACCTTACAGCGTTAGCTAGCGCGTATTTCAAGGCTACTTTTTCAACATCTACCTCCATATCTCTTGCCAAGCTGTATTCTAGTCGACGACTAAATTAATGCTTTTGCGAAGCCTTGGGCACGTTTAGCATTGAGTGCCAACAGGAACTCCTATCTCCTACAGGTATCACCTTGTCCAAGGAGACAAAAAACTTAAAAGTCTCATATTCTCGTTTTGATAGAGGGCCGGTCGTCTAGTGGGAGGATGTCCGCTTGGCATGCGGGTGGTCCCGGGTTCGAATCCCGGCCGGTCCACCATCCACTGTAAACTCATTATAAAGGCGAAATTCTAATCGGGATCTTAGTGTGAAAAGCTTCGCCTGTACTCCTTATATCTATAGAAACTGTGAAAGAGCACCACGGGAACCTATCGGGCATGCAGTAAAGTGTAGAGTCCCTTGCTTGTTAGCTCTACCTGAGCTTGACGGAGGTGAAGGTATCCGAAAAGAATGAGCCGTCGAGCTATATCTGATCCCCTCACGGAAAGTTCACGCGTGATGTCAAGCAGGGCTCTATAGCTCATTACGCCGCCTCCGTTTTCGACCTCGGAGAGGAGACTTAGGGCTACCTCGCTGTCTTCGCCGAACGCATTTTTGAGGAGATCCTGTGGTACGCCTGGACGCGGTGCGCGTGGCGCCATGGAACCTTTAGTCTTGGCTTCGGCTCTTTCAACATCTATGTCGCCTTCAGCCAAAGCCCTCAGCTGTAACGCTTTGGGGAGACTGAGGCGTTTTGCATAGATGTATCCGAGTATTCCATGAAGACGTAAAGTGTGCCAGTCCCTGGGATCTGTGGGGTTTAAAAGTATGAGTTTTTCAGTTCCCAGTGAGCCGAGGGCTTGTATAAGAATGGATAAAAAATCTCCTCGTATATTGGTCGCGTAGATGCATACTTCTTTTTTGCTGATAGCAGATAGCGTCGAGGTTGCCGGAGCGTTGGGGAGTAGCAATACGCTACTGCACTCGCTATATGTGCCTGTGTAGGTTGCGATGGAGAGAATACCCCACCATTCCTCGGGCTCGACTGCAGCGGCTTTCCAGACAGAATGAGGACCAGGAGCTAAGTTTAAGAGAAATGAGAGCCTTTCGGGCTTCGCCAGGCGAGTGTCGTGAGCCAGGGCTTTGGAGACAAGCCATTCAGGTGCGAGCGTCCATGGTGGACAATCGCCCTCGGGTGTCACGGAGAATACATTATCGGGGCACTTGTCCCCATAAATGACTAGGACTTGCATTTCGTAGTCACGCCGGTCTGAATGTCTCCGGCGGTGGTTGCTGCGGCGGTGGATGTAATGGGAGCATTGGTGGAAAACCAAGTTCTTTTAACAGGAGCATCACTTCGAAGAAGACTAGGGAGGTCAACATCTGGAGAAGTTGTGGATCAGGTGACCCTTTTGAGAGTTTTAGGTTTACTTCTTCGATTTCCTTTGAGTCGCCTGTGAGCGTGAATTTCCCTTTAATTTTAACTGAGAAAACAGCGGGTACGCTTTCAACGCTAACGACGAACTCGGCTGATAGCTGTTTTTCACTTAACGATATATTAAGCGGAAAATTAACTTGCATGTTTACGTTTAACGGCGTCGGGGGAGGCTCTGCGAATTTTTCAGCCTGTAGATAGGTGAACGCTATAGTTGTCTGCACGAATACCTTTAATTATAATTCAACACTTAAATATTGTGCCGAAGGCTATTATTAGCGGTAATGCTGGTGAAAGAAAGCTTCTCCTTGGAAACGAGGCAATAGCTCGTGGAGCTCTGGAGGCAGGAATATCTGCTGCCGCCGCTTATCCGGGAACCCCCTCAACGGAGATCATAGAGTCACTTGTCGATGTTGCAGGAGAGTATGGAATTTATGTTGAATGGAGTACGAACGAGAAAGTAGCCCTCGAACTTGGAATCGGTGTGTCGATGATGGGGCTTAGGTCCCTGGTAGCGATGAAGCATGTGGGACTTAACGTGGCCTCCGATCCATTGATGAGCCTTGGCTATACCGGGGTTATTGGTGGGCTGGTCATCGTCACCGCGGATGACCCGAATGCTCACAGCAGCCAGAACGAGCAGGATAATCGACTTTACGGAATTCATGCAAACATACCAGTTTTTGAGCCCTCTACTGTACAGGAAGCTAAAGACTTGACTAAAGCCCTCTTTGAAGTCTCGGAAAAATTCCAGTTAAGTGTCATTCTAAGAACAACCACTCGCCTCTCACACAGCAGGTCACCTGTAGTTTTCGGTGAAGTTACCCGTCCTTCACGCGACGCCTCTTTTCACAAGAACCCTGAGAGATGGGCCCTCCTACCCCCCTACAATCTAGTAAAACACCGCGAAGTTTTAGAGAGACTCAAGAAACTGGAAGAGTACCTCTCTGAGTTCAGGTTTAACTCCGTGGTTAAGGGCGAGGACAACGTTGCAGTAGTCACTTCCGGGATCACATACAACTACGTCCTAGAGGCTGTCGAGGAGTTGGGAGTAAAGCCAACAATATATAAGCTTTCCTCGGTGTTTCCGCTTCCGAGAAAAATTGCTCTTGAAATCTTAAATTATGAGAAAGTCATTGTAGTGGAGGAACTAGAGCCTGTGATCGAGTGGCAGCTTAAGATCATCGGCTATGAGGAAAAAACTGGAGCCGAAATATATGGTAAAACTGTGTTCCCGAGGGTGGGCGAGCTGAACAAGGAGCTCGCCAAAGCCGGGATCGCCGCTGTAACGGGTATAGAATATAAGCCTCCGGAGGCAGCTCTAAGCCCTCCGGGACTCCCGCGGAGACCGCCTGTACTTTGCCCTGGTTGTGGACATAGATCGACATACTATGCTGTAAAGCTGGCTGCACAGAGGGCGAGGGTCAAGCCCATATATGCTAACGACATAGGGTGCTATACTCTTGGTTTCTATCCGCCATACGAGATGGCTGACTTCACGTGGAGTATGGGCTCCTCTATTGGTATAGGACTGGGCATAGCACGTTTTAGCAAAGAACCTGTGATTGCGTTTATTGGAGACTCCACCTTCTATCATGCAGGTATACCAGCCCTGATAAACGCCGTGTATAACAAAACACCTCTCCTCGTAATTGTTATGGATAATAGTATTACTGCCATGACTGGACATCAGCCTCACCCCGGTTCCGGGGTAGGGCCCAGTGGTGAGTCAAGGCCACAGATAAAAATAGAGGACGTGGCCAGAGCGGTAGGCGTCAAATTCGTGGAGGTGGTGGACGCCTATGATGTAACGATTGTGCGAGACACTGTACAGCGAGCACTGCGATACATTAAGGAAACAGGAGAGGTGGCGGTCATAGTATCCCGTCGTCCATGCGCATTGCTTGATGTTAGAAATAGGCGTCGTAGGGGTGAGGAAATTAGACCATATATAATCGATGAGGCAAAATGCATCAACTGTGGTATCTGTTTGGATAAGTTTGCCTGTCCCGCCATAGTTAGAGAGAATAGCGGAAAGCCGAGAATTCTTGCCGAGCTTTGCGTAGGGTGCGGCGTATGCGCCTCTATATGTCCTGCGAAAGCTATCCGACCGGCGATGGGGTGATCTCTATGGCGCGTAAAAGTATAGTTGTAGCTGGAGTTGGGGGACAGGGACTTATAACCATTGGAGGTGTGCTGGGTGAAGCTTTAAGCGAGAAGGGCTTCAATGTGAGCGTAGGCGAGGTACATGGTTTGTCGCAGAGGGGTGGCTCTGTTGTAGTCTTCCTGAAGTATGGTGATGGATCAGTGTCTCCCATCGTGACTACGGGTGAAGCCGACTTAATTATCGGCTTGGAGCTAATAGAGGCGGCGAGGCGTCTCCAACTGGCTCGCAAAGGAGGCTTCGTTATTGTGAATGATTTTCTACTGCCTCCACCTGCCGCCGGAAAAGTGCCGAGCCGCGAAGAGCTGCTGAAAAGCATTAGAGGCTCAGGATTAAATGATTTTGTAATCGATGCAAATGGACTGGCTTTAAAGGCTGGGTCGGAGATAGCTGTGAACATGGTTATGATTGGGGCCAGCCTTGCCACGCGTGTAATCGACGTCAGTGTAGAAGATATCGAGCGTATTTTGACTAGGCGGTTTAAAGGAGAGTTACTGAGAATAAATCTGGAGGCGTTAAAACTGGGCTACGAGGAGGTTGAAAAGAAGAGGTATAGCTCTCAGGTAAAATAGTGGTTCTCTTTTCATAAGTTCCATTCCTAGCTTCCGGAGCAAGCTTGTCTGAACATCCATGTCCCCATACTTGGAGACGAGCTCTTCCCCATTTATCCTCTTTAGAACCAGGAATAGTTCGTTTAACTCTTTATCGTTCATCCCGTCAAGAAGCCTACGCAGCAATAGCTGGCGCTTGATCTCCCGTCCTAAGAGTCTCCTGATGCTATAGTCGTAGTGGGCCTGCGAGTTCTTCGCGAGGGCCTCGGCCAAGTAAAGAGAGGCATAGGAGTGATACACGAGTCCTCCCCCTGTCGTCGGTTTTGTTTGACCTGCCGAGTCCCCAACATAGTATACTGTGCCGCTCACCTGATCCGCCAGCCCACCGGTATAGACGGCTCCACCAAGCACCCTCAACCTAGAAGTGGGTTTTATAATACCATTTGTGATCTTCTCGAGACGATTAGCGAGAGTCTTTAACCTTAGAAGAACATTTCCTTTAGAGGCTAACCCTATTCGAACCCGATTGTCGTCGAGAGGAACAGCCCAGGCAAAAAATCCTTTAGAAAACTGATCGCCTAGAAAAACGTGTACATATTTATACTCCTCGAGTCGCGCACTCATATCAAACTGCAACGCAGGTATTACGTGTTTTCTGGCTTCGGGTCTTCTAGAGGTTAGACTTTGAAGCCCCCTTGCATCAACGATAAAGGAGGGTTTGAGGGTCGTGTCCCTAAAGTAGACTTTTCCATTCGCGAGACTAGCCTTTACACCCAATACAAATTTTACCCTGTCAGCAACCAATTTATAGAGCATGTACTCGTACAAAGGTCTGTTGATCACAACCGCTACGGGCTCCGTCCTCGCAACAAGCAATCGAATCCCGGAAGGAGAATAGATGTATGCTCCATGTATGTAGTTTACGGCTAGATTTTGCAGAGGCACCCGTAGCGCATTCTTTACGCCGTTTAAACTAATAAGCCCTGTGCAGTGTTCCGGATAACCTATCCTAGCGTGCTCTTCAATTACCAATATATCGAGATTCGTTCTCTCTAAGATATTTCTGGCTGCTTGCAGACCCGCAGAACCTGCTCCTAGAACTATCACTTCGGGTTTCATGTGGGATGCCGATCAATAGGGATTTTCTCTCATGAGGATTTTTAGTTCGCGTGCTAGTTGTTTAGCCATGTCTATAATCATTTTTCCCTGCCTCTCCGAGGAAAACCCTAGCCTCTTAATTATGACTTCGCCCTCGGAGTCGATCTTTAAAGCCATGACCCTGAGAAGCTCTAATGGGGATTTACCATTATAAGTCTTCTTTAGTGCCTCAAGCTCCGAGAGTACCTCAGATCCTCTCCTGAGTACAAAGCCGTTCAGAAGGATCCAGCTATTCGCAAAAGTCGAAAAAACCTTCCTGGCCTCTGACACACCTATATCAGAAAGTTTTAGCATGGAAACATATCTCCCGCCCCTAAAGTCCTTGCCCTCCTCGACTAAATCTTTCGCCCTGAGCCTTAAAATTGCGTCCTCTATCTCTTGTGAGAAAGGAAGGAATACTGAGGGAGAAGCCTTTACAGAAACATATGGATATAGGAAGAAGCATAAGTGAAGGGTCTCCTCGCCATAGAAGGGCGTCCTCCCATCCAAATATAGGAATAGGAGAAGGAAATCATCGAGCACTGGTTCGTATATGGGGGCTAACTCCAACTTTTCCGCGATCTCAAAGTGCCAGTCCAACGTCAATAATGTCATCACCACCAACACTAGCCTCCAAAGATAAAATCCTTATCGCTTGTAACAGTGCTCCCATCAAAGCTATGGAAGATTCCTGGCCCCGAGGAGGCCCTCAAGCATGCTCCTGTCCTTTTCGAGTCCCCTGAGCGTCGCTTCCATGCTGTCGAGTGCCTTCCTTTAGTCTAACAGGATGCCCACGTAGGGCCTCACCGAGAAGAAAGATGACACCAGGAGCAAGACACAGCCCTCAAGAGGGGTAGCCGGGAGCCATCACCCGGTGACGCAGGGCAGCAGGCTACACCTCTATTATGTCTGAGGGCTCCCTTTTTAAACTTTTAACAATCTTCCTAACGACGACAACAACAATAATTATCAATACGAGTAATGCCGCCAACTCAAGATATTGAGTGGTTATAATGTACCCGTTTACTACGGCAATAATATCTAACGTTATACTCTTGAACGAGTCTGAAACTAACGTCACATTGTAGGCTCTGTCTCCTACACGCACAGTATACTGACCCTGCGGCAGGAATCCTGCATCCACGCGGCCATAAATGTCTGTGCTCAAGGTTTTCCTTATCCCAGAACCATATATTACTACGGGCATGCCTGCAATGGGTTGATTAAGCGCGCCTAGCAATTGTATTCTAAGCTGATAGATTGGAAGAGAGAATACGAAAACATTCTGAGCCTCTGTGACTTCCAGTTCACCTTCGTAGACTTTGTCCTGGGCTATATAAACAGTGAAAGTATACTTTCCCGGGATAACCCCCTCAATCTTTGCCTTACCACTGCTCGAGGAAGAGTTATAGGAAAGGGCATTCCCTTCAAGCATTAGCGTGTAGTTTGTGAGAAGGCTTTCAGTACCTTCTCTCAAGAGAGTGATTTGAACGGTTGTAGTATTGGTAATTATTGGAAGGTAAGAGTCTCCCTGCACCTGGATCTTTGTGCGGGCAATGACGTTACCGGCCAAATAAATGAGTATCACATATTCTCCAGGCGGTAAGGGGCAGACTTCAGCATCTCCATTTCGTGTGAGGCCAGAGGCCACAATCTTACCTTGTGAGTAGATGGTATAGTACGCGTTGCGAACCTTTCCCCCACTTCTATCGAGGAGTGTAAAGGTTAAGGTATAGATTGGCGGCGTCAGAGTAAACCTTGGAGGAGGAGTAGTTACAATCACGTCTACAAGCGACAAGCCGCTCGAAAAGAACCTGAATAGAAGCGTTGTATTATCTCCATTCACCAGAACTGAACTATCACTTGTACCCAAAGACTTTTCAGAGGAAAACACGCGGAAACTCACACCTGTCAACCCACAGAGAGAAGCCGGTTGAGCAACATTGAATGACACAGGATACACCAAGGCATCAAGAGATATGGAAGTAGCGTTGAACCTTGTCATTAATAACTTAGGAGGCCCCCCTACAATCAGGTTAGCTGGAAATCTGCTAAGGTTTGTATGGGTAGGAGCATTGACGAAGATGAAAACTTCCGGGTAAGGGGGTAACTGCACTCTAACGCCAAATCTGGCCTCTATGCCATAGAGGTAGGAATACGTAGCCTTGAGAAAATCTCCACGCAGGGATACATTTTCAAAAGGAACTATTGCTTCGACTACTTGAAGACTCTCTCCGAGAAGAGTAATACTTGTCTGGTTAAGAACCCAAAAAGGCTTATTCACCACGTTTTTGAACTCGCCGCCGCGAAGTAGGAGTACTAACCTTATTCCTAAAGTTTTGAAGCCTGGGATTGGAGGAGAAGAGATGTTAAGAGGCGAGGTCGTTGAGCCACCTGGGAGTGCAAAGAAAGCTAGAATAGGTTGTCGAGGCGGTACATCAGAGAATGTGACTTCTACCTTGTGGGGAGTCCCATCAAGCATCAGGATTGCTGTATTCCAGAGAACCCCGGTTCCTCTTATCGGCTTGTAGTCCACCCCATCCACAAGTACTGTGGTGGGCTGTTTCCCTGATGCCGCATCGGTTCTGATAATTAGTATTTTTGAAGATGTCGTTATCGAAAGAGTCGTCCCAGGGATCATGAGGTAAGAGCTTTTCCATGAAACGCCATCGTACTCAAGAACCTCCGCGTAGTTAACGTATACTGTTGGCACAGCCTCCAGCATGGGAGGCAAAGCCAGGAATATTAAAAGTACCGCTAGCGCAGCACGCATATATGACCATGCAACAACCTCAGATCCAGGATTTGAAAGTGTTGCTGATAATCTCATAAAAACAGCCTATGGAACCATGGCAACGGGAGGTAAAAGTTTTGTCAAATGGCTCGGGATAAGCATTTATATATTTATGTTAAGGTAGCTGGATAACGTGCACTGGACGGAGAACGTAGCTAGGCAATTACTCTCCATTACAAGTAAAGAAGACGTGATTGTAGGGAACGGCGGTTTGTCTGTTTCGGGGCTCCAACACGTTGGAAGGCTGAGAGGAGAGATAACAATTGTAGACACAGTTTTAAGAATAACCCGTAAGCTAAGCGGGAAAGAGACCAGGCATCTGCTCACCTTGTACACTGTGGACTCATGGAAGGGTAAGGAGGGGCAGCTTAAGCAGTTCAAGGACGTCAACGAGGCGCGCTCGTATACGGGATGGCCCTTGTATCGTGTCCCCGACCCGCATGGATGCCATGATAACTGGGTAGATCACTATTGGGAGGAATTTGGCTCTTATCTTAACCGGTTTGCAGAGGATGTTAAAGTCGTGACGACAAAGGAACTTTACGAAAATAACGATAGAATGAAGGAATTCGTACTTCTCTCACTGACCACACATCGTGAAAAAGTTATCGAGACAATTAACAAGTACAGGGGTGAGAAAAAGCTAGGTAAAGACTCGTTCCCCTTCCAGCCGATTTGCGATAAGTGCGGCAGAATCGATACCACGGAGGTCGTTGAGGTCGACCCAGCTAACTATCGTGCTAGATACGTGTGTAAACATTGTGGTAATGAGGGCTGGCAAAGTCTTACAAAGGGTAAACTGAACTGGAGGGTCGAGTGGGTTGGCGTATGGTATTCTTTGAAGGTCATGTTCGAGCCCTACGGTAAAGATCATGCCACCCCAGGGGGGTCGAGAGACAGCTGTAACGATCTTGCGAGGAATGTTTACGGGTTCGAACCACCTTTGGGACTTGCATATGAGTGGGTTGGATACAGGACCAAGGGAAGAGACGTGGGTGATATGGGTTCAAGTGACTTCATAGGCTTCTCTCCTAAAGCATGGATAGAGGTTGCGGAACCCGAGATCCTCAGGTTTATATATCTTATCTCGCCTCCGATGAGACGAGTAGTGCTAAGCCTGGAAGAAGTGCCGAGCTATTATGACAACTTTGACAAGGCAGAAAGGGTATTCTTTGGTCTAGAAGAGGGCGAGGAGGATGTTGCTGAAAGCTACAGGTTGTCGCTCTTACACTCTCCGCCCAAGGAGCCCCCGTTCCAGCTTAGATATTTAACCGCGATGATCTTGGCACAGGTACTCCCCAGCGGAGGAAGAGATACCGGGGAAGTTCTACAGAGGTTACGCGAGACAAAGCAGCTCAATCGAGATCTGCATCCATGGGAACTCGAAAGAATAAAGACCCGCATATCCTTAGCAAGGAGATGGTTGGAGCTATATGCACCTGAGTACTACCGCATATCCATAGTTCCAGAGCCCCCAACTAAGGAGATTACCCAGATTCTAGACGCATCCACTGCAGGTCTGCTTAGAGAACTAGCGTCATTGTTAGAGTCTCTCGACTCTTGGAACGAGGACTCAATAAAGAATGTTATGATGGGCTTGAAGAAGGACAAGGAATTAGAGAAAAAACTTTTCACCACGCTTTACCTGGTCTTCTTCGGCAGACCCAGCGGGCCTAGGATCGCCCCATATCTCGCTATGCTTAATAAAGACTTCGTAGTCACAAGACTAAGACAAGCATCATCTCTCATAAGGTGATGAAAACGTCGTGGTCAGACTACATGGGAGAGAAAGTTAAGCCAAGCACGCTCCTCATCATTGTAACTCTTATTCCGCTGTTTCTAAACGTGGCAATCTTTATTATAACCGATGGCTTCAACGTCAATCCTACAACACCACCCTTCCTCTACATGTTTGGAACCCTAGCTATGGCTGTTATAGCTGTTCTGGCATCCATTATAGGCTTCACGATGGCTCGGGACGAGGAACCGGAATGGGGGTCGAAAATCCCCTTTAAGGTTATTGAGGCGATGAACGTTTTCTCAATTTTATTATCGATAGTATTCGCATTACTCGTAGTCCTTATATACTTCCTGAAAGGAATATAGAGATTTACTTACCGCAAAGCTCTCTGAGACGCTGTATCTCTTCTTCCCGTTTTTTAAGCTCCTCACGAAGGCTGACGTTTTCTCTCTCCATTTGTTGAACCATATTCTCGAGCTCGGCAAGCCTCTTCAGCTTGTCCTGCAAAGCCTTCTCACGTGAATCGAGTTCAAGCTGCCTTGCCTCGAGACGCTCCCTGAGCTCTATGAGCGCGCTTTCCTTCGAGGCCACCATGCGCTGGTACCCGACTAGCTCTCTTTCCTTCTCGAGTAGACGCTTCTCCCACTCTACCAAGCGCTCATTCTCCTTTATAAGCTTGTCACGGTAGGGCTCTAACTCCTCTCTAATACGCTTCTCTCTTAAAGCTATCTCATCGTTTAGCTTTTTGAGCTCAGCCTCTTTCTGAGCCACTTGTCGAGAAAGCTCCTCGTAGCGGCTGATAAGAGCGCTCACCCGTCTCTCCTTTTCTGAGAGGTCTCGCTCAAGCCTGGCAAGCTCCTCCATTTTCTCGGAGTATGTCTTTTCTCTTCTCATGAGATCTTCTTCCCATGACTTGAGCTTCTTTTGGAGCTCAGCTAACTCTATGCGTAGCTTTCTAAGCTCGTCGCTTTCAGCTGCAACCTTGTTAGCAAAAAGTTTAATCTCGTTTTCTTTTCTCTCAAGCTCTATCTGCTTAGTGTTGAGCTCAGTTTCCTTTTGTTTTAGAAACTCTATGTATTTGACGAGATCCCCTACTTCGGGGATCCTCGAGACAGCCTTGTTAAGCTGCTCGAAGAGCGGTGTTAAAGCCTGCTCTCGCTGTAGTAGTATCTTCTCTTTCTCCTCGAGGCGAATCCGCATCTCCTCTAATTCCTTCACCTGTTTCGATAAGCTTTCAGCTTTAGCTGAAAGCTGGGAGTATTCTTCGACTAGCTTTGTATACTTTTGAGTCTCCTCCATGAGAGACTTTACAAGATTCTCTGAGTTCGCAAAGGTTGTGCTGAGACCCTCAAGCAACTTGGCAATATTATCTAGAGATTCACGAAGCAGACCGTGAGTCTCAGAAATGCTTTCCAGTTCTGATATCACCTTCTTTAACTCTTCAAGCTTGCCTGCAGCAGCTGCAAGCTCTTCTATAGGTTTCCTCAGGCCTTGCAATTCTCTAGTTATTTCGTTAAGTTGATCGAGCTTGCCAGTTTCAGCCTTGATTTCGTCAATTGCTTTCAAGGTGATAGACAATCTCGACATCATCTCTTCTAAGTCTGCAGGGAGATCTGATAACTTGGATAAACTCTCGATGGCCGACTGTTGGTTCTGAAGTAGCTCTATGGTGTCGGCGAGCATGCCTCTCAGTTCTTCAAGAGAGGCTTGGACTTGAGCCTGAAGAGTTCTGAGAGGCGCTCTAAGAGGTTCTTGTAATGACTCAGGGATAGCGCTGAGCCTGCGGTCAATGCTGTTGAGAGCCGATTGGATCTCTACTAAGATTTTCTCGGTTGATTCTTCACGTTCCTTTGGCTTTCGTAGAAACGACATATCAGCACCTCCAGTTATTCTTGTAAAAGAGTTATAATTTAGTATCGCTTAATAAAATTCACTCTTCCTTGACCTTGCTTTCCCCTTGTTGCAAGATGTTCTTCTCCAAATATGAGAGTTTGAGGGAGAGTTCTTGAGTTGAAAGCCTAAGCTCGTTTAGCGCGGCCAGGATGTTCTCCTCCAGTCTTCCAATTCTCTGTGAAAGCTCGCTTAGAAGAACCTCCGTATCAGAGTATTTCGATCGCAGACCGCTTGTCTCAGCTTTAACGGCTGTCGTAGTATCCATTAAAACTAGTTCTACCTCTTTCAACTTGGAGATAATGGCATTAATGTCAGACTCGACTTGATGTAGAGAGTCGTATAAACGCCCAGTTTCGCTTGAAAGCTTTTCTAGAAATAAATCGAGAGAGAGTCTTATCTCGTTTTTAGTGCTTTGAGTTTCTTGTTTTAGCTCCGTTAAGGTTTTTTTGGCTTCATCCGAGAATTTCTCTCTCTCGCTTTTAAAGCTCTGGAGGTGACTTTCAAGAGAGCCCTCGAGTTCCCGGATATTTTCCTGCAGAGCTCCTACTCTAGAGTTTAGAAAGTCCAGGGTGACTTTAAGGGCGTACACGCCGTTATTAAGTCTTTGCAAAGCCGCGAGGAGAACTGCGATGTCTCCTTCCCCAACCTCTACGATTTCGATATCATCTTCTCGACGTGAGCCGGACATGAGCCCTGGTTATGATCACGAGCTACTTGAATAAATCACTATTGTTGGACAGCAGTCTCTGTGCCACCTTTTTCTTTCGCGCCACGCAAAGAATTAACCATTTTTTCGATTGTTTCCTTATCCGTCTTTGAGAAATCACTCTTGGCAGCTACCTTAGCACCCCTTTCCGAAAGTTTGTAGTAAGGTCGGTAGAGGCTTAGATAGCCTCCACCTGTCGAGTAGATAAGCTTAAGGTAGCCTTTTTTTACTAGCTCTTCCAACTTCTCGTCTAGCTGCTTGGAAAACGGAACTTGGCCTGCGAAAGTGAATCCAAGAGCTACTCCATACTCAGTTTGCAGCTTATATACTAGCTCATGGATACGTTTTCTCGATACGGCCTTGCCGTACACGTAAAAAAGGTAAAGCAGTCTCTTTTCAGCTTGATCAAGCTTTATAGGCAATTAAAAACCACCATTCGCTTTTCAAAAGTTAAAATTTAAAAATATTTCCATTCTCAACTCCGAGGTAAAGAGTGGCTGGCTGCGAAATATGCGGGAGAGCGGGTAAACTCCGCATCTGTAAAATATGTGGTAGGAAAGTATGCCCGGAGCACTTTGATGAGAAGAGAAATATTTGCGTTGCTTGCGCTGAAACGTTGTGCGAGGTTTGCGGTAACAAGCTCTCAATCGGGAACTGTGCTTACTGCGGACGATTAGTATGCGAAGACTGTTCCATGGAAATAGGTCCTGCGCTTGTGTGTAGAGAGTGTTATCAGAAAATTGAGCGACTTTCACTTAAACTTTAACTTATAGACTCCCTTTTTCTCCTCTTCGACCACTAGTCCCGCGTAATCCCCATTATATAACTTGAAATCAACCTCACTTAACCCAATCCCCGCCTTCTTTAACTCGCCCCTAAGCCTGAACAGAAGATTATCAACGGCTTTTTTCAAGAGTCCATCATAGCCTTCAAGTTCGCTCCTCCTCGATAGATATATGTTTCTAATTTTTACGCTAACGTAAAACTTCAGGATATATGATAAGTTCATCAGGACAAGTGTTGAAAGTAGAAAAATGTAGGCCAGAAAAAGTTCAAGGTTTAATAACATAAGTATTAGTGAGCCGATCATTCCTGCAAATGATGCCATAAACAGAATGTCTGCTATGGAGTCGGCCCTCTTTATCCTTGGAAAAGATTTGTCCTGTGTGGGCCAAAGGGCTATAGTTTTCAATACGATCTGAACCTCCCTCCACAAATCTCCCTCTAACCTCAACTCTGATATGTATCGCAGGGCACGGCTCGTATTAAAGAGTCTAAAAGCTCGTATTGCATCCAACTCCTCAATAAGTTCCTTTATAATTTTTGCCTTTCTACGGGATTTCTCTCTAGGCGTAAGAGACACGTATCAATTTAAAGCATCATCATTTAATACTTTGCGAAGAAACTGTCAAGAGTCTTTTGCCCTTTCGTTTCTTCCCCCTTTATAATGCGAGAAATCCTCTTGAAATCATCCTCAAGAGACGATCTCATGCCTGGGTTGTAAAGCGCGGCTGCTGGATGAAGCGTTGGAAAAACAACTAGAGACCCCCAGCTCTCCTCGACCATGAACTCCCTGCCCCTCACACCCATTATCGAATTCACAGCGCGTCCATGCATGCCTAGAACTGTCCTAGTGCTGTGTCGGCCTAGCGTTATTATCACCCTGGGCTTTATCGCCTCAAGTTGTCTTCTGAGATAGGGCAGACACGCTTTAATCTCCTCCTCGCGAGGCTCCCTGTTTCCAGGGGGACGACACTTCACGACATTCGTTATGAATACAGATTCCCGAGAGATACCATTTGAGCTCAACAATTGTGTGAGAAGCTGTCCTGCTGAGCCCACAAAAGGTCTACCCTGGACGTCCTCGCTTTGCCCCGGGGCTTCTCCTATGAAAACGACTCCACTGCAGGGGTCTCCTTCCCCGGGCACGGCATTAGTACGATTCAAGTGTAGAGGGCAGCGAGTGCATACTCTGATCTCCTCTGCTATCTTTTCAAGTTCCCGTTTTATCTCCTCACAATTCCTCGACGAGGAGCTCGGCATAATTTCTGTCTACCCTTAATTCAGCCTTGTCTCCAGTTCTAAGCGTATTAAAGGCTTCTTCACTTATTCCGGTCATCGAGGGCACACCTCCTATTACACAGCCAACTATTACTACCTCGTCCGGCTTGAGTGTAACTATTCCGGCTGGTGCTATCCCACGCCTGGCCAAGCGCAGTATGATGTAGGATCCGACTGTACTCCCCTTTGAATGGGGAAAAACCAGTATCCTATCCTTTAAGACTTCCCCGTATAAAGGATGCCCAGGTTCGGTAACCTTAGATGTTAGAGGATCCACACCGCCATAAAATGTTATGGGCTCAGGAGAGACTAAGAGTTCGGCTTTTGCTACCCCCTCCGAGACCGGATGACCAGGTATTTTCATATCTATTCACACGCCGCGAACAGAGATATAATTTACAACTACTATGTGAAAGCCATTTCTATAGCTTTTTGCCGCGAAACAAGCTTGACCTTGTAACCTTGTGCTTTGAGATAAAAGGCGGCTTTACCCGAATCGGTGATAACCTCCTTGCCAGCATATATGTTTAGGGGTGAGACGACCATACAGGTGTCGGCAAAGACATAAACATTCTTCTCCCTTAGCCTTGGCATGTATGCGCTTAACGCCTCATAGACCTCCCTACTCGTATAAAGGAAAATCTTTCTTGTAGCGGTACCATTTTCAGGTAGACGGCTGATGATGTCCATTATCTCATCTAACGAGAGGTGTGGACATCCAAGAACTATGGCTCCTTCATCGGCCCCCGAGTAATTATCTAGTGTTTCGCGGAGCATCTTGAAATCCACTTTTATTGTGTCAACCCCGCTTGCCGGATAATTTTCAGGCGAAGTCCCCTCTATGAGGACTAGCCCTGTACCCCCCGTTGCCCCGACTGCGGCTAAAAAAAGTTTAATATAGTCTAACCTCTCCTTTGATAGCTTGAGACCCCGCACAAGAGGAACCCGGTTTCCTGTAAGTGCGCCTACGAGTAGCCCTGCCACCGAATACATGTTTTGCTCCTCTACCTCCTTTGAGACACTTGTAAAATCTATGACAAGTTCTGGTCGCCTGTTCGACTCGACGTGTAAGCCGGCTAGTGGGGCTCGTCCGACAATAGCTTCGAAGAGCGCAAGGGGGCCTCCGTCACGGTTGGATCTAGCGCCTATGATGCTATTAGCGTACAGCACTGCATTACTTTCAGACCATGCAAGATGATCCCCGTAACTTATATCCTCGTAGAGATAAGGGGTACAGGTAAGCGTGGGCTTAATCCCCAGTGCTGCCAGGGCGTTTATTATTCTCATTTGTTTTTCAAAATAGCCCTTATCAACGCCCATGTTCCTCCATTGGGCTAGGTCTAAGCCAGCTGGATTCATTGAAGAGGGGACGCTTACTCTCCCACCTTTGGCTGCTAGCTCCTCCAGAAATTGGAGGCCCTCGTCTCCAATATTCTTGTACGAAATACCTGATATATGTGCGTTTTTTACCCTTACAAGCCTTTCAGCTTTAAGCGCCTCAGCCACTCTTAGAACCGTTTTCATTGCCATTGCGATAGCTTCTCCATACTCTCCGTCCAGCATTTTTTCCTCTTCAGGATCGAGGTACATACCTGATAGACAGTTATAGAGATCTCTATTAAAATAGGTTTAGGTCTTTGCCAGCTTATAGTTCTCTACAAACGCAACCAAAACCAAGACTTTAGAATTTTCGCCTCTGGTAGCCAGGCTGGAAAGCCAACCCATGAGGTTTAGAGAATAATCATTGTTGCTTATCTTCTCTATTTTCTTCTCTACTTGTTGAATGATTGTTAAACGTTAGTCTGAGGGGTGAGGTTACAGCTTTCCAAAAGACTGGAGAGTAGAAGATTTCCAGCCCTCGAGAATGCCCTCGATCCCGCTTTGGAGTTCTTCCAGCTCCCTCAGCATTACATCGATGCTGTCGAGAGCCTTCCCTTAGTCTTGCAGGATGACAGCGTAGGCCCTCAACGAGAAGAAAGATAACACCAGGAGCAAGACACAACCCCCCAGAGGAATAACCCGGGAGCCACCCCCCAGTGGTGCAGGCCGGCGAGCTTGGAGATATGAAAACCATTAAATATCGCTACGTTTCGGTCTGTTGTAGTGAGCTGGTCTAATGAAAACCTCGAGAATCATCATCCTTTTACTTACATTCCTGATATTAACAGCACATTTAACCCTGTCTGAAACATCCACTTGGAGCAGCTCCACACTTACTTTTAATGGGTTTGATCTACTGAGTATGGCTGTCAGCCCCTCCGGAAGATATTTTGCAGTAGTTCTAGGGGACAGGTCGTATTACTCGAGGACTCTAAGGATATACGACGCAAGTCTTAACGTTGTCGATACATTACAGTTATCCAGCTTTAGTGAGGTGAGTGTTTCATTCCTTAACGACACGTATTTAGTAATAGCCGAGTATATCTGGAGCTCGCAGGTTCCTTTTAGTTATATTCACCTCTTAAACCTGAAGGAGGGAAAACTATTAACGTCTCCTAAAATACCTGCGACTTATCTCCAATCGATAAACAAGGCTGTGGTTGTCGGTAGAACTCTTTACCTGCTTACACCAAGGTATCTTTTGGGACTAGATATTGATACTCTTTCGAAGACCTACATTAGGGGCTTTCTTAATAGGGGTCTTGAGCTATTAGCAATAAATCAAAGCCTATTCATACTCTCTGTTGAGACACATTGTCCGCTTTGTCTAATGCAGAACGAGAAAAATTTAACGATAGTGACGCCCAGCGGTGAAAAATCGATCACTTATTGTCATGTTTTACAAATGGTTAACCTACCAAATAATAGGGCAGGAATATTATACGATAATGGCACTCTAGCTGAATGTACTGTCCAGGGAGGGGCGCCTTTCTGTTACGGCAAAACTCAGGTGCCCGTGCCTGTAAACTTAGCCTCCGAGCCCAACTACAAGTTGCTATACGCACTTAACATCGCGGGTCTAGAGGTAAATTTGATTGTATTCAATGTGAGCGATGGTATAACAAGAAAATACCACTTACCTCTCCCATATGCAAAAGGGGATATTATTGGTCTAAGAGTTTACGATGACGGCTACTTTTTGGCCTGGGACAACGACACTATAGTGCTAGGCAGCCTCGCAGGCTTTGAGGGTATTATAAAAGCGGAAACACGGGTTATAGACGCTTTTTATGCCGGAGAAAAAATATATGTGGCTTCTCCGAACAGAGTAACAATTTTCGAGAGAAAAATACCCTCAGAACTTCATTCACTTCGACTAGACGCGTTCTCCGAGGACGGGACGCCGATAAGCAACTTCACGGTATTAATTAACGGCAAAAGGATTTCTTCAAATGACTCGTCAGTAAGCTTGTGGCTTCCCAGAGGGGTTTATAATATAACCGTGAGCTCACCTAAACACTACTCGACAACCTTTACACTAAACCTTTCCTCTGATATAAGGAAAAGCATTGTTCTGAAAAGGATAAGGTATTCTCTTATCGTCCATGCATCGACATCAACGGGAGACCAACCTGATGTGCTCGTTTACCGTGGGAACACCCCTATAGCCCGTGGAGTAGGCATCCTTAAGGTAGACCTTTTACCTGGCAATTATACGCTACAAATCAGTTATGGGAACACCTCTGTTTTGAAAAAAGTAGAACTTCTGAATTACACAGAGATTTCTATCACACTCAATACTACACCACCATTAGTTCCTGAAAAACCTCATAATCAAACTAGCACACAACCACCCATGAATAGCACGGAAGCAGAGTATATTATCATGTATGGGGAGAAAACGTGTCCGGAATGTCAACGCACTAAAGAGACTCTCCAAAAACTTTCCGTGAAAGTTTTCTTCAAGGATATTGCTGGTAATCAAACATATCTTAACGAGTACGACACCCTATACCAGTTGTGCGGAGCTGGCAATTTGAGAATAGTACCGTTAACCCTCGTCTTTAAAGGGAACAATCTTATCGCTGTAGTGGCAGGTTCTCTCCCGGCTGAAGGATGGAGTGAGGTGCTGAAAATGAATTTTTCGGGAAAGACGCTTGTCATAATGGATAATGGCGGACAAGCTTTAAGAGACCTCAACTCAACGCTTATCTATGAGATAGCAGTTAAAGGCTTAACTTCATTAAATTCGAGTTCGAAGCCCAAGGAAAACATCCTACCATTGATTTTGGTGCTCGCAGCCTCAGACTCCGTAAACCCATGCACATTCATGATTTTTGCCGTACTCGTTACGGCGGTTATGAGTTTCTCTGGAAGGAGAAAAGCTACGATTACCGCCGCTTCCTTTATTTCAGCAGTGTATATATCTTACATGACTTTAGGTCTCGGGTTAATACATTTTATAGCCTCGTTCACCTGGCTAAAATACGTAGTCGGACTTCTCTCAATAATTGCTGGTGCATATTCTCTTGCCGTCGGTACCATTGCCTGGCGGGAAGGATGCCGTGAAGATAAAAGAGCGTTCCCAAGGGGGCTCATGAGGCTGAGCGAGAGACTAAGAGGACTGGACAAGCTTAAGGATAAAGTAAACGTAGTACAGCAAAACCTCCTAACTAAGGCTCGTAGCGGAGGTATTTACGCGTCATTTCTTGCCGGGGTTCTAGTTAGTTTCACACTTCTACCGTGCAGTAGCGGACCCTACCTGGTCGCATCTTACGTCCTTTCACAGGAGGATACTGCGACAGCTATAGGAGTGCTTCTATTGTATAATCTTGTCTTTGTGCTTCCACTAGTACTGATAGCCGCTGGGGTCATAATCGGGGGAAAGCTCTTAATGATGGTGGATTTTGCAACAGTACAACTCAACGCGTTACGTAGGTGGACTGGAATACTGCTTGGAATAATCCTGGTTCTTCTAGGAGTATTTATCGTGTTCTTCCACTAGCCAATAGCAAACATTTTTGTTCTCAATTTCCTTATAAAAACATGTACCGTTGAATCTTGTAGAGTGAAAAAGATGAAGGTAATAGTTGAACTCGGGTCTAAAAGGTGGTTACGTTCAAATACCTATAGAGCCACAGCTAACGTAATTGAGCTTTGCGAAGGAATATATATAGTGGAGACAACCCTAGGGGGTGCAAGGTACCTTTTTCCTGTGATGAGGTGCTCGTGCAGGGAAAGGGATACTGTGAGGATAAATGGAACCCCTTATTGCGAGGCAGAATACTGTAGCGATTTCCTTGAAAAAATTTCAAGATGCGACGGGATAAATATAACCGCTGAAAATCCCGCCTTTAGACGCTTCTCTGTGAAACATCCGATAGCCGAGGACGCGACTAACCCGCATATCCTCCTATCTTCGAATGGGGAAGACCTCGTCCTTAAAGGCTATAGGCTGTATACCTCATGGAACCCTGAGCCCTTATTTCTACATTTCCTTAGTGATAAACAGCTGACGCCGAAATTGAAGTTATCCTACTCGTATAAGGGCTCCCCCCTCGGAATTCTAACAGAGTTCATCAAGGGAGCAATTGATCCGGGCTCTATTCTCTACAGTTCACTTGTTAGAACGCTTACGGGTGAAGGCCTCATTGTGCCTTTAGACGATATAAAGGCAGCTAGTCAAACCATCGCAAGGTTTCACAACGTGATGCTCTCTTGTACTGAAAACTGGTGTACTCCCAGAACAGCAAACGAGACAGATGTTGATAGGTGGCGTAAAAGAACTCTTTTCTACCTTTCCAATATCCTAAAATTTGAGCCATCCCAGAGCATCAAACGCATACTCCTCAATTTGAAGAATCCATTATTCGATGAATTTATTGATCAGAGGATAATTGCGACTCACCAGGACCTTCACTTTTCACAGATGCTGAAATGGGGGGAGAACCTCTTTATAATTGACTTCGAGGGTGAGCCTGGACGCCCCGATGAGTATAGGCGCGACCTCGAACCCCCCTTGCGTGACCTCGCCTCCACTCTACGTGCATTATCCTATATAGCCTTTTTCGCTTTATTGGAAGTAAACAGGATTGACAAGCAAAGAACAATGCAGCTCTTATACAGTAACAGTCAACAAGTCGAGCTAGCAAGAGAATGGACGATACACGTGGCCGAGAAGCTAATAGAAGAGTATGCTAGGTATGTCAAGAGAGACATAGTAGAGTCGACGTCGCCTTCTGAAATCCTGGAATTCTTAAAACCTTGGTTTGTCGAGAGAGCCTTGTATGAGGCATACTATGAGTCGAGTTATCGTCCTGAGAATACAATGATAGCGTTGTCAACCCTTGCTAACAATATTCCCCCTATTCTTGACGCAAAGATTATCATGTAGAATGATAGTATCTTTACTAGGGATTCGTATCATGAGTGGTGTTATCGAAAAAGTAAAAACTGGAATCCCGGGTTTCGACGATTTACTTTATGGTGGCATCCCGAAGAGAAACATCGTTTTGCTGTCGGGAGGTCCCGGAACCGGTAAGACCATCTTCTCGCAACAATATCTCTACTATGGTCTTGTCAATGGTGAGCCCGCTGTTCTCGTAGCCTTGGAGGAGCACCCGGTTCAAATCCGACGAAACATGGCTTCTTTTGGATGGGATGTTCGCCGCTTTGAAGAAGAAGGCAAATTTGCCATAGTTGATGCCTTTACTGGAGGAATCGGAGAGGCTGCCAAGAGGGAAAGGTACGTTGTTAAGAGCGTAGATGATGTCAGTGAACTCATAGACGTTGTACGGCAAGCTATAAGAGAATCTAAGGCTGAGAGAGTTGTCATCGACTCTGTCTCAACACTGTATCTGACAAAGCCTGCCATGGCGCGCGGTGTTCTGATGCAGCTGAAACGTGTGCTGGCTGGGCTTGGAGCTACTTCTATTTTCGTTTCCCAAGTGAGCGTGACCGAGAGAGGATTCGGCGGGCCTGGCGTGGAACACGCCGTTGACGGTATCGTACGCCTTGACCTTGATGAGGTAGATGGGGAACTCGTAAGATCCCTTGTTATATGGAAAATGAGGGGAACCAAACATGACATGAGGAGGAGACCTTTCGATATCACTGATAAGGGAGTCGTCGTCTACAGTAATAAGGTCGTAAAGCTTAAGGGAATCTTTTATAGAGTTGAAGAGGGGGGGTCTAGTGAGCAGTGAGATTCCACTCAAGCCTTTAGGAAAAGATGAGATAAGAAAGCTTGAACTCTCACTCATCCTCGGCACCCTTTTAAGACCAGACGTTATAGATGCGGTTAGGAGCGCTGAGGATAAAATCACTTGGCTAGACTCCCTCGTTGTAGCTGCTGGCGCGCTCGCACGTGAGAGAGCTGGTTACTCTATTGTCCGAATTGCCGAGGAACTGGGTAGAACAGAGTCCACTATTAGGAATCACCTTACTGCTAAAACTGAAGCCGGCAGGCTTGTGAAGGAGACATACGACAAGCTCTTGCAGAGTGGCGGCAAGCTTGAGCTAGATATATTTTCTACAAAGGCTGAGGAGGAGCTTGGAGCTCTAAGAAAACGCGTCGAGGAGTTAGAGAAAAAGCTTGAAACTGTTAAGAAAGCACTAGAGGAGATTCTCAAAAATATCTAGTTGTTTCATCTAAACGCCGCCTTTAGTGTTAGGCCCGGCTAGCCTAGAGTAGGCCTCAAGAAGCATGTCTGCGGCTTTCTCCCAAGTAAACGTACTACTCACCCTGTCAATCGCATTCTTGCGTATTATCTCCCCAGCATCAAGGTATTCTTCAAGGATGGAGAGAAGTTTTTCATCCCCTATTTTCCTATGGTATCTCTCTAAGCTGCCTTGGTTTGAAGCTTCCATAAAGGCCAGCATGTTTCGCATCGCGTCTGCGAGCTCGTAGGGGTTATCGGGCGGGACAAGCAGACCTGTTCCCTTAATATCGTGCTCGTGGATATCAAGAACAGTCTCCTTTAAACCCCCCACCTTGCTCCCCACAACAGGACAGCCGGCGGCAAGGGCTTCTATAGCCATTATTCCGAATGGTTCCCAGCGTGAAGGTGCCACAAAAATGTCGGCTGCGAGATGTGAAAGTTTATAGACCGAGGGAGCGATGCCGAAAATCACCCGGACGTTATAAGGATACTCGCGAGACAGTTCGATAAGTACGTCAACGTACTTCTCTCCCCCCCATACAGGTAATACAAGAAAAATTATCCTGGCCTCACCGAATTCTCTAAGAAGTATCTCGATGGCTTCAGCCATGGTGTCGAAGCCTTTTTGGCGGGAGAGCCTACCGGTTGTTATCGCTAAGGGACCATCAAAGGGGAACGGGTCTAGCTTCAATTCCTCACGAAATGGTGGAGCAACCCGTTCCAGTATATATTCCTTTATTTTTTCATCTGGAATTTTTGGCTCACCCTTTGGTAACTGTCCCAGAGCATGAAGCAACAAGTATTTTCTAAGGGAAGATCGATTAGAAGTATTCCCAACGGTCTTCTCAATCTTATCTCTATGTATTGACAAAACCTCTTGTATGAGTGTCTCATACTGCCAGTCAGTGCCGTTGTAAACTACGAGCCCTCTACGGGTTACATCTCTCCCTAGGAAGCCGAGAAGATCCTCCTCTAGGTACGACTTACTCACGGTGATCAACTGGTCTGACTCCGCTAGGCCCAGTTTTTCTGCAAAGCCTTCTACCGAGTTGAAAACCTCTCGCAGGGTAACATGCAAGGTTTTACCATTTAGGTATGC
Organism: Thermofilum uzonense; assembly: GCF_000993805.1. Classification (NCBI taxonomy): domain Archaea; kingdom Thermoproteati; phylum Thermoproteota; class Thermoprotei; order Thermofilales; family Thermofilaceae; genus Infirmifilum; species Infirmifilum uzonense. The sequence goes on from NZ_CP009961.1 coordinate 1,101,679, forward strand.
TTTATGAACCCAGTCCCTTCTAAGACCTGCTGCCTCTATCGTGGCCCAGTCTAGTTTTCTCCTAACTAAGAGGTGCACGTGGTATACCAGGTAAGGTTTCTCATCCTCTCCCCTCTTCTCCTTAGCTTTAAGCAATGGTACTACAGAGTGCCAGTCATGAAAGTGGAGTATGTCTGGCTCTACTAGTCCCAGATCACTTGCCCACGTGAATATGTATGGAAGAGCCTTTGCGAGATCCACCACTTTGTTTAATAAAACGTCCTCTGAATATACTCTGGAGTCATCTAGAAAATCGCTGTGAACACGGAGGAAATGGATGCCTTTGTACATTGTTTTTTCGAAGACGTATTTTTTCCCCTCAATTAACCTCTCTACAATCTCTGCACGAGGATCTATTACCGGGGAATGAGACGGCATGATTATAGCCGAGAATATTCCCTTTTTGGAAAGGGGTACTAGAAGGTTTGTCGGAACCTCGGCTAGGCCCCCAACCTTTGCGAAAGGTATTGCTTCAAAGGTAACCATCCAGACACTCTTCAAAGCCAACGTAGAGTCACCTGAGTCTCAAACGACTCTCCTGGATTCAATGCCACTATGTGATTAAACGTTATGCCTATTCCTTGAAGCTCCTTCTTTAACCCTTTTTCGGTTCTGGCAAGTGTCTCGATCGGAGCCACCCAGACTTCAGCGTGCTTGTTGTTCTCGACTACTATTTCCTTATAATCCTTCGAGGAGATTCGAATCGTGCGTGACCATGGACTCTCAAACCTCTCTGTAAAGCTTCGGCTATACGCATCGTCCACGGTGTAATTAGGAGTGCTCTCCTCGTCCCAGGGGAGTTTGGGCATCAAGGATAGCTCGATAGATATTTTAGGGTCTATGAATCGTTTCTCCATGTTTCTCCAGATGTATTTGACTCTAAGAGTCTTTCCTTCATCTTCAACTTCATAAACCTTGGTAACATGAATTCGTGAAGGTTGACTTCTTATACTCCAGTCACGTCCCATTGCAGATAGGACTACGCCTCCATCCCCTATATGTTCGACCAAGTAGTGTTTAAGGGCTAGATCGCTCACGTCTACAAAAGGAGTGTTTTCTATCCAGTCTCTAAGACTCGCATCACGCTTCCATATATGTTCCCGGAATGATACCCTGCGGTACCAATCTGGCCTATAGTCTGTAATCCCACTTAGATATGGCTCTGCATATCGTGACATTGTATTAATTAGGTTGTGCTCGTAGCCCTCAAGTTTAATGTCGAGCTCGAACAAGGAGCCGCCATCGCTGGGCTTGATATAAAAGTTCGTGTAAAGAGATTCGATGAGTATTTCGCTTCGGCCATCATAATCAAAATCCTCTTCGGATATTCTCAAACCACTTGCATAGTACAACGCTGAGCTCTCTGAAATCCTTTCAGCCTTTATGAGATGTTCGTATATGGCTTGCCTGAGAATCGGTAGATAGGTACCGCCAAACAGACCATGCCAGTACGCGTCGTTACACTGTGCAAGATAATAATTCTCCCAGGCATGTGGAGGGGCCTTGAGCCTTACAAGCTTCTCGCGTACGCGAAGGAGCTTCTTATGCATGTTGTTTGCTTCAGGGTATTTTCGAAGGAAGTTAGGAAAATAGCCTCCGCTCCACTCAATCATCTTATCATAGCTCCATGGACCAAGGTATGCTAGACCTGTGAAACCATAGCGTTTAATGTATTCAGATGGAGTGAGAGTTTGAATGTCATTGCTTTCCCTAAGAAGGTGGAAAAATAGTCTTAGCCAGGGCTCCGCGTTTTCACGGGGCCACCACTCGCCAAACTTCTCCGCGTCGCTCCCCCATAAGACGTATTTAAATCCGTTAGGTGTTCGGAAGCTTCTAATATAATCGAGGACTTCCGTATGTGTTCTCCAGGGTAATATGTACCTGATGTTTGCATCTATAAAGAGAACACCTATTTTTCTACCAGCGTATTCTGTGAGGATAGCTGTGTGAGTATCATCCCGCCATAACCCTGACCTATACCCAACTTCGTCGTCTACAATAACATAGGAATAAGCAGCTTCCTTTATGGCTGATGGGAGCGTGGGATCCCAGACCCTTTCGGCAAGCCATAACCCCTTGGGCCTAACTCCGAGTAAATCCTCTACCAGTTTTCTGCCCCGTTTCAGTTGTTCAACTCTATCCTCATATGGGAGAATCGAAAGAATACTTTCTGAGAAAGCACCCCCTAAAACCTCGAAACGGCTGTTCTGTATGATATCTTTCATACGCTCGAGGTAATCAGGATAGTATTCTCGCCAGTAAAGAAGAAGAGGGCCGCTGAAGTGTAGGGTGAGTGGCAGATCCTTGAAATATGAGAAGAGATCTAGAAGCATCTCATAGGAGTTCGACTGAATTCTCCTCAGGATGCTTTTTAGCTGGCCTATAGGCTGATGAAAGTGTAGTATAAAGATAAACGTACTCTTCATACTATATCCTTGTCCGGTTCAATGAGATAAGTTTTTCTTAAAATTGGAAGTAAATCCCATGCCAACAGAGCCCCGGCCGGGATTTGAACCCGGGACCTTCGGCTACCCCGAGATTATAGTAAACCTTACGAGGCCGACGCTCCACCAGTCTGAGCTACCGGGGCTAAGAGATTATCTTAGACAGAGATTAAAAAATTTTTCACGTCTCATAAAGCTTGAAAAAACGACAGGTTCCTTTAAATCAGTTGAGGAATTACCGGAGCTAAAGTGCCCCGGCCGGGATTTGAACCCGGGATCTACGGCTCGAGAGGCCGTCATCCTTTCAGCCTCGTGCAGTTGACCGGGCTAGACGACCGGGGCCTAACCCAAATAAATTAAAAATCTTGATAAACTTTTCTTTCGCAGGGGGGGTTTGAAGACTACTTCATGTCCTCGCCTGAGAATAAGAGTCCTCAGAAAAACGTGGCGCCGGGGCCGGGATTCGAACCCGGGCGCCCTTGCGGGCAACGGATTTCTTGGATCGTGGGATCTCGAGTCCGCCGCCTTAGGCCGCTCGGCCACCCCGGCACCATGACATCTCAGGCGGGGAGGGTAATGAACTTTACCGCAACGACACCTACTAGCTGGGCGTTCAAGACGCTACAAACACGTTTTTAAGGTGAGTACCCTCCCCTTAAATCTGAGCTTCTATGAGGAACATTGTCGTTTTTCTAGGCCCAGCCGGGAGCGGCAAAACCTCCCTGTATAAACCGAGAGGTTCTGGGTTCGAATCCCGCCGGCTTGCTCTATATAATCTTGATGGTTCTAGTATGTCTTCTCTGTCTCCTATTCCCCGAGGAGGCCTTAAATCCTTGCTGAGAGTTCTTCTAGCCTATCTGAGAATTACATTTATGCTGTCGAGGGCCTTCCTTTGTTCTGGGAGAGCGCCCGCGTAGGCCCTCAACGAGAAGAAAAAATACGACCACTAGGAGCAAAACATAACCCTCAAGGGGGTAACCCGGGAGCCCGCCCCAGTGATGCAGGGTGCGGAAAAACAACAAGTCATTTTTATAAAGCTGAATACAGTGTTGACGCGTTAATGTGTGGCTTGCTTGGTGCTAAGATATGGGGAGGATACGTCTACTTGCACTTTCCGACGTCCATGGCAAGGAGGATATAGTTGATAAGTTCCTAGAATGGGTTAAGAGGGACAACGTTTCATATGATATTATAGTAGCCGCAGGAGACATAGGAAATCCCCAGAGACCCGGGAGCATGTGTAGAATTCTAGCTAAGATATCTAGGGTTTTACAGAAACCCGTCTATTATGTTAAGGGAAATTGGGATGTTGAAGACGACTGTGACGTCCCAAAAGTCTTCAACCTTGACGCAACAGGTCCAATATATTTAAACGATATAGCTCTCGTCGGGCATGGTAGGAGCGCGGAGCCCTTCAGGCTCGAGCATCAGGTCAAAACAATCATACTTGTTACCCATTACCCTCCTTTCAGCATACTCGATAAGGGTAAAGTAATAGACAGCTATCATCATTCACCGCATGCAGGAGTTATTGAAATAAACTATCTGATAGACTATTATCGCCCTAATGTTCACATCTTTGGACACAGCCACAGCTTTGGAGGATTGGAAATAGAACATAACGGAACACTGTACGTGAACGTCGCTCGACTTGACCGGCTTTTGAAGTCCGGCGAGCCTATAGGCAACTACGCTATAATAGATGTATCAAGCAGTGGTGAAGTAAAAGTCGAGTGGCGTTTCATTAACGGGGTATGGAAGAAGTGTTCTAGCTGTGGGAGGATCGTACATATCCCTGAAAAATGGTCTCTTTGCCGTAAGTGTGCTCATAAGTCCGATTTGAAGTTTACAAAGGTGACAGGCGTACCATATAGAAACATGCTTGTGTTCAGCGATGGTGTAACCAGAGAAGTTTTAGCAAAGAAAGAAGTAAAAATACCTTTCTACACTATACGAGACAATGTCACATTGGATGATTTCCTAGACATTATAGTGACCAGGGTATTCAAGGAGACATTCACAAGGGACGGGACGCGGATACTTGAAGTTCCAAAAGATAAGGTTATTGAGTTTTACGGCAACAGGCGTGAGCCTTTGACTCCCTTTAGCGAGTATCTATTTGCATGCAATGAAAAAATTAAGGAGCAAAAACTCTGTCTTCTAATGAAGGTTTTCTCAGTCGATAAAAGAGCACATGTATTTTGGAGAATAAACCAGAACAACCCCCTAAGCATCGAGAACGAGTTTATCCTATTCAGAGAAGGAATTCTATTACCTGAGTCACAACTCCTGAAAAAGCTCGCAGACATTAACTTCAGAGTAATATCCTACAAATTTGAGGCGATCTAAGTGAGCACCACCTGGCGCGAAATTTATAGGAAGATTGTTCACGTCGCTTTAAGTCTTCTCTTATTTGCCCCTTTTTACTTCAAGCTTCCTCCTCCTCTAAATCCCTATAGTTACTACTCGCTTGGACTCTTCTTGGCAGCATTTATAAACAGCGTTGTGGTGAAGAAAGATAAACTTACCTTAGAGATAAACGCGTTACGAGATGAACTACACCGATTTGCGGAGAGTATTGGAGACATAGCTAAAATGCCAATATCGATACTAGAGGAGATTCTCACAGATTTTCATAGTTTTGTCGAGAAGCAGCTTTCACTGCTAGAAAGAGACTACGAGAAAAGAGAAGGTTACGTTGGACTTCTTTACGGAATAATCGGGGCGACGTCAAGCCTTCTCGTTGACCCCAGCCATGCATTCTACGGGATAGTTGCGCTGGCAGTTGTAGATGTCTTGGCGTCTATGTCCAGCCTTTTGATTTGGAATAAAGGTAAAACCATGGGTGGCGAGGCAATAGCTTTTCTCTCCTTTGCAATAATACTCATGAGTCTCGGAGTTCCGGTGCTTCAAAGCATTCTAGTTTCAGCGGTAGCTACGCTCTCAGAGTATTTCTCCCCTGAAGATAATCTCACAGTTCCCTTCTTCACAACTATTGCTGCATTTATCCTAAAGCTACCTGAGAGGCATCCGCTATAAAAATTCAGTATGCGTTATAGTCTTCATTAAAGTAGTCTGCGTCTAACTCTAGGGTTTCAGTGTCGTCGCGACGTAAGCTATCACTGATAGGATAAACATCGCCACTATAAGAGCCGAAACTATGCGTTTCATCTTCTCTCTCCTTACCGGCACTTGAATCACCCTGGACCAATGCGAACAGAATAATTAGAGTTCCCGACAATATTAACATTTCTGGTAAGACGGATTTGTTCGTGATAAAGTTTAACGGTATGGAACTTGAGTTGAAGAGAAAAGAGTATTTTGCTTTTGTTTCTTCGAGTTCCTTTCGCGCGCCTATTCCCATGAAGATGAGCTTCCCATCTTTAACTACTAGAACTGTGGGAAAACTTGAGGCATTAACTTGAGCTCTAACGTTGAGACTGTCGATCCCCAGGGGCCAAGTGATGTTATTCTCAATAGAATATCTTCGAAGCATTTCGGGGGTATCTGATGGGGATACGGTGAGAGATACTACCACTGTGTCGTTCTGACTCGAGAGCAGTTTAAGTGTCGGAAGCAGGTATTTACAGCCTGTGCATTGAGTATAGAACAGCTCTATTATCAGTATCTTGTCATGGGATAGATACGATAAGTCGAGATTACTGCCTCCAAGAATAGTCACATATCCGAGGCTTAGCGTTTTATTCAGTCTTCTACTAGCTATTGTCTCGTTTGAAAGAACCTGTAATACACGCTCTACTGAGACCAAATTAACATTTTCCAGTCTGACACAGGAATAATTGATGAATATTTCCTTTATACCTTCCCGCCAATTCACTAATATATTACTTGTATTATTTAGAGTGCATCGGAGCCCTTCCGGGAAACCAGTAATTGACAGCTGGTAGGATCCGGCTTCAAGCGTCTTGACGTACATCGAAGATGGTTGTATATCAAGGAAAATGGTATCCGAAGCCTCGTCCAACCTTGTGACCGCAATCCTACCAGTAGAGTTTTGTGTGGATTTCACTATTAAGTTAAATGTTAAACGTTTAAGCGTCACTTTAAGCGTTAATGGTGTCTTGAGAGATATGTCGAGGATTCTAGACTGGTATAGCGGAGCCTCAATGGTCGCTGAATAGTTTCCTTTTAGAGCCTCAACCATGGTGATGCCTTGAGCCGTCGTCCATAATTCATAGGTTTCAGGTCCCTTTACTGTTATTTTCGCACCGGGAATGGGTTTCCCGTTTTCGTCTGTAACATTAAACGTAAGTGTAACCCTTTTAGGGGGTTCTTTGGACAACGTCGCAGTCATATACATGATAGGTTGAGCTAGCTGTAGTGTGAAGGTGTTTTGCGAGTATCCCTGTTTCAGTATCTCAACAGTATAATTACCTATTGGTATTAGACCTGTAGCATAACCTGTAGAATTCGTGAAAAGTGTAAGGGTTTTAGAGGAATCAGATAAAATTATTGTAGCATTAGAGACGGGGGTTCCCTCACTGTCAATAACCCTTAAATAAAAAAGAGCACGTGTGAGTGGATATATAACGACTAGTCTCCTGCTACCGTAAGCTGCAACATATAAGGTTTCTGTGTTTTTTCCAGATTCCGGATCAAAAGGAACGCTGCTCCAGTTAACCTGTTGTCTCATCTGGAGAGTTGGAGCGCCTTTCCTGTCGAATGTATAGAAAGTCACGTCACTAACAGTGAACACAGCAACCCCGTCATCTGTGACTAGGTTAACAGAACGTGAAGCTGGTAGTTTAAGTACACTGTTGCATTCAAGGTTGTATGTGCACAGACTTAGGATGCCATCGGATCCGATTATAGCAAAACCGTTTTTAAGAGGAATCATCTGTTTTATAGGAGGCATCATTTTTGTGGCCCTTAGCTGAAGGTTAGGTAATGTGAGTATTGAGGTGTTGTGGAGACCGTTCTCGTCCTTAACTTTTTGGAACAAAATAAAATTGTTCCCGATAGCTTTCGAGGTTAGACCTGTTATCTGTGTAGCTACCTTCTCCACTCCGTTTCCGGACACCCTGTATACCTCGATCCTGTTATCTGTAAGCTGGCACAGCTCGCATAGAGTATCTATGGTCTCAACGACAAGAAAGTTATTGGAAAAATCCATTGAAAATATCCTCACGAGAACGTCCCGGGAATTTACATCTCTTTCAAATATGCGGAGGTTTCTCTTAAGATCTAGAACTATCAGTCTGTCAAGTTTGACCTTCTCGACTGAATAAATCATGCTCATGGCAAGAAATCTTCCATCAGCGCTTAGGGCGCAACGAGCGACTTCGATCTCATCACTCTTAGCCTTGGCATTTAAGGAGGCTAAGACTTGAAGACTAGAAGAGTTTAAAATGACAACCGTCCCAGTCCTGTCGACAACCACAAAAACAGAGCCGTTAGTCGCTAAGCATGAAATATCAGCTCCGAAGGGAAAAATTATTCGAGAGTTTACTTTTCCGGTTTCAAAGTCTATTTTAGAGATAGTTCCATTAGTAAACATGACGAATAGCTTATTCCCATAGGGTAAAAAGGCCTCGAAAGCTGTTGTAAAGTCTATTGTGGCTGTTGTATACATCGGTGCTGAAAACGAGTAAGCTGCTAAGGCAAGAAGTAGTACAAGAAGCACTAGGAAGGTTTTTCCATTAATCATTCTGTTTCCTTCAATAACAGTTTTACAGGTATCTCATTAAGTGTCTGAACAAGTATTGTGATACCCGAGAGTTTTTCCTCTGACGATAGTGAACTGTTAAGCTTGTAAAGTATATCTCTGATACGTAAAAGCGCCTCCAGGGACTCCTTCTGCGACTCAATCGTTTCCTCAAGAACGTTTAGCTCATCAACAGCTCTTGCATTCACTACAACTTTAAGACCCATAAAATCGATCTCGTTAAGAGAAGAAAGCTTTTCGCCTATAAGATCCTCTAGGACACGCTCTAAAGCTTTCATACGCTCAGCTCTAACTTTTACGCTCTCATACCTCTGCTCGAGCTGTTGTAGTGTATCTTGGAGGGTTCCTATCTGAGCCTCAATATACCTGAGCAACTCGTCGAACCCATTAAACTGATATATATTGTAAGACACGACTCCTCAATATGTGCTATACTCAGCGTTTAAAAAAATTAACGTATAAATACAGTAACCTTTACCCTCCAAACCTTCTATGTCTCGATTGATAAATCCTTATAGCACGCAGAAGATCAATCTTTCTGAAATCAGGCCAGTATACGTCCAGGAAGACGAGCTCAGAGTACGCAATCTGCCAGAGCAAAAAGTTGCTTATTCGCTCCTCGCCACTGGTACGTATGACGAGGTCAGGATCCGGGTGTGGCTGGTCACCAGTGAGAAGATACCGTGCAAAAACTTCTTCACTAATTTCATCCTCGTCGAGCTTACCTGTCTTGACGTCCTTGACTAGTCTCCGAACAGCCTCAACGATTTCCCATCTCCCCCCATAGGCAATAGCAATATTCAAGAATCTTTCACTGTATACCGAAGATTTTCTCTCAATATCCTCTATCTTCTCACGAACACTAGAGGGTAGAAGAGACTTGTCCCCTATAAACCTCACGTGAACCTTTCTCTTTTCGATCTCACCCGAGTCTCTAAGCTTCACGAGCTTCTCTTCCAGTACCTTGAAAATCTCTCGTATCTCCTCCTCACTCCGTTTTTTAAGATTCTCTGTCGACAAAACAAACAAGGTCACCGTTTTTACTCCAAGATCGTAACACCAGTCAAGAACCTCCTCGGCCTTTTCGGCACCATGTCTGTGTCCAAACCAAGGTGGGAACCTCCTGACCCTAGCCCATCTTCTGTTACCATCCAGTATAAAGGCAACGTGTTTAGGAATGTCGCCTCTTTTAACTTCCTGTTCTAGAAGATACTCGTAGACCCTATATAAGCCCAAGATGTGGGCTACTGACCTCCAAGACATTAGAGACCACTAGCTTTTTGAGGAGGCTTAAAATATTAATCATTATGCTAAAGCTTTTTTCTCGAAGTTTAGAGGAGTTAGAAAACCCAGTGGAGGAAATAAAACACTTAATCGATCATACGAACCTGAGACCTGAAGCCTCCCTTTCAGATCTTGAGAAAACCTGTAAAGAAGCAAACGAGTACGGTTTCTATGCTTGCTGTATACCACCATTCTTTGTAAAGCAAGCCAGGCAACTAGTTAGGGGCGAGACTAAAGTCGTAACGGTGGTGGGCTTTCCCCATGGTAACTCACCCGTTGAGGCTAAGGAGCTTGAAGTCAAGAGGGCCTTTGAAAGTGGGGCAGACGAGGTTGACGCTGTAATTAATATTTCTCTTGTAAGGAGTGGAAGGATCAATGAGGCTCTAGAAGAGGTGAAAAGATTACTTGAGGTAACGCGAAGCTATGGGGGAGTTTTGAAGATAATTATTGAAACTGGATATTTAGAAGAGAAAACAATTTACGAGGTCTCAAAGGCCCTAGCCGCGACAGGAGTCCATTTTGTAAAGACATCCACAGGGTTTGGTCCGCGTGGGGCTACGCCAGAAGACATCCTGATTATGCGGGATGCAGTAAAGGGGACGGGGACAAAGATAAAGGCCGCTGGCGGCATCCGAACGGGTCTTCAGGCAATGTATTTTTACCTATTAGGCGTCGATAGGATAGGCACAAGCAGCAGCCTACAAATACTGAGCGATCTTAAAAGAATATTCAAGTCATGATATTTTACTTTCCAGAAGCGCCCTTTCTCTTTGGGCTGGGGTGGTGAAATTTAAACAAGCGTAAAAGAAATATACGACAATCACTAAGATGAGGCCGATCATAGATGAAAGGCATCGCATCGATATACGGTTACGGCGCATATATCCCGGTTTACAGAATAGAGGCTAAGGAGATCGCGAGGGTGCACACGAAGGGTGGTGAGAAAGCTCCCATAAAATCTAAGAGCCTCCCCGGACCGGACGAGGACTCTCTAACCATGGCTTATGAGGCAGCTAAAAACGCTCTCAAAAGGGCGAGAATCGACCCCTCACTTGTAGAGGCTCTCTATATTGGCTCCGAGAGCCCCCCTTATGCAGTCAAACCCTCGGCCACAGTAATCGCGGAGGCACTGGGCCTCTCTCGAAAGCTTTACGGCATAGACATGGAGTTCGCGTGTAAGGCAGGCACTACAGCCGTTATTAGCGTCGCCTCACTTATATCTTCTGGAGTGATAAAGTATGGAATGGGTATCGGGACGGACACTGCGCAAGGCCGCCCAGGCGACGAGCTTGAATATACCGCAGCTGCTGGAGCTGCAGCTTATCTATTGGGCCCCTTGTCAAGAGAGAGTGTGGCCACTATCGAACATACTTATAGCTATGTGAGTGATACGCCAGACTTTTGGAGACGAGAAGGGGAGAAATTTCCAATGCATACTTTTAGGTTTACCGGAGAGCCAGCATACTTTCAACACATAGAAGGTGCGGCGAGAGGCCTGATGGAGGAAACAGGCCTAAGACCTGGGGACTTTAACTACGTGGTATTTCATCAGCCAAACGTTAAGTTTCCTCAGCGCATGGCGGAGATCCTAGGATTTACTCCTGAACAATTAAAGCTTGGCCTGCTCTCTGGAGAAATAGGAAACACTTATGCTGCAGCGTCCCTTGTGGGACTGGCAAACGTGTTGGATCACGCGAAGCCCGGGGAGAGAATACTCGTTGTATCATTTGGAAGCGGTGCAGGCTCAGATGCACTTAGCATCATCGTTGAGGATGGTATAGTAGAGAGAAAACCCTTAGCCCCTAGTGTCAGTTATTACATCAAGAGGGCAAAGTATGTTGATTATGCGTTCTACCTAAAATATAGAAGGTTTATTCTAGGGGTGATGTAGTTGGGAAAAGCCTATATCGTCGGAATCGGCGCCACGAAAATTGACGAACACTGGGAAAAGGGTATACGCGACCTGATGACTGAAGCCTCACTAAGGGCCATACAGGATGCGGGAATATCGAAGAAGGAGATCCAAGCTATATTTGTAGGAAACATGTCATCTGGTTATTTACAAGGTCAGGAGCATTTGGGATCACTGCTGGCCACATGGTTGGGGCTACCCGGGGTAGCAGCAAACAAAGTCGAGGCTGCCTGCGCCAGCGGTGGTGCAGCAGTCCACGCGGCTTATCTGGCTGTTAAATCCGGTCTTTACGACTGCGTGCTAGCAGTGGGCGTGGAGAAGTTAACCGATGCTCCTACCAGTGATGCAACAAGTGCTTTGATAATGGCAGAGGATCAGGAGTACGTCGCTTTTGCTGGCTTCTCGTTTGTAGCCTTAAACGCTCTTGTATACAGAGAGTATATGAGGAGGTTTGGGGTAAGACAAGAGGACATCGCGCTCTTCGCGGTGCATGACCACAAGTATGCAGCAAATAACCCGTTAGCCCAATACAATAAGCCTGTTAGCCTCGAAGATGTCTTAAAATCACCCCTTGTAGCAGATCCTATAAGATTACTTGAAAGCGCACCTTTGGGAGATGGAAGTGCCGCCCTAGTTATTTGCTCGGAGGAAAAGGCTAGGAGACTTAATAAGGATGTTTTCGTGGAGCTTGCAGGTAGCGCCCTCGCCACGGATATTTTAAGCCTCCATGACAGGCCTGATCTGACCACGCTCTCTGCCACAGTGAAGGCAAGATCCATGGCATTTAAGCAGGCTGGGATAGACGTGAATGATATTGACATATTGGAAGTCCATGATGCTTTTACAGTGCTGGGCGTTATTCACCTGGAGGACCTAGGATTTGCCAAGAAAGGTGAAGGGTGGAAGCTACTAAAGGAGGGCCAGCTCGAGAAAGACGGCAAGATTCCCACTAACACCATGGGGGGTCTTAAGGCTAGAGGACACCCTGTTGGAGCAACGGGCGTATACCAAATCTATGATCTTGTAACACAGTTGCGAGGTGATGCAGGGGCCAATCAGGTCCCTGACCCTGAAATAGGTTTGGCACAAAGTGTTGGTGGTGTTGGAGGTACTGTTGCAATAAATGTTGTGAGAAGGGTGAGATAAGATGGCCTATGTGAGGAGTGTTCCGAGAGCATGGAGGGAGAGACAAAACAAGTACAGGTTAATAGGAGGGACCTGTAAGGACTGCGGCAAGACCTTCTACCCCTATCGGGGAATATGCCCAGTATGTGGCTCGAGCAATGTGGAAGCTAAGAAGCTACCTGAGACGGGTACAATAGAGACATTTAGCGTTGTTAGAACACCGCCAACAGAATTTACAGGTCAAGCCCCCTATGTGGTGGCGCTGGTTAGGCTAGACGATGGCACGCTTGTCCCGGCACAGATAACTGACGTTGAGCCCGAAGAGGTTCAAGTGGGGATGCGCGTCGAGGCGGTATTCAGGAGGTACAGAGAGCAGGGTGAGAAGGGAATCATCGAGTACGGCATAAAGTTTAGGCCTGTGGTCAACCTTGAGTCAAAATGAAGAGAAGACAACACGTGAGAAACTAATCGAAATTTTTCTCAATAACCCGGGGGTAGAGTTCACTTTAAACGAGCTTCTCTTGCGACTTAATTTAAAAGAACGCGATGCTAAACAGTTACTGAACAACATAAATCATGTAGCCAAGAGTATCAAAAGACTAACCGGGGGCAAAGCCTACCTTGCCATGCGTCCTCCGACATGTCTAGACTGTGGATACATCTTCCGTGACCTGGAGTCAGCCAGAATGCCGAGCAAATGCCCTAGATGTAAAAGTGAAAGGATAATTCCACCCTCATTCATTCTTTTGAGAAAAGAGTAAGATTCAAGCCTTCAGTTTGTTTTATAAAGGAGTCTCTTCGCTTCGATAGAAGTATTTATCGGGGGGAGAGAATAGAAAAGAAGAAACCGTCTGTTCGATGAACATGTGGGTAGAGTCTATAACAGTACCCGCACGTCTTGTGTATAGTCCGCTCAATGTTAGGCGGCAGGAATGGCTGAAGTGGCTTGATCGGGATCTTCAGAGAAGAGATTACTTCTTCTCCTTCTTCCGGGAAAAGAGAACATGTGGAGTATAGAACCAGGGCTCCACGATGAACAAGTTTTAAAGCGTTTGTAAGTAGTTCTAGCTGGACTTGTTTCATTCTGCTTAGATCCTCCCTTCTTAAGCTCCAGAGAGCAAGTCTTAGCCCGGGATCCCGCGATATAGCTCCGCTATTTGTACAGGGAGCATCGACTACGGCTGCGCTAAAGAGCTTTGAGCTCGAGAAAAATCTACCATCTGAGTTAATTACTTGATAATTGCAGTTTGTAGCTTTCATTATTTCGATACATGCTCTTGTTCTTTTTTCTGAGATATCTACCAACAGAATTGCGTCGTGGTCTATTTTACGGCAAAGTAATGAGGCCTTCATGCAAGGAGCTGCAGCTAAATCAACTATTACTCCTTTTAGTCTAAGCGATACGAGAGCTTCGACTGCTATAATGCTCGCCTTGTCCTGATAAGTTGCAATTTCAGGTGGTAGAGAAGGAAGAGGTATCTCCTGTGTCGGCAAAATCTCTAGAAGATATGGATAATCTTTATCTTGCCTAAACCTGAACCCTTTCCTCTTCAAGTAGTCTTCAAGCCAATCCTTTCTCTCAGTATCATTCAGCCTAACCCACACTTGCCGATATCTTAGAGACTTTAATATCTCGGGGGTTGCTTTCTCGCCGAAACGTGAGAGAAATGTTTCCACTATAAGAGGTGGGACGCTCTCCTTGTAAGATAAACGCAACGTAATAGGCATTTCCTCGAGCTCGTTAAAAAGCCGATCTAAGTTTCTAGGTGTTAGAAGGTTAAGTAGAGAGTCGCTAACAAGGCCACCCCTTAGGGCTCTTATCCTATCTAGTGTGAAGCTGGGAGATGAGGAGGCTAAATAGAAAGCGACATAAAAAGCTCCTTTTCTCCGTAGAGGCAAGTCTTGTTTGTTGTTCTTCCTTAATAGGTAGATGGGTGGCCCAATGTTTTCAAGCGTTCTCTTCGCGAGAAGAAAAGATATCTTCTGCTCTTCAGCGGAGAGTTTGAATTCTTGCATAGTCTCCTGAAATGCTGCATCAAAGGATATCGACTTAGCTTCAATTCTCTCTATGACCCTTGTAGCGGCCCGGAAAGCAATTGGAGAAACAAGCTCTACAAGCTCTTTGTCTCTAGGCATGAAAGGTCATTCCTGGAACTTTTCTTAGAATAGCCTTTGAACCAGTATTGCCAGGGTAAAGCTTGCATAATAGGCTACGAAGACGCTTATGAATGCTCTTTCTGTTGGCAGTTTCTTGTAAACTTTGATTATAGCTGTTAGAAGCCCTAGTACAATAACCTGAACGACTCTGTAGAGAATATTTGTTAGAATAATATCCAGGTTTGCAAGGGCTGGTATTGCGAGTAGAATTGTCGCCAGAAACATGCTTGAGAAATAATCGAGTCCTATCCGGGGATCTCCGCCCAACAGGCGAGATGAAAATTCTAGAATAGATAGTGTTAACGATATCCCTGAAATCCACAAAACTATACGTGCCTCCCTGTACACTATCGGAACAAATAGTTGATCCAGACCAAAGACTACGTAGCTTCCCGTAAGCGTCGCCACCGCTGCCGTTGTAAAATAAATGAGTAAGGCTAAGAATGGAATAACTGGTTGCGAGTACATGTAGGAAACTAAGTTTTCAGGAACTATAACCGGTAAGATGTATTTTTCAATAACTAGGGACAGCCCCCGCTTCTCTAATAGAAGACTTTTAACTCTGGCCTCGTTTTCCGTTAAGAATTTGTAGAGCTTAACGCCTTTCTCTGTTAGCACATACTTGCGTCTCTCATTCTTCTCAACAAGTCCTGAAAGCTTATCCAGATTATAGTATAGGTTTCCAGTACTGGTCTTAATAGCCTCTTTCAACTCGCTAAAGGACGCTTCCCCGGACTCTCCTATCTTTCTGATAATCGCCCTTAGATAAGGATTCCCTATTACAGAGTATATCTGATCAAGGTCTATGTCCTGCCCTGAACTCTCCATAGACGTGAACACACATAAGCGTCACAGGTTATTAACCTTAGCTCCATATACACGACCCGCCTGGCCCGGGGCGTACACACAAATAATAAAAACTATGACGATTAACTGACAATTGAAGTATTGGAATGCAACACGTTGTTCCCGCAGTAGGCATACGCGTTGAAGATGAAGAGTCACTGGGAAAGCTGCCAAACCGCTTGTCGCGTTTTGAGACATCCCATGTCTGGGTTCAACTCATATCCTCCTACAAGTTTTTCTCGGACATGGGTGTCAGCGACATTACCGATGTCTTTATCGATCACGACGTCAACATTGCTTCCCTGAAATTCGAATCTGTAGGAGAAATTGATCAGGAAGTCTTCGAGAAGATAATAACTATAGCTGATGAAACAAAAGGTAGAACCATAATTATTTCCAAACCACTAAGCTTGAGTAGTACTACTCTGGAGAGAATATACGAGCTGGCGGCCATGTATAAAGTGAAAATTCTACTTGAGCCTGAAAAGCCGGAAAATCTTAAACAAATTTCTAGTATAATCGGATCTTTCATGGGAGGGATTCTTGGACTCTCTCTTGTCCAGGAAAAGTACTCTTCTACGGAGACCTTTATATCAAGCATAAGAGGATATCTACAAGTCGCTAGGAATATAGAGATTTCAAACTATGATGGAACTGAACCCGCCCCAATACTCATACCCTCTCAGTATAATAATCCAATGCTTTTACGCTTTCTCATGAGAAATCAGTTCGAGGGCTTTCTGACAATATGTTATTCAAAAAAAATGACAGACGACACGTGGTTGCTACGGGAGCTTTTCAGTCTAAAAGAGCAGCTGGCCACTCTAAGCGAGAAGAAGGACTAGACTTCAACCTCAAGCACAAGTGCGCCTCTGTATCCGCAGTTTGCACACACGTATAAGGGTGGTGTTAAGCCTGCGACTCCAAGGGGTGAAATTCTTGTGCTACCACAAATGGGACATACAAGGATGGAGGAGGAACGTTGTCTTGAGAATTCCAGAGCTAGAGGTCTACCTTCGACGGCTATCCTGTGTTCAGGTAATCCCTTCGACAAGAGATACTCAATAGCCCGCGTGATTTCCTGAAAACTCGTTTTTGAAAAACACACATCTTCCCCTTCTTCCACCTTGAAGCCAAGAGTAACCTCGACATATTTTCGAGCAGAGCAATCAAATTCTATGCAGACTTCTCCGGAACAGGTTACTATGTTGAAAAATGTATCCGTATCTGTCATCCCAAACACATTAATTGAGTGGCACAAGAATATATTTGTTGTAGACTAGTTACCGGGGGGACCACTTGATATCCTGGAGAATCAGAATAAAAATAACGACGATAATGCTAGCGCTCATTCTCTTAGCGATGATTATTGGATATACACAGGAAATCAGTAGTGATGATGCCGTGCGACTCTACAAGGAGGCTCTAAATTACGATGAAAAACTCAGATCAGCAGGAGATGTCGAGACAACCATTTTGAATTTTTTCACAGATTTCGCACCTATAGTGATTGTGTCCAATATTCCCTTTGCCGGTCCTGTAACAGTACTCTTCATCTCATTCAACGCTGGTTATACGATTAAGGCCGAATACATAGCGACAGGTCACAATGCACTCTACACTTCTCTATCCGAGTCAGTGGTCATTGTTCAGTTACTAGCGCTTGCGATAGCCGGCGGGGAGGGACTACTCCAATCATATTTGGTTTACCGCAGAATGAGGGCAGACTTATTCGATTCGCTAGCAGTTATAACCCTGGAGGTCTCTCTTGCTGTGCTCTCAGCAGTTCTTGAAGCGGTTTAAACGATGTTTTAAAATTCGTTATTCCTGAAGCTTAAAATATCAAGGCTTGAATAAGTTAAATCGAGGGTGAAAATGCATGCTTGAAGGTTTTGGTATTAAGACGCTCGACGACGTTGACGTTAAAGGGAAAACAGTTGGTGTGCGCGCCGACTTTAATTCACCAATTGACCCCAAGACAGGAAAACTCTTAGACTATACGAGGATAACTGTACACGCCGAGACAACTATTCGAGAACTAGTCGAGAAAAAAGCTAAGGTTGTTGTGATTTCTCACCAGGGCAGGAAGGGAGACCCTGATTTTACCAGCCTACGGGAGCATGCTGAAATACTGGAGCGGTACTTCCCGGGACGTGTTAGGTTTGTACCCGACGTTTTCGGGGACAAGGCAGTCGAGGAAATTCGATCTATAAAAGAGGGCGAAATCCTCGTGTTGGAGAACGTTCGCTACTGGGACGGCGAGACAAAGAATGCTTCCCCCGAAGAACATTCGAAAAGCGAGCTTGTAGCAAGGCTAGCCCCCTTTTTTGAAGTCTATGTTGTAGATGCCTTTTCTGCAGCGCATAGACCCCATGCCTCACTGGTAGGCTTCGCTCCTGTAGTCAAACACTACGTTGCGGGCAGAGTTATGGAGAGAGAACTACGCGCCCTTTACCGTGTCAGAAACAACCCTGAGAGACCATGTGTTTACGTTATTGGAGGGGCTAAAGCGGAGGACACGGCGGAGATTATAAAAAGCGTTCTGGGTGAAAATATAGCCGACAAGATCCTGACTGGTGGCCTCGTGGCTAATCTGCTCTTACATAGCGCTGGATACAATATAGGCTTAGAAAACGTTAAGATATTAGAGGAAAAAGGGTTTTTATCCCTAGAGAAAGAGTTGAAGATTCTTTTAGACAAATACAAGGATCGTGTTTTGCTCCCAGTTGACCTTGCCTTAGATATTGACGGTAAGAGAGTAGAAGTGGAAGTTTCCAGGTTACCCGCACGAGGCATTATAAAGGATATCGGAACTAAGACTGCCGACCTATATTCAGGCTTAATTAAAAATGCCAAGACAGTGGTTATGAATGGACCTATGGGAATTTTCGAAGACGATCGCTTTTCTATAGGGACGAAGAAAGTTTTTGAGTCAATGGTCAGCTCGGGTGCTTTCACGCTCATCGGGGGTGGCCACACGCTAGCAGCGGCAGATAAGCTTGGATTTTCTGAAAAAATATCCCATGTAAGTACTGGGGGAGGTGCACTTATCGAGTTTTTAATAAAGGGAACACTACCTGTAGTCGAGGTCCTGAAGAAGTACGGTCAAACTAGATAAACACTCTTCTATCAAAAAAGCAAAAGCAAATATATTCACTTTTACTTCAATATATCTGTATGAGAGCCGAGTGGATCTTCTCTCTTTATGAGGAAATACCTGCTCCCAGCTTAGTTGTTATAGGTCTCCCGGACGTTGGACTGGTGGGTCCCATAGCCACTTCTCATCTTGTTAAGCAGTGGGGTTTGAGGAATATAGGCTATGTGGATTCGCCGAGTATACCTCCCGTTATTCTGTTTCATGAGTCCTCACCTCTTCTCCCTATACGCGTGTACGGCGGGTATAAGGGAAACGATTTTGTACTCGTAATTCACTCCGACGTGGCCATACCCCCTCAAGCAATCCACGAACTGTCTTCTTTCCTGGTTTCTACTCTCCTCGAAAAGAAGGCGGGAAGGTTGTTCCTTTTGGGAGGAATCGCGGTTCAAGACAGGTTAAACATACAGACCCCAAAGACTTACGCCGCGTCGATCGACCCCGAGGCATTACAATACGCTAGAAGCAAAGGTATTGACCCCATACAGGAAGGATACATAGGGGGTATTTATGCCCAAATAATCAAGGAGGCTTTTAAAAATAGGCTTAATGTCCTAGCCCTCCTCGCTGAATGCTTCCTTAATTATCCTGATCCAGGCGCATCTGCGAGCACGCTACAAGCCTTCTCAAAACTTACGGGAAAAGACGTGGACGTGAAACAGCTTATAGAGCAAGAGGAGGAAATAAGGCTCAAGCTGCGGGAACTTATGAAGAGAACCATGGAGAGCATGAAAGGAACAGGAAAAGAGTATGAGTACACGATCCCCGCACTCTATGTGTAAGGGGTGGCTGAAAAATGGAGGAATGGGTAAGGCGTGAAATTGAAGAAATGCTAAAAGAGTTTAAGAGGCTTCGAGACGAATTTGCTAGGATGGAACAAGAGATGTTGCAGCCGCTATTTCATCCCGAAGAGAAAACAGTAGTTCCTCTATACGAGGTTCGACGCGAATCAGACAAGATAATTGTATGGGCTGATCTGGCCGGTGTTCGTGATAAGAATAACGTCGATGTCAGAGTGGAGGGAAGGACGTTGAAAATAGAGGCATTATTCTCTAAACCTTTTAAGTTGGAGGGGTTCACCTTCCTTCGGGAGGGGCTTCAAAGGTACAAGCTTGAAATTCCTTTACCCGAAAATATAGACCTGGACAAGATAAAGGCAACACTCAAGAAGGGAATTCTTGAAATCGAGATACCACTAAAAGTTGAAAGATTTAAGATAAAGGTGGAGTAGTTTTTCTCACTTTATTGCTCTCAACCTACTAATTAGCTCGTTAAGATCCTCAATCCTAGTTACCGCTAGAGGTATATTTTCACGTTTAGCAATTTCAAGCCCTAGCTCGTCCACCTTGCGCGCGCCATGTAAAACAACCAGGGCTGGTCTAAGGCCTCCCATACCCGCCTGCATAGACTTCACTGCTACCATCGGGCTCCTACCATAAGCAACCTTTGTAAAAATAGCTGCCCTTTGAGTCGTTGCACCATATAGCTTGATATAGTCGTAGGACGGAACGTCTAGAACCAGTTTAATGCTGTCCACTACAGTATAGCCAAGTATGGGTGTTGATATGAAAGCCGCCCCTACAATTAAATCTGCTTCAATAGCCTCGCAAAACCTTGCAATCGAGAGTGGAATGCTGAATTCCCTCATGTCTAGGACTGCTTCCCTTAGAAGATCGGAGCCTAATAGGATCCTTCTGAGACCGGAGAGAACTATTCCACCTCGTTCGATGTCCTTCATGATGAGACTCTTCACAAACCTGGCAACAAACCTTGAGCCTGGAGACTTTCGTCTTCCACTCTCATAGTCGCTGAGCACTGAAGCCGATACCCCCATGTGCGTTGCCACTTCCACCTGTGTAAGACTGAATTTTTCCCGCCATTTTCTCATCTCGGCTCCTGGGTTGTCGGACATGATTATTTCTCCGGCTATCTTAGAGGCTACTTCTCGAAGAGAAGGATCGCTCAGCCATCCTTCTGAATTTACCCGTCTCTGCATCATGGAGGATATTGCCATCTGTTATAAAAGTTTTAGGGATTTGTCGAATCAAAAATGGTAATTTTAGACTGGGCATTAAGGCGGTAAAATAATAAGTGACTATCCAACTTCATCTTAGGCGATGAAGAGGCTCGGAAGGCCCGACTGGTGGGGAACTCGTGCAGGGCGGAGCCTGCTTTAATCGTCATAAATATGAGCGTATAGTAAAAAAACCCTTTAATAGACTGCATCGTGAAATATATCGAAAATGGATATGAAGTACACAGTAGCGATAAATGGATTTGGTAGGATAGGTAGAAATTTCCTTAAAGCCGCCCTTCAAAACGAGAAGTTCGTTAAGACTTTCAACGTAGTCGCAGTTAACGACTTATCTGACACCAAAACTCTTGCACATCTATTCAAGTACGACAGCGTCTTCGGGAGGTTCAAGGGAAGAGTTGAGGTTAAGGATACAAAGCTCCTGATAGAAGACTACGAAATAGAGGTTCTTGCCTTCAAAGACCCGTCTCAGCTACCATGGTCTAAGATGAATGTTGATATAGTTTTAGAGTCCACAGGGCTTTTCACGGACAGGGAAAACGCCTCCAAACACCTCTCAGCAGGAGCTAAAAAGGTTGTGATTTCCGCGCCTGCTAAGAACCCCGACATCACGATAGTTATGGGTGTAAACCACGCCCAGTATGACCCCCGTAATCATCACATAATATCTAACGCTTCATGCACTACCAACGCCTTCGCACCCGTTGTAAAGGTACTCCACGAGAGTTTTGGAGTTATCCAGGGCATGATGACCACTGTACACGCTTATACCAATGATCAGCGGATACTTGACCTTGTCCACAAGGATCTGAGAAGAGCAAGGGCTGCTGCACAGAACATCATTCCTACTACGACTGGAGCAGCCAAGTCTATAATGGACGTGTATCCGGAGCTTAAGGGTAAGTTAACGGCTATGGCTATCCGAGTCCCAGTCCCAGATGGAGCAATTGTCGATTTTACAGCATTACTGAAGAAGCCTGTCACCAAGGAAGAAATGGACTCAGCATTCAAGAGGTATGCTGAAGGGGAACTGAGGGGCATACTGGAATACACAGAAGAGCCAATCGTTAGTACGGACATTATCGGGAACCCGCACAGCTCCATATACGATGCAGCTGCAAGTCAGGTCGTTGGAGAGAGAGGGGACATGGTAAAGGTTTTCGCATGGTACGACAATGAGTGGGGATACTCAAACAGGCTAGTAGACTTAATGGTGTACATGGCCGAGAAAGGGCTCTAAATCACACTTTAAAATCATAAAAAGCTCCTTGTTTGCTGAAAACTATCTTCCCATTTTTATAAGTTATCTCTGTTATCCTGTGAAAAGGGATAAATTTATCTTTCCCATCAACAACGATTACAACCCCATCCCTTGTAACCTCCCTTATCTGTTCCCCGGTGAATTCATCTAGCTCCCCCGATACTCCACGCGAGATAAACTTTACCCGAAGACTACCTTTATCCATGTTTTTATCCCAGAGAACTCGTTGGAAGAAGTTTCGCATGGGGTTTTTCACTGTAGCAGCACCCTCCTCCTGTATCCAACTTCTATCAATATTTTTTCTTTCAATGAAAAGTTCTTCTTTCCTTCCAGCTTGACACGGATATATTTGTCGTCTATATTTAGCTCAAGAACACGCGTGTGTGCTATCTTCTCGATCATCTCACGAGCCTCGTCCGGATCAATCTTTGTCTTTATTTTAGGGCATTGGACGGGGCATAAAGTGCAGAATCTTCCGTCAATATAGTCTAGGCCAGGGCATGGCGCGCGTATACCATCATAGAGCATAGCAGTATAGTTGTTTGCACAACACGCGCTGAGAAAAGGAACTAAACCCTTTTCCCGTACTACTTCGACGGCTTGCCTCTTTATATCACTGACATCTACGGATAGCTGTACCCCCCTTCTTAGAACCCCTTTAACCCTTTCACGTATTTGCGTGGTTTGGAAGCCAGCCTTCTCCAGCCGCTCAAGAATCATAGGTGTTATTCGTAGACCACCGATAACAACTCCAATGGCTCCGGCTTGCTTGGCTTCATCAACTATCTCTTCGATCTCCTCAGTGTTTACCCCGGGTATAAGCGGCCTAAGAAAGAGCAAGGGATGTAGACCATTCTTTCTCATTAAGCGTATGGTTTCGAAACGCTTCTCCGGAGTTGGAGCGTTGGGCTCAAGCTTACGATAATAAGCCAGGGAAACGACTGTAACCAGAGGACTTATTGGAAGTTTCACGGATGCCAAAGCCTTTACCTGAGCCTCGGAGAGGGCTGCTTTTGTTGAAAACTGAGTGGGATTTCCAAGATGCTTACTGAATGAATGTATGTATTCCAGTGTCCGTGTGAAGGCATGCTCATCGACGAATGGTTCCCCGACGCTTCCTATAGCTATAAGGGATCCAAAACGGCCTGGCAGGAAGTAGGGGTTTAGCAGTAGAGCATAACTCATTTCGTCTCCGCTGAGTCCATAAACGTGGTAGTTTGAGAAGCTTACCCCCATCTCAGGCAGATAACAGTATGTGCAACCGTACTTGCAGCCAATCACGCTGTGAACTGTTACTCCGCAGGGTCGAGGTTTTTTCCTGGAATGGTAATCACCTTTAACTTTCCTTTGACTTTCTGCGGGAAGCCGCTCTTCAAGCATTTTCAACAATAATGTCTTACGGTATAAGAAATCCTTCAGTGATAGCTCTAAAACCACCAATAGCACCATGAAGTGCTTTATGTTATCTGTAGCTGGGTCTCTTGCTGAGATATCTTGGGAGCATGGCTGAGACTTTGGGATAACCTTGTAACTCCTTGTTTATTCTTTCGACTAGCTCCTCTAGGGTCATTTCGAGCTGTCCTTGACCTCGTATTCTCACACTCAGCTTGCCAGTCTCGGCCTCTTTTTTGCCAATAACAATCACGTAGGGGATCCATTTAACTTCGGCATCGCGAACACGTTTGCCGACACTTTCGTCTCGGTCATCAACATCTACGCGAACACCCTCTTTCTCAAATTTATCCGCGACCTCATCCGCGTTTTTGAGGTACTCTTTCGAGAACGGGATAACTCTTACCTGTACAGGAGCAAGCCATAACGGGAGGGAGGGTTGTTCTCCCCTCTTTGATTTTTGAGCAGCAGTGTCGAAGACAGCGAAGATGTAGCGTTCTATGGATCCGATGAGAGCGGTGTGTATTATGACAGGGTGTTTCCGCTCACCCTTCTCGTCCGTGTAGGTTATCCCGAAGCGCTCCGCATTACCGAAATCTATCTGAAATGTACCTATTTCTCTAGGCCTACCAAGCTCGTCAATTATGTTGTACTCTATGTTCAGGAACCAGTAATACTTGCCTTCAGGGACAAAGTGGAGAAGTACGGGCTTCCCCTCCATCTCTACAAGTTTCCTGAGATATTCCTTGTGTCCATCTAGGAATGACCTTGTGAGATTATATATACTCACGTAGTCTCTGCCGAGCCTTCTCATTTCCTCATATATCTTCCTATGAACCAAGAAAGAGACTTCCTGGGCCTGAGCTAGATCCCTGCAGAAGATGTGGAGATCAGGCATCGTGAACTTTCTAAGCCTAAAGCAGAGAAGGAGTTCTCCAGGCTGTTCTAGGCGGTAGCTGTCGGCGATCTCTAACATGCCTAGAGGCAGGTCCCTATAGCTTATCTCCCAGTCCTTGATCATCGCGAATTGTTGATGACAGGCAGCGTATCTTAGGACCAGCTTCTTTTCATCGACTTCGAACTGGTAAAGCCTATCGCCAAATAGTTGAGCATGTTGAAGAACCGGCTTGTATTCCAAGTTGAATGTATTAGTGCCTCTAACCTTATATACAGGTATACCTAAGCTACGACATACTTGCCAAGCATATTCTGAAACAGCCTCCACCATTATTGTAGCCTCAGGTCCATACCGCATATGACCAAGGTCACTCATAGGCTCCCATTCAAATCCAAACTTTTTACAATACTCGAGGAATTGAGGCTCCCCACCTTCACGTCTCCGCTTAAACACCTCCGACTCTAATAGTGCTACAAAGTCCGCTGGGAGGCCGCTGGGAAGCTCTTCAACACTAACTACCCTACCATCGGGGAACATAACCGCGAAGTCTTCGAAACCCCGCTTAGGAGGCTCTCCCGGTCTTATACTCCTCGAAAGCTCCGATAAAGGATGTCCATAGCAGTCAAGTGTGAAACGCTTATACCAGCCGAAGGGTGCTCTCTGAGTTTTTAGCCCCTTTTCTGAAAGTTGTGACTCTATCGACTTTAGTATTGCCAGGGCTTCACCGGGACTAGCTAGATTCTCTGACAAATGGGCATAGGGATAAACCACTACCTCTGAAGCCTTTACTCTTCTGAATACATCTTCTATTTCCCTAACCGCGGCACTAACAACACCGGGGTCACTAGAATCTCCCTCCTCGACTGTGACGAATACCACTAAGGCGTTTTCAGCCTTCCCAACCCTGCGCCCGTCAATATCCTCAGCACCCTCGAGGGCTTTCTCGCGCGCTTCGTACTCGAAGCTTTTAGCATGGATAAGGAGCAACTTCAACTCGTCCACCCCTCTTACAGAATAAATATTCTTGAGCCTAACCTATACTTTTCGCTATTCGAGGTCGTTCACCCTAGATCCAAGCTTCTTGAGCTTATTCCGCAACTTGCTATAGACCTGCCTGTCCAGGACCTTCGCTTCTTCCTCGATAGAGAACTCCTCTTCCGTCTTTTTGGGTTGCACCATCTCCAGTTTAAGCCTGCAGGTTCCATCAGGTAACAGGGCGTGCCTTGAACAGCCAGCGAACTGGCACCTGTATCCAATGCAAGTATCGCCCGTCCATGAACAAAAAGCTTCAAGTCCCCGCTTGGTACGCCTGTAGATCAGAGCGTTCTTGTAGCAGGTGAAAGCTTTGAAGGGGCAAAGTGGGGAACAACTCACGTCATTCTTTTGCATAAAATTCCCCGCATAGCATTTTACACTCTCAGACGAGATTATTGAACTTTACTCTCTCTAAAGTTTAAAATTATACAAGTGTTAGTGGCTCATATCCATTTTTTACTAGAAACTCGTTTAGTTCGCTTAACGTAGGTGAAGAATGTGCCCCAACCCGAGTCGCTTTTAATGCGCCGGCAGCATTTGCTACTAGGAGACACTGTTCAAGGGAGAAGCCGAGTTTCCACGCAACGAGAAATGCCGCATTAAACGCGTCTCCAGCCCCAGTAGTGTCTACAGCGTGCACTTTAAACGCTGGAACCCCAATGCCGAGTTTAGGCAAACGAGATCCCAAGCTACCCTCTTTTAAAACTAATAGCCCATTAAACTGTGAGTCTAGGTATTCAGGTCCAAGGGTTTCATATTCCCTTTTATTCACAAATAAAATATCAACCATCCTCAGCGTTTCCCGAACGTATGAAAATCCTTTAGATGCTATCGTCATTCCTGGATCATAGCTTGTTGTAACTCCTTTACTCTTAGCTATCTCGAACACCCAAGACGTGTATTCAGGCTTCGTGCTGCTTAAATGGACGTGTTCAACTCCTCTTAGAGCCTCCTCGAGATTCAGGAAGCCGGGAGTTAAATCTGTATTTGCTCCACGAAGGGCGACCATCGCCCTATCCCCATTTGAATCAAGCAGTATTATTACCCGTCCCGTTGGTTTAGAAGATCTGACTATCCACTTCGTATCAACACCCTCCCTTGAAAAATTATCGAGTATGAAGTCTCCTTGCTTATCGCCGCCAACCGCGCCGATGAAAAATACCTTTACGCCTAGCTTCGCCATAGCCACCGCAACATTGGAGGCTGCACCACCCACTCTTTGAAAGTAGTCTTTTGCTTCCTGTGCCTCATCCGCTCTGGGTATGCTATCCACTAGATAGTACTCGTCAATGCTGGCATTCCCTGAGACGGCAAAGACGAGTTTAGGATCCACTTTTTTAAGGACGAAGAATATGTATTTCTGTCTTACGTGCAGTGAACCCTGGGAGACTATACTTGTTACATAAGAACAAAAATATAACGTGGACCTGTCACCTATAGATTAGGGGTTGATATTGGGAGAAGACACGAAAAAACTGGCAGAAATAAAGGAATTTCTCGAGAGAAGGCTTGAGGAACTGCGTCACGAAGAACAGCTTATTGAGGAGATGCTAAATCTCGTCAACCAAGCTCTCTCATCTGCGAGTTTCATCAGGGCTTCAGAGCTTGTATCTAGGCCCCAACCCGCTGTTGAGCAACAAAGACAATCTCCGCCGGTGCAAAAAGGGGAGGCGATAGAAGAATCTGTAATAACCGCGACCCCTACAGGCGAACATTTGGCACGCATCCTCGTATATCCCAACATCATTGAGATTTTGTTTGAAAAAGAATTTCAATCATCTACGCCTCCTTTTGAGTCTTTCTTTTTGAGAAAGGTCCTGGAAGGATTCAAGAGAAAAGCCGAAGACTCCGTCGCGAAAGGTGAGAAAGCTCCAGATGAGATATTTGACTATGAGATCATCCAAGATAAGGGAGTTTTAAAGAAGATTATAATAAGGAACTATGGCGACAAGAAGGTCATAAACGAGATCAAAAGTACTTTACGTTGGACTTTGAATAAAATGCTTTCCAGATCCTCGTCCGAGTAATCAGGCCTGAACCACTGTTTTCCTCTGGGACTTATACATTTCTATCAGCTCAGACTCAGTAGTAGCTTGCTCGGGTTTTTTGTCAAACCTATAACGACCCGTGAACCTGGGGAACCTCACTGCTAGACCCGAATCTGGCTCTATTTTTCCGAGCGCGCAGGTGTGAAGAGGACTCAGAGTAATTTCCGCTCCGATAATCTCGAGTACAACGGCTGGGACAAACCACACATCAGCCTCTAGTTTTGAAACCACACGTGGGTGACGGTGCGGGATTTTGTAGGGCTCTAGGAGCTTTGGCAGGTTTGCTAAGTCCTCGTCGGTGAAACCAGAGCCAACTTTGCAAACCGTTTTAAACGTGTCGCTGTTAGGGTCATAGGCTGCCATCAGCAGGGCTCCATAGGTTCCGGCACGTTTTCCTCTACCATGGAAAGCTCCAACCACGACAAGGTCCACTGTGTCTGTCATCTCCATCCTGTAGTCCCGCTTGAACTTTATCCACAACCAGCCTCTAGCTCCCATCTGGTATATGCTCTGATTCCCAGTGGATTTACACATTACTCCTTCACATCCTTCGCTTATGGCCTCCTCGAAGAAGAGCATGAGGTCTTTTACATTATCAACGAGTTTAGCCTGGGAGAGGAGTATGTTCTCGTCCCGCGGTGGCGTTATAGATTCAAGTATTTTTCTTCTTTCCGGGAGGGGCTTTTCGATTAGCTCCTCTCCATTAAGGTAGACTATGTCAAAGAGATATACTCTAACCGGGTACTCCTCCATCGCTTTCTTAACATCATACTTGCGGCGCCTGTGCATGAGCTCCTGGAAGGGCAGCATGTCTCCCGTGTCTGGGTTATAAGCTACTATTTCTCCCTCTACTATAAACTCATCTGCCTTTAGTGTTAACATGAAGTTCACGACGTCTGGGTAGTGGCTTGTTATGTTTTCAAGACGCCTGCTAAAAAGCCAGACCTTATCACCTTTCCTGTGGGCTTGAACACGTTCACCGTCATACTTGAACTCGGCTAGACATGATCCTCCCAGCTTTTCTAGAATCTCGCCGGGATCACCCAGTCTCTCAGCCAACATTGGGAGAATAGGTACTCCAACCTCGATCCTTATCGATCTCACAGCCTCTAAGCCCTTCTCCGCAAGTGTACGCGCAATAAAGCCTAGATCGGGCCTCCGCGTGTATGCCCTCTCGAGAACGTCGCGTGCCGACTTTGTGCCTGTGAAGGCTACAGCCAGGGCGTCCAGAATTGTCATGTCAGCTATACCAAGGCGAAGCTTACCCGTGACTGTCCTAACGATATACTTCGCCTCCTTCGGTGAGGCATCTGATAGGAGGCTTGCAAGCGTGTTGATTTTTGTATCCTGGCTTCCCTCCCCTGAAGCCAGTGCTATCTTCATCAGCGAGTTATAAACATGGGAGACCATCAACTCACGTTTACCAGTTTCTTCTCCTATGTAGCCTAAGAGACCGGCGGACTGTCTGGGCTTAGAGAGGAGTTCTTCCGCTACTAAGCCAGGATCCCCGGTTTTCTTGTAGAGTTCCTCGACAGATTTGAGAGAGACACCGCTAGCCTTAGAGATTGCCCTTAAAGTAAGCTTTTCGGCAACGCCGAGCTCTACTCCTTCGTAGTCCGGTCGTAGCTGTCCCTGTGTTAGATATATAACCTTGTCTAAGACATTGGTGGGAGTCTTTTTGAACAAGGCCACGAGATAATCTGTCATGGCTAGCCTGCTTGTTGTCGCCTCGATTTTCTCGTAGAAATCGACTAGGACACCATATGGAAGGTCATTCTGCTCCATAATCGCCCTTATATTATTTGTACAGAAGGATGTTTAAAGGTTTAGTCGCGTCTGGGTTGGGGTTAGGGTTGAAGCTTTGGCCCTTGTTTACCTCAATATTGCTGCTTAGGTGCGGGGTTTGCGTCTGCCACAAGGGGGGTTTGTAGGATCTGGAACGTTGACGTGTAGAAGTTTACACCTACTCTTGGCCTGGTCGTAGAATACGCAAGTAAAGCATGTTCCTGTTAGATCACTTATGCCTGGTTGTGGTTTCTCCTGTCTCTGCATTTGTGGCGCGGGTTTAGGCTGTGGGGGTGGAGTTTGTTGTACTGGAGGTTGAACTGTAGGTGAGGGGTGAGGTCTAGATGGCTGGGCTTGTGGGGCGGGGGAAACAGGGGGGGTTGGATACTTGGGGGGAGCGGTTTGCCTGGGAGGGGGCTGCTGTTCAGGCTGTATAGCTTTCGGCTGCGGCCTTGCAGGTCTTATTGGTTTTTCCTCTAGTTCAACAGGAGCGAGCTCTATAGGTGGTGGTTCTTTCTGTGTTTCCACGACAGGTGGCGTTGGCGGTTTTTCGGGGGTGGTTGTGGGAGGGGGTTGCTTGGCCTGTACGGGGGGTTTAGTTGGTTGCACGGGCTTGAGTTCTAATGGCTGCTGGCTTTCTAGAGCCGGAATGTTTGCGAGGTCAGGCGATAAGCCCTGAATAAGGAGTTTTATCTCTTCTCTGCCTAGATATCGGCCCTCAACGACCTTCTCACCGTCTACCACTACTGCTGGAATGGCACTGATCCCGTACTTCTTGAACTCAGCCGTATAGATGCCCCCGAAGAGCTCATCCAGATTTTCAAGCCATTCCTGGTATTTAGAGGGGTCTTTAAGATTCATTAAGAGCCTAACCGCGAGGCGTGGCCGCTGCTGTTTCGGTATAACGTTTAGCTCGGCCTTAAAGGCTTCCAGCATGGCCTGTGCCTCGGGTGTGCGTGGTAGGAAGACCTTTATCTCTTTGACCACCTAGCCCACCACTAAACCTTATGTTTTCTAGGAAGAACCTGATAATTAAGTTATCTTTTCGATACTTTCAATCTGGTGGAAAACTAGGGGAAGAACTCGAGTATCCTTTCAGTAACTTCGCCTCCTGGCGTAACTTCGACGAATATTTGGGACTGAAAAGTATAAACCTTGAGCTTTCCGGACCTCCAGAAGTCTTCAGGGAGGCCGGCCTTAAGGCAAGCATAGCTTAGGTATTCTTCAACGTCCCAGCCCTCCTCTACAGGAACCTGGGGTAAGAGCAGGCCACGGGCCATTCCGTGTTCGACTAAGAGTCCGTCTCTGCCGATCTTTATCTTTCCTATGAGCTCTTTATAGTCAGAGTATATTAAAGGTTCGGGCTTTGTCAGAACGCTGACCTCAAAGATTATTTCATCCAGTTCACGGGGGGTTACTGGGGGGAATCTAGGATCCTCTGTTGCGGCTGCGACGGCCGCGCGTATCGTTGCCTCGGCTAGAGGGAAGAGGGGTTCAGGGTAGCCGATGCACCCTCTAAGTTCGCGCCTAGCCTGCCTTGTGACTGGGTTCACCTCTATACGTTCAAGAGTTACGAAGACACCGGATTTCTCTAGAAGTTTTACAGGCGTATCTCGAGGTGGCTCAATTATGACAGCCCTGTTAAGGTACTCTTCAACAGCCCTTCTGGCAAGACTAACGAGGAACTTGCCTTCTTCAACAGATAGTTTTTCCATAGATTATACACCTCACTTTTTCAATTTTTTTCTCTATCTCTACTACATGAGTGCCCAGCCAATAAATTTGTCCACATCCTGTGCACATGTAAAACTCGTTATATGTGTCCCTGACCTTGAGGGGAATATTATCCTTAATTTGCTCCTTATCAACCTTGACTAGGGGGGCTCCACACAACGAACATAACGCCTTCTCCGGGTTAAATTCTGGCTTGATATCCAGCCTTGAAAGAACCCAGGCCAGTACGTCCTCCTCGGGACCATCTGGAACGAGTAGAGCTTTTATGTTTTTCCTGATAAGCTCCCGATAAAGGACCTTGTCTCGGGTAAGGAAAACCGCTTTATTATGCGTCGCGAGGAAAAGCTTAATTTCTGCGTCCTTAAAGTCCCTGAGATAGATTGTCCTGACCCCAAGGAGCCTCAACCATCTTGATAGTTTACCGAGCATCCCATCAGCCACTACTTCTAGCAAGACTGGAACCACCCGTATACGCCGACAAGAATTTTTGCAGTGCTGAAGAATCAAAGAGGAATACATCGTCTCCGAAGTCAGCGTAGACAATGGAGTACTTCCTGAGACTCTCCATTGGTTCCAGTTTCTTCACCGTATAAACGTCCAAGAACTGACCAGCTATCTTGGATACGGAGACCGTGCCGCTCAGCACTTCAGTTCTACCGACTCTCAGTGCATAATGAGCTAAGTCTGGAACTGTGAGTATATTCACTACCTGACCTCTATGACAGATGGGGAGGACTAGGGCGTTTGTTTCGTTGAAGGCTCGATAAGCGGTTGTTACCTTCGAGTTGCATTTTAAACATGGTAGCCTGAAGGGTTTTAGTTTCGAGATTAGAACCTGAATGCTAATTAATCCGCTAGCAAGCATCCAGGATACTAGGGATCGAGGAGTATAAGCTCTCCCAGTCTTGCGGAGTACCAGATAGTATCCCTTCGAGACACGATGCAATGCTGTTGAAAAGCCCGGTGTTGAGCTTATGAAGGATATATTGGTTTTTAATCTGCGTCCCGTGGTAAAGTGGTGTAGAGAATGAAGCGGGAGATATGTCCCCTTTATTTTTGCTACCAGGCTTTTAAAGCCCTCTTGATGCATGATCCCAAATGCTTCCTCGGGGCTTTCAGCCGTTAAAACGCCTTCGCTATAGTCGGCTTTCAACGTTCCGCCACCTCTCCACATGGAATGTTCCTTGTGGCAGTAGCCTCAAGATATCCTCAAGCATTACCTTATACCCGCAGCTATGTTGAAGGAACTCGTGTATCTTCCTAGCTGTGAGTTCTCTGGAGATCGTACCCGGGGACAATTTTACGTAGCAGTTTCCTTGGGGTTTCTTGAGGGCTGGTATGGCTTCGAGCCCGTTACTTCCAACGCCTATAAGGAGTTCTAGTTTTATCCCTCTCAGCCAGTTCCTCTTACCGTATATCATAAAGGCTCCTTTGCCAAGGTACTCGCCGCTAGGGGCTTTTTTAGACACCTGGCTTCCTGGAACCCAGTACACGTCCATTGTTAGCAGTCCAGCCTTCCAAGCGCTACTATAGCTTGCGGCGAATTGGGCTGCCTCGAGTATGTCCTGTTCAGGAACATCTTTTCCCTCAGTCTTTATAACTACGGCTGGAGCTCCGTGAATGTCCGCGTGTAGGAACAAGTCGTGCTCATCCATATACCTCCTAACTAGAAGCTCGTTTTGCCCCGCGGATTTCCCGGCTATAACAAGGAAGCCGTTTGTCGTCACGAAGAACCTGAAATCCCTATACCAAGGACGACCTGTCTCCTTTGCTATCCTTACAACCACCTTTGTGGGTTGATCATGTCTTACTTCCTGGAGCTCCTGGATTTTGCTTTTAAGCGACTTGGCCTTCTCGAATAACATCTCAGCGTTGGCGTATGCCGAAATCCTTGCGTTGACGTGAATATCTAGGCCTCCTAGATCCACCTGTATAATCCATTTCTCGTGGTTGAACGCCTTGACCTCAGGGAAATCTTTCCTCAAATCGTTCTCTAACTGTTCCCAGGGAATCCTACTCTCACGCATTCTTCTATAGGATTCTATAAGTCTTTGAAGCCTAGACGCATGATCCATGACTAGCCTAGCTTCAAGCTCGAGCCTCGCCAATGCTTCTCGAGCCCTCTCCACAGGACTTGCTTCGATCTCACCTGCGGAGGAGTCCGATAGCATGAGGCTTGCAACGTAAGAGGGAAAATGTTTAGGATATTCTATCTTCTCGAAGCCAGCCTTAAGGTGAAATGGCTCAAAAGGGTAGATCAACACTTTGCCCTCGATGGTTGTTTTGAAGCCCTCTTCTTTGCGCTCAATTGATTCGAGGTATATGTTTCTCGCCGTTTCGACTATGCGTATTATATCCTTTACGTCAATGCCCGGAGAAGCTGTTTCTAAGCCCTGCCTGTAAGCGGCCTCGTATATGAGCTCTGGTGGCAGGGATAAGGCGTAAGCTAGGGCGGAGATGATGCTTCTTCTCGATAGTCTAGAAGCTAATTCCACTATCTCTGAAGGAGACCTTGAAACGTCGCCTAGCCTGGGTGGGGGTTTGTAGGGCTCGCCTCTCCTTACCGTTCTGTCCTTCATAGTCTTTTGGGCCGCTGCTGCTTGTATCCTACCTTCGTGGTCTAGGAGTACCACGTTACCCTCTCTGACCCACTCTAATACAAGGGTGGCCGAGTACAGGTCTAGGGCCAATACTCTGTCCTCGTTAATAATGCTGACTTCGCGGATTCTACGCCCCTCTATCTCATGTAGAAGTCTTGAACGAACGGGGTTTTTGAGTTCTATGTCCTCACTTAGAGGGGATACGCCTCGTTTAGGACTAAACAATAGTATACCGTTAGAGTGCTGTATGACGTAGACCCCCTTGTATTCTAGCGCGCGTTTAATCCTCGAGCCTTCAAGGCTCTCAAGCAGATCCCATATCTTGTAAAGGTCTAGAACGCTTACGCTATCCCATCCCAAGCCATAAGCCACAGGTAACTAGGGGTATAGCATCATTAAAAACCTACTCCGAGGGCATAACAATATCGGCCTTGTAGGGGTGATAGAAGGATAGCGTTATTTTGTCTCCCTCGCGTCGGACGAGGGCTCTATGGGTAAAGTATTCTGCGAAAATGTTTTCCCCAAAACTCTTGGAGTCAGAACTATAGTTGATGAATATTGAGTTTAATCCCCTGCTGGCTTTATCGAGCGCCAGTGCCAGTAGGGAAGCCACTAGCCCCCATCTCGCCCTGTACTCGAGGTTAAAAGCGTAGAAAACCCTTGGAACGCTGTCCACCACGATTAGCTTGTAGTTTGCCCCTGCTATAATAGAGAGCAGTTCAAGAGGATCACCGGGCGTTTGGAATTTAACGTTACGCCATTTTCCCCTTGACCGCCAGGAGGTCTGAGCGTAGTCTATGTAAAGGGTTTCAGTCCCCATTTCTGAGATAAACCTTTGCACAGCTTCACGCCGCCCTGAGCCTGACGACCCCGATATTTCAATTACAAAGCCTTGACCGAGAAAGCCTATATCTTGGGGTTTACGCCTCCTCGACACCATGTTCACCTATCCTGAAGGTTGCTGTTCCACGCTTCCATGGCGTTGATAGTACCTCTGCCTCTCGAACCACGCCGCGCTTGCGGAGAAGTAGTGTTAGACACGCGTATGTGTCGAGGGCCGCGCCTCCAGCTGGCTTTATACCGTCCGATTGGACAACCTGTCTAGTAGCTATGACCACCGCGCCGGCACGCGCCACGCGCCAGAGAGAGTAAATAACCTTTGCATAAGCCTCGGTTCTCTCACGTGCACTCAGCGCCTCGGTGCGTACTAGCCGTGTAAGCTCGTCCAGGATTAATAGGCCTACATCTCCAGCCACGACCTCCTTGAAGGCTTTCTCGAGGAGAACCAACAAGTGTTGTAGACTGTGAGCACGAACATATAGTATGCCAGCCAATACAGAGCTAGGATCTAGATCCCTAGCAGCGGCCATCATCACGACCCGCTCTGGGGAGAAATCGCCTGTTGTATCGACAAAAACAACGCGGGATCCTAGACCACCTTGACCGACTGGCTTTTGAGCGTTAACAGCAAGCTGCATACAGAGCTGTGTCTTTCCACTTCCAGCCTCACCAGCTACATCATATAGACAACCCATTTGGAAGCCTCCATCCAGCAATACGTCTATTGGCCCAACATTACTCTGTAAAACGAGCTTGTGTTGAGGTACAGTATGAGCCTCCATATGTGACACATTCGGGAGTTGAAGAATTCCCAAAACATCTGAAACATTCATCAGAAGATATAGAAAGAAAAAAGGTAAAAAACTATTTTTTTAGTTTTAGAGAGACTAGGCTTCTTACTTTGCCTGGGTGCCCTCGGCTGGAGCAATGACCTTTGCGAGTCTGCGGCGCCTGTACAGGCTGTACTCGTGGGCGATTATGAAGATCACTAGGACTATCAGTATGAGGAGCAGTATGAGTCCGAGGAACTCGCTGCTGCTCATCTCCCATCCAGCAATGGTCAGGAAGATGTCGAGCTTTAACTCGAGTGTTGACTCCTTGCCGCCCGTTACAGTGGCTGTTCCGCTGGCCTCTCTTCCGCCCTTGCTGGCGGTAACAGTGTATGTGCCCTGCGGTATCTCAAGTGTTACTATTCCGCTAGCGTCTGATGTGAAGCTTCCAACATTCTGTACGGTGACGGTTGCGCCTTCAACGCCTTGTCCCCTGGCGCCAACTACCTTGACGGTGAGCTTTCCGATGCTTGGGACTGTTATGCCCACAGAGGGTTGCCTGTTTACGCTATCGGAGTAGCCTATGTTGAGGCCCTTCCATGTGACGACGGAGAAGCTAATCTTGCCTGGTGGTACCTCTTTGACTGTTATGCTTCCGCTGCTGTCGAGAGTATCGCTTATGGTTCTGCCGTCAGGCGTGGTTATCTGAACCGCAGCGTTGGCAAGTGGTGTGCCGAAGGGTGACGTGAACGTCAGCTGGACGTCGTAGATGTCGAGCTTAACCTGGAAGATCTGCAGGCTGGTCTCAAACCTGCCCTTCTCGATCTTGATGCTCTGAGTGGCTATTGTGCCTACGCCGGCGAGGTCTACCTTAACCTGGTAGGCTCCGTGCGGAGCCTGTCCGTGGTCAGCGGGTGTCTCAGGACTGTACTTGGCGCTTGCATCAGACGGCCAGCTTACCACGGTGTCCTTTGCGAGCCTCAGTATTACGCTACCGTCTGAGGCTGGTTTGTGTTTAGTTACCACGCTGTCGGGCCACGTGACGGTAACAGTTATGTTATTGAGTATACTCTGGCTGAGAGACCCTCCTTGGGCGTTGGTCAACACGAGCTTAGCGACATAGACGAAGGTTTCAAGCGTTGTCCCGCTTCCAGGCGTGTAAAGCCTTGGAGTGTCGTAGTCTGTGACTGTGTCAAAGATCACTATCTCCTTGGGTATCTTGCCCGCTGCCCTGAGGAGGTAGCTGTCACGCCAGTAGACGAGGAGCTGGTATTTCTGAGTACCAGGCGGGACGTAGAGGATTGTGTTACCGTTGGCGTTAGTGAAGTTAATGGTGCTTGGATAGGCCTTTGCGTTTGGTTCTCTCAGGTAGGCTGCAACCATGGCGTTCTGCAAGGGCTTGCCTGACCAGTCGAAGACTGTTACAAGTATGCCGCTCCACTGGAGTGGGACACAGACTCCGCCGGGCATGTTGTTTGTGAGGTTGAATGTAACCGTGGTGGTGAGGGTGTCAGGGTCTAACACGTTCTCGGTCTTCAGGTTGTACGGGGATAGTATAGGGTCGAAGTTTAGCTTGGTTGAAAGCGTGTAGTTGAGTCTGCTTACACCCAGGAATGCAAACTTGCCCGTGAAGACGGGGAGGCTGCCTACAGGAGTGCTGACTGTAGCACCCTTGTCAGGGTAGAACGTAACCGTGCCGTCGGACCCTGTCGTGCCGCTGACTAGGCCTGACGTGGCGCCGGTTGAGCCGATAACAGTTACTGTTACAGGCTGGTTAGCGAGGCCTACCTGCTGTGAACGGAGGTTGGGGCCTGTGACCTGGACGCAGAAGCCCTCCATCGCCGTGGTGTACACCACCTTGGCTACACCGCTCCAGTAAGTGACGTTCCATGCTCCGCCAAGCATGTAGTCGTGGTTGTTGCCACGGAATGCATTGCCTAGCTTGTACCATGTTGGGCTTGGGCTGCTTATGTCGTTACCGCTCGTAGTGACAAGAGTATTGATACTGTTAGTCGTTATATTGTATGGTCCAACAAGGTATCCATAAGCAGTACCTACTTCTATTGATCCATACTTGGGGGTATCTGGGACTCCGGGGGTTCCATACTTCTTGCCCGCGAAGACGTATGCATTGGTTATGTTGGCTCCAAACTTTACTGGTGCATTCTTGACTTTGTGGTTGGGCATCCAGATGGCTACTGGGAGGCTTATCTTGCCGTTGCCCGCAGTGTCGACGGCGCTCCACGCTATCATGCCGACGCCCAGGGAGGAGGCGTTTGGTTTAACTATAGCGTTGTACCCGCCACTCAGTAGTGACCTCCAGTTGATTACATCGTTCCTGACGAGGGTTACGTTGAGGCCGGGTATTAGGCCTTGGCCCAGCTTGCTCACCGTGTAGATGTCGAGGTTGACGACCCAGGTTACGAGTTGGAGCTTAACGCTGTACCTGCCGCTCCACGCCGGCGCTCCGTAGAACCTGACTATTGGGTGCTCGGTAGCACCGTTCTTCCCGAGTATCCAGGTGTAGTCGAGCTTGTCGGTTTGTACTAGAGTCTGGGCGCCCGTGGTCTCGTTGAATCTTATCACCTGGGCGCTGATGACGCTGTTATAGTCTAGCGCCGCGCTTGGAGCCGGCATTGTGAAGCTGTAGTTGTAGACCATCACGCCTCCATACCATACTTTGAAGCTGTAGCTGGCCCCGGCGATGAAGAGGTGCGGGTAGTTGCTGTTGTCCCACTGGGTCCCGGTGAACTTGAACCTTGCCTCGCTTATGCCGTTGCCCCATGGCTTGCCAGCGTTGTTTGTAGCGTTGAAGATCTGGTAGGTCACGCTTATGGATGGCCAGCAGAGACAGCCAGGGCCTCCCTGGCAGACTTGCGTTACATTATAGGATATTGCATTGTAAGTATCGTTGAGGGCCACGATTACGGGGGCTGTGCCGTTGCTCGTGGGCAGCTCTTTGAGTATGTTCCCAGCGTGGTCTACAGCCTCGAGCGTGAAGCTGAAGACCCATGCTGGGATGTCTATCGGGCCGATTGTGCAGGCTGGCTGGATGCCTGCAAGAGTCTTTGTGAGATCCCACTTGCCGATTACGAGGTTGTCATCCTTGGGGTGCCTGATGTAGGGTGTGTCTTTCGTTGTCTTGAGCGTGATTATGACGGAGTTGAGGCTTGTGTCTATTGAGAGTGGAACCTTTGTGAATGAGACTATGCCGTCACACCCGGTTGTTGCACTCTGAGTGTAGGTCTTCCTTGTGCCCTTGTAGTAGTCAAGGGTCACGCTTATGTTGACTAGTGGGAGTTTCTCGTCCCACTGGGTCACCCTGAACTTAATGTCGCCTACGGGGAACGTGTACGTTGCCTGGCTGTAGTTGGCGATGTTGCCCGTTACTACAAGTGGGCTGGGACCGCTTACCGGGCTCATTAACACGCCTTTGAATGCGAGCTTGACGGTGAAGGTGCCTCCTGGAACCTTGCCTATAAAGACTGTGCCGTCCTTGCCCAGGCCTGCGCTGAAGGTTATCGGGGACCCTTGTGGCGGCGTGTATGTTAGAATCAGGGTTGCGTTGGGGTCGTCAGCGCTTGTGAGAGGTCTTCCGCAAAGGTCTACGACCTTCATGTTCACGTTGTAGACCTTCGCTATGAGCTGGAAGCTCTGGACACTGCATTTTACGAAGTAGTCGGTGAGGTTGAGCGTGATGACGTTGTTGTCAGGCGTAACGTCTACGAAGTTCTCGGTGCCGGGCAGCGCGTAAAGCACGGTTACAGTGTACCTGTAGCGTTTACCAGTGGTTGCGAGGTCGAAGGGTACTGGCAGGTAGCCGGGGTTGCTGCCCTTCCTCGCCACTATTGGAGTGGCTGAGGGTGTGCTTCCACCTGCAACTATTGTGTATGGTGGGAAGGCTATGTAGCCTGCGCCGTCAGTGTAGGTGTTTATGGGGTCGTAGCCGGGGGCCTGTATTATTACGATTGCCCCCTCGAGCGGCTGGACGGGTGTTACGCCACTGTCCTTTACAATTGTCTGAACCTTGACGACCGATAAGGCTATCGTTAGGTTGATGGCACCGTTTGAACCCTTAGTTACATTGAATACCTGTTTGTTAACCACAGGTAAAGTGCCGCTGCTCGGAAGCTGCATTGAAGTGTTAAAGGTCCAGGTGAATACTTGTATTCCGTTTATCTCGGCGTTTATCGTGACGTTCTCCTTGTAGAAGAGGGTTACGTTGGGCAGCCAGAAGGTGCCGTTGTAGCCTTCTTCGGGGGCTGTCCCTGTCACGGGGTTGACCTTGCCTACACGGAGTTTGCCCAGTGAGGGGGTGGAGAATTCAACGTTTATGGGTGGCCACTCCCAACCTGTCAGTCTATTACCACATGGGTCTGTAACTGTCACTATGGCTAGGAAGGTGTAAGCTGTATCATTAACAGTCTTGTGGCCGCCTTGTATGGGGACAAGGGGCGCGCTTTTTGGCTGTACCCCTGGAACATTTTCGATTACATATAGTGTTGTGCTAGTAGCTGACCCGTTGTTTTTAAGTTGGAAGCCCGTAGTAGTGAAGTTCAGCTTCTCGCTGCCAACCTTTACTTTTAGCGGTGAAGCCCCTCCGGTCATCATCCAGTAGATGTCCTTGTAGAACGTGGTGTTCCAGTAGCTCTCGATGTGGTAGCAGTTGGGGGATAGCGTCGGCTTTATGTTAACTTGTATTGCGCCTATGAGGAAAGTCTTTGTAGTGTTGCCGTTCGCGTCGCCGTAGTCTGAGAACACGATGGGGCCGTTGGGGTCAAGCCTTACCTCGAAGAAGGCCTTGTCCTCGCGGCCGCTCTCGGGATCCCGGTAGTAGAGCGGGACTTTAGTCCCATTGACTGTCGTCAAGGCTCTAAACGAGAAGTTCCAGAGGTATGTGAGCGTTATAGTCTTATTGAAGATGCTTGAGACGCTGAAAGGAGTTGTAGTGTACCTTGTGGTGTTTAGGAGGAAGGTTTTTCCGTAGGCCTGCCAGAATACGGATACGTTATATATTCCTGAATACGTTTTAGATGTATCTATTGGAATCTTGCTGGCTATTTGGAGGTTTATCTTGCCTGTTGCATCAGTTGTGCCCTGTGCATAGGCTATGATACAGTTTCCTCCTTGTGTTTGGTTGAACACGACGATTATTACGTTCTGGTTGGCGAAGGGTGTGCCCCATGGAGTTACAAGTATTTCATAGGCTGAGGTTACTGGAGCTGCCTGTGCCGTGGTGGTTAGTGCTAGTGCTAGTATTGCTAGTGCTAGTATTCCAAAGATGTATTTTTTACTCATATGCATGCTTCACCCCTTTTCGGGGTTCGAGGGGTTGTTGGCTTGCAGGGTATTTATAGGCAACCTTTTCTGTTAATTAGAATCCGGCTTCAGACTAATATTTGTTCGACTAAAAATGAAACGTGTTCCTCTGAGGTTTAAATTGCTGTTTTACCCAATGGATAGTATTCGAGCAGTAGGAGAGTTGAGCACCAGGTAGACTGCCAGGTAGAGCGGTACTGTTTTCTTAGAACCGTCTTCGCTGAATGTGAAGCCTAGTACTCGGCGGGGCCACTCTTCCATCTCGACACTGACGGGGGTGTCTGGGAGCGCGACTGCCCTCTCGATTATG
This sequence comes from Thermofilum uzonense, assembly GCF_000993805.1. Taxonomy (NCBI): domain Archaea; kingdom Thermoproteati; phylum Thermoproteota; class Thermoprotei; order Thermofilales; family Thermofilaceae; genus Infirmifilum; species Infirmifilum uzonense. The sequence continues at coordinate 1,142,353 of NZ_CP009961.1, forward strand.
CTAGCGGCGTCCATTGCCTCGAGTTGCTGGATCGTTAATGGGAGTACTTTGAGGCCTGTCTTGCCGTGGAGTGTTCCTGGCAGGCGTATGAGCCTCTTGACGTCCATTGTGACTTTCTCGTCTATGTTTGCCCTGGCCTCGGCGACGCACTCCATTATGAGTTTTTTGAGCTCTTCCCTCGGGAGGGGGGTGTCCTCTTTCCCCCTAAGGGCGAGGTGCATGGCTATACGGCCTCTCCACCCTGGGGCCGTTGAAGGGTACTTGTACTTGTAGAGGTCTCCTGTCCTCTCGATGTATAGATCGGGGTCTATGCCGAGGCCCCGCACATAGTCGGCTATCTCGCGCCTGGCTTCCTGTTCGAGGTCGATTAAGGCTTTATCCTCGACGTGTATGTGGAAGCCCCTGTGCCCGGAGAAGACTGGGATCATCTCGCTCCTGGAGATGCCTAAGTCTTCTTCAAGTATGTCTATGAGCTTGAGCGCCTCCTCGCGGGCCACGCTTATGCAACGGTCGCAGACCCAGGTTTGACGCTCGAGGCTCTCGCTCCCGCAAACGGGGCACTTGAGAGCTAAGCCTCTTCCATGGGCGCCGCAGGCCTTGCACCTCCACGTGTCGTGGAGGGGCTTGCAGGGGGTGTCTATGTGGTCTACGTCTATGTCGAAGACCATGTCTGCGCCTTGCCAGCCCTTGTCCTCCATTTCGGGGGCTGAGGGGTCGGAGTAGTACGCGGTGGAGTAGTAGGCGTGCCGCGGTATTCTTTCAATAATGTATCTGTTCATCTCCTCGGGGTTCTTGAAAGATATGTGTCTGATCATCCCGCTGGACGAGAAAGTGGTGAAGGCGAACTCTCTCCTCTCTATGCTTGGAGGGGGAGGGACTGGGTTTTTCCGATAGTATTCCTTGAACAAGCCTTGTATGTCCACTTCTACGACACCTGGCTCTCAACCACCCTGGGGGTCTTCCCGCGAAGGGCCCTGTAGAAGTATTGGAGAGGATGCTTTACCCCCTCGCACCTCCACCTGCAGAGTCCTAGGCTCCTCATGTTGTCGCACTTGTAGGGTGTGTATTTTGTCCTGGAGCCTCTCAGGCCAGCTATGTGCTCAACCTGGTACCGGGCTAGATCCTCCCTGTAGTCGGGGGAGTATTTGAATATCTCGAGTGTCTCATCCACTGTGAAGCCGACGTTAAGCAGGAATGATGCTAGTACAAAGCGGGCGCTATGAGGAAGGTTTTTTCCGCTCTTCGCCTCATCCATTAGAGTCTTGATGCATGGGGGGAAGGCGTCCATGCCACTCTTCCTGTATCCGGCCTGCGCGAACTCTAAAACTTCCCTCCTCGTTTTAGCCCAGGACTGTGATAGCTCCTCTACAACGGCGTAGACCCTCTCTGGTAGTAGCGAGGAATCCACGCTCGCGGATTCCACTAGCCTGGAGACATGTTTCTTCACTCCTGTCTGTATAAGTCTCGCTAACTCATGCGTGGAGACCTCGACGTAGCCGTCTCTGAGGGCCCTGTTTACGAGCTTCCATTTACCCGTGAAGTCCGGCTGTGCATGGATATAGTTCTTGAAGTGCACGTAGATTTTGTCTTTAATCCTGACATCCCATCCTAGAACCTGTGAGATGTAGAAGAGTAGCTGTACCCTTTCGCGTGAGTCGGCTTCTAGGCTGGGCGAGATGCTCTTGGAGAAGGCTGTCGCAAACTTCTCGGTTAGGGCTTTATCGCCTACCTGTGATAGAAGGAGAATGGCCGTTGCAAAGGCCGATACTTCAAGTCTGTAGTCGTCGCTGGATATGGGGTATCTGCCGTCCTCAATAACGGAGAGGATTTTTCTCTTAGCCTGTTCTAGTATCTCGTTTCCTAGGGGTGTCTCGCCTAATTCCTCGATGGTGAGGCCTAGCTCCTTAACAATCTTGATGGCCTCCGGCAGGAATGGATACTTTAAATAGTCCTCGGGACCAATGACCACTTTTAAATGCTCTGAACCCATGGGTTACTCCATGCGCGGGGCTAGGAGGTATTTCAGCGTACCGCCTCCGGCTATGTCGAAGCTCATCTCTATGGGCATGTTTGTCGCGAATCGTAGAGCCATTATGTCGCTCACCCTGTAGGCTTTCGAGACGATCTTGTCCAGGAAATCTATCCCGTAGCTGGCCTCTGAGGGTTCCTTCACGTCTATTTCGAGCAGGCTTCCCGACTCTATGGTGAACTTTGTCTCTATCTCGCCCCTGTCGCTCCTAGCAGATAGGTGGAGGGACTCGTCTTCGGCCTTGAGCTTTACAGCCTCTGATACCAGAGACGCGTCCTTGAGCGCATCCCTGAAGGTGTCGCTGAGCATCTTGGCTGCAACCGTGAAGTTGAGCTTGGGAGAGGGTAGTTCTTGGCCTGCAATGTCGAGGAGGGGGAACCTGAACCTCCGCTCGGCCCTGCCTTGTAGAATTATTGTGAGCCTGCCCTCGCCGACCTCGAATACGAGCTTGTCGTCGGACTTAGCCCTCTTTAAGACCTTGTTGATGTCGTCGAGTACAACGCCAATCTTAGTCTCCGAGTCCACGGAGTATTCCTCGAAGAGCCCGGCTGGCATGAAGAGGTCAACCATCGCTACTCTGCCTGGGTCTAGAGCTCTGAGGCGTAACCCGTCTGGAGATGCAAGGAAGTTTGCCTCGTCGACTATTGTTGAAAGGCTTTCAAGAATATACCTCCATTCGCGGGCATCCGGGAAGGTGAACCTGACCATTTTTGACCCTCGTTTAAAGAAGTTGGATACTGAATATAAAACTATCATTAAGGTTGGCGTCAAGAATAACGTGGGATCTCCTCTTCAGGCGTATTCGCGGTATACCTTCCTGCACTTAGTGCATATGTAGAACCTTGTCGCTGGCTCGTCGCCAGCCCTTGTCTGAACCTCGTACACGTAGGCTTTGTCGTTGCCGCAGTTCTCACACTTGAAGGGCACCACTGGGAGTGTAGACACGTTCACATCCAAGACGGTGATCTTGTCGAGGGGGTGTCGTTGAACTTTTTCCTCGAGACGGTACGCGTTTCCAGGATTATTGCTCTCCTTAACATATCCGCAGCTTCTACACTTTAATACTTTCCTGCCGTCCACAACGGCTGGTAGCATTAGCCCCCCGCATTTAGGGCAGAACTCCATGTATCCACCTAGAGACCCATGCTCTAGGCCTCGCCTATAAACCTTTTCCAAGGCGAGGTTAGCGGTTTAGGCAAAAGTATTCAGTCATTCTAGATGCATGCGTCTATGCAGGCTGGAAAAGCTTAAATTATGCGTGTAGGGTTGAAAGTGCAGCGTGGGGGTTGGAATGAAGGTTCCTGCAGTGATAAGGACCTATTGTCCAAAGTGTAAGACACATACAGAGCACGAGGTTACGCTTTATAAGGCTGGAAAGAGGAGAACGTTGGCTGAGGGTCAGCGGAGGTATCTAAGGAAGCAGAGGGGTTATGGGTCTAAGAGGAAGCCTGAGCAGAAGAGGACTGCAAAGGTTACGAAGAAACAGGTGTTGAAGCTTAAGTGTAAGGTCTGTGGATATACCTATCACAAGGAAGGCATTAGGCTGAAGAAACTGGAAATAGTAGAGAAGGTGAAGTGATATGGTTGAGGTGGAGCAGCTCGTTCCAAAGCCTAGGAGCAGGTTCGTAAAGGTTCGCTGTCCCGACTGTGGTAACGTCCAGGTAGTGTTCAGTCACTCCTCCCTTACAGCTAAGTGTTTCAAGTGTGGCAGGGTTCTTGTACAGCCTAGAGGGGGCAAAGCTCTAATAATAGCGGAAATCGTGGAATTCTTGACGTAACCAGACATTATCGTGGAGAAACACTGATCCTTTTAAGAATAGTCGCCCATTAAGCTAATTCTCCTGTAGATGTCCTCTTTTTTCAAACTTTCTCGCGACAGGCTTGAGAGGCAAAAAATATCTGTCACTAAACTTATTCTCTCCGGCGATAGACTGTGGTTAGACGTAGAGAAGAGGTTCCTAGCCTCAATGAATTGGTTGTGGCTACTGTAAAGGAGATTCACGAGCATGGAGCCTTTGTAGCTTTGGACGAGTACGGGGGATTGAGGGCCTATGTCCCGCTTGGAGAGGCTAGCCATAGCTGGTTTAGGAATATAAGAGATGTTTTAAGGGTGGGACAGAAGGCTGTGTTCAAGGTTATACGTGTAGATCCCTCAAGAAAGCTGGTTGACTTATCGTTAAAGAGAGTCTCAGATGGAGAAAGAAAAGAGAAACTTATAGAGTGGAAGAGGGCACAGAGGGCTGAAAAGATTCTCGAGCTTGCAGCTAAAAAGCTACGTAAGACCCTCGACGAGGCTTACGAGAAGGTTGGCTGGCCGCTTGAAGACTATTATGGAGAGATTTTTAAAGGACTCGAAGAAGCTAGTCTGAGGGGCGAAGAGGCTCTCTTAGAGGCCAACGTTGAGAAAAAATGGGCCGAAGTTGTCGCGGAGATAGCCCGTCAAAACATTAGACTCCCACGGGTGAAGCTCAGCTTTATCATTAATCTTCAGTGCCTGGAGGGTGGGGTTAAAGCGTTGAAAGATATTTTAACATCTTGGGAAAGAAGCGTGAAGCTGCCATCGAATACCTCTGTAAGGTTTTATACACTGGGAGCTCCCAGGTATAAGTTAGATGTCGAGGCGTTGAATTATAAGGATGGTGAGAAAATATCATCAGATATTCTAAAAGCTATTGAACAGGGCGCGAAAACCCACGGCTGTAGCTTCTCGTTTGAAAGATTAAAAGGTGAATAAGAGGTGGGAAAGCATACACTTTTACACAAGTGTTCACAGTGCGGGATGTACACATTGCGTTCTGATAAGTGTCCGTACTGTGGAGGGGAACTGAGGGCCGCTCACCCAGCTAAGTTTTCGCCTGAAGACCCTTATGGAGATTATAGGAGAAAAATGAAGCTGGAGATTCTTCTCGATAAGCGAAATTAACCTTTTACTTTAAAGACTTTTACCCAGCCGTTGGGTTCCGAGACATATACGAGCTCAAAGTGTTTTAGAGGGGATAATAAGTAGTGTGGACCGTTATAGCCTTGGAGCTGACCTAGGAAGGAGTCGAAGATGAAGAGCTGTTGTTTATAGTTCCTAGTGAAGATCATCCTGTAGAGTGTCGCGTTTAACCCCTGCGGGGTGGGTGCGGGAACAAGGAGGTATAACCTCTGGTTATTCCCTAAATCTAGATACGCGTAGGAGCCGTTGTTAAATCCGTAGATATACTTTCCTGCATCAAGTCCTATCCATTTCAGCATCTGGGGACTTTTAGCCATGTCTCCTCCTAGAGCTGGGTGTATCATTGAGAAATATACGCTCATACCCGTTGAGAGTTGGAGGCTCTGCAGCGGCTCAAACACTACTACATAGGTTACGTTTAGCTCCCTGAAGATTTTCAGGGCTGTGTCCTCGTCTGACATGAACGCAGTAGCTATCCTCTGGATCTGCTTCGTGTCGATTGTAGCGTTGTCACAAGTTGTTTTGCGCTCAGTGTTGACGCTTATCCAGTAGCCGTAGTCCCACCATGTCGCAATGGTAGCATCTTTCGGGACGTTGATCTTTATCCATTCTAGTGCTGAGATCCAGTCCATATATTGATAGTTGTAGTCTATCATCGGTATTGATGAAGTAAGTATAAGTGCTGGCTGGTGAGAATATAGAGGTACTCTCGAACCAAGTATTGAAGGCGAGAAGAGTAAGAGGAGTATAATCATTGCCAGGACAGCTAGTGCCGGCGAGACAGACTTCTCTTTTTTCCTGGATATTGACGGACTTGACAGCATGCGAATCCTATCGAATAACTCGATAAGTCCCATAGAGGCTACGACTGATATGGCTGGCGACAAAAGCAGTACGAGCCTCACAATCGATGATGAAAAGTAGAGAGAAGTAGCAAAGTAGAGGGCGGCGAAGGCTGCGTTAAGGTCTGTCTTCAGCCTCCTGGCGAAGAGATACACAGCAAATATCCCGAAAATTATTGAGGACTGAAAATCATCAAAGAGTTGGTTCCATGAGGGTACTGCGTGTTCAGCAACTGTAGTCACTCCGGGTTCTCTAATAGTTGGCAGTACAACTGCTAGTATCCTTCCAGAGATCAAGGAGGTTAACCCTGCTACATATGCGACAATGAAAAAGATAACTACTACTCCCGTTATTCCAATACCTATTTTCTTTATTTTAGAGGGAGTTGCTGCTCTTAGCCGGGAATACCCTATTAACAAGAAGACCGCATAGAGAGTAGTAGCTAATGGCAGGAAACCTACCAGAGATAAGAATGCCGTTTTCGGGCCAAACCTAGGTGTGGTTGCGACAAAGAGGGTTGTAATTACATTGCTGGCTATATAGATCTTTGCCATGATTTTATCAGTAGGGTGGAATAGAAGCCAAATCAGGGATAAGAGGGCTATGAAGTTCCAGGGGTACAGGTATGCGCCCCACGATAGGACAACCATTCCGAAGGAGAGCCCGGCTAAGATGGAGAGTCCCAGTGATTTCCTTCGGTAAGCCACCAGGAAGAGGTAGAAGCCTAGCAGCATGAAGGGGATTGCAAATCCCTCGTGCTTAGCCCCGTAATTGGTCCTGTACATGTAAGCCCAGCTTAGGCTTATAAGGACGGCTGACAGCACGCCTGTTCTCTCATCCTTCAGCTCTTTACCCAATAGATAAGCAGTGAAAACAGCCAGGGCGGCTCCAACTGGGACCGAGATCCCGTGAACAAAATATAGGTCGGTTTTCACCCCTAAGGTGCGGAGAAACTCGTAGGCAGCCACCGTAAAAAGTGCGGCTCCAGGCTGGCTCGAGCCCCTAAGATCCCTGCCATGCGGGGCCCAGAATAATGTGTCGAGTGGCTTGGGGTTTTCAAACCACCAGTGATACCACCAAGTTATGCCTCCAAGGAGGCTACCATTACCGTTTTCCAGCGTCTTCACGGATAGGTAATACTCGTAGAAGGGGTCGAACTCGTTGAGATAAACGCCCCAGTGGAGGGGGGCTAGGCGTGCCAGGAGCGTTATGGTAAACGAGATGGCCAGAATTACTCCAACCACGAGTCTTGGATCTCCTAGAGCTTCAAGCCCCTTGAGCAACGCTGAAGCAAGACTGTCCTTGATGGTAGTCTTTCTTCCAGACACAGTTTACGCTTCACACATACAGGTATTTATTTTTGAGCTTATACGAGAAATCAGGCTGACTCGGATATGCTCCAAATTGAGAAAATATTAATAACGTTTGATTCCTGCTGTTATCCTCAATGATAACAGTTGTCTGCAAGAAGTGTGGCTATGTGTTCTACAAGGGGGAAAAGCTCCCCAACCTTTATAAAATATACGCCTCTGTCGGGGGAAAATGCCCAAAATGTGGTACTGCGATAGATTGGATTCCACAGGATATCGAGGTTAAGAGAAGGAAAACAAGGGGCTAGCTCCAGAAAGCCTATAGGGCTCCTTGTGTAAACTTACTTCCCCTCATACATACGACGATTATTCGAGATAGCCTTCATTATCAGGAGTGCGCGACCTTTAAGGTATATTCCTAAGGCGTCGAGTACATCATCCTTTGATTTTATGTCTGTGTGAGGGATGGGAAGCTTTGATTCATCCAGAAACTCGACCACCACATTGGGTGGTTTGACTTCAAGGAGCTTATGCGCCGCGGGGGTATTCCCAATGAAAAGAATCACACGGGCATAGTATCGGGAGAGAGCCTGGAATATTTTCCTAAATGTTTCGGGGGTTGTCGACGATGCATAGAGTATTTCATCGTCTGCGGCCATGACGAAGCCTGTTTTAGCTTCGCCTGGGTCAACAGCTATTATAACCTCCTTGTGTCTTTGAGGTGGTGATCTTAAAAATACGTTGATAAGTGGTTCAGCAATATCGTCATTTAATATTTCGCAAGGTATGATTACTTGGGGGTTCTCGGGATCTATTTCATAGTGACCCGCTATCCTACTCAGATAGTGAGAAAGAATTAGTAACTTCTCGCGACATTCAGAGGAGACGCGTATTGGGTCAGACACCTGTGTACTCGTGCTAGTTTCAGGTTTATATAGTTTAGCGCCGAGAGGCCACGAGTATGGACATACTTATCGAGAAGCCTTCTCTTCAAAGCACCCATCAATGGATTCGGTAAACTTCTCTTTAAGATTCCTGTCGTAAACATGAACAACTATCTTCTCGTCTACTTTTTCAAGTCTGGTAAAGTCTCGGGAGAATCTTCTGAGAATCTTGTAGGCAAGTGGCTTTCGGCCAGAGATCTCTTGGGCCGTAACTATCAAGGGGATGCTTCTTCTTTGAGAGAACTCATGAAGCTTTGAGGCCGCGAAAAGTTGGAGTTTTGATATAGAAGTCTCACGCATATAGAATCTAAGCGGTAGAAAGTATATTGAGAAGCCATCGTATACCAGGGAGCCAAAATTTCCAGATAGTTTTTCGAGACTGAGTAGAAAGCTTATCTCGCTTTTCAGATTTTGAATTCTTACAACCTTTATCTCCTCACTTTCCTCAGGCGAGATAATAGAATGTCTTCCAAGTCCTGCATAAAGAAGGGGGGAGGTACCAGCTATCAAGCGACCTGTGAATATAGAGAAGCGGGTCTTACAGGAACCTGGCGAACCATAGATTACATGTATTCCTGGGAGTCTGTAAAGGCGTAGTATACTCTTCATAATTGATTACTTCATCCCATATACGGTGAATAGTAGCAAGACAGAGATTAACACTACGAGTAGGCCTGATATCAGAAACATTATTGCGAGGTTTGGCCGGGAGCGATACCTAGGAGCCTCGTAGAGCAAGATAAGCCCGGCTATCGATAGAGAATATAGGAAAAATATCGTGAGAAATTCGCCTGTTGTCTGTGAAGCTGTCCCAGGATAGATTATGTAGGTGCCCAGAGAGAAGGGTGGTCGCTCCGCCAAGATGAAGACTAGTCCTGATGCGATTAAAACTGAGATTACTAGTAGGAGCCATGCAAGGTTATTCTCGGATACCAATTTCTCTAATATAGTAAATCTTCCTTCAGGCATAACTGCTACACCAGGCCCGCTTATTTATTTTTGTCTTTTCCAGCTACCTAGGGTATCACGAAGGATGCCAGGGCTATAAGCATGCCGATTAGAGTAGTGTTTCTCAGCTTGCCGGCATTGGAGGGGGTTGGCTCCTTCAGCATAAGGTAAGCACCATGGATGAAAATAATGTCTGTCAGAGATATTAGCGCTGTGAAGAACAGTTTGTTCGCGAAGTAACTTATGGCTGCAAAACTTAGTGCAACAGCGAGAAGCATGAAGACCGATGCAACTTTTCCTGCTTTTTCTGATCCTATCTCACACGCTAGAGTGCATATGTTCACCCTCACATCGCCCTCAAGATCCCTGACACCTTTAACAACCTCCCTTCCTACATTTGCTAAAAATGCTATCATAAAGAATAATATCGTCTTCTCGGGTACATCGAGGCCGGTTGCCAGCGATCCGTAAAGGAAACTGCTCGCCGTTAACCCTGCGACAGTGATATTACCGATTATTGAAAACCTCTTCAAATACGCGTTGTAAAGATTACCGAGAGATAACGCCATGATTAAAAGGAGCATGGGTGCTTTACCCAGGAGTGAGGCGAGGATTATTGAGGAAAATGCTAGTAGGATTGCAATAATTACGGCTTCGTCTTTTGACACCTCTCCTGTGACGAGGGGCCTATCAGGCGAATTTATCCTGTCCTCTTCCATATTAAAGATATCATTAAAGGCGAAGAGAGAGGCTTCAACCATTACAGAGCTTAGAAAAGCGATTATCAACGCCTCACACAGACACCACTTGACAGCTAAGAATCCTGCCATGACCGCAAGGCCGGTCATGACGCCGTGTTCGATTCTCGTTAACCTTAAATAGGCTCTAGCTTTTCCCACAAGTTTACGGAGCTACTCCCCGATATAAAACATGGCGCCCATAGGAGATGAAAGACGGATTTTGTTAAGCGGGCCCGCCGGGAATCGAACCCGGGACCTGCGGCTTTCTCTGGGAAAGCCTAGGACTGCGGCGCTCCTGGAGCGTGGCCGCCGCGCTTCCTGACTGCGCTACGGGCCCTCGTGAAGGCTAGACATATGTTTCTGATAAATTTTACTTTCCATCTGATTAAGGACTCATCTAGAAAAATAGCCAGGGTTACAAGTTTTTGCTTTTAGAATTGAAGAATGTCAACGAGTATTAACGATAATGGCGTTTTAGAAGCTTCTCTTTACACGACCTCGATTTCTACACGCACCGTTGGTGGCACACGGGTTCGAAGTAGCAGGCGGGTTGCCCTCTCATCGGCATCCATGTCTATGAGCCTTTTATGTATTCTGAGCTCAAACCTATCGAAGGTTTCATATCCTTGACCTGAGGGTGCGCGTCTTGTGACGACTCTTGCTACCTGGACGGGCAGGGGGATAGGGCCACGGATCTTAACGCCTGTTCTCTTGGCTATCTCAACTATATCTTTGCATACTGCGTTTAGGTCTTCGACAGATGTGCTTGAGAGACGGATGCGAACCTTGGTTGGCATACAGCATCACAGGCAAAAAGGTGAAGGCTGTATAGTATAAAAATTTTATCTCTAAAAGACGGCTACTAGTATCCTTCAGCCTTTTTAACGTCTATGACTACTCCAGCCGCTATAGTTCTGCCAGAGTCGCGTACCGCAAACCTGCCCAATGGCGGGAAATCAGAGTATTTCTCGACGACCACTGGCTTTCTAGGCTTAAACCTTACGATAGCTGAGTCGCCTTGTTTGATGTACTGAGGTTTCTCCTCTGCGACGCTACCTGTCCTGGGATCTAGTTTCTGGAGTAGTTCCTCAAAGGTCACAGGAACCGTTGCGGTGTGAACGTGTAGTACCGGGGTATAGCCTGCCGCTATCGCCGTCGGGTGGAACAATACGAAGATACGTCCTATAAACTCGTCCACTACTGTGGGTGGGTTAGTTGTGGGACCGACAACATCGCCGCGCCTGATCTGACTCTTCTCGACACCCTTCACGTTAAAGCCTATGTTGTCGCCGGGTATTGCTTCCTGAATAGGAGTGTGGTGTGTCTCGATGGATTTTACTTCTCCCACAGCCTTTGGCGGGTTTATTATTATCTTGTCGCCGACCCTGAGAACGCCTGTCTCAACCCTGCCTACAGGAACTGTTCCAACGCCTTTGATGGAGTAGACGTCCTGGATTGGAATTCTTAGTGGCTTGTCGATGGGTCGTGGAGGCTCTTTAAAGGTGTCTAGAGCCTCGTAGAGGGAGGGACCGTTGTACCATGGAGTTTTCTCGGGTGAGCGTTTAACTATGTTGACTCCTTCCCAAGCGGAGATTGGTACAAAGTGTATCTCTTCAAGCTTATAGCCGACCATTCTCAGTAGCCTTGAGAGCTGGTTCTTGATATCCTCGTATCTCTGCTGGCTATAATTCACAGTATCCATCTTGTTTATGGCTACCACGAGCTGGTCGACACCCATTGTCTTGGCGAGGAAAATGTGCTCTCGCGTCTGACCAGCCGGACTTATACCGGCCTCGAACTCACCCTCCTTAGCAGACACGACCAGAATTGCAGCATCAGCCTGGCTTGCTCCAGTAATCATGTTCTTGACGAAGTCGCGGTGTCCAGGAGCGTCGATAAGCGTGAAGAAGTACTTCTTTGTCTCGAATTTGTAGAAGCCCAAGTCTATTGTTATTCCGCGCTCGCGCTCCTCCTTCAACCTGTCGAGAACCCAAGCGTACTTAAAGGACTCCCGGCCAAGCTTCTTTGCTTCTTCCTCGTATTGCTGGATTGTTCTGGGGTCTACGGCACCAATTTCATAGAGGAGTCTACCCATGGTGGTGCTCTTTCCGTGGTCTATATGACCGATTACCACTAGATTAAGGTGTGGCTTCTTCTCAGACATTGTCTCACCTATTTCAGCGTAATTGTAGGTAGTGAGAATTATAAAAATTTATCTAGCTAGCCTCGATATTTCTACGCAAATAGCTGAGGATACTTCTCCCTGTATGCGTCTATATATGTGGATACCACTCTCTTGATAGCTTCAGGTGGTAGGTGCTGGGTAGAGACAACGAGATCCGCTACACTATAATCCCTGATGTTGAGCCCATAGTACTTTAAGGCTCTCTCATAGTTGCTTTTCTCGCGTTGAATAATCTCCTCAAGAGCCTCCTCGAAACTTATGCCATCCCGTTTAGCTATTCTCTCAGCCCTGACTTCTCGCGGTGCATCGAAAATAACTTTAATGTGAGCTATGTCCTTGAGAACCCATACTGCGAGGTGTCCCTCAACAACTACCCCTCCGTACAGAGCTTCTATAATAGCTTTCTGGTCTATCATCATGTCTATCTCCATGTTTTTCTCAGCTTCCCTATGCAGTTGGAGAAAGTCTATCCCTCGCTCCCTGGCGATCTCCCTGAAGAGATGCCCGCTTGACACGTAGCGCAAACCATAGTACTCGGAGATAAAACGAGAATACGTTGTTTTCCCACTGCCTGGCGTCCCACTTACAGCTATAACTACGCAGGGCACGGCTTATCAGGCTCTCGTACGAACTGAGACCTTAATGCCCAGCTTTAAGCACCTATGGCAGAGATAACCACCAAAGGCTCTGGTTGGCATCTTTACACCTTTTCGCTCTTCTTTCAAGGTCAGCCTGGGTATTCCTTGGAGAGGCATGCCACAAACAGCGCATTTTGGGTAGTCATGCTTCTTGTCCATAACTCTCAGTACAAGGCGCCCCCCAGGTGTTCTGACATGTCTACGCTTCTTTGTACGTGACCTTAGGCTGGGTCTAACCATCAGGAGCACCAAAGGCTTTATGTGCATGAATTTAAGAAATTTTCGGGTAACCGTCGGTGTCGAGGGATGAGTGAAAAAGCTGGGGTTGTTGAAGGCTGGGTATCAAACGTTAAGACTGTTGGAAAAATAACGTTCATTGAGGTTATAGACGATCTTTCTATATCACCTGTTACCGTCGTTGTGAAAAGAGACAGTGTGGATGCCGAGACATGGAGTAAGGCTTCGTCCATGAAGATTGGTTCGGCGGTAAGGGTAGAGGGTGTTTTTCCCGATATTATCGTTAGCAGAAAAGGACGTGAGCTCCAAGCCAAAGCAATTACTGTACTTTCAGAGCCCATAGAGTTGCCTCCGATTGATCTTACAGGGAAAACTCCAGCGAGCTTTGACCTTTACGTGGATTTCAGGTACCTCGCCCTTCGTCTACCTCGATTCAGAGCTGTTTTTATAGCTCGTGCCAAACTAGTTGAGTTTACACGGGAATTTTTCGCGAAAAATGGCTTCTTAGAGGTACACACGCCTAAGCTCGTAGGCGCAGGTGCCGAGGGGGGTGCTACGCTATTCACTGTCGACTATTTTGGCCAGAAAGCCTATCTCTCCCAGAGCCCGCAGCTCTACAAGCAAATGTTGATGTGCGGTGTTCCAAGAGTATTCGAAATAACCCCATACTTCAGGGCTGAGAAGTTTAGCACGCCTAGACACCTCAACGAGAGCTGGGGGTTGGACGTTGAGATGGGTTTCATAGAGGACGAAGAGGATGTGATGAAAGTCCTTGAAGAGTTCATCGGGGCATCAATCAACTATTTAAGGATGGAGGTCGGAGACATGCTGAAAACCGTAGGGCTCTCGCTTATAGACCCTCCTTCCTCGATACCTAGGATAACATACAGTGAGATTATTGACATTTTAAATAGCATAGGATATAATATACAGTGGGGGGAAGATCTAGACACGCAGGCAGAGAAGAGCCTAGGCGAATACCTCTCCGCTAAAGGTACTCCAATTTATTTCATCACGAAATACCCTTGGGATGCAAAACCATTCTACATCATGCGTGAAGGCGACAATTTGAGCAAGTCATTTGACTTAGATATAAAAGGCATCGAGGTTGCCTCTGGAGGACAGCGAGAACACAGGTACCATGAGCTGGTTCAAAACCTGAAGGCTAAGGGTCTCAGCCTCGAGGAGTTTTCATTCTATATAAAAGCCTTCATGTACGGTATGCCCCCCCATGGCGGATTTGGGCTTGGACTCGACAGGCTCCTTATGACATTTCTTGGCCTTTCTAATATACGAGAAGTGGTATTATTTCCAAGAGATCGTTTCAGACTGATTCCTTAGGGGTTAGATTTGTCCTCAAGAAACCTTATGCGTGCTCGAAAGGCGTTAATGGAGGGAAGGGTCAAGCAGGTAATAGTTGAGAATGTACGGGAAAACGTTGATGTTGAAGTATATATGGTGGAGAGCAAGGATAGGAGGCGTTCCTACATTGTAATCCCGGGTTTATTTTGTTCATGCGAGGACTTCCTCTTCAACGCGGTTTATCGTGAAAAATCAAAGGCTTGTTACCATATGCTTGCTGTGGAACTAGCTATAAAAGAGGGAATTGAACTTAAAAGAGAAAAAGTCTCATTTGAAGAATTTTATAAATCGTTTTTAGCCTCGCTTTGAAGGATATTACTTAGGTTGGATCATGTCTTCGCAAGAAAAAGATGAAATCGAAAGGATCATCCAGGATATACTTAAAGCAAGACCCCAGCTGACACGGGAGAAAATAGAGGAGATGATCGAGGAAAAAGTCAGGGAGTTTGGCGAGATAATTCGTCGGGATGCTGCAGCATTGATGCTGGCTAAAGAGCTAGGGGTAGTTTTATCGCGAGAAGTCGCACCCGCATCGCTTACAACTCTTAAGATTAGGGATCTCGCCGCGGGGTTTAGAGGTGTCGATGTTGAAGGTATAATCGTCTTCAATTCAGGTATAAGGAGGCTAGCCAATGGGAAAAGATATTTCCGTTACGCCTTGGCTGATGAAAGCGGTATAATCTGGGGGGTGGTGTGGGAGGAAAATGTGGAAAAATACTACGATCTACTACATATTGGAGCGAGGGTACGACTCCTTAAGGTTTCCGTGAGGAAGTACCGCGACAAGAACGAAATCTTCTTCGAGAAAAACTCCTCGATAAAGCTCGTTTCCAAGCTGGAATTGGATGAGCTACTCCAGTATATTGACAAGTATAATCCTGGGACGCGACTAGTTAAGACAATTAGAGTGATTTCAATTGACAACAAAAAATGCATCTTAGGCATGGATACGAATTGTTCTCCAGTGGCCGTGCTTACTCCTTTTAACGTATCCCCCCTCGAAAATCATTTCATTGTTTTTAGTGGTTGTCGAGAGTTCACAATGGGTGATATAAGCTTTGCGCAATGTGATGCATCGTCCCAGGAAGTCCTCGATGAGGATCTTGAAAAACAAAAACCTTTCAACTGCCGCAGGGCCATGGCTAACGATTTTTTTGGTTTTAAAGCCGATGTATTGGGCTATGTCCTCTTCCGGAAAAATGGAGGAAGAGTTTACCTTAGACTATTGAGTGGTGGCAGGGAGACGATAGATTCTCTAGTTGTCTCCCATGATAAACCACTAGTGGAGTTCACTATTGGACTAGATCATACCTGTGAAATCGTGGGAGCACGTTCCTCTGAAGGATATTATAGGGAAACGCCCTGTCTCAAGGTAATTGTTGGAGAACAGTTAAAAAAGCCCCCGCGATACGAATTTTCGAAATTCATTGGAATACAGACCTTTGTCTTGAATAGAGCTGTAATTCTTTCGTGGAGCGCCCGTGTTAGGTGTGTAGAGGGAAAGCCACTCTTTCACATGAATTTTCTCTTCGACGATGGGACTTCGACAAGAAGAGGCATATGTAATGACCCTGTAGTTTTCAAGAAGATTTTCGCGATGCCCCCAGAGGAAGCGTGTGAATTCTCGCCAAGCACCCTAGACTTACTTATATCTTATCTTACCGAAGAGCTTCAAGGAAGCGAGGTTATACTCAAAGGGATGATGCTTCCTGGAGGTTATCGACAACCGCTTATAGTTAGAGATGTCATTTTTAATGGCTAGGTTGTGTCTTCCTTACCTATACTTGAATAAAACCAGCACGTCATCGACTATTAGTCGTCTTATTGTCGTCTTATGAGGAAATAATAGCATAGCGAAATGCTTATACATTGCCTCTCTTTTGAAGAGTTCGGGGTTTTTATGAGTAAGAGCGGGTCAAAAAGTAAGAAAAGCCGAAAAGGCGAGAAAGAGAGGAAACCAACAGCTCTCCCGGCAGCCGGTCTCTTGACATTCTACGAAGAGGACATTGGGGGGATAAAGATTAGACCTGAGTTTGTTGTTGCAGGTACTTTCCTTCTAGCGCTTATCGTCGTGATGGCTCATCTTGGAATTTTCGGGCCGTAACTCCCTCCTCAATAGCAGTTATTATGGGATGAAGTCTCTTCTTAACGTTATCAACCTCTTCGACGAGCGTTCCTGTAACTATAATATCTGCACCAGCCATAACAAGCTCTCTCGCCGTTTCCGGCTCCCGTATGCCGCCCCCGACTATTATCGGCAGTGAGACAGTTTTTCGAACAGTCCTTACTACTATCGGAGGAATAGGATCCGCTCCAGAACCCCCTTCAAGATAAACAAAGCTAAATCCCATATACTCTGCTGCAAGCGCATATGCTGCAACCACATCAGGTTTTTCAAAGGGGAGAGGCCTTGTATAGCTTACTAGGGAGACGGCGCCACCCGACCCTAATATGATATAGCCCAAGGAGAGAGCCTCCAGTCCATACCTCTTGACTATTGGTGCACCCTGCATCTGGGCTCCAGTAATAAAATAGGGATTCTGAGAGTTGAGGACAGACATAAACCATACAGCGTCTGCGTGGCGACTGAGTGCCGAAGGAGTCCCAGGGAAGAGTATTACAGGAACATTCGTCGAATTTTTAATGGCAAGTACAACTTCATCGGTCATACTTTCAGAGACCCCGATGCTTCCTCCGACCATTATAGCAGATGTTCCAGCCTCAACTGCTTCAACCGCTATACGGGCGGCTTTTTCTGAAGAAGTCTTATCTGGGTCGATGAGCGTCATGTGAATAGCGCCTTTATCTTTGAGTAGCTGTAGCAGATAATCCCTAACCTTCGTTTTCCGCATTATTCTCATCCTCATGTTTTGAGATCACAGTAAGTTTTCCAGCTTCATAATCGTCTAAAAACCTGCTGAAGTAGTCTACAGGATGGAGATACTGGTTATACTCGTACTCACCTCTCAAACCACAATTAGCACACGTCACAATAACCTTCTTCTCCTTACCTTTCAACACACTAACACTCACTGCGGTTGCACCACACGCCGGACATTGAAACACCGTTGGAAGCTTCCTCTTGGGTACCAAGCGTGGACGTGACCGTTTACGTCGTCTTCCCATATCTCTAGCCTAAGATATGCGAATTAGATGAAGAATATAAGTTTATGCCGTTAATTCGTGTATTCAAATTATATTCACAAAATCACAAAAGAGAAGATCAGTATGTATCCGCTTCCTCTGACAACGGCTTTTAGGAGATTGTATTACAAAAATGCACCTACAATTACTCACAATCTATTAGGCCCTCAATGGCCCTTCTCATAATAGCATTTTGGCGAGCAAGTTTACATGCAATGCTTTCAGGATTTTCTTCTCCTGGGATTTCAACATTTATGAAAAATCCTGTTCTACCTTCGCGTGCACGTTTTTCACGCATTGCTACACGCTCAAGAACAGTTTCAATCGAGATACCTAACATTTCCGCAGCCTCTTTTTCCCTGCCTATGATAGACCACTCCTCATGCCCATAGCCTGTCGGTTCTATAAACAATAGTTGCTTGTTAACCCCCCTAACCCGTACCCCGTCCACAATTTGGTGCATACTGACGGCACCCGCAAAAAATGGGAACTCTTCTTCTGTTTTCTTGAGCTTCGAGAGTGGGACGGAAATCTCGACATTTTCTTCAACTACAGCCGTAAATCTAGGAGACGTTTGTGGGGTAGCTTGTACTATTCGATAAAGTAGAATATCGTATCCAGCCTGCTCTAGGGATAGGGCTATCCGCCAGCTAGGAACATATCTCATGTAAAAAATGTCTATGTCGCTCGAAGGGGTTACATCCCCCCTGGCCAGACTGCCTATCACCAAGGGTTTCTCTTCTAAATTTTCCAAGGCTTTAAGCACTTGAAGCGCTTTCGCTCTTAGAGAGTTTAAAAGCTTCCAAGTAGACTCAGAATAGACAACTGGCCTTCTATCCCTGAACTTTACTGGCAGTATTTTTGGCAAGGGCTTTCACTTTATAAGAAGTCTCAAGTATTTGCAATAGCATCATTATGGCCTTTCCAATCTCGTACATATCTTCAGGACTGGAGACAACACTAAGGCTATTTTGCAGAATCTGAAGTTTCTCTACAACGGTTTGCTCCAAAGACTGTAGCACAAGCCCAGAGCGCGCACGTAACTCCTCTTCATCGCTCATAACAAGAATGAACTTTTGACCACACTTAGGACATATAACTTCTCCTGACTTCAAACGGAACAGTGGTACATTGCAATAAGGGCAAGTCTTATCCAGCATTGTGGCCCCAGACTTCAACAGAGAAGCCATCTTTGCTAGAACCGCTTTTTCCTCCTCTGCCATTCCGGAACACCTATATTTTTTATCCTGCCAGCCCAGCTAAATTTATTGTGTAAGTATGGGGAGCCTGGACAAACTACAAAACATCGATAAAGTAACCAATTTCGGCAGGAAAGTTGGCGAGTTTACAATGGTGTGTCCCTTCTGTGGGGGGCCCCTCAATGTCACAGAGGCCGAGTACGAGATACCCATGCTGGGGAAAGTTTTAATTATTAGCAAGAAGTGCTCAAAGTGCGGCTATAAGAGAAATGACATAATCCCCTTAGAGTATCGCAGGCATACAAGGCTTTACATGAAGGTAGAGGCTCCTGAAGACTTTAGGGTTAAAGTTGTTCGCTCTCCTACGACTAGGATATTGATTCCCGAACTTGGACTTGAGGTAGAGCCTGGCATAGATGCTGAAATGTTTGTAACAAATATTGAGGGCTTGCTTTATCTCTTCCTTGACGCCTTGAAGAGGCTGAAAGTTCTTGATAAGGAGGTAGACACGAGCAGCGCTGAGCGAGTGCTTGAAGAAATAATAGAGCAACAGAAAGGGGGGTTTACCGTGATCTTAGAGGATGTTAATGGGTTAAGTCTCTTCTTGCCTGAAGGAAAGAATATATTAGTTATCACGGAAGAAGTCGAATAATTGCCTGCGCTAGAATGTGTCTAGTCTCCTTTGATAGCTTGACTTTATTTCATCTATTTTTCCGTTCTTAACAGCCCTTACGTATTTATCCAAGCCTTTAAATAAGTAGAGTTCGCGTACCCAGGACCTCCTAATGTACGCGTATTTTTCATGGGGGTCAGATATGTTTACTATCTCGAATACCTTTGATGTTTTTCCTGGCTGGTATCCTAGTACCCTCCCTATACGCTGTATCATCTGTCGCACCTCGCCACTTCCCTCAAATATTACGGCTATCTCTGCATCTGGAACAGTTATTCCCTCGTCAAGAACGGTTGTAGAGACGATTATGTTGGCTCTCCCTTCAAGGAAATCCTTGAATACAAGCTCTCTCTTAGCTGTGGGGGTTTCTCCGGTAATCATTACGACCTTGTAACCCCTCTCACGTAGACTGGAATATATCTTCTCAGCTGTCTTCAGGTATTGGGTGAACACTAGAGTTTTGGCTGAAGGATAAGTGTTCAAAATCTCTACAAGTTTTGCCAATTTTTCCTCCTCGCTCTGTACGAAGTACGAGCGGTACTCCTCTATGGGGGCGACTACTTTAAGCCTTACGAGGTCTTCGTAAGAGAGAGTGTAAAGCAGTTCTCCGCAGAGCTCGTAGAGTAAATTGTGGTTGTTATCTCTGCGAGTAGGAGTCGCTGAAAGGGCGAGCCTATAGAGCGAGTCCAGTCTTAGAGCCACGTTCTTGAATGTTGTAGCCGGGACGTGGTGAGCCTCATCAAAGATGGCTAGTTCAAATTTATCTTTAATGTGGTCTATGTATTTTACAGCACTTGTGTATGTTGCAATCGTTATCTCCCTAATCTTCTGTTCACCCGCGCCTAAGATTCCTACAAAACGTCTGGGAAGCCCTAAATATTTTTCGAGATAGTCAAGCCAAGTCGTCATAAGCTCTTGTGTGGTAACGAGAATTAGAGTTGGCTTTCGCAACCTATAAATGGCTTCCAGAGCTATGAATGATTTTCCTCCTCTGGTGAAAATAGCTATGGTTCCCCTTTTACGGCGCATCCATAGCTCAAGCGCTTCCTGCTGATGTGGTAGGAGCGAAAAAGCCTTGTTCAAGGTAAGCGAAAAAGAAGGCTTCTCCTCTATAAGCGTCTCGACTTTGAATCCGAGGCTTTGGAGCTTAGCGATATATTTGTCAATTAGCGCGATAGGGGCTACTAACGTCTTTTCGATCCAATTCCACTTTGACACACGAAAAGTCCTAGTCACTAGTTCAGAGCCTTGGTACTCGTTATTAGGACCTAGTATTGGTTTTTCAATATTGTAAGTTAAGACCCCTTCATCCAACAATATTTTAGATAAAGTCCGATCCACGACTTTAAACTGAATCTGAAGCACTGCATCCTTGCGCGAAACTTTTACCGTCATCAAGTCCGGATCATGTTCTAGCCTAATCCCATGCTCTTTATGCAGGAGTTCAGTGAAAACGGATAAGTTTACCAGCGACTTTAGATAAATTCTCCCATACTTTATCTCCAAAAATTCGGATAATTTTTCATCCCTTATTATCTTATCCAAGACCTCTTTAGATCCTCTTATCTGTAAAAACTCTGTTAGAATAAGAGAATCTTTTGAGCCAACGTGTTCTCTCTGTGAAGTATGAATTAACAATATTTCTCGAACCTGATCTTCGTTTAGCGTGGAGAATCTTCGGAGTACATGTAGAGTTGCCTCGAGTTCGCTTCTATTCAACTCATTTATCTTCTGCGGAACAGCGACCCATGTCTTGTCGTCCGGGTTGAAGACAGCTATTTTTCTAGCACTAGCCAGAAACTCTTCAAACTCATACCGGCTTAGACCCTTTTTATTTTTAAAATAGAGCCTCAGCTTTTTGTCGTCATCGTTCACCATGGAAGTCACAGATCACCTCCTTCTTCATCGGCCGAAAGTAAAATACTTCCCCCAGATATAAGCTCGCCGATTAACGGAAAATTTAAATGAGTTTGAATGTAGGCTAGCAAGGGTTTGTGTCGTGAGCACAAGGAAAACTCGAGATAAATGGGCAATGAAGAGCTGGGTTCGGGTACTGGCCCCGAAGGCTTTCGGCTTCGCTGATCTAGGAAGTATTCCGGCGAACGAACCTGAGAAAACTATCGGGAGGACAGTCGAAGTCAGCTTTTATGATATAACCAAGGATCCCTCTCAACTTCACATAAAGCTTAAGTTCCAAATAGTCAAAGTAGAAGGTACAACGGCATATACTCAGCTTAAGCTGATGGAACTGACGCGAGACTATATCAGGAGCCTTGTAAGGAGGGGAACCTCCAGGATCGATGCGATCATAGACGTTCAAACAAAAGATGGTGTAAAGCTCAGAGTCATGGGAATGGCTGTTACAATAACGAGGGTGAAAACTTCACAGAGAAAAGCCATTAGGAAAATAATGTTTCAACTGATAGAGGAGAAGGCAAGCCAACTCGATTTTGACACCTTTATCCAGCAGGCAGTCCTTGGAAATATAGCATCAGAAATAGAGGTGAATGCAAGAAAGATCTATCCATTAAAAAAAGCTGAGATTAGGAAGATTAAGGTTCTCACCAATACATTCGAGATCCCATTAACAAAACCCGAGAGCCTTCAAGTTAAGGCCTAGAGTCCTAGAGCTTCTTTCCTGCAAATCTCGTTTAAAAGTTCAACTGAATGCCACAATAGGCGTCTTAAAGACTCATTTCGTATTATATTCGGCTTTATACCCCTCTTGTATATACTGATCCCAGATGCTCCAGGGTGACCCCCTGCCTCAGCTTCTAGGCTAGTTGCCACATCTGCTACAAGCTTTGAGCTATCAAAACCCTTTTCGAGGAGCCTGTTTGAAACTCGTATACTTGTACGTGAAAACTCATGTCCGCCAGCAACTATCGCAAGATCCACACCAAGAGAGACGAGAGCTTTAGCCACGGCGGCCTCGTGGGCACTCGCTTCCGTCACAGCTACCAGGTAGCCGCATATGTCGAGTATGCTTGCCCTCTGAACGCCTTTAAGCTTGGCAATAATCTCTGATCGATCTTCTGGAAATTCTAGCAACTTTAGAGCCATGTCATAGTCACCTTCTTCTTCCAGGAGTATCTTGGAAGCTAGGAAGGTGTTTGGCGTCGTGGAAAGATACCTACGTGTATCGTAAAGAATTCCCGAGAGAGCAATAGTGGAAATCTCTTTCGTGAGACGAACTTTCAGAGCGTCCGCTAGAAGAACAGCTATCACTGTTGCAGAGGGCTCTCCAATTATTAAGCTATAACTAGCCTTGGAAATCAGGTTTCCCGGAGGACTATGGTGATCAATAATAATTATCTCTTTTGCCTTGTCGATTAAGCTAGCCGCTCCCCCTAGCATCATTTTGTTTGAAGTATCGCAGATAACTAGAAGGTCAGCTGTGTCACAGTCTTCCTGCCACGGTACCCGAAGAGAATTGAGTATCCTCTTAGACAGCCTGTCGGGCCCTTCAGGTAGGCATACTTCGGCTTCAAAACCAAGCGTGGTGGAGATGCTTTGGAGGACATAAGCACAACCTATTGCGTCGGGATCGGCATTTCGGTGAGTGATTATCAAGGCCCTTGCTCCCTTTATGGATGAAAAATAATAAGCTGCCTCGCTTACTCGTTGGTTCAAACTTTACACCCTTAAGACAATACTCTGAGCCCTATTCCTTTAAGCTCCTCTTCCGCTTTTCCTAACTCCTCGTCAAGTATTCTTTCAAGAACTCTCCTAATATAGTCGCTATTATAAACTCTAGAGCGCGCCTCTACCTCTATCAAGAGCTCGTATGGCCAGTCTTCACCTAGAAAAGCTGTGATAGTCACCTGAAGGCTAGGGTCGTGAGAAAACTCTTCCTCGACACGCTTCGAAACGCGTTCTATAAGCCTGTCTAGAGCCTCTCGGAGACCTTGGAGAGCATCGTTGCTCACTGAGCCGTACCACCTGGACTAGTGAGCGTTGATTTCAACTGCTTCTCAAGCGAACTAGCCCTTTCACGCAACATTTTTTCCCGCTTAGAGAACTCCTCTATCCTAACCTGTAGGAGCTCTTTCTCGGATGAAAGATCCTTGAGGATCTCATCCTTAGGAGTCTTCATAAGGATCCCGCCCATAGCCTTGTAGACAAACTGGTCGGGTGTTTTTTCTAGCTCTTTTAACGTTTTCTCGATTTCAAGAAGTCTGGCCCTGTATTGTTGTAAATTCAATACTACTGCGCGCAGCTCGTCGACTGTCTGTTGATACTTTATGAGTAGACTCTGATCCACAGACATACGTTTCATATTCCCGAGTAAAGTTAAAATGTTTTTGCTAAAAGGAAACTTTCAAACAACAACTATTTTATCGGAAGCCTGGTATTAAGCCTAGCCGAGCTCAATGATGAGGAAACTGCTAGTCACGCTCGTATTCCTATACTTCTTGGTAAGCCTAGTTGAAAGTCTGAATGCAATGACCCCTAATACGGTAAACATCAAGCCCCTCTATGCCAATACCTCTAGTGTGGTCAACGTGACGGTGTCTGTTCTGACTTGTGATGGTGGAAAACTCGATCCAAATTATTTGAAATATTTGAGAGTGGAGATAAAGGGTAATGAAACGTATCGATCTGCTGGAGAGGACACTAAGTTGTTCCAAATACTGCCAGGTAATTATAGTATAATAGTAGAGTATCTAGGATCAATTGTTTCCCGTTATAACCTGTCGGTGGTCAACAATACTAAGGTAACTTTAAAAGCCAATATTACCAGGGTCGACTTCAAAGTTATGGGGTTACTGTCCTCACAGCCTCTTCGAGGGTATACATTGTCAGTCGATACATTTGGGCTGCTGTTCAACAGTGGATCAAGCGATACTGTATCAGTATGGCTTCCCTTCGGTAACATACAATACACTGTTATATATAGATGGGGGGATTGGGGAAACACTACAGCTTCCGGCAATCTACGAGTCTCGTGTTCCTCGAACTTAGCTGTTGTTAGACTACCAGTTTGGAATATTCTCTACTTTGGCTTTAGCCTGAACGATGGCTCCTCCGTATTAGGGCTTGACGGCTCGGCCGAGGTATACTATCTCGGAAAGCTAACGGGAAAAATAGATTTTAAGAGTGATGATAAACTGAAATTGGAGGGGGCTCTTACCGGGCCCTACACGATCCGTATTTACCTTCATGGAAAAAAGATTGGAGAAAAAACAGTGATTGTAGACGAGAAGTCATGGCAATACAACGTTAGTGTGAATGTCTTGCGTAACCTGTTTGTCAGGCTCAACGACGCGAACAATCGTCCATTAGTCTCGCAAGACCTCGTCGGTGAAGTAAGAACTCCTATAGGAATAGTTGTTAATCAATCCTTGGGCGAGAGCAATGTAATTATCATTCCTCAAACCACTCCGGGTGACTATAACCTTAGAATAACAAGCACGCTTATCGGCGTCGTATATGATGGGAAATTTACCGTCACGAGTGACAGCGCCGAGATCCAGTTGCCTCTTCTTTATACTTCCTTGATATTTAAACCTGAGGCTTCTAGCGTAATACCGCGAGATATAAGCGTGCGAGTATTCTATATTTCCGGCGGCAAGGAGATACTTTTATGGACTACTACGAGCTTGTCAGATGGAAGTGAGAGTATCAAGAGAGTTCCTCTCAGCGTATTACCTGTGGGAAGTAGTGTTAAGGTCGAAGTTCTCTACGCCGGAATAAAATATACTTCTTTCTCAACGGTGAGTGGTGTCGGATCGATCCAGGTAACCCTCCCTCTTTACGATTTAATAATTAAGGTGTACGATAGGAGTGGTGATCCCTTAAGCGGATGTAGCCTTAATCTAACTGCTGGAAATTTACAGTTATCGACAAGGCTACGTGGCGGTCAAGCCTTCTTCCCAAGCATCCCTAAGAGTGATGCCAGGGTCACAGTGGTTTGTAAGGGTGTAACTGTTATCGATGAAATTATACCTGTTGCCTCGGGCAACATAACGCTAACCGCCCCCTTAACGACTCTAAGGGTTGTAGTAAAGAGCTGGTTTGATAGACCCGTCGTAGGTTCAAGAGTCACTGTAACGCTTTTCTCAGGAAACAGGACTTTATACTCTGCCTCAGATGTAACAGATCAAAGTGGGACTGCTTTTCTGACCGACGTCCCCGTCTTGCCGGGTAGCCAGCTCATGCTCCGCGTTGAGTACGGCTCATACGTATACATCCAGCGCTTACAAGGCGATGAAAACACTGTACGAGTATTTCTAGACATCTTAATAGACACACCACTCTTAAAGCTCTCTTTTTCTCAAGTAATAATTACCGGCATAATTTTTCTGAGCCTGGGATTGGCCACAGTCATTGTTCTTAGGAGGCATGAACATATCTCAGCTTTCAAAAACATGTTCGAGGTAGGTGCTGGAGAAGAGGAAGAAAAAGAATCACTCATCCAGAGACTAAAAAACTTGTTCAGGAAGAAAAAGGAGGAGGAAGAAGAGGAAGACATATTCTTCTAGTTCAATTTAGCTGTGGTCTAAATGAGGGCTCTTTATACTATATCGGGTAATCTTCCACTGATAGGTCATATAGCGTTCGGCATAATCGACAGGGGGACTAATCTTTTGCAGGTGCGCCCCACTTCTTTTTGCCCACTCTCATGCATCTTTTGCTCAGTAGATGCTGGTCCTAGATCTAGGAATAGAATAGCAGAATTTATGGTTGACGAGAGATATTTAGTAGAATGGTTTGTAGAAACAGTAAAGGTCAAGAAACTTGAGAGTGCCCATGCCTACATAGATGCAGTCGGGGATCCTCTAACGCACCCGAGAATAATTGAGCTTGTACGCCTCCTAAAGAACACTGGTCGGGCAATAAGTATATCATTGGAGACACACGGTGCTTTACTTACGGAAAAGCTGGCTGAAAAGCTTGAAGAGGCAGGTCTAGACAGGATTAACCTCTCCATAGATTCTCTAGACAAAGAGAAAGCAAGAGTGTTGTCTGGGACACCATGGTTCGACGTTGAGCGTGTTATAAAAGTCGCAGAGCATATCGCTAAAAACCTGAGCATTGACTTGCTGATAGCGCCTGTCTGGGTTCCTGGCTATAACGACGAAGACATATCCCGAATAATAGAATGGGCTCTGCGGATAGGGGCTGGTAAAAAACACCCGCCGCTTGGAATTCAAAAATATGAAGCTCATAAATATGGCAGGAAAGTACCTGGGGTTAAGCCATTGCGATGGCGTGATTTTTACAAACGTCTTAGAGTCTGGGAAGAACAGTATGGCATCAGACTTATTCTTAGTCCGCAAGATTTCGGGATAGTGAAGGCTCCCAGAGTCCCTCTAGCATTCGAGGTCGGAGAGAAGGCAATGGTAAAAGTCGTTGGCCCCGGTTGGCTTAAAGGCCAATGGCTGGCTACCTCCAGGAACCGAGTTGTTACAGTTGTAGGCGTTACGGGACAATCACCTGTAGGGCAACAGATGCGTGTAGAGATTGTAAGGAATAAGGACAATATATATATTGCCAAGCTCTTGTGGTGACAAGATGCCCGTGCAGATATCCTTGCGTCCCCCGCGTGGTACTAAGGATAAACTACCCGATGAAACTTTTATAATGAGAGAGGTCTGTGAAAAGTTGAGAAGTGTATTCGAGCTTTATGGCTATGGTGAGGTAGAAACACCGGCTTTTGAAAACCTAGAGGTTTTGGTTGCTAAAGCCGGTGAAGAAGTCGTTGAACAGATTTATACTTTTAAAGACAAAGCTGGAAGAGATTTAGGGCTTCGGTTTGAGTTGACGACACCGATAGCTAGGATCGTGGCGTCAAGGCTTGAGATGCCTAAACCTCTACGTTTTTATTATATTCAACCCGTCTGGAGGTATGAAGAGCCACAGCGTGGCCGGCTCAGGGAGTTTTGGCAGGCGGGCGTTGAACTTATAGGTGTTTCAGGACCCGAGGGGGACGCTGAGGTAATAGCCGTCGCTCATCATGCTATAAGACACACAGGATTAGAACAATTTAATTTGAGAATAAGTCATAGGGTGATCGTCGAAGACATACTCATATCCTCGGGAATACCCAGGGAGAAGCTCCAGGAGGCGTTTCGGATTCTCGACAAGCTTGATAAGAGAGGTAGAGATTACGTTGTCAGCGAGCTGTCTAAGCTTGGAGCAAGCGAGGCATCCGTGGATAGATCCTTGGAAAAACTCCTAACCTCAGGCCTCGACATCGAGGTTTCAACACCTACAGGAATAGAAAGCCTGAAGTATCTCAGGAGCCTCATAGAAATTCTTGAGGACGCCTATAACATAAAAGTAAGCGTTGACTTTGGAATCGTGAGAGGGCTCGGATACTATACTGGACCCGTCTTCGAAGTAAAAACACCTCTAGGAGGCGAGATAGGCAGCATCGCGGGGGGCGGGAGATATGATGATCTTATAAGTTCACTAGGAGGACCCAGGATACCGGCCACGGGTATGGCTATCGGGGTTGAAAGGCTTATCGAGGCTTTGGCTTCTGAGGGTAAAACCCCTCAAGCACCATCACCGTTTGACGCGGTGGTTATACCAGTAGGTCAATCCCTTGAAGTGCTTAAGTATGCAATAAAAATAGCTGAAATGATACGGAATAAAGGATCCATTCGAAGCATTGTGGAGTATGAGACTGGTTCGCTTTCAAAGGCTCTCGAGAAGGCGTCTAAGAAAGGGGCTACTTTTGCAATTATAGTTGGAGAAAAAGAGGTTAAGCTAAAAAAGGCTAATGTGAGAAACCTTAAAAGATGGAGCGAGACCACCGTAGACTTTGATGAGATTGTTAATTTTGTCGCTTTACAATGATTTTTTAACTAGCATTTGTGTTTTTGACATGTGGGCGCAGGAATAAGTATAGACGATATTTATAGCTTGGTATCTCCGAAAGCTAAACTACTCGACAGCTCTGGGATGTTGCTTCATGCTTTGAGCATGCCAAAGTATCTTTCCGAGAGTATTGTAAGATATAAAGAAGACGTCTCAAAACTGACTTTACCGGATCCTTCCACGTTTGATGGGGTAGTTATAAGCGGTATGGGCGGTTCTTTCATAAGCGGTCTTTTTTTGCAAGATCTAGCATCTGATAGAAGTTCTAAAGCCATTATACTGAACAGGGATGTAAGGCTCCCTAGATTTATAGACGAGAAGAAATTACTGGTTGCTGTCAGCTATTCTGGAAACACTGAAGAAACACTGCGGATTTACCTTGAAGGATTGAGAAGGAATATACCAGTTGTGGCTGTAACTTCTGGAGGTGAGCTGGCTGCAGTTTCTGAGAAACTGGGTAAGCCTGTTATTCGCTTACCACCTGGAATCCCTCCTCGCGCAGCCTTTCCACACCTTACGGCTGCAATTGCAGCTCTGACTTCATCAGTACTAGGCTTAGATCTTCTGGGCGAGCTAAGAAGAGCTATAGATGAACTCGCAAAAAGAGAGGACTCCGTTTTAAGCGATGGCCTAGCCTTGTCCCGTCTTCTATTTAGCGACGTCCAGAATAATTTAACGCCTCTTATCTATGGTTATTCGCCCTATCTATCCCCGGCATATAGATTCAAAACACAGATAAACGAAAACTCAAAGATCCATGCATTCTTCGGCGAGCTGCCGGAGGTAAACCACAACGAGATAATGGGTTGGAACGGCGTACTAAAAAGCTTTACCGTTGTCTTCGTGAGGGGCCGAGAAGAGCCAAAGTATATGGAGGCACGTATAGAGTTTCTTGAGAATTTATTCGATAAAAACAATATAAGGTTTTACAACCTCCACGGAAATTGTGAAAAGAGAGCTTGTGAGCTACTTTCACTCATAATGAAAGCTGACGTGGTGTCAATCGCTCTAGCTCTTCTTCTAGGCGTGGATCCTACGCCCGTTGATACAATAACGCAGCTTAAAAAGTTCCTTGATTCAAAAATCGGTTTCTCATTACATCGCGAGATCAATTGATAATTTCTCTATAACCTCTCAATCATTTTTTTGAGACGGAGAGCGTCGTCAAACATCTGAATGTTGTTAAAGAAAACATATACGCGTGAGGCAGTCAGCGACTCTATCAGTGAAATCAATTTTTTAAGGTCGTAATCAGTATACTTGTACGAGTAATTTACCTCTCCTTTCCCTATTCCGTGAAGCCGAAAATAATAGATTTTTTCCTTTGAGAGAGGAGTATGCCTGAAAGGATCCACAACGTGGACAAGCTTATGCCTGGCTAAAGTATCTGCCAAAAACCCTTCATCTTCGTACCAAGCGCCTCGGGGTTCCCAACCTAGTACTAGATTATCCCTTTCTATCCTGTTAAAGAAGAACTCTAGGTTTTTGACATTCTCGCTTGTAGGAGTGAAACTGGGAGGCGTTTGGAAAACTATAAACGATGACTTTAAAGTATGAGCGGCTCTTTTAGTGTATTCCCAAGCTGACAGTACTTGCTGGGTGGGTTTGAAGAAGCCGTGATCCTCTGTAGCTTTAAAGCCTCTGGCCCTCCTCCACGTTGGGGAACTAGGGGGGTGTGTTATACCCTGGAAAGCTTTAATGGTAAACTCAAAGTCCTCAGGACTCTCTTTCCTCCACTTCGTCAATGTTTCCTCCGATATCACTCTATAAAACGTCTCCTGGAGTTCTACCGCTCTGAAAACCTGGTAATAGTTTTTACGGCCGCCTTTACCTGAAAAACCGCAAGTTCCGATTATAATTTCCACATGAAATTACCACGAGAATGAGATGTAAAAACTTATTCCCGCATATTTTTAGAAGAACTGTCCAATACACTTCCACCACCATAGATTACTCCTAAATCTACTCTATTCTTTAGCGCATTTCCCGTTGACACTGTTCCTGGTTATGCTCTTGAACAAGAGTTTATGAAGGAGTTATGGGAGCGATCTGATAAGAAGCACTGGAAGGTAAAAGATGGAGCACTGTGAATAGACGTGGATCGACATCATGAGCTCTTAGCACACAGGTATCCCTAGGAGTTTCTCTTCCTGGCACTCGTAGCGTAGATGTGGGCCAGTCTGATTGGCTCTGGAAGAGAAGCATTACTCTTGGTTAGACTTATCGCGAGCTTCAACGCCGTATTCAATGTCAGCTTATTTCCAACACTAATGTAAATGTCTCTCCGCGAACGACCTAACTTCACAGCGTAGGCTAAAACCTCACCGTTATAGATTACCATCCCTAGCTTATCGCTTAATCGCTCGACGCTACCCATCAAAAGCTTCTTGGCAACTCCTATAGTCGGCTTCCCTACTACAACTCCAAGATGACAAGCAAAGCCCGCCTTGTAAGGGTGTAGGCGACCGTTGCCGTCTACGAATAGCACCTGGTATGTTGAGCGCAGTTTCTTGAGAGCTTTGAATGCCGGCCATACTTCTCTAAAAGCGAGCAGCGTCGGGATATATGGAAATTTCACCTCCACCTCTGTTACTGAGACTTCCACGGGTGAAAGAGTTTGCACGTCGACTACAACACCGGCTGCGAATGCCTTGTCGTTTTTATAAGCCACATCGACGCCCGCCGCTAGCCTCAGTGGAAGTTCTATTTCATCTCTCTCCACAACCTTTTCAGCTATTTTCTTCTGGGCGAGCCGTGCCTTCTCGATTGAAAAGTTCACAGGTATCATATTTCCTTCAAGGCTTTTTGAAACATTCTCGTGAGAGCACTAGACTTTTCCGAGAACAAGATGTCTTTTCGAGTGTTTTCGATCAAGGCACGCGCAACGTCTATTTTATGACGTAAGCCTGGAGCTAGAGTCTCGGGAAACGACAGCTTACTTAGCTCGAAGAATACGGTCTCCATTAGCTGCAAGAGATCCCAAGCTCTCTGAACATCGTCTTTACGTAGATTGTCTAAAATATTCCTCCTAATCTCTCCCACCAGATCGCCCATACCCAACAGGTAAGCTTGTGGCTCTACCCTCAACTCATCGATCGTCGGGATCCTTTGATGCGATAGAATCGCGAAGAGCGTCGTAGCCTCTACATATTCAGCTTGAGCGGAAAGCGTGGAGCCACCGTAATAAATGTTAGGGGACTCTTTCTTGTATTTCTCAACCTCTCTTAAAAGAGTCTCGGCTTCCCTTAACATCTGCATGCTTTTCTCGAAATCCCCCCTATGCATAGCAAAGATCGCTTCACGAGTTTTCCTAGTTATTTCGCGGGTGAGAGCGAGAAGCTCTTCCCTACTCTCGTCTAGG
Source organism: Thermofilum uzonense (assembly GCF_000993805.1). Taxonomy (NCBI): domain Archaea; kingdom Thermoproteati; phylum Thermoproteota; class Thermoprotei; order Thermofilales; family Thermofilaceae; genus Infirmifilum; species Infirmifilum uzonense. The sequence continues at coordinate 1,173,736 of NZ_CP009961.1, forward strand.
ATCGTCAATTCTTGTCCGGCCTTTCTAATATTCTCCCTTATTACTTCTTCGTCTAAGGACATAATAATTTATTGGGGCAGCCGCGATATTAAATATATACCTTGGATGCAATGAATGGCTAGCATCACGGTATGTTCGAGGAATATCTTAGAGCTGGAGAGATCGCAAGGCAGGCTCTCAAACTAGCAATTGATACTGTAGCTGAGGGAACGCCTCTCATAGATATAGCCGAAAAACTGGAAGGCTTCATAAGAGCTAAGGGCGGAAAACCAGCCTTCCCGGTGAACATATCCATCAATGATGTAGCGGCGCACTATTCTCCAAGCATTGAGGACCAACAAGTTATCCCACGTGGCTCCATCGTGAAGGTCGATCTAGGAGTTCACATTGATGGATATATAGCTGATACGGCGGTGACCATATTCTTTGACAATAAGTTTCGCCTCCATGTTAAAGCTGCTCTCGAAGCTTTAGAAGAAGCAGCTTCCACTATTAAGCCTGGGGTTGGAGTGAATGACATTGCCAAGGCAATCTCTAGAAAAATCTATTCGCATGGTCTTCATCCTATCAGAAACTTAACCGGGCACAAAATCGAGAGATATAATCTCCATGCCGGCAAAAGCGTCCCTAATGTTCCAGGCCCGGAATACTTAGCATCCCGTATACTAGAAAATGAAGTCTACGCAGTTGAACCCTTCGCGACCGACGGAACAGGTTTTGTGAGTGAGAGAGGGCCCAGTAACATTTACAGGGTGATCTCGGTTAAAAAAGTTCCTAAAAATGAAACACTTAACGAGGTGCTAGAAGCGCTTTGGAGAGAGGTTGGAGGACTACCCTTCTCAGAGAGATGGGTGGTTGATAAAATACTTGAACGAGGGCAGCTAGAAGAACTTGTAAACATAAAAAGAGTTTATCATTATCCTAGACTCGTCGAAGATTCTCAAGGCTTCGTAAGCCAATTTGAAGACACCTTGATTGTCACAAAAGAAAAGGCAATCCAGTTAGCAAATTCGGCATCTCTCTACAGGAGCCTTGTCGACATCTGACCCGCCTCCGCTACTCTTCCTTTAAACGTTTCGATAGGTTTGACGAAAAAAAGATAAGCTTCTGAAAGTAGATTGCCTGAGGGGCCGTAGTCCAGCCTGGTAGGATGCCTGGCACGGCTTTTAAAAGCCGCGGGACTTGGGATCTGGGGACAAGAACCCAGGTGGTCCCGGGTTCAAATCCCGGCGGCCCCATTATCGGCTTGTTTTACTTCCGATATCCCTAGTATATCTTCTTCGCCTCCTATTCCTCGAGGAGGTTTTCAAGCATGCTCCTGTGCTCCTCTAGCTCCTCGAGTATTGCATCGATGCTGTCGAGTGCCTTCCTGTGGTCTGGGAGGATGTCAGCATATGCCTTGAAAGGGGCTATACGTGTGCAGGACTTGGGCCTCGAAATAAACGCTGCATAAACATATGCTTGGACATCGCCCACAAGACAGGATACAGCCCACTAACACCAAGCGAGATCAAAGCCTTTGTGTCGACACGGAGTGGAGTCATTACTCGCCGAGAAGAAGGGCAAGATACGCCCATCGGGATTCAGAAAATAACCCTTTAACAGGGAAACCTCGCCCTTCAGGGCGGGGAGGAGGTCAGGCAGGGCGTATTAGAACTAGCATGAATTTACTGGGGGTAGCCTAGAAGCTTTTGAAGATTACTCGAGGAATAACCCTCTATTCTTTCCTCAATGAAAACTATTTTGGCCTTGGAACCAACCTCCTTTAATGACTCCTCGACCTTAGGCTTAAGCCATATCTGATCGGCACCAAGGACGACATAGTCAGGCTTAACCCTTTCAATCGCACTTGCAAAGTTCGGCGGGTAATCGCCTAGAAAGGCTTCTTCCACAAGCTTCAGGCTGTTGAGTAGTAAAACTCTATCCGTTTCTTTCATTAAAGGTTTTTTTCCTTTGGTTTCAATAACCGTCGCATCCCTTGCAACAACAACGTAGACCTTTCCATACTCGCCTGCCTTCCTAAGAAAATATATATGGCCGGGATGAAGGAGGTCAAAAACACCTCCTACGAGTACTCTGTGAGTGGCCACGTTGTCTTGCGGTTTTCTCCACTCAAACTCAGCCTTGCCAAGTATTCTCAACGCGTCTAGAAGGCCTTCCGCGTAGGAGGCGCAAGCTATGGCTGTTAAACAGTCACCCAATTTAGAATAGTGTTGCGAGTCAGACAAATACAGTCTTGCCTGGTTAATCACAGTCTCAATGTCTTTTCCATCACTCGTAAATTTGAGTGTCTCTAACGCAGCATTGACGTTGCTTATATACTTCGAAGCCTTTTCCCGACAGACTTGTTCCATTCAATAAACACCTCTCGGCTCATTCGAAGCTTATACTGTAAAAAATCTATTTCTGTATCGTGGAGAATACCAGGGATAACTATAGAGTGGGGCGGCGCGGTTTTCTTAAGAGATATCGCTTCACTTATTTTACCAACAAAGACTTCTTCCGTTGGTGTAAGCGCTCGCGAAACAGCTATAATTATAGTGTCGGGGCTTATTACTCCCTCGCGGAACTTTTCCTCTAGCATCATGAGTAACTCTGCAGCCTCAGGAATACTCATATACTTATTCTCTTCAGCCTTTATGTCGAGTAGCAGCAGTGTATGTAAACCGCGATCTAGGTTGTCTCCTATAACCCTGTATGACGTGTAGGGATAAAAGTTGAATTCCTTCTGCGGATAAACAAGCGTGGCTACCCGTCCAAACTTATAGATGTGGAGTCCAGTTGAACACAAAATGGCATCTATTACTGATGGGGCTGGAATGATTTTTACTTCTATACCCCTCTTGTAAGCCTCCGCGACTAAGTATGCATGTGTCGTAGCTATAAGTGGATTTCCAAATGTAAGAAAGACTACTTTCAGTTTTTGAGAGGCTTCCAATATTTCTTCGGTTATACCGTTCTCTAAATCCTTGCGGCTAAGAGATCTTAGGGTTTTCCCGGTAATCTTCTCGAAAACAGATTTTGAGAAATCCGGTGTTATGCTTGTGTATTCTTCTAAGAATACGATATCCGCGGTCTTTATTTCTTCCATTAAACCTAGCGAAACATCACGTAAACCGTATAGCCCTAGCCCTCCTATTACAAGCATTAAGATAATTCGTGGTTATAGGCTCTATAAAATATATGTCAAAGAGGAAAACTCATTCTACCTGTTGGGCTTGATGGGCAACTTTATACCGAGCTTCTTTACAAGCTCCTTGTATCTGTTGCGTACAGTTACCTCGGTAACCTTTGCCGCCCGGGCAACTTCTTTCTGTGTACGCATCTCTCCATTCTGGATAGCAGCTATGTAAATGGCTGCCGCCGCAAGTCCTGCAGGATCCTTGCCAGCGGTAAGTCCTGCACTTCTAGCCTGTTCAATTATCTCCATTGCTCTTTTTATTGTTGAACCGGATAATCTTAGCAAAGAGCCGATCCTTGGAACAAAATCAGAGGCATTAGGGAGGGGAACCTTTATCGCTGCTTCTCTTAGCAAGAGCCTATAGCATCTTGCAACATCTTTACGTCCTGCCCTTGTGTAAATAGCTATCTCATCAAGTGTCCTGGGAAGCCTCATCTCACGGCAGGCTGCATAAACGGCTGCAGCCATCACGGATTCAATGCTCCGGCCTCTAACAAGGTTACTATCTAGTGCTCTGCGATATATCTCTATAGCCCTATCTAGGACTGATTTGGGAAGCCCTAGCTGAGCACCTAGCCTTTCTAACTCGACAACTGCTTGAGCGAGATTCCTCTCCATTGAGCTTTGAGCTCTAGCCCTTACCTGCCATTTTCTTAGTCTCAACATTTCAATTTTCTTCCTAAGACTTATCTCCCGTCCCGCCGCATCTCTTCCAGCCCAATCAATATCTGTTACAAGGCTCTCGATTCCAAATCTTGAAATGGGTGCTCCAACTCGGCTACGTCTCTCCCTTTCTTCTGGTGTGAAGGCTCTCCACTCCGCACCTCGATCAATCTCACGCTCACTCATCACGTATCCGCAATTCGCACAGATTATTTCGCCTCTTGTAGCATCATATATAAGTTTGGTACTTCCGCATTGTGGACATCTAAGCTCTAACTCCGCTTCGCCCGGCGATTCCTCCTCTCTAATATTCTTTTTTTCCATGTATTCTCACCCGAAATCTATTTAAGGATTTCTTTTCCAACCTATTTAAACCTTTCTATCCAAAAACTATATAAGTCTTCCTTTAGCCCTTCTTAAAAACAAAACCTCAACCCCCATTTTTTCGGCACGTTTCTTCATCTCTCGATCAGCGGTCGCTAAGATATACCCCCTTAGCCTGGCTTCACCAATTAAAACACTATCAATGTCTTCATGGGTGCCTGCAATCTTAATGTAACTGAAAAGATTAGGATTTGTTTTGAGAATCTGTTCAACCAAAATAATAGCACTTGCAGCAATTACGCCTTTTTTCGATGCCTTATCGGCTGAAAGTTTTTGGAGTTCATTATGAACAACATCTGGGATTACTACATGACATATTGGCTTCTCAGCGGGGAAAAGTACTTCGATCGGATTTAGCCTCTTTTCAACGATATACATGAGAACACTTGTATCGATAAGTACTGTTTTACACATATTACAGACAAGATCCCTAGTTAGAACCTCTTAATATTTCTAGTAAGCATCACCTCGAGGCCTACTCAAGAGCCAGATAACTTTGACTTAATAAGTTGTATTTTATAATATTTTTTAGACGATAAGATCCAAACAAGAGTTTTTTCGCTTAAAAAGACGTATTCATCAATAATTTATACAAAAAATAACATAGCTTCAAAAAATATTTACAAGAATTTATTTATTCTTTCTCTACATATTCATACGAGCTAGATGCAAGAAGTAGCCATATATCGAAGAAGAAAAGTTATAATCATGGGTGCTGCTGGGCGAGACTTTCATAACTTTAATGTCCTTTTTAGGAATGATTCTTCATATGAAGTTGTTGCTTTTACGGCTACTCAGATTCCATTTATAGATAATCGTAAATATCCTCCTGAGCTCGCAGGCCCGCTTTACCCTGAGGGTATACCAATTTATCCCGAACGTATGATTGAGGAACTTATTAAAAAATATAAGGTAGACGAGGTGTATCTTTCCTACAGTGATCTTAGATTCCACGAAGTAATGGACAAGGCTAGTCGTGTTACTGCTGCCGGTGCTAACTTCATCCTCCTCGGGGCTGAAAAAACCATGCTGAGATCCGTGAAGCCCGTGATTGCTGTTACCGCGTCCAGAACCGGTGCAGGAAAAAGCACGATTACGAGGTATGTCACGCGGATACTAAGAGAAGCTGGAGTTAGGTTTACTGTAGTGAGACACCCGATGCCGTACGGAGATCTTAGGAAAAGTGTTGTCCAGAGATTCTCTACTTTTGACGACCTTGACTATTACAATTGTACAATAGAGGAGAGAGAAGAATATGAGCCGCACCTGGCTATGGGTAATATTGTGTATGCTGGTGTAGACTACGAGAAGATATTAAGAGAGGCCGAGAAAGAATCTGACATTATAATCTGGGATGGCGGAAATAACGACTGGCCTTTCTTTAAACCAGACCTTTACATAACAATAGCGGACCCCACGCGTCCAGATGATGTTTTAGGCTCATATCCCGGGTATGTAAACGTAAAGTTGGCAGATGTCATAGTAATCAACAAAGTAAATGCTGTTGAGGAAAAAGCCGTGGAAGTTGTGTTGAAGAGTGTAAGAGAGGTAAACGATAAAGCTAAGATAGTATACACTGCATCAGAGTTAAGCGTGGATGCTCCCGAACTTATAAGGAATAAAAAAGTAGTTGTAGTTGAGGATGGGCCTACGGTTACACACGGCTCACTAAGCTTTGCGGCTGGCTACAACGCTGCAAGACAATTCGGTGCCCGCGAGATAATAGATCCTAGACCCTATGCTGTTGGCTCCATCGCCGATGCTTACAAATTGTATCCTCACCTTGGACCTATAGTCCCTGCGTTAGGGTACTCTGAGGCACAAATTAGGGAACTGGAAGAGACATTGAATCGTATACCCGCCGACGCCATTGTAATGGGCACACCATCTGATCTCCGCCGATATTTGAAGCTAAACAAGCCTGCTGTCAGGGTTTTCTATGAAGCTCGAGAAGTATCGGTTCCAGGACTTAGAGAAATAATCCACGAATTTATAAGTAGCCGCTTAAAGGTTTAGCCACTACACATTCTAATTTCTATGTCTTCGATCATGTCGGAAAAGTACCTTGTATGGTGTATGTGATCGCATGAAGTATAATAAGCACTAATAAAAATATACCAGAATAGAGTTGTGATTTGACGTGAATGGTGGGGAGGAGAGAATACTCGTACTCTGCGTTGATCGAGACAATGACGTAGGCGATGTTCTAGGTATATCTACCCCTGTGATGGGCGAGGAGAATATCTTGAGAACGGCATTAGAATATATTTTGCGCCGCCCCGAGGACTCAGATTCAAATGCATTATTCGCAGCAGTCCAAACATACCGAGAACTAGTAAACAAGGGGTACAAAGATAGAGTCGAGATAGCCCTTTTAGCAGGTGAGACGCAAGAGGGGGTTGAGGCAGACATTAAAATACTACGAGAGCTCGACCAAATTCTTTCCAAAGAGAAGTTTACAGGAGCTATATTAGTCTCAGATGGACCAACTGATGAGGCAGTTGCACCTTTAATTCAGTCAAGGCTCCCATTGATCTCGATACGGAGAGTAATCGTCCAACAGTCTAGAGGGGTAGAAGAGACTTTTGTTCTCCTCGTTAATTATGTAAGGAAGTTATTCATGGAAGAAAAATATCGTAGGTTTTCACTCGGTCTCACAGGGGTTTTTCTAATAGTATATGTTTTCCTTTCAACACTGCTACCCCAGTTTCTCTGGCCTATTATCCTTGGCTTCACAGGATTAGTTTTAGTTGTGAAGGGCTACAACCTTGATGAGACCCTGCGTGGAATCTATTCCTCTAAGCCAATAACCTTTGCCGCGCTCATACTTTCTGCACTGCTGGTTTTGCTTGGAACAATACAAGGTGTTTCTGTTCTTGTACAAAACATCCCTAAGGGGTTTTTCGCTGCACTGGGAGATATGATGCTGGCATCTATTGGAGCGCAGTTAATTACTACGGATCTTTTCGTTTTAGCTGCAGCTCTCCCAATATTTGGAAGAATCGTAGATACCTTTATATCTTATAAACCTCCGCGAGTCTCAGATGCATTTGCATTGATGACAATCCTAATCTCTAGGCAGTTACTCGTTGAAGTGGCTAAGTACCTATCCGGTGGAGGCGACATCCGTGGAGTTTTGACGTGGTCCTTTATTGTGCTAGGATTCATTGTGTTTTTCGTATCCATATTACCTCTCGAGAGACGTGGCAAGGGGTGAGTTTTACCACTGGAAGAAAAAAGAGTTATATTATTTTTCAAAAGAAATTTGAGTGACTGTAGCCGTAAAGATATTGAGACACTAGTTGAGGCTATTTTTATTTCCGGAAAAATGAGGCAATTATCCCCTAACATCATAGAGGTTTCAGGATTACTTGATATAGTCATGCTTGAGGAGTATGTATACAGGTCGGCGACACTTCAGGATGTATTTTTGGTCATAAAACATGTAGACCTTTCAGGTTGCCTTGACTTTATGGATTTACTCTGTACTAAAGGAACAGGAATAAAAGTTGAAAACCCAGTGATAAGAGTGCTAAGCATAGACAAGTTGTCAAAGTTACCTTCCATAACAGGTTCACTAACATGCCTTGAAGATATTCTCTCAATAGCTGACCAGCTTTCCTTTAGTAAAATTTATCCCTATGAGGGAAGACCTCACCTAATTATAAATTGTCTCGAGAAAAAAGGTTATCTGGGAGTCTTCCTGAAGAGGATGAGAAGGGATAGATTTATCTACCGATCACCCGAGAAGAGAGCGTTCATGCAGTATTCAGCTCTTTCACCAAGGATGGCTCTTTTCATGGTAAATTTATCCACGAGGGCTAAGGGTAGGAAAAAGCCCATGACTTTTCTGGATCCTTTCTGCGGCTCTGGCGGCGTCCTGATAGAGGCTGCTTTGCTAGGTTATTATGCCGTAGGACTGGAAATATTCTACAAACCTGTTAGAGGGGCCCGTCGTAATGTTATTCAGTTAAATCTTTACACAAATGTGGATCTTATATTAGCGGATGCATCACTTCCACCCTTTAGAGAGAAATCGTTTGATGCGATAGCCTTTGATCCTCCTTATGGACGACTTTCCCCGGTGAAGGGGCGAGAGTCTGTTGATCCTCTAATAAATTTTCTTTCCTCTGTAAGGTATATATTGAAGAAAAACGGCTCCTGTATATTCCTTTATCCAAGTGGACGTGAGACGGACAGGTTGACTAAAATGGGATTTACGGAAGAGTGTAAAATATTCGAGCACTCAAGGTTGACAAGATCTTTGTGGTGCTTGCGTGATGAGCGCCAGGGTCATGTTCTGGGGAGTTAGTAGCACAAGACCCTTTAAAGACAGATTGCCCCCTTGCATAATTGTTAAGATAAATACTAGGTTAATAGTGCTTGATGCTGGCGAATTATGTCAGGGGGCCTTTGAATACTTTCGACTAAGCCACAACTCTCCTTTAAGCATTCTTATCTCTCATCTGCATGGTGATCACGTCTACGGCTTAGCTCCTTTGATTGAATCCCTGCAACTGGCAGGGAGGAAGACCCCGATTGAGGTGGTAGGACCTCTAGGACTAGAAGAAATTATACCTTTAAGAAACATAGCTAAAGCAAATTTTACTATAAGAGTAATCGAGCTGTCATCTCCTGAAGGCGTATTCACGATAGATGATAAAGAGGGAATCCGAGCCGTTTATGTTCAGAGCCCTCACTCACATGTATCCTACTCCTATATAATCGAAACAAAGGAAAAGATAAGGTTGAATGGTGAAAAACTTCAAAGAGAAGGTATACCGGGCAGGCTGCGCCGTAGATTAATCGAGAAAGGCTATGTACGTTTTCGAGGTAGACAATACCAGCTAGAAGATTTTATCTCGGAGAAGATTCCAGGATTAAAGATCGCTTATAGTGGCGACACCTTACCGAATGCAAGGTTCGGTGCGAAGAGTTACCGTGCCGACCTACTTATCCATGAAAGCACTTTTGCATTTCAAGATAGAGAGGGAAGAGAGGAAGTTGCACACTCCTCGGCTAGCGAGGCAGCATACCTGGCACGTCTGGCCAAAGTAAACGTTTTAGTATTAACACATTTCAGCACCCGATACACTGATCTTTCCCTCCTCCTTGAAGAGGCAAGGCTTATTTTTGCACGCTCAATATTAGCTCAAAAAGGCCTGATAATTGAAATTTTTGTGAAGCGTCCTCGACTGATCCGTGTTATCTTCCCTCCGCCTAGTACGTAGCCTGCACCGACATGACAGCTTCAAGAAAGTTAGCCATTTCAGACACATCGAAAAGTTGCTTCTTCATTGATGGGTTTTCCTTCTTTAGTTTCAGGCGCTATCCAGTTTATAAAAAGCTCGGGATTACATTCGCCTATGTCTATCATCAGAGTAATAGCTCCTAGGGGACTCTCACCTATCTCGAATGAGCAAAAGCTGACACGCCCCTGAAAAGCTGCCTGTTTATTCAAGTGGAACTTGAAGACGTTTTCACTTCTCCCCCTTAAAATGTAACTCCGGGCTGCGTCAAGAATTCTCTGGGATCTCAATAGGTAAGCCAGTCTCTCTAGGGGTCTGGGAGACTCAGCAGAACATACCACTTCCTGGTACTTATCGTACCGATCCACGTGACATTCGTCCTTATTAAAGTCTAGTACGTTACGAATGGCTTTTAGAACCTTCTCTTCGGACTCTGTTGCATATAATGGTGCACGAGCCGTTACGCGCATGACTTACCCCTCAATTATACTTTCAAGTAAATTTTCAACTACAGCTGAAAGTTGCTCTAGAGTAATATTCTCGTTCACCACCATTATGTCAGCAAGTGCTATTACAGATCCTATACCGAAGTCGAGCTCACGTCTATCCCTCAACTCAAATTCCTCCCAAGTTTTGGGATCATCCTCCCTACCACGGCTTAATAGACGCTTAAACCTTGTACTCGGTGACGCGTGAAACGCCACCAGAACATATTTGGGAACCTTCCCCCTGAAGTAGTCGAGTTCCTCGAGACTTCGAAGCCCCTCGATTACTGCTAGCTTTCTCCCAGTTTGACAGGCTTTCTCAAAGGCTATGATGGCAATCGCGGCTTTTCCTAGCTTTTGACGTAACTCGGTTGCTATGGTTCCTAAGTTTTGATCAGTAACCTTTAGACCCCTTTCACGCGCGTGTTCTCGTACAATATCGCCCATGTTTATTACTGGTATTCCCCTACGAGATGCTGTTTTTCCAAAAATGCTTTTTCCTGAACCAGGCAAGCCTGTCACAAGCAATAGCTTCTCTATACTGCACAAACGTAACGTCACAAGCCAGAAGTATCGATAAAGAATAAAAATATTCTTTAGATTTAAGAAACTCTAATCGAACTCGCTTTTCTCTTCCCCTTCCTCTTTGCCCTTCTTCTCTTCTTTCTTGCTTTCAAGCTTGGAGGCACTTATTATATCGTCTATTCTCAGAATCATTGAGGCGGCCTCAGTCGCAACTTTTATCGCGTGGTCTTTGACACTGGCCGGCTCAAAGATTCCCTGTGAAATCATATCGGCTACACCTCCGTTATTCACGTCAACGCCGTAGCCCCACTTAGATGGATCCTGGTGAGCCGCTGTTAAATCGGCTATGACGTCGATAGGATCTAAGCCAGCATTTTCAGCCAGTGTCCTCGGAATAGATTCTAAAGCATTGGCAAAGGCCTCTACGGCTAATTGCTCCTTGCCGCTAACCTCTGTAGCATACTTCCTGAGTTCCTTCGCAATCTCGGCCTCTATAGCTCCACCTCCAGGAACTATGTACGGATGCTTCAGGACATCTGCTACAGCGTAAAGGGCGTCTTTGATGGAGCGCTCAGCCTCGTCGACAGCCCTTTCGAAACCGCCTCTGACGAGTATTGTCACGCTCTTGGGGTTGGGGCAGCCTTCAACGAAGACCATCTTCTCGTCCGCGACCTTCCTCTCCTCCACGAGCCTTGCAGTGCCGAGAGCCTCTGGAGAAATATCCTCAACCCTTGTAAGTATCTTAGCACCAGTAGCACGGGCAAGCTTCTCCATATCACTCTTCTTAACACGCCTCACAGCAAGAATACCAGCCCTGGCAAGATAATACTGAGCAACATCATCAATACCCTTCTGACAGAAAACAACATTAGCACCACTCTCCTTAATCTTGTCAACCATTTCTTTCAGTATCTTCTCTTCTTCTTCCAAGAACTGTTGCATCTGGTCAGGAGAGGAAATACGTATCTCTGCATCTATCTCGGTTTTCTCAACCTCGAGCGGGGCGTCTAGAAGCGCTATTTTCGCGTTCTCAACCCTCTTAGGCATGGCTGGATGTACAACCTCCTTGTCTACAATTATGCCATAGATAAGCTGAGTGTCTAGGAAGGCTCCTCCCTTCTTCTTTATAATTTGAATGTTGTCGATATCTACAATAACTTTTCCATCAACCTCTTCTGCGACCTGCTTAACAGCTTTTACAGCGAGCTCCGCAAAATAGTCTCTTAGCGCAGCTACGGCTTTGCTCCTCATAGAGGTGGACGCAACTTTCTTCAGAGTCTCGACGTCGTCGAGACTGACCTTTATGGCTTTCTGCCTAATTACCTCGCGAGCCTTTTCCATTGCTTTTTTGTAACCGCCCACTATAATCGTTGGATGAATGTTTCTGTCTAGAAGCTTTTCAGCCTCTTTTAATAGCTCTCCAGTCAGGACAACAGCAGTAGTGGTACCATCGCCTACTTCCTTGTCCTGAGCCTTGGCAACTTCCACCATAAGCTTTGCAACAGGATGCTGTACATCCATCTCATCAAGGATGGTAGCTCCATCATTAGATATTGTGATATCACCAAGAGTATCGATTAGCATCTTGTCCATGCCTTTAGGTCCAAGTGTAGTCTTTATAGTCTCTGAGATTGCCCTGGCAACCATTATGTTTAGACGTATGGCCTCTCGCCCAGCCTGTCTAGAAGCTCCTTCCTTGAGTATTAGTACAGGAACCCCTCCCAATTGAGCTACCGAGGCCATAGCCTCACCACCGGGTAGTGCCATTGTATCGCCTGCAGTACAAGCAAATTATCACTTCTATAAAAACCTTTCTATTGGTTAAGCCTCATTTCTAACGAGTAAAATCCTCAAAGGTTTGCATGAAACGTCTAATGCAATGTAAAGTGCGGGGGCCGGGATTCGAACCCGGGCAGGCCGACGCCAGCGGATTTCTAATTTTTCATCTCAGGATCTTAAGTCCGCCCCCTTTGTCCTAGCTCGGGCACCCCCGCCAGTGTTGATAATTTAGTAAAAGGGTAAAATATTTTTCTTGGCTATAGACCGTGAGGAGCATAATAATTTTCACTACAAACTCAGAGCACTTTTCTATGAGGCCCCAGGCAGGCCAGTTGATTAAAGCGAAGGGTAAAAAATTGGGCCCGCTGGCATGGACATTCCAGGAGAAAGCAGCATACATGGGGCCGCCGGGATTTGAACCCGGGACCACCAGCGCCCCAGGCTGGCATCCTACCAAGCTAGACTACGGCCCCTCGCGTCTTTGTGTAAGGAGAACCCTTAATATAATTTTTACGCGCTACTCTGAGAATAGGGCATCTCATAGCACTTCTCGCGTTTACGAGACAAGCTTTTTAAGATAGAACCATAGTTTCTAAACGGGATGAAATTTCAGAGTTATTCTGAAGAATGATGAGAAGGCATTTGTTTGACCGCCGTGACAACGAAGATTTCATCACCCGCACTCTCAATAAGCTTTTGAATCGAGAAGCCTTCAAGGGAAACAATCTTGGTAAGTTTTTTCTTTATGGAGATGACAGCAATTCCAGCTGGTTTCAGCACCCTATGAATCTCCCTTATTGCTTCCGGAACCTCGTGGAGAACGGTTATGCAGGCTGCAGCTTCAAAGGCATTATCTCGGATAGGAAGTATCTTGGCGTCCGCGCGCAGAGCATCTGAGATAACGCGATGATTTTTGCCTTTGAATATTCTAAGCATTCCTTTAGAAAGGTCTAGGCATAGGTAGTATTCAGCCTTTTTGAGCATTTCACCAAGGATTCCAGTACCACAACCCACATCAAGTATCTTTTTTGAACCCTCTAAAAATCCATAGGCTATAAAATTCTTCCTGCCTTGCTCTTCGCCATAAAGCTCGTCATAGAGGGGGGCAAGATCGTCATACGAGAGAGACATAGTCTTTTTACCCATACTCCTTAGTTTTAAATAAGATGTGGAGAAGGGTTCTCATAAAAGGTTTTGGCCTGACAGTAGCAACGATAGACTTCTTGGCTATAGAGCGTGAGGAGCATAATAATTTTCACTACAAACTCAGAGCACTTTTCTATGAGGCCCCAGGCAGACCGAAGCCATTCCCACCCTCTATAATCTCGGGTAGACCCCTAGTATGTCCTCCCAGCTTCTCATTCCTCGAGGAGGCCTTCAATCCTGTCTGAGAGTTCTTCAAGCTCCCTAAGCATCGCATCGATGCTGTCAAGTACTACTCTGTAGTCTGGCAGGATGTCAGCGTAGGACCTCACCAAGAAGAAAGATAACACCAGGAGCCAGAGAATAACCCCTAAGAGGGGTAACCGGGAGCCCGCCCTAGTGGCGCAGGGCGGCAGGCTGCATGGCTTAAACAGTGTCCATAATATTCGCGAGCTCTTCCCATGAGATTTCAACAGGAGCCTCTTTGACAGCTGATTCTAAGGCTTTTACAACACCTTTGAGCGCAATATATCCTTCCAACGCTGAGACTATCGGTTTTCTTCTTGTGGAGACAGACTCTAAGAAGTCTATAAGTTCAAGCTTAAGCGGTTCCTCCTGTAAATAGGATATCTCTATGCTTGTAACTTCATTGTGTATAGCAGTCTTTATCTTTTGTACATCGATAGAGTCGATTCCGTTGTCTATATTTATCCTTCTGAGAATATAGTCTGCAGTGAGAATGAAGTCCTCTGTTCTAACGGAGAAGCTTCGATGTTTATACTTTGGGCTTGTCCTCCAACTAGCGATAAGGTGTGCCGTCTTCCCACCAGGATATTGATAAACTGCTTCGACTTCAACTTCATATGGAAAATCATTCGTGCGGAAAGTTTGCGCATAGACTTTGCTTGGTAAGTTTCCCAAGAGAAAAACGGAAACATCGAGGTCATGTACTAGAAGATCGTGTGCAACACCTAGGTTGAGCGAATAGCTTCTCGCAGGACCCGGTCCAAGCCTTTTAGCCTCGAACGAAAGTATTTTTCCATTGAGTTGTTCAAGCATTCTTCGAGAAACAAGCACGATGGGATTAAAGCGCTCTATATGCCCCACAGCAAGGACTCTCCCAAGCCTTCTAGCTTTTTGGACTAAGTTGAACCCCTGCTCTATCGTTTCAGCAAGGGGCTTCTCAACAAAAACGTCATAGTTGTCAAGCAATTTATCTACAACCTTGTAATGGTAGATTGTTGGAACAACGACAATGACCGCGTCAAGATCCTTCTCCCTCCTAGACAATTCTTCGACACTACCGTAAAATGTGTCTGCATGATAAGTTTTGGCTACTTGGCTGGCACGTGAAATATCAGAATCTACTACTACGAGTCTTCCAACTAGATGGGATTGTAAAAGCGATAAAACCCTGACGTGGTTTACACCCCACCTTCCTACCCCAACGACAGCTACATTCAAACTCATACAACCCCCTACATTCATCTGCATTAAAATTGATTATGTTTCCGTAGATCCTGTTCTGTAGTGTGAGTTTTAAGAGCCAGCCGCGAAGCAGAAAGAATACATCGTCTACCCTTCACTCCTCTTCAGCGGGGATCTTAAGGTAACACCTTTGACTCTGAGGACACCGCTCTTAGATGACACTGAAACAAAAATAATCCTTGCACCGATACCTGTTTATTGGATATACAGGTAAACTGCGCGTATTGAGAAACGGCTCCAGCACCACCCTTTCCCGGGGCACGCGGACCCCAGTACTCGGGTTGGCGCACCCCCCTTAGCTTCCGGGTTCGGAATGAGTCCGGGCGTGGCAGGGGTGCTATGGCCGGAGCCGATAGCCTTAACTTTGTCTGTAATATAAAAAACTTACGGTTTATTAGATTCTTATGAGAGGAGGGCTTTCGCGACCTTTAGGCTGAAGATAGGATGTCTGAGAAGTTTTGTGGCAACTTGTACAACGTTTTCTCCATTTGCTAGGTTTACAACGTCTTCTGGCGAGAGTATCTCGGCGAGCTGATTTAGCTCTTCATCACTGAGTTTTTCAATTACATTAAGTCCTTTTAGGCTGTCCTTTATCCTTTTACCCCAGTACTCGTTATACTTTGAGACGTATTCACCTAGTGTTTTTGCGGAAAAGTCATCAAGCTCAAGTGCTTTTGAAGCGACCTCAGCCGCTATCTTTCCACCAGCAATCGAAGTATGGATGCCGCCCCCCGTCAAAGGTATGACCTGCCCGGCTGCTTCTCCGATAAGCATGACATGATCCGTAACAATCCGTTCTAGCATTCCTCCAATTGTCACAGCTGCTCCTTTGAACTCGATTATCTTGGATTTAGCAAAGATCTCCTGGTGTTCCTTTATGAATTTGTCCAGGTAAATCTTTGGAGCAGAGCCCTGAACCCCAATGCCAACGTTTGCGAGCGTGCCATCTTTGGGGAAAATCCACACGTAGCCTTTTGGAGCCACCTCATTCCCTATGTAGAAGTATGTGTAGTCCGGGTTATCAAGAGAAACGTTAGTCATCAGATATTGGACGGTGGGTATCACTTTTCTCTCGGCTTGTCTCTCTAAACCGAAAGCCCTTGAGGTAAATGATAGATATCCATCAGCACCTACGAGGAGTGGTGCCTCCACAGTAAGGGTTCTTGCAGTGACCCTAACTAAACCACCAGTGACCGTAGCTTGTTTGACTTGTTCCCGCATAAAGATGTCAGCTCCAGCCGAGGCAGCGTACTCGCCTAATACTCTTAAAAAGTTCCTTTTGTCTATGATATATCCCAAGTCGCCCTCGGACGTTATGCTCAGCTGTTTGCCGTTTGGTGCAACTACTATAGCACCCCTGATAGATCTTGAGATGAAACGATTTGCATCCGACTGGGAGATCTCAGCGGTAGTGATAACTCTCGAACTAATACCTTCACCGCAGGGCTTAACCGATAGTGTTTCATTCTTTTCAAGAACAGAGACCTTGAACCCTTTCTCGGCCAGTTTCCTAGCAAACATGAGGCCTGCGGGCCCGGCGCCGACAACTATGGCGTCGTACTTCATTGGGATCATAGTTTATGTTTTATACCTGGTATAAAAATTATACCGTTGATGGAGTTAGATGGAGCTGGGCTTGAACGGGAAGTTGAAGAAAAGGTTCAGCATGTGTTAAAGGGTGTTTCAGAAACTCTGGAAAAATATGTCAAGGAAAGGAACCTTTCAATAGTTGAAGCAAAGGAGCTGTTGGAGTCCTTAGAGCCAAGCTTTAAAATCATTACGAAGAAGTGGGGGCTTCTAATCCTCTACACTCTTCTCCTAATGGGTCCTTCCTCGTTTAGCAAACTACACGAAGTTACAGGAGTAAACAAAAGAAGTCTTTCAACTAGGCTGAAGGAGCTTGAGAAGGGAGGATTCATTAAAAGAACTGTTAGGACAGAGCCTCCGATTTCGACGCATTATACTCTCACACAGACAGGACGAGACACTGCATTACTTATGATTCCTCTCATCTACTATGTATCTAAGAAAATGCCTCTTCACGAATTCTAAGAAATACTTTCCGTGGTCTTGGATCTCCTTGTCTGAAGAAGAGTGCGGTACCCCGCGACGCAAACAAGACGTGGTCTTTTTCGTCGTTTGTTATGGAGAATAGAGCTGCGATGTCCCTAATATAGCTCTCAGATCCACTGAGGACCAAGACAAAACCAGCTAATTGATATAATCTGATGTCAAACTCTCGCGGAAGCTGCGAAATAGCTATAAGACTATACCCCCACTTTCGGATTTCCTTATAGAGCGATAGTAGATATTTGGAGAACAAGTGCGCTTCCTCTAGAATTATGATCTGTTCTAATCTTTTCTTTACCCCTTGTGAGCGGCGGTAGCCCTGTAGTAGTAAGAGTAAGACTTGTATTGAAAGTCTCCCTATTTCTTGGGAGACCATAGTTGGAAAATAGAAATAGATGTCCCTATCGGAGAGCTCTGCGATCGTTGGAGCGTCCCCGTGAATTCTTATTAAATCATCATAGAGCCGACTTATATCGGGATCCTCGTCCACAAATTTTTCCATGGGAGAAAGCGATCCCTCTTTGAGACATCTAAGTATGAGTTTTCTGATCACGTTTCTAGACCCATAGTATGCATAGATTAACTCGATATACCTGCTGAGCTCGCTTGCATACTCTTCGTGTGACCAGCCGGGTATACTTAGAATGTTTATCTTATCAACTGTCATTTTTATTGAATTATCAAATAATCGTTTGTATGCCTCCTCGCCATGAGGATCGATTACCCAGGCCTTGACCCCTTTCTCGCGTGCCTCCAAAATTATATGCCTTGAAAGCGTCGACTTTCCACTACCACTCGTTCCAAGTATTACACCATGTACGTTGGGTAGACTGTAAGGATTAAGATATATATTCCTCCCCTTGTCATCAACGCCTAATAATATTCCTTGTCCTTCTTCACGAGGTGGTACTACAGCCAGCGGAGAGAGCACGGGTATCACATCACCCGCTAGAACCATAACGTACCTCTTCTCGAGTAAATGGCGTAGTGATTGCACGGTGATAATTATTCTAGAGTTTTTAAGGCCAACATATCAGGTTCGAAGTGCAAGCCCATACGCTCCATGGTATCTCTAATTTCTTTAGGTGCTATTAGTAAGCCGTTAACCAGGAAAACAGGTTCTCTTCTTTCCCATCTTCTCCTAGAGGCGAAAAAATATTTCTGACTTTCGTGGAGCATGCTCAGCTTATCAAGAGCTGTTCCCATTTCATAAACCCTGTAAGCATGAGAATCTAGGCTGGCAGCAATTTCCCATGGCGCAGGCTTTAACCTCATGGCCATGAAGGGTATAGTGGACACAATACTGTATACGACGCGGGCTCTGGTGTATATTTCTCTCAAGGATGGATAGGTATAGGTAACTGTAGCTTTTTTTAGACCCCATACTTTTAAACCTCCGTTCTGTATGCTTACTTTATAAACAATTCCCTTGCCCGATGAAAGAGCAAGTATCTCTAGTGCCAGGATTACTACAAGAGGTGGGAATAACCCGGATACAAGTATCGTAGATATAAGGGTTAGGAGCTGTCGTACAGGATTCGTTTTCACCTCGATCAGCTCAGGAGGCCTTAATAAGCCTTTTAACTCCGACCCAGCCAGAACACGATAGGAGCAACCTAGAAGTTCAAAACCTCTTAAAAATGCTTCCCTCATGCTTTTCAGCTCGTCTTTGATCCTTTTTCCCTCGTATTCACAGACCTTAAGGACAATAAACATCTCTCCTTTAACAGTGATGAATATATATTCACCACCTGCTGTGAAAGCAGTAGAGAAAAAAGAAAGTGAGCTTAACCAGAAATCCTTCTCGTTAAGATCGTAGCAACCATGACGGCAGTCCAAAACCTGGAATCCAAGATATACGCAAGGCTTATTACCTGAGTAAGAGAAGCAAATCTTCCTTAAACATTCCAGGTGATTTAATGGAAGACCACCATGCATCATATGCACTATATACGGATAAATCTCTCTTGAGATAACTACGATAGATAATCCAAGTAATATTAAGGATAGCTCAATGGAATATGCTCGTGTAAAGAAGCCAGCTATTAAGAACATGAGAAAGATTATAGCCCTACCCACTAATATCCGACCTCAATTTCTCCCATATTATTCTCCAGCGATCATTTTTTGCAGCCCCAAAAGTAAGCCCCGGATCCTTACCCAGATACATTTTCTTAGCCATCTTCACTATAGACTCGTTCTCGTTTTTAAGCTGGTCAAGAGCTTTTAACCGATAGAGGAGCTGGAGTGATTCGACCTCGTATCCTTTCTCAGCATACAGCTTGTTAAGTCTAAGTAATTCCTTAAAGACGCGAGGATTTGCAAGCCAGATAAATAGAAGAATCCTATCTATGCTCTCTATACTTGTACTATTTTCCACAAGGTCAGATAACTCCTTAGTGTGCTCAGATCTAATCTTTCGGATATCAACAGTAACTAGTTCACGGTATTTTATGGTCATCAGCTCAGCTAATTTTGGGTTTAGCTTCCTTAATGTTATATCGTTGAGTTTGAAGTAAAGCTGTCCGCGTGAAAAAGCATGATAACCTAAACTAGAGACTAGTATTCTCTTAAGGGGGCTCAAGATTCTTTGAGCACCATGACTTATTGCGATATCGAATCGTCTCGCGGAAATCCTGAATTTCTTCTTCGATAAAAGATAGAAGTTATGGAGAAATATATTTCTCTTTCTCTCATTAACTACCTTTAAGAATAAGGGTACAGGTGCCTCGTTGACTTTTTCAAGTGCTGAGATCAGGCGACTCTTGTTTGGTATGCTTGTAATTCTGACACCCGAAGGAGTAATTATTTTAACTAAAATTTTATCCCGATCACCAGGCTTCGACCTCGTCGAGAAAAATACATTTATGGTTCTTGAGAGATTTGCTATTTTAGTCTTTGAAATAGTTTGACGGAAGAAAGTGGATAAAGCTACTTCTAAGCTGCCACCTAAGCCTACAATGCTAGTAGTTTCAATTAAAATAACAAAGAGAGCATTATAGAGAACGATGAATGAGCCAAGAAAATTAATAGGTGCACTAATTAAGTGTTCAGACACTTGACTTATTATTTCCCAGTGCGAGACATAAATGGGTATAAAGGACTCGTTCCAAACTCCCCTGCCTATTATCGTTATATTCAAAATGGGTTGGAAGATTTTGGTCTCGTTGCACTTGTCTAGTGAGAGATATACTGTTTGCTCCTCGAATCGTGGAATAGGGAAGTTTGTGACGTTGGATTCAAGAAAAACATCCATTTCTGGAAAGACTCTTACTCTCTTGAGCCATTCCGCACTCCTTTGTAAAGCACGCTGATACCACAAGGCATCTATCCTTCGTCCTGGGGGTAGAGCCCTAGAAGTTGAAATGTTTATGAGGCATGAAAGACCTTCTGACTCGAATCTTTCTATGGTAAATCCGCCGCCTCTAAAACTGATGAAGACCCCCTTTTTCAAACTACTTTCCCCTAGATAGTAGCTCACATAACCCTCTCCTCTCACAGAGGGGTGAATAGGTTTGTCTCCTGCGAAGGCTATCACATGACCCGTATGACCTTGTGGGGTCTCAATTATGTCTACTGGGAGTGAAACAGTCAAGTTTACCGTTAAGCCACTACTGACGTTAAAGACAGCAGGCCATACGTAACAACTGCAATAACTCCACGCTCTATCCTTCTCTTCCAGATAACAGCAACTATTGAGAGTAAAGTTTGTCCAATACTCGGTAACCCACAGAGCCTTGTATTTCCCAGCAGGAAGTATCAGGATTGACCCTTCCCTTACTCTTGAAACGTACAAATTTCCTTCGTGGTCCCGTAAACCTAACAAAATAAGCGGTCTGTATATCGGAGTTCCAGATGCTTCCCGTACTTGAACGTGAAGGTAACCTAGACCACTTGGAGGATTTATTCCAGGAACTTCACTTAATCTTATCTCAGGGAAATTCCTTACCTGTAATGGTAGAATTACACTTACTGCCAAAAAAAGTAACCATACAGGAAGTATTAGTCTTCGCAGGCGTGGAATGAAAATTAGAGGTATAAGTGTTAGTAGTAGAGAATAGATGAAGGGTAAAAGGGTCGTCAGCCTCAACAATAAATGAGAGATAAATGCCGTCGTTCCAATAAGGTTACCGAGGGTCTCTAAAAAGCTAAGAGACACATGCATCCAAGGCTGATATAGTGAGAGTAGTTCTGCAGTTGCGGGTCCACCTGCTCCGGCGAAGACTATCCCAATGATTATATCAAAAACCGCTATAGACAAGGATAAGGAGACTATCCTACTGTGATATTCTTTCATCCTTGAAATCAACTGGGTAAGGGTCTCCGAGACCGCCCAGTATAAGCTGTTTCCAACCTTACTCAGTTCAGGATAGAAAATAACTAGCAGAGAAAAAGATGCTAGAAATCCTATCAACTCGGATAAGAATATTCTCAGAGCACGTTTCTTGAATCCCAGAGACCAGTAAAGTAAAACGACAATACTTGTAGAGGCAAGTCCGACTCCAAATACCAGCTCATCTTGAGGCAATTAGATCCTCACCACTGAAACGTAAATAGAGTCAAACACCCCCGCTAAACCATAACCTGCTACTATCGAAATACTAAATGCTAAAGCTATGAGTGTGGCACTTTCGCCCAACTTGATCGTAATGTCGCTGACCTTAGAGGAAACACTTATCCAGTCTACAGGGTTTAATGGAGAAATTTCCGGGATTTTTTCAAGATCTCTTGAAACTATTTGTGCGCTGAGGATAAATGAGATGCTTGTAGCAAGATATATGGCCAGAAGTGATGCTCCTACGCGTCTAATCTTTGGCACAGGTAGAAGAATAGAGCCTATAAGAGCTAAGTAAGGGGCAAGCACCGAGAAGAATTTTGCTGCATAGCTTAGATGCATATAGAAAATTGCTAATATCGAGAGCTCTGAGATGGCCCAACCTGTTGCAGCTCCTAGAACACTTGAGAGCGGTGATGTTAACGGAGCCGAAGCTAAGAGAGCACGTTCTGTTTGCACATACATAATTGTGGAGATAGCTTTTTGGCTGGCCTCCCAAAACACGCTGCTTGAATATGAAATCTTCTCGCTTACTGTACCCGTTGCATTAAAACTTAGAGGAATTTGAATATATGATGCGATCAGGTCTGCAATCCAAAAAATCACTTGTAATGCGAGCAGGTGGATTAATATGTCTACGACAGCTTCAAGACTCTCGATGGCCTCTCTCCTTTTCCCAAGAATCCATTTTACAGAACCAGAGAGAATGTATATAATGGCGGCAAGGCCTGCAGCATAGTCGGCTAAAAGCATGATGTCAACCACCTAGGGAAGTTGTTATTAGACGCCATCCCCGCTGCAGTAGGTTTTCCATGATCTTAGCGACTGAGGAGATTTCTGGAATTCCAAGCGAGTTAAGTATCATTATCACGAAAAACAACAGTGGTAATATGGCCAGTGTTTCAGCAGCCCTGATGAATTTCGAAACCGCTATACTGCGTCCGAAACTTCCTCCGGTGACCCAGGAGAGAGCTGCATCGAGTATGAGCAATATGAAGCCAATGATTCCTATCCCGAATGTTATAGCAGCTAATAATGCAATCACGTCCACAAATGGTTGAAAAATCTTGGAAAGTAGTTCTTCTGGGCTAACAGTAAGTAAGGTGGCTGGAGGTGTAAGCATAAGCGCTAAGTTATCGTCTACTTCTTTCCAGTCTACTCTTCGTTTCAAACGGGGACGACTCCTCTTTAGATATCCTTCGTAAACTACTTGGAGAAATCTCAGTTTTAATTTCCTTATGAACATCAACAGTTGATTCCTATAAACTCTTAAAAGCCAGACATAGTATAAGTGCTCCCGAATATCGATTTTTAAAGATACTAGGCTTTCTAGTGGGAGTCATGACCTTAGTAGTAGCTACAGTTTCTGGACATAAAGGTGGTACCGGCAAGACTGTCGTGGCTTCTCTCTTGAGCTACCATCTATCGACACGCATCGGGGAGAAAGTACTGGTTATAGATCTAGGAGAAGCAGGCAGCAGTACGACACTTCTCCTCGAGGAGGACCCAGGACCTCCATACATAAGCGATTTTTTCCTAGGCAGAGCCACATGGTCTGATGTTATAGTCGTTTCAAACTTGTCAGATAACTTGATGATTGTTCCATGCAGTGGAGAAGTGGGCCCTGTTGATCCCACGTCGCTTGAATACCTAATTGATAGGACTTCAAAACACTTCGAGTATATAATATTGGATTTGCCGGCATACCCTGGAAGCTTGTACGACCCAGTGGTAGGATTAGCCGAAGTTATTATCACAGTGTTTAACCCGGATTTTCTATCATTCCAGGCGGTATCCACATGGCTTAAACGTCGAGATTTTTTCAGGAGGAAGCTTATCCTGCCTTTGTTAAACAAGTACTTTCTCTTCATGGGGGACTGGAAAGATCTCGCCCGGGATGAATTTGGAACAGTGTTCACAATGCCCTTCGATGCCGCCCTGCAGTTTTCATTTGCAAGAAATATTGGTGAAGCCTACAAGAACGCCAGTAACCGTGTCAAAAAAGACCTTGAGGTATTGACTTACAGACTCCAGAAGCCCTTACTTAAGGTGACTGGCTAATGAGCTTTAGAAGACCTTTTACCTCTGTTAAGGATAACGAGGAACCCCCTATTTTACCGCTACCCTCTTTGAGTCAAAAAAGCCCGGTAAAAATAGAGGATAAAAACATAAGCGATAACAGTGAGTCTCTCGGCAAAGGCATAAGAAATCTTGAGGCGGTTTTGCGGAGCCTCGGGGTTGAGGAAAACATCTCTACACGGATAACAAATAGGCTTAACGAGATTGACAGGGAGCTAAGCAGAATAAACAGTGAAATAGCAAAGCTAGAGCGCGAGAAAGAGAACCTTCTGGCAGAGCGCGAGAAAATCACCAAAGCCTTGAGACTATTTTCCGGGATCACGGAATGAAGCTATCGCTTAGCTTTTTAAAAAACAAGAAAAAAGGAGATGAGACCATTGCTAAGGTCGCAGTAAATACCCTTTTACCTGAAGGAGCTAAAATCATATTAAAGAACCACTCGGGATTTCTCTTCAGTTATGACTCGAAGCTGGAGATACTTCCCCTTAAAACGCATCCTGTTTGGAAAAATCTTTCCCCTCTTTTCATGGCGCGTGAAGTTGAGGAGATATGGGTTTTCGAGTCGAGAACTGTTGTGACCATAAAGAATCTAGGACGAATTAGTATAGAGGGGCTTCCAAGTAAAGAAGAACTTGAGGATATCATAGTCTCGATAATAGCCTCGACTGGTTTAAAGGTAGATATGAGAAGGCCTAGAGGCGTCGTAGACGTGGACGAGTGGAGAGTGTCTGTACAGTTAACAAGCGGTGGACAAACACAAATCGTTGCAACAAAGCTTTCAAGTATCCCTCCCTTAAAGAGTCTCTTGGATCCTCTAACAGCTGCCAGAATGATTCTCCTCTTATTGAGGCCCTCCGTAGTAGTGATCCTCGGTCCACCTGGCTCTGGGAAGACTACTCTCCTTAACAGCATCGTGGGCGAAGTTGGTAAGATGTACCCACATCTCCACATCGCAGTTATTGAGAAGTATAAAGAGCTTACATTGAGGGAGGGTTGGTTCTCTTGGATAGTCAGCGAAAATCTCGTGGAGGGGGTAAGGTGGGCGATGCGCTACTACAGACCCGACATGGTTGTAATAGGGGAAATAATGGCTGAAGACTTCTGGAGCGTTATCGAGCCTAGCCGTAGCGGGTTACCAACAATTACAACTTTTCACTCGCCCAGCATCAGAAAAGCAATAAAAATTCTCTCAGACTCTCTGAGGGCTCAGCTAGGATATGGAGATGAAAGTAGTGCACTGCAATACATCGACGTATTTGTTCAAACTTTTAAAAGGGTTACCCCGCAAGGAGTGGAAAGAGGAGTTGAGAACATACTTTTGAGCGATGGTCAAAGACTCATCCCAATATACTCTGACGGACAAGCCGCTCCCAAAGAGATATTCGAGAAGGCTTTACCAGATCAGCTCTACATCGGTTCAACCGCAAAAACAATGAGAGAAATATTCCAGAGATATGGATTGACACCCGAAAGGTAGCAAAATCTTGCGTGTCCTAGAGGTATTCGAGAAGGCCGGGCTTAAGCCTAGGCCCGGACAGGTTGAGGCTGCTGAGGCTTTAGCTGGTGTCGAGGGTGATGCATTACTGGTAGCGCCCACAGGGTTTGGAAAAACCCTTGCCGTATTGTCTGCTTTTAGATCTTCTGGGAGGCTTCCTGTCTTGTGGCTGGTGAGGAGCCTGGAGCTCGGAAGTAGGATAAGCGGGGATGCCTTAAGGCTAGACTTGAAGCCCTTCATCGCAGCCGGGAGGGCCAGGTCCTGCAGCGTGAAGACGGACGACCCGGAAGAATACTGCTTGATTAACAGGTCACGCTGCCCCTTCTTCCAAAACTTGAAAGAGGGGGTTCCAGACCTCTTCTATACGAGTTGGGAGGAGATACCCTCCCATCTCTGCAGGTACTATGCACAAGACTTCTACATCGCCGCCGCCGACGTAGTGGTTCAGAACTATAGGCGGAGAGTAGTTGGAAGCTACAGAGCAGTAGTTGTGGACGAGGCACATAACCTCTTGAAGCCCAACATTGTTGAGATAAAGGGTTTAGGAGAGGCCCTAGACGCCCTAGACGCACTGAACCCGGAACTGGGGGAGAAGATAAGAGGGATTATCAATAAGGGGGTAGCCTCAATAGACTTGGATGTCATAGAAGAGACGCTCATCGTTTACAGGGAAGAATTCGCGAAGGGGTCATTCATGGCCCGGAGACTACTACCCCTGGTAAGGTTTCTCAAAGCCGCTTCTAGGGGAATCGTCTACAGGGAAGAGGGTAAAGTCATGGTCGCCCTGCCTCCCTGGAGGCCCAGCATCGGCCCCCGCATCTACCTTAGCGCTACTATTCCTAAACCCATCGAAGACCTCTTTCAAGCCGCCGTTATCCGGGTGCCTTCAGAGCCGAGGAAGGCCCTCGTGGTCGGCGACGTGACCACTAGGTACGGGGAGGAGACGATATGGGGGTACATGAAGCTGCTTTCAAGCCTGAAAAAGAGGCATAAACGCATCCTGGCATTCGCGACTGACAGGATCATAGTCAAACTGGTGAGCGTAATAGACTTTCTCGACGAAAAGCCCCCGGACGACTGGCGCGGCCTGGCAATGTTTAATGTCTTCGGGCGTTTCAGCGAGGGGGTAGACCTGCCGGCAGACGCTGTCGTAATGGTCGGGGCCCCCT